>JAJEAL010000024.1 GCA_022822785.1 Candidatus Poribacteria bacterium
CTATCAACAACGACAGCCATCCGAAGATGGTCTTACGTCCTCTCCTTCGAGTTATGCAGCTTACTATTGCCGTGATTGGAATATAGTTTGAACTTGTAGGTCTTCAGGGGAGTGTCTTTCTGTCTTTCATATCCGTTTCACTGGAATGTGGGAGACCCCGACGAGGTGGTCGGGGGTGAAACTCTCCCACGAAAGACAAAACAACTATACCCTATTTCACCTGCAAAATCAACAATTTTTAGACGATTCAGGAGACTTGGCTGGCTACAGCCCCACTCTAAAGAGATGGGGCTTACCAGCAAGATTAGATAAATCTCGACGATAGGCATCATGGTGAGCGAGCCGGGCGAAAACTCTCGACCTACCGACTGCTAGAAGATATATGAACCTTGAGTTGCCAACCGGAGTCGTTGACTGACTTAAATTGAACACCAAGAGGCATAATATGACAACCCATAATGCAGAACAGATTAAAACAGCTGTCCGTGAACACTATGCAGGTCTGGTAAAAAGCGGTGAATCCTGTTGTTCACCTGCTAACTCCTGTGGTATAGAGATTGATATTGAAGCCTCCCTCACAGAGGAATCCGCAAATCAGAACGGATACACGGATACGCAGCTTTCTAGTATCCCAGCCGATGCTGCTGAGAACTCTTTCGGTTGTGGAAATCCCCTGATGTACGCTGACATTTGTGAGGGCGAGGTTGTACTCGACCTTGGCTCAGGAGCAGGCATTGATGTGTTACTCGCAGCACAGCTCGTCAACGAAAGCGGGAAGGTGATTGGCGTCGATATGACACCAGAGATGATTGAAAAAGCACGAAAGAACGCAGAGGAAGCAGGCGCAAAAAATGTTGAGTTCCGATTAGGTGAAATTGAGTCAATGCCGGTCGGCGATGAAAGCGTTGATTGGGTTATTTCTAACTGCGTGATTAACTTGGCACCGGACAAAAATCCGGTTTTTCGGGAAGCGTATCGCGTCCTCAAGCCGGGCGGGAAGTTATTGGTGTCGGACATCGTTGCGAACCATCTGCCTGAGTGGCTGAGATCAACGATTGGCAACTGGGCGAATTGTATTTCTGGAGCACTGCCTGAAGACCAATATCTGGACTCAATCCGTCGGGCAGGTTTGGTGGAAATTCAGGTGTTCAGCAAATCCCCTTATGCGAAAATTGGAAAGGCGGAGGTTGCGAGTATCAAAGTGGGGGCACTTAAACCCAATAGGACTTACGTTCCTCAATAAATCCATCTGCTAAGGAGAAGACTATGACCGTTGAACAAGAACGCCAAGTTGCATTGCTCTTGAAGGAGCGTATTCTCGCTAGAACGGATCAACTGATACGCTAGATTATCCTGTATGGACCGCGGGCGCAGGAGACGGAACACCCCGATAGCGATTTCGATCTGTTGGTGGTCGCAGCCGATCCGGTGGTCAAGCACGATGAGAGGCAGCGACTGCGAGCGTGTTTAACGGACGTACCATACGAGGTAGACGTGTGGGTCATGGGGGAAATGGAGTTCGAGGAAACCAAAGAGGTAATCGGAGGATTGGCGCTTCCGGCGCATAAATACGGGGTGGTTTTGCATGAGGCATCCTGAACAAGTGATAGCGGATTTTGTACAACAGTAGTTAAAAAAAACTAACTTGGATCTTCAGGCGGAGATCCTCACAGAGATCGTCTAGTGCAGCGCAAAATCGCGAATCTACTGTCTCTGTAGCAGCACAATCAATTGTACCACGACTAAAGGCAAAAAAATGTCAAAACCTCAAAATACACGGATTAGTATCGAGGAACGTTTTCTCTTTGATCTTAACGGCTTTCTAGTTCTCCGAAGCGCGCTCTCTTCTGATGAATGTGCGGAGTACTTGGAAGTCCTGAACACCCTTGAAAACCGGACGTATGAGGACGCATGGATGGAAACAGTCGGCCCCGGGCGCCCCACTCGCGAAACGAATCGAGTCCATCAGATTCGGCTCAACGGTCTGCCACGACTCCACAGTATCTTCGATCGACTGATTGACCATCCGCGCATCCTGCCCTATCTGTACGAATTCGTCGGTGAACCTCAGCTTATTAACACCTGGTCCATCTCTAAATTCTGTGGCGCGGAACAGGGAGGTTGGCATCGCGGCGTTCCCACCACAGACTATTCGTATAGCAACGGGGTTATCCGAAGTCGTATGTTTAATGTCGTATTCTTTCTCACAGACAATGGCGCGGAGGACGGGTGCGTTGTCGCGCTGCCCGGCTCCCACAAAAGCAATTTCGATCTGACTTGGCGGGACTACAAAGGTTTAGAAATGCCCGGCGCCATCGCAGTCACCGGACAGGCGGGTGATGTACTAATGTTTTCGGAAACAGTCATCCACGACGGGTTACCTAAAACCACACAGCCGGTTCGATCGAACCTTTACTATAATTACGTCCACGCACATTACAACGTCATGACCCGTGAGCGTCGAAATTGTCATCACTTCTACTTTCCGCCAGAGATCCGAGAACGTCTCACACCGACGCAACGCGAACTTACCGCTTGGATGGAACTTGCTCGATGGGATTACTGATACAGGCGTGAAGTGTGAAAATCCTTATGTTTCACGCGCTATACTTTCGATGAGCGCAAGTGGTTGCGGAAAATTAGCTAATTCCATAATCCCCAGCGCGTCTTCAACGTATTCTTCGCGTTTCATTCCATTCAGGACAACGGACACCCCCGGCGATGAAGTCACGAAGTTCAGGGCTCGTTGAGAAAGCGTTAAAGCCGCTTGAGTGTCGGATAGATGCCGATTCAAAGCCTGAGAGATCGGTTCAACCCTCTCCGCATCCACACGGTTAAAGATTTCCGTTATGATTACAAACAGCGTGTTGAGTGCCTGTACATATTGACCGAGCAAGCCTTCCCATTCTGTTTGGTGTTGATTCAGACAGGCGACTCCGGTCTGCCGCAGGTAGGCATTAATCTGTGGAATCAGGTGCTGCTGTAAAATCTGTTCCCAATGATTGCGATCTTGGACACGCGACATAAATCCACCGAGTTGTTGGGCAACATCGTAGAAAAGATGTACATTCACCTGGTTTTGCACCGAATCGAAAATCCCCCAATCCCTCAGTGTATCTTGCAGCCTTGTCTCGATTTGGATTAACGTGCCTTCTGCTAAGGACATCATTTGAGGATAATCAGCGTTCGGACGGTGTTCATATTGGGCCAAGCGGGTCATCCGATTGTCCTTGAAAGCGTTCAGGGGACGATTCACAAGAACACCAAGCCCAAGTGATTGCGCCGCCTCAAGAACAGTCATCCGTTTCCCGTCGATTTTGTTATTCGCTTCTGTCAGCGCCTCGGACTCAAGTAGATTGTACGGAAGTTGAATAACCTTGAAGTGGTTCACTGCATGATCTCCATACACAGTCTCTGCCGCTTTGGTAGCCGCTTCATAAACGCGGTTGAGGGAAACATGCTCAAAGTCGGTTTGGTGAGAAGGAAACGTATTCGACGAAACACCGTAGTAGCGGATTTTTCCATCGGCTACAAAACGTTCCATCTGCACAAAAGCCCGGTAGACGCGGTTATAAAAGGCATCTTGAATCGTGTCCCAGCTAGATTGGGCAGATCGGTTTTTGGCATCGGATAGGAAGTACTCCGGGTTATGCAGTAGGTAAACATCGATAGTTTCCAGTCCCAGTCGATCTGTGCTACGCGTCCATTGATCGATTAGAAAATCGGGATGGACACAGTGCCAACAACCATCCATATATTTGACAACCTCTTCCCACGGATTGCCTGCTGTCTCCCGTTGCTGTGCTTGATCGAGGTTTTGTCCTTGCATGTAGCCGGCTTTGGAAACAACGATGATTTCCTCCCGTTTAATCTTGTTGGTGGAAATCATCTTCTGTAGGACCTCTCCGATCAAGGTTTCACTGCCGCCGTCAGTATAATTGCTGGATGTATCAATCAGATTACATCCCGATCCGATTGCTGTTTCCAGTGTTTCAGCCTGCGTTTCGTCTTCATTATGCACACGGTATGTGCCGTAGCCGATTTTGGACGTTATCAGGTCCGCGCCGGTGAGCCGACGATACGCATTCGCCTCGAAGGAGGGGTTATAGGCGTTCATCCGATCCGCGAAGGCTTGTGTTGCTTGTGAGGTTGCATGTCCGGTAATCTTGGAATTCATAGAAGTTCCTTATTTGTTGAGGCGCATATAAAAAGAGAGCAAAGCACAAAGAGAATCTAATACGATGGACAACCACGAGGGTTGCCTCTACAGGAATCAGTTGGGATTCTATATGATTTTACGCGCAAAATATGTAATGCCAGATAGCCGCACGATTATTGAGAACGGTGCGGTTGCCATTCAAGGCTCAAGGATTGTTGATGTCGGACTTTATCCGACAATTCGGAAGGGGGGCACTCCCCCGATACACGACCTCGATGAAGCGACCCTCACCCCCGGCTTGGTGAATGCACATACCCATCTTGATCTAACAAGCAGCGCCAATTCGGTTCAACGCACCCCCAAATTTACCGATTGGGTATTCCAAATCGTTGGGAAGCGGACCCCTTCAGCAATAGGACCATCTGTTCGTCAAGGAGTGCAGCAAAGTTTAGCCGGTGGGGCGACAACCGTGGGAGATATCGACGGAACCGGGGGATCCGCACAGATTCTAAGGGATACTCCGATTCGGAAGGTGGTTTTCTGTGAGATGCTCGGTTTTTCGGGCGACAGCAACTACACGGGGCTCGCTCGACTGGCGACATATTTGGGTACTCCCCCAGTTTCCGATTCGTTGTTGACACCTGCATTGTCACCACACGCCCCCTATTCTACATCGGCTGATATTTATCGTCAATGTGTCGCATCCGGTTTGTCAATTTGCACGCATATAGCGGAAACCAAGGAGGAACTTGAATTTCTCTCCAGCGGTACGGGTGCGTTTGTGGGCTACCTAGAAGCGTTTGGTATTTCAACAGCTGGGTGGCACCCTCCGCAAACAACACCGATACAGTATATGAAAACGTTGGGGGTCTTGCAAAAAAAATCGCTCTTAGCCCACTGCAATTACCTGACTGACGCCGATGTGACAATCCTGGCTGAGAGCGGTGCATCTGTGGTGTTCTGCCCACGGAGCCACCACTACTTCTATCATACTGACCACCCCATCAAGCAACTAGTTGACCGGGGAATCAGTGTCGCCATCGGGACCGATAGTCTGGCGAGCAATTGGTCTCTGAGCCTACTCGATGAGCTGAAGTTTCTCGCACGCACCCAACCGTGTATTCGTCCTGAAACGTTATTCGACATGGTGACTTGTAACGGTGCAAAGGCACTAGGTTTGGAACAGGTCGGACGATTGGAGAAAGGTTGGCAGGCGGATGTCATTGCGGTGCAGATTCCAAATGATAGTCGTCCTGTCATTGAACAGATTCTTGATAGTTCTTCTGAGAACCTATTGACGGTTGTTGGCGGAAAAATCTGTTACACATCAAATCGTAGGAATAGCAGTGTATAAACCTTCTCGCTAACCCATACAAAAATCATAAAAAATGGAGGAAGTTAATGACAGCAAGTTGGATGTTTTTTAGAAATAGCTGAACGTCTTGTCGAAAAGCGCAAGAGTTTCTTGACGCAAACAACATTCAGGTAGATAGTCGAACAGACGCCCGTAAGGAGAAGCTGGATCCAACCGAGGTTTGGGACCGTATTAAAACCGCCCAATCCATTCACGTTGCTAAAGGCAAAAACGTCAATGTTTTCGACCCAAACGCCGATTCACAAGAGATAATTCTCAAAGCAGTTATGGGACGAAGCGGCAATCTACGTGCTCCCACGGTAGAGATTGGAGATACATTTTTTGTTGGGTTTAATCCGTCATTATACAATGCGATTCCAAGAGCATAAACACCGTGTGTTATGAAACTGCGGAGATTCACGTGTGAGCAAAGGTTCATTCAACTGAATCTCAAATATTCGACTTTGACTGACAACCATCGACGTTGAGACACGCACCGGTAACGAGGCTTGCGCGGTCAGAAGCGAGAAATACCACAACGTCTGCGACCTCTTCAGGTTTTCCAAACCGTCCCAACGGCATATCGCTTTCGACGAATGCAGCGATCCCTTCTGGGTCTTCGTTTTGCCGCCGTTCCCAGCCGCCGCCGGGGAATAGTATCGAACCGGGAGCAACGCTGTTGACGCGGATGTTGTCTTTGGCAAGTTCACCCGCGAGGGATTTCGACATGCTAATCTCCGCCGCCTTCGCTGCATTATAGGTGATATGTCCACCGCCCTCCCGTCCGTAAATGGACGAGATGGTGATGATAACGCCGCCGCCTTGCGCCTGCATTGTCGGGATAACCCCTCGACTCATCCGGGCAGCGGAAACGAGGTTCAGGTCGATGATTTCGTGCCACTCCTCATCCGAAATCTCCGGAGTCGGCGTCCACTTGCTCCCACCGACGTTATTAATCAGCACATCGACCCGTCCATACCGGTCTAACGTCGCACCCACAAATGCTTCGGCGTCCTCACCTTCTGTGACGTCGGCAAGCTGGGTAAACACCTCTGCTCCGAGTGCCTTAACCTCGTTCGCAGCGGCCTCGAGTGTCTCCGTGGTTCTTCCACAGATGCTCAACTTTGCACCTTCCGCTGCGAAGCCGAGCGCAATTGCTTTCCCGATGCCTCGACTGGCACCGGTAACGATGACAACTTTATCTTTCAGATTTAGATCCAATTCGTTTTCTCCTATCCAGAAATAAGCGAAACCAACTTAGGAACTACAGTCTGTTTGACTGTCAATGTCCCGAAGATTGAATAGAATCCTGCACACGCGATGAGTCCAATCTGCCGCCAAATGGAGGGTTGAATCTCTTTCGGTAGGAACCTTCTATTCACGTAAAGGGTGTGCAGCGCAGTAATCACGAGCAAGTATCCTCCGATTGTCGCGGAAACCAGAATCATAAAAAACGGCTTTGCTAGATAGAGCGCGACAACACCCCAGAGGATATAGATAACAAGGATTGGGTAATAGATCCATTTGGCATTGTGCTCTTCCATTTTCCGTGCACTTGCAAATCCGGTCCAGATGATGTCTGTGTAGCGACGTGGGACTCCGTCTACACCGCCCAACTGGGTTGAGAAAAGCACCCAAAATCCACATAGCAGGGTGAGATACCAGAAAATCTGTCCACCTTTTGCGGCAAGTCCTTCCGCTTGAAATGCTGCAGCTGACCATTGATCAATCTCTTGCCCTGCAGGAACGAAAGCAATTGTCAACATGGCGGGCAGTGCCAGACCAAAGAAACAGCCGATGACCCAGATGTAATACTGCTCGAAACGGTTATATTTCCACCATTCGCGGAAGCGTTCCAAATTTTCAGGGGTTATCCGAAAAACTTTGCCGATATGGGTCAGCGTTACCTGTTGACCGCCAATCAGAGAGGGGATCGCGCCGACAAGGCTGCTCATACCCCACCCCTTATCACGCACGTAGTTACTGATACCGACGTTGCCAAGTCCACCGCTTCCTGCATAGGCAGCAAACGCGCCGAGCAACAGCCAATCGACGTTACCGCCCTCCGCCGACGGCAATGCGCCAAAGCTAAAGAATCCCTTGATTACAGTCCACCACACCTTGGGTGGCACCATAAACAGATCGATCAAAAGCAGATAGCCGATAATCCAAACGACCATGACCAGTTGGACCTTTTCGAGGGCATTGTATATTTTTCTGCCAAACAACACAATTCCGAGACATAAAAAGAAAGCAAGGTATGCAAAAAATCGCACTGTTCCCTGGTCGGCTTCCCCCGGCATATATCCCAACCACGCTGCCGCGATGGCTGTGGCAGCGGTCGCTGCCCAGCCGGGCCAGATCCCGAAGAAATCTATACCGGAATAAAAAAACGCCCAGAACCGCGAGCCCGGCTTGCAACGCATATAACCGCTGAACATCGGTTCCCCGGTATAAATTGTATAGCGGATTGATTCCGTGTTGATAAAGGATTGGAGCAGGATGGCAATTGTCGCAATCCACAGGAGCCGTCCGCCGTACTGTGCGGTGATTGCGGGACCGAGTAGCCACTCACCACTACCTATCGACCCGCCCAATGCGATAATCCCTGGTCCCAAAACAGTCCGAAATGCGCGGCTGAAGCGGTAGGGTGGCGGAGCGGGTAGATCGGCGACTTCCCAATCGGGCAGACAGCCGCCATCGACCTTCTCCCCTGAAGAATCACTGACATTTGTGTTGGATTGTTCCATATTTGCTCCTTTTTATATTTTGTTTTTAGTGTCTAAAATGCTATCTTAGTTTTTGGCTATCTGACCGGATACCCGATTTATGGTGAATTAGATAAATAAGTAAACATCTACCAATAACTCCGACTTTCGCGAAGTTTCCAAAGTCCCCCTGAAAACCAGAGGGGGCGAGGGAGTGGGGAAGCGGGGTGGGGAGGAGACGGTTGCATCTCCTTTTATCGGTTAGCAAATCCGCTGCCTATCCATTCCCATGCCTCTTTGAATGGTTCGATATCATATCTGGAACTTCTTGATTGGCCAACCCTGAAGTCGAAAAAATATGATATTCTGCCCTGCCTATTTGTCTCCGTCGTTATATTTGCTTTTATTTCATCGGTCAACAGGATGTAGCACTCTGGTGTGCCGGAAGCCACATTTCGGACAATCACCCAATAATCGCCTGCGATTCTGTCGGGAGCAGCCGCGCCAACGGCATTACCTTGACCGCTGAGGCTCTTCACTTGGACGCAGATAACCCCACCCGCCTCACTCTCACAGCGGATGAGATTGCGCGCATTCATCCTGCGCGGCTCTATTGGATTTGCGTTCCACCCCAGTTCGGACAACTCGCGACAGACATGATACACACCGATGTTACTCGTCATTTGCTCCCTGTATGGATCTCTCATTTGAAACGCCTCCATCTAACTGATTTTCAGATTCTTATTGTGTTTCACCCTCGCTCCCCCGCTTCCTCACACACCTGCTTCCTCGCTTCCACCTGATTAGGGGGTTGGCTGTGCATTTGGAGTGTCTCATTAATTCTAAAATCTACTATAAACGCAAGTTGCTAGACAACCTGTAGGTCAGGTTTTCACACCCAGCGCGTACAAGAAATAACCAAATTTACGACACACCTGTCGCCCCACTGGGGCTTTAGAGAATTGGTTTACCGATGTGCTATACACCTATCGTCCCTCTGGGGCTTTTTAGGTTGGGCAAGATGCCCAACCTACGGGACTGTGTGCGGTGACAGATTAGGAAACCTGTCGCCACAAGTAAACCTATCAGGCAAGTCCGAGAGGATCTCGTTTGGGTTATTTTAGCAGAAGTCGATATTGATGTCACGTGGAAAATTGGCAGTTTGGAGATAGTCGGACATGTAGCCGCGTAGGTAAACACAGAAGCCGACGGGGCTGCTTATGCTGCTGAGATCTTATTCGTCCCAAGAGGGTGCTTCGGATGGTTGGAGTTCCATGATTTCGAGGATGCGGCGGATTGGAATGCCGTGCCTTGTATTACCGTCACGACCGACAACCGTGTGCGCTTTGAGCAGTGAGTTGATAATTGATTCTTCGGTCGCTTCAATTACAGCGCGAAAGAGAAGGCTTAGCGCACCCTCATCAGGAAACGTTAACGGTGAAGCCCCGTCTTCAGAACTCCCGACACGGTTGGCCGTTGAAAAGGCGATAACGAAATCCCCGCTGCCATGCGATGCTATTGCCCCAGTTCGTGCGAGTCCAAATGTCGCCCGTCTGGCAACGCGGGTGAGCTGTCGGTGGGAAAGCGGCCCGTCCGTCGCAACGATGATCATGATCGAACCCGGTCGTTCCTCTGAGATATCCTCCGGCGTTAGGTGCTCCCCAACCGGAAAGCCGTCTATCCTTAAATCGGAGGCGCCTCCGGTATTGGTCAGGACCAAAACACCAGTCGTATACGCAGTTTCGTCCACTTGCACCACACGCGAAGCGGTTCCAATCCCGGCTTTCCAACCAAACCCGCTCATACCTACGCCGGCACCAACAACACCCTCCTCAATATTCGTATGCGACGCAGTTTCCAACGCCTCAAAGACATGCTCTCGCTGAACATGCCGGCCTAGAATATCGTTTAAAAAGCTGTCGTTGCATTCACCGACGATTGGATTAAACGAATAGACACCCGGATTCTGCGCTGAGACATAATCTACAAGGGCGTCAGCAGCAGTCCAGACGTTGAGCGTACCCGTTAACAGAATCGGGGTCTCGATATTTCCCAGCTCAAGCAGTTGTGGCAAACCGATTGATTTGCCGAACGCGTTGATGATATGTGCCGTTGCGATGACCTTTTCACGAAAGATGTTACCGTCGTGCGGCAAGATGGCTGTCACGCCTGTGCGGATTGGACCGTTGCCGGGGGAGAGAGGGCCTTCACCCACTATGCGCGTGACATGTCCCACTTTCACGCCGGGAACATCGGTCATTCCGTTGAGTGCGCCGGTCGGTAGAACCCCAATTTGGATGCCAAGTTCACGGGCGCGAGGTCGATTTGGTTTAGTAGGTGTTTGCATTGGAAAGTCCGCCTTCTTAAGAATAGATGTAAGAACGTGAAACGTGAAAACTATTGGGTTCATTGCTGCAGTCAGACTGGTAAACCTGACCGGTGGGATCTATAGCCAAAGGAGGTGCAAAATGCGGTTGCTGCCGAATGATTTCTGAACATAGACCAATCTAATATACATTATATCAGAATATGCCAAAACATCAAGTCCATTTGATAGTTCATTCTCCCACAGCCGCAATCTCCCGATAAAGGCTACGGCGGGGGAAGTCCGCGAGCGTTCCGATATATCGGAATGCTCGGAACGGTACGAGAGCATGTCCACGCCTACGATGTAGGCAGAATCTTCCTTCTACCTAGCAAAATCGGTCAAAAAACGAGGAGTTAAATAGCCATAGTATTTGCGGATTTCTGCTTGACAGCAACGTTACAGGCGTAATAGAATAGGTCGCTAATTCAATGGAGATACACTCGACTGTTCCATAGAGATGCTCAGAATCAATTAAGGAGCTAGACATGTCGAAACGATACAGTGCCTGCCTCATCGGCTGCGGTCGGATGGGCGCAACAATTGATGACGAAGTTCGAGACCATCCCCAAAGTTTTCGGTGGATTCCGTATTCGCACGCTGCCGGGCATATAGCCTCAGAACATACGAATCTGATTGCGGTTTCGGATGTCCTCCCGGAAAAGGTAGAAGCGATTCAAAAACGGTACAACGTCCCTGGAGGCTACACCGATTATCGCGAGATGATCCGGAAGGAAAAGCCAGATATTGTGAGTATCGCCACCCGTCCGGCGACGCACGCCGAAATCACAATCTTTGCAGCGGAAAATGGAGTCAAAGGTATCTACTGCGAGAAACCGCTCTGCTGCTCGATGGAAGAGGCAGACGCAATGTTAGCAGCGTGCGAGAAGCACGGCGTCAAATTCAATTACGGCACACAACGTCGTTATATGCCGCTCTTTCAGAAGATGCGGGCACTGATAGATCAGGGAGAGCTGGGTGAAATCCAAGCCGTAGTTGGCCATGCCGGCATAGGCGCAGCGCAGTGGGGACACACACATACCTCTGACATGTTGCTTTATTTAGCGAGCGATTCTGAAATCGAGTATGTGCAAGGCGACGTGAACGTCGATTTAGCGGACTTTGTCGGGAATCGCGTGGACGACGATCCGGGGATTCCAATGGGATATGTGAGGTTCAAAAACGGTGTTCGTGGCTACCTGCTAGCGAGTGGTGGCTTTGAGTTTGAGGTCAGCGGCTCAAGGGGCAAGCTCCGCACCTTCAATGACAGTGTGGCATGTCAATGGCGCAAGATTCAGGATAAGTGGAACATCCTCGAAGAGGTCCCGTTCCCTGAACCACCACGCAAAAGTGGAACGGTTGGGGCAATAGATGACATCGTTGCGGCAATTGAGGAGGGACGCGAAACGACAGGCAATATTCAGATCGCTTGTCGCAGTCAGGAGATGATCCTCGGCTTCATTGAATCGCAACGGCATGGTGGCGCGAAGGTATCGTTGCCTTTGGAAGATCGAGGGCTTTACGTTGGGCGGCACAATTGGTAGAAAGGAGATTTTGATGAAAATTACACAAATCGATGTTTGGACGGTTGTGGTTCCAGTATTTCCCGAAGCGGTGCATAGCGAGGAATACGGCGGTTATCCGGATTGGGCGAGAGTGCCCAAACAGATTATTAGGCTGCATACCGATGAGGGCATCACCGGCATTGGTGAAACAGGGAGAGGTCAATCAACAGAAGCGGTGGCGCAAGCGGCTGAGGAGTTAAAAGGCAGAGATGCGATGAAGATGTGTTTGCAGAACGTCTTTCGCACAGAGCCACTCAAGCCGAGTCCTGAATCACCTGAAGATTGGGAGATAGATGCGGGGCCCTATCCTAGGGGATATGAGGCGTTTGAAATGGCGGTCTTTGACCTCGTTGGCAAGCGGTTGGATGTGCCTGCTCACGCACTTCTGGGTGGTGCTTGTCGGGATAAGGTACGAGCAGATTTCTGGATTGGGCATCAGACGCCGGAGCATACGGCACGTAGTACAGAGATTGCCATTGAGCGAGGGTTCACCGGGCTCAAAACGAAATGCCGCATCCAAGAACCGATGGTGGAACGGATACGCGCAGTTTGGGAGGTCGGTGGGTCAGACTTCAAAATGACGGTCGATCCGAATGAACGTTTTTATACGGTCGAACAAACGCTTGAACTCGCTGAGCAGATAAAGGAGCTGGATAACGTCGAAGTATTTGAAGACCCCATCCCGAAGAAAGGCTTGCGGGACGATGTCCTCGCCCAGTATCGATACATGCGTGGACAGTTGCCGTTTCCATTGGCACTTCACCTCGGAGGGGCATCAGATGTAATTAAAGCGATTCGCGCTGACGCAGCGGATTATCTCAACCTTGGTGGCTCAATGGTCAACTTTGTCAAGACCGCTGCGATAGCACAAGCAGCGGGCATCCCTGTATGGCACGGATCCGGCAACGATCTTGGGATAATGGAACGGTCCTATCTTCATGCTGCCGCCGTCGCACCCAACTGCGTCCTCGCCAGCGATTTCGTCGGCAGTTGGACTCGTGCAGATGACCTAATTACGGAAGGATTCACTTTCGAGAAGGGTTACACGCCAGTGCCCCAAGATCCCGGATTGGGTTGTGAGTTGGATCTGGATGCATTGGAGAAGTATCGAGTGGACGACAACTAGAGGTGCTTGATGGGATTAGTCCATTAGTACATGAGCTCACTAGTTCATTTAATGAATCAATGAACCCGCAAAATGAACCGATGCACTAATTGTTTTGACGCTTCACGCTTCACGTTTCACTACTGTACATGGAGGCATAATATGTTCAAAAATCTGAGTCCGGGTGCCATTGGCATTCAGGCGAATATCGAAGAAGGGCTAGCATTGGCAAAGTCGGCAGGCTTTGAAGGGTTAGACCTAAATATCAGCGAAGCGAATACACTAGCGAACGAACACTCCGTCGATCATATCAAAAGTCTCTGGGCAGAGGCAGGCTTGAAGATAGGCGGTTGGGGATTGGCAGTCAACTATCGTGGAAGCGACGCGGAGTTCGACGAGAGCCTATCGCAGCTGCCCGACCTAGCGAAACTCGCCGCAGATCTCGGCTGCCATCGCACGACAACTGTTGTGTCACCGAGCTCAAATGATCTTTCATTCCAACAGAATTGGGATTTTCACATCAAACGGCTGCGTCCCGTTGCGGAGATTTTGAAGGATTATGGGCATTCGCTTGGTCTTGAGTTTATCGGTCCAGCGACGAGCCGTAAACCAGCAAAACATCTGTTCACCTATACGATGGATGCGGTGCTCGGACTCGCCGCTGGAATTGGGACAGGTAACGTCGGACTGCTGTTCGATATGTGGCATTGGTATACCTGCCGTTCCACACTTGATGATGTCAGAAAGCTGTCCAAAGCAGATGTGGTGTATGTCCACATTAATGATGCCCCTGCGGGAATTGACCCGGACGATCAGATTGACAGCGTGCGCTGCCTCCCCGCCGAGACGGGGGTAATTCCACTCGCAGAATTGATGCAGATTCTCGACGGTATTGGCTACGATGGTCCGGTAACGGTTGAGCCTTTCAGTGCGAAGATTAATGCAATGGCGCCGCAGGAGGCTGCAAAGACCGCCGCTGAATCGTTAGATACAGTGTGGGCACAAGCAGGGATGGCATAGAGAAGAAATGGATTCGTCCATTTCATCGGATGGTTACTTTAGCTCAATATGGAAGGATAATTAACAGCTGTGCAACTTATTAATAAAGAAAGTATTCTTGAAATTACAAGAGAGTGGGAAGGTGAACGTTTCCCTGACGGAAGACCTCACGTGCCAGACGATATCGTTGAACGGATGAAAAAGGTCACGATTGAGGAAGCGTGGGGCGTACTCCAAGGGAACGGTTACCGTTTTCAGTTTGATGGGGATTGGATGAACCTACATCCAGACCGTGTCTTGGTCGGTAGAGCGGTGACGTGTATGTTTGTTCCGTTACGTCCGGACTTGCAGAATGTCGTCGCAGAACAGGGAGAAAAAGATGAACGTATCGGCGGACAAAACTCATGGGTGATTGATACGCTCGTTGAAAATGATACCATTGTTGTTGACCTATTTGGGAAGGTAAAGAACGGCACTTTCGCGGGTGATAACCTCGGCAATGCGATTTTCGCGCGTAGCAAAACCGGTATGGTCATTGATGGCGGCATCCGTGACCTCGACGGTATTTATAGCCTCCCGGACTTTGCAACCTTTGTGCGCGGAGTTGATCCGAGCGCTATCGCCGATGTCACTTTGACGGGAATTAATATTCCGGTCCGTATTGGCGAAACGACAGTCATGCCGGGAGATATCGTGCTTGGAAGACGCGAGGGACTCATTTTTATTCCACCACACCTTGCACAGCAGGTCGTTGAACGTTCTGAGGATATTCGGATGCGCGATCGATTTGGGCATCAACGGTTGCAAGAGGGGAAATATACCCCCGGCGAAATTGATAGAGCATGGTCGGATGAAATTAACGCAGACTTTGAGGAGTGGGTAAAAACCCAGGAACTTTAGAGGAGTGCAAAGGGTGGTTCACCGAGATTATACCGGCTTCGTGGAACGGTTGGTATCCTTAAGGTCATCCAATACACGGATAGAAACCGTAGGAGTTGTGGACGACTATCCCATCCATCGTGTTTCGTTGGAGGCTGATCAGGGGGTGCACAAGAACGTGCTAATCGCTGCCGGAATTCACGGTGATGAACCCGCCGGGCCCGCATCAGTTCTGCGTTTTTTGGAGCGGGATAACACCCACCTGCTGCAACGTTTCAAATTCCTGATTCTACCGTGTATCAATCCCTACGGTTACGTGCACAACACACGGGAAAACAAACGGGGCGTGGACCTGAATCGCTCATTTGAAGAGACCGGCATCGCTGAAATCGATATTGTCAAGGGAACAATTGATGGACAGCGTTTCGATTTCTGCATCGACTTTCATGAAGATTGGGAAGCAAAGGGGGTATACTTCTACGAAGCTCGACGCAACAAGCGATGGATCGGCCCTGAAATTACTCGCCAGATCGAAAAGATTGGTCAGATTGATGGAGAAATGGGGGAAAGCGATCTGCTGATCGCTGACGGTGTCTTTCAGGTGGATCCTGCCTGGGGAGATATAGGCTTTGCTCCCTACATCTTTCGTTTCAATGCGGATCACGTGATGACCTGCGAAACTCCGACCAATTGGACCCTTGATCAACGGATAGCAGCTCATCTAACAGCACTGGATACTGCCCTTGAGATTTTGGGCTAAAGAGTGTGCAGAGTTTCGGGGATGAGAGGTATACAGGCGACGACATATGGAGCCTCAATGAATCGGAATTCAAAGCTAATGTGTTCAGCACCCACAGCTTGATTTACCTAACTCATCACCTCTATTTTAAGGAGAAATAATGACAAGTACAGAAATTTCATCAAATGTGAACACAAATTCTCGGCCGTCTGAACTGAAAATTACTGACATGCGCCTTACGCAGACAAGGACCGGCGGTCCGATTCTCAAGCTAGACACGAATCAGGGGATCTACGGACTCGGTGAGGTGCGCGATGGGGCGAGCAAAACATACGCACTATTGCTCAAAAGTCGGATATTAGGAGAAAACCCCTGCAATGTCGATAAGATCTTTCGTCAGATTAAGCAGTTCGGGCACCACGCTCGTCAAGGCGGCGGCGTATGCGGTATTGAGATGGCATTAATGGATTTGGCGGGTAAGGCTTACGGCGTTCCCTGCTACCAACTCGCGGGCGGAAAGTTCCGTGACAAGATCCGCTGCTACGCCGATACACCGTCACTTAAAGATCCGGAGGAGATGGGAAAAAAACTCAAAGAGCGGATGGACCGGGGGTTTACTTTTTTGAAAATGGACGTTGGTATTGGACTCATTAGGGACATTCCGGGAACCCTTTCTGCACCGTCAGGACACCTAAATACGAGTAACCTAATGCATCCGTTCACCAGTATCCGTCTAACGGAAAAGGGAATTGCGCTTTTATGTGAGTATGTCGAAACTGTGCGGGAAATCATCGGTTACGAGATTCCGCTTGCCACAGACCACTTTGGTCATATTGGTATTGAGGACTGCATTCGTCTCGGCAGCGCTTTGGAGAAGTACAATCTTGCATGGCTAGAGGATATGGTGCCGTGGCAGTTTACGGATCAGTATGTCCGACTCTCAAATGCATGTGCAACACCAATCTGTACAGGTGAGGACATATACTGCAAGGAAGAGTTTAAGACACTATTTGAGGCGAAAGCTATTTCTATCTGTCATCCGGATATCGCGACATCAGGCGGGATCCTGGAGACCAAGAAAATTGGTGACCTCGCTCAAGAACACGGCATTGCTATGGCGTTGCACATGGCGGGAACACCGGTGTGCGCGATGGCGAGTATCCACTGCGCCGCCGCAACGGAGAACTTCCTCGTTCTGGAAAACCATTCCGTCGATGATCCGGAGTGGAACGAGTTGGTAACCGGGCTTCCCAATCCAATTATCCAGGACGGATTTATGGAAGTGCCAGATACACCGGGACTCGGTATCGAGCTCAATCCGGACGCTATAAAGAGGAATCTCCATCCGAGCGAGTCGGAATACTTTGCCCCAACAACAGAGTGGGATAAGGAACGCTCACACGATAGGCTTTGGAGCTGATACCTAAAACGTGAAGGCTAGGAAGAAGGATTTTCAGTGATGCCAGTTTTTGAAACTGCGGAGGAACTCTATACCTGCGTCGGTGGGTTGTTTGAGCGGCTGAAATCTCAGACACATGTGCAGCAAGCGCTGACATCGCTCAATTTAACAGTACGGTTCAACTATACACAGCCAGCGGCTTCCATCACACTTGTCGCCCATGATGGTGGGGGCACTATTTATTATGGTGAGTGTGACGAAAAACCGGAAGTAGAACTTGCCATGACCGGCGATATCGCACATCATTTTTGGATGGGAGAAATTAACGTTATGGGCGCAATTACTAAACGGCAGATTGTGCCCACAGGCTCACTCTCGAAGATTATGGCACTCGCTCCTCTGATTAAGGCGGGCATCCAGATCTACCCGCAGCATTATCAAGAATGCTTAGGAAACGCTGAGTGATTCACGATGATAAGAACGCACATAACTAACGCCGCCGCCACCAGACACCCACGCCGATTAGAAAGATAATTAACGGGATTAGAAAGATTGTTGTCATTTGCACGAAGGCAACGTCGCCGGGTGTCATGAGACGAAGGCTCCGCTCACTTGGATCTACCGGGCGGATGGCAATCAGGTCTTCCTCCAACGTCAACCAGTTCACCGCATTTAGAAAGAAATCACCCCCACCGGTGCCATGAAAAAAAAGGTTGTTTGCAAAGTCAGAATCACCGACGACAACAATCCGTGTCCCGGTTGCGTTCGGCGCATCAACGGATAGGTCATCGCTCGCCATTGGTTCATTGCCAGCGTGCTGAATAGCAACGGCCAGAGACACCGGTGGGGGTGTATCTTCACCTTCCGTATATGAAAGATCCATTTCAAAAGTGCCGTCAGCCTTCCGTTTTGTCTCACCCCAACTGCCACCAATTTCATCGGTGGTCTTGACGAGCGATTTGACCTCAAAATTGCTTCCTACATTCGTCTTTGGACTGACAGATCGAGCGATCTGAAAGGTCACTTGCCGGCCCATAGTCTGCGTGATTTGATGAAACTCAAAGTCAATGGGTGTTGGCGCTTGTGGTTGACTACCACCAAAGAGGAAGAAGGCCGGATGGATGCGATCCAAAACAAGATCATTACCAATGGTAACTCCCCATCTGTTCATCAAATCAACCAATCCCTGATTCGGTTCTTGTACCGTGTTCACCGATGGGTCAAGCATCAGGAACAGTTTGCCACCTTTATTTAAATATTTGGAGATTGCGTTGACTTCGTGATCCATCAGTGGCGCTTTGGGACCAGGGATAATGAGTGCGGCACAATCGGCGGGAACTTCCGGCTGCGTTGCGAGAGACAGTGTCTCAACCCTGTAATTCTGCTTTTCCAATTCCGCTTTGGTTTGGCTATACCCTCGGTTCTCATCGAAGTCACCAATTGCTTGTTCCTCGTGCCCCGTCAAAAAGTAGATTTTCAGTAGATCATCACGGATCACCTTCAGAATCGCGCTAGTAAACGCCTGCTCATCAACAGTCCTGATAAGCTCCCGTACCCCGCCGCTCTCGAACACCGTCGTCTCATCAAACTGAATATTATACTCCTGACTTTTCATTGCCCCTGAATATGGGTCCACAAACTCGACCGAGAGTTTGGCAGTCTCACGTTGATACATTTCCAATAAATCCTCCGCACGTTGGCGATTGCGTGCCAGCTGCTCGCTAGTGGCACTGAGACTGAAGAAAGCAATCACCTGGACCTCGCGATCTAATCCGTGCAGGATTTTTTTCGTCTGATCCGACAGGGTATATATCTTATCGCTTGTCCAGTCTACGGATTTATCGAACCGTTGCGCGACGATAATATTAACAATGACGGCAATCCCAGTCACTAACAGAACAGCGACGCCAACATTTGTACCGTAGCGAACTTGCCGACTCACAAAGAAGGGGAATACAGCTCGGCGTTTGAGAATCACAAAAGTAGTTAAAGATACAATGCCAAGCACAAGGAAGATCCACAGCGCAATCCGTTGGTGCAGAAAAACACTCGACAGTGTTGCGAACAGAAGGATAAGCGTGAGAAAACCGAGCAGCGGTGCCCACTTATCGCCTATTCGTGATGTTGCTTCTTCCGGGCGTGGTGCTTCGCGCATCGAGATCACCTCCACTTTGACGATTCAAATGATTTAACGGTGAAGAAGAGACAGACAATCGTGAAACTCAGATAGTACACAGTGTGCTTGAGGGAGACCGTGCCCCGCGAAAAATCGCTGAAGTGTTCAGTCAGAGACAGATAGCCCAAGAAATCGCCAATCCTTCCTCCGCGATTCGACAAAAAACCGATAATCCAGAGAGAGAGTAGCAAGCCAAAACTGGTCAAAGCGGCAACGATCTGATTTTTTGTCATCGACGATATCATCACGCCGATTGAGAGAAAAGTTGAACCAAGCAGCAGGAGTCCCAGATAGCCGCTAATAACGGGGCCGATGTCTAAGTTGCCGAATCGAGTTATTACGGTCGGAAAAATGAGGGTTAACAACAGCATCACCAACAACATAATCCAGCTCGCAAAGAATTTACCCAAGACCACTTCGGTATCTTTGAGTGGGGAGGTCATCAGCAGTTCGATTGTACCGGTTTTCTTTTCTTCTGCGAAAAGCTTCATTGTTAAAGCCGGGGTAAAAAAGAGGAGGGTAACACTAATGTTGTTAAATAGGGTTTGCAGCACATCACTCGTTGAATACTGGTACGCGGAGTAAAGTCCCAGAATCGCGTAGAAAAGGAACCCAGAAACCGCTGTAAAAATAAAGAACACAAAATAGGCGATCGGCGAGACAAAGTAGGTATATAATTCTTTAGTGACAATTACAGGGATGTTTTTCATCTTTTCCCTCAGACTATATCACAAGGAGACTGCCAACAGACTTTACCAACAAAAAAGGGGCCAAGCGATTCGAGATATTGAGCTGTTTGTTGCGATTTTCTCATCTCGCCGACAAGGTGTGATAAGGGGTAAAGCGTCGTCCCCATCAATCCAATTACAAAATCGTTATCATTTGCATCCAACCCAAAACACGCGAGCCGAATGTCGTGCGCGTATCCTGACTCCACGTACGTTCTCCCAATCATCGCATGTTCCATAAGGATTTTTCCCTGATCCTGCTTGGGAAGTCGATAGAACTCCGGCTTCCGACGGAGCGGATACCAGATTGCCCACGAGAGTTCAGGGTTAAGCGCATTCCGCCGGGGTTTAACAAGCAGCCAATCTTCTAGGTCCGGCTCCCGTCCAGAGGAGTAAGTTCTACCGACCATAGTGAGTTCTGGCTTCGGTTGAAGCCCATCAAACGGCTCACCTGTCAGGATTTGTCTCGTTTCAGAAACAAGTGTATCTGCGTCCTCCGTGATAAAAAGCAAACCGATGCCCTTTGGATCATTAAGATCGTGATAGAGGACAACTTCTAAACCGCTCTTTTTTAGGGGTTCAATGAGTTCATGCGGTTGGGAACATCCCGTGAAAACCTGAAGTTGCAAAAATAGCCGGCGTGTACTGTATTGGAGCTCGCCATTGACCGGTGCACCGATTTCACGAATTTCTGGGGCATCGATTGGTTGAACGGGTCTCTCGGGGCGCTTTGAGTCTTGGCGAGGTTGAGGTATAGCAGAAGTTTCAGAACGCATGGAGTTATTTCCCTCGTGATTATTTTCGATTTTCTGGCAGATCCAATTCACAGTATACTACACTCTCGTTCCCAATTTCAACGCGAATTGCGTTATTCTTACGGAGGAGCCGGGATATGGACTGTGCCTGCTGCTAGCAATTTGGACTGCTCTATAAATGGTAGAGCATCCAATAAACGATGATTCCGGTTATGGATACATACAGCCATATCGGAAGTGTCCAGCGAGCGATGCGCCGGTGTTTGATAAACCTTTTTCGCAAAGCGAAATAGAGTGTTATGAGTGCAAGCGGAAGGATTAAGGCGGCGAGGATAATATGGGGAATCAGAACAGCAAAGTAGACAGAACGGATCCAACCACTTCCTTCAAAAGGAGTTGATCCGGCGTGGTAATGATAGATTAGGTAGGAAGTTAGGAAGAGCCCCGATACCACAAACGCTGCAATCATACAGTTTCTGTGGGCGTTAATGTTGCGCCGGCGGATCATCAAGAAACCGATGCACAGCAGGAGGGTGCTGATCGTATTCAGTGTAGCATTCACTGTAGGTAGGTCGGAGATGGCAATCATTATCCACTCGCTGTTTCAAGTCGTTCTATCGCAGTTTTTGCCCCTTCTCGCGCCAGAGTTGCAGTGTCTTCTCGTGCAACCTGCTTCAGTTTTGGAAGGGCACGCCTATCCCCAAGCTGCCCCAGCGCAACGGTCGCAAAATATCGCACATCGTCATCTCCATCGTCAAGTGCTTCGAGCAGAGGCGTCAGGTCATCATTTGTGGCAAGGTGGCGTTCAAAGTCTCCAATATTGATTAATGCCTGCGCTGCCTCCCGTCGTGCCTCCGCATCGCCATGACGCAAGGTGGAAATCAGCGAATCCATCTCTCCGGTGACGGCAGGCAGATCATCCCAATCACAGTCGAGGCAGAACCACCCATCTTTACCGACTGCCTGCACGTTTTTGCTATGACAATTTGGGCATTCTGTAAATTTCGGTTGAGAATTCATTTAACTCCCCTGACAAGGGAAGCCCCCTGATAAGTCCCAATTCATCGGGATTCCTCCTTGCGGAAGGAGGGCTAGGGGGGCTAGGAGATCTTCTCCCCTGGTCTCGATTTATCGGACTCTGTCTTGCCCCTCTTATCAGAGGAATTCAGAACTGTGATTCATCTAACTCCGGCAAATCGCGCCAAATTTCTGGACCTTCCGGCTTGAAGTTTATTGTTGCAATGAACTGCATCCCCTGATAGAAGTTGATTTTGAACTTCCCACCACCGAAGTTATCCTTGATGTAGCCCATCGGATCATCAATTAACGGTCCCATCTCGTCAGCGTGATAGAAGGCAAGCAGCTTAAATTTCACCGTGTTACCGACGGGTTCCTGCACCAAAAGTCGTGCGCTAGTTGTGGGAAAAAGCACCTTGAATACGTCCCATAACTGATCAATAGTCGGCTTGGGAACACCGAGGCGTTTCTTGAAATCGTTTTCAAGATATTCAGAAAAAAGATTGAGTACCCATTCCATAGTTTAACTGCCTTAGTTTCATTGTAGTATGCGATTAAAGAAATGTTGTAGGAAACCTTCAGCGTTCACCCCCACACAGATGCGAGCGTTTGGTTTTAGGTGCGGTCTTCCCGGACGCAGATCGGCGATGGTCATGCCCTGCGTTAGGTCACTGGAAGTTTCCACCTGCACGAATGCCTCCACAGTTTCAAAAAAATCAGGCTGAGTGAGTAGCCCTATCGGTAGTGCGTCGTGAATATAGGTTCCATAAACTCCTTCGCGGTCTTGGTGAAACTCCATAGTAGTGTGCGTAACATCTCGAAGAAATTGGGATAATCTATCGTTCCGTTGGCCGATTTCCGACTGCAAGCGTTTGCCTGTGAGAACAACCTGGTGCGTGACATCGAGCGGCACCATTGTGACCGGCACACCAAAATCAAGAACAAGCTGCACCGCCTGCGGATCTACGAAAATGTTGAATTCAGCAGTTGTCGTAACGTTTCCGTAGGTTTCAAAAGCACCCCCCATCAACACAATTTCCCGAATCCGCCGCATCCGCGTTGGATCCTTGATCATGGCTTTAGCGATATTTGTTAGCGGTCCAACCGGAACGAGAACAAGTTCATCCGGGTACTGTCCAGCGAGATCTATGATGAGATCAACAGCGGACATCGCTGTTAGCCGTGGTTCGGGGTCTGGGTAGCGGCGCGCGCCAGTGCTAGTCAACAACCGCGTCACATCTCCGAGCCCATCCGATCCGTGCACATGTGCCGCTGTCACAAGCGGTTTAATTAGCGGATGCGCTTCCCCCTTGGCACAGATTGGGTACTCCTTCACGCCTAGTGCTTCAAGCGTCATCAGCAAATTGCGTGTGCAGAGATCGACATGGACGTTGCCACTAACGGAAGTGATTGCTTCTACCTTCAACTCCGGCGAATTGAGCGCAAGAATAATCGCTAAGGCATCGTCCACCCCAGTATCAGTGTCTAAGAGAATATGCTGCATCGTTTTCATTCCTTGTAGGATGTCATCACCCCTGAGTTATCAGGTAATCCGTATAATTGGAAGATTTTATCATAGATTGGAGGCGTTGGCAAGTCTTGATTCTCGCAGATTTTGATGTTGCATTATTTCTATGCCTGATATATCATAATTTGCGCTACGGTCCGCAGGGGATCTGGCAGCTATTCTCAACAGGACATGGGGAGGGTGTATGAAAATTACTGTTCTCGGTTCAGGTACTTCGACAGGCGTTCCCGAATACAGATGCGACTGCGAAACCTGTCAAGATGCGCGAAAGCACGGGTCCAAAAATTACCGGACCCGCCCATCAATTCACATTGAAAGGGATGAAAAGCATGTGCAATTCGATCTCGGTCCCAATTTCATGGATCAGATTGACCGGAACAACGTTGATTGGATTGACGCGGTTGTTTTTACACATTGTCACGCAGACCATGTAAGTGGGACGAATGACATTGTCATGCCGTGTCGTAAACAACAGATGGACATGCCTATTTACGGTCCGGAGGAAACTATCCGTATTCTGCAGCGCAATTTTGATTATATGTTTAGCAAAGAGACTTTTCAGGGCGGAGGTGTAGGGCACCTCCTACCCAATGTTGTCGAAGAACGATTTCAGTTACATGGGTTTGAGCTCATCCCAATTCCGGTTGAACACGCTGCCGTGCAGACCTACGGCTACCGAATAGATAATTTTGGTTACTTGCCCGACGTGAAAGGGCTGCCTGATACTTCTAGAGCCTTGCTGCAAGGAATTGACTTACTAATCATTGACGCACTCAGTTTCAATCCACGCCATCCAACCCACTTTTCGGTCGGGGAGGCACTAGAAGTTGTTGAGGCGCTGCGACCCAAGGAGGCATACTTTACGCATATCATGCACCGACTCGACCATCGGTATTTCCCGGACCAATGTGCGGAACAGGGCATCGATCTACCCGAAAATGTCTATTTGTCGTATGACGGACAGGTGCTTGAACTTTCTTGATATTTATAAAAATAAATAGACACTTTCGCCCCCCGGCAGATGCGCTTGGAAACCGCACCGGTGCCGACTCGTCAAGCATCCTCGATAAATCGGGATTTGGAATGTCTCATTAATTCTAAGATCTACTATAGTAAAGGACAAATAACACAATGCAGAAAACAAAGATTGAACGTGTGGAAACTATTCTCTGGGATCGCTGGCTTTTGATAAAAATTCACTGTGAAGATGGCACAGTGGGAATTGGAGAGGGCGGTGTTCACGGTTGGCAACGCCCAACCAAGACGATGTTGGAGGTCATGTCGCCGTACTTGGTCGGCAAAGACCCGTCGCTCATCGAACACCACTATCAATGGCTGTACCGCTCATCACACTTTATGGGATCCGTCGTTCAAGGGGCCCTGTCAGCGATTGACATTGCACTATGGGATATCAAAGGGAAGCGGCTCGGTGTACCGATCTATGACCTAATGGGAGGCATGACGCGCCACCGGGTTCGTTGCTATATGCACGTAGGTGGAGGAACCGTGGATGACCTCGTAGCGGACGCGAGAAAAAAAGCGGGGCAAGGCTTCACAGCTCTCCGCTTCTCGCCATTTCCACAAGACTTCCATCTCCATAAATCGTACTCAGAATGGGCTGACGAGGCAGTACGCCGTGTAGGAGCGGTACGCGAAGCTGTCGGCAATTCGGTTGACATCTGTGTTGAAATCCACCGGCAGATGAATCCGGCAGAGTCAATCTGGCTGGGGCGGCGGTTGGAACAGTTCAACCCCTACTTCTACGAAGACCCAATGCTGCCGGACAGCCCAGCGATTATGGGTGATGTGCAGGACCAATGCAACCTCCCTATCGCGACAGGCGAGCGATTCGCAAGTATCTTTGAGTTCCAGCAGCTCCTCGAAGCGAAGGCAACCGCTTACATCCGTCCGGACCTATGTCTTTGTGGCGGACTTTCGGGATGCAAGAAGGTGGCAGGAATGGCGGAGGCGCATCACGTCAAGGTTATTCCGCACAATCCGCTTAGCCCGGTGAGCACGGCAGCGTGCGTGCAGCTAGATGCCTCAATTCCAAACTTCGCACTTCAGGAGTACACCGGCGAGGCGGAGCCGCCAAAGAGCGATCTACTTGTGGAACCCTTGGAACTGAAGGAAGGTTATCTGACGGTGCCTGAAGGACCTGGATTGGGGATTGAGCTGAACGAAGAAGCTTTGAGTTATCCCGTTCAGGACAAGGTGCTGAATACGCCAATCGGCTTCGACGGATCCGTGCAGGATCGATAAACGGGTCATGCCTCACGGTATCAGATACAAATACAACCGACGATTCAATCCAAACTAGGCGTGCGAAGATGAGGCAATCCCTCAACAGTAAATATTCAACAGCCAACGAAGTTCTCCAGAATCACCTTCAGAGTCTGGAGAAGCATGGATTTACCATAGCCCCGAATGTCCTGACCAAAGATGAACTTCGCTTTCTTCGGGGGGCACTAGATAACATCTACGCAACCTTCGATCCTGAACGAGACGGACTTCGGAAGGTTGAAGGCTACCATTTTGCCTCTAACCTTGTAAATAAGGGACCGTTCTTTGAGACGATATTTTTGCGAAGTCCAGTTTATGATCTCGCCCGCCATCTACTCGGAGAAGATTGCATCCTCTCTAGCCTCAATTCCCTAGAACCGTTGAAAAATCAAGGGAGCCAACAGCTCCACCGCGACGGACCACCTGCACCCGATTCAGGGCCCATCGTTGCCAATTCACTGTGGGCAATTGACGATATGAACAAGGAGAACGGTGCAACCCGGCTGATTCCGGGCAGCCATAAGACTGATGAACCCCCGCCCGACAATGAGGCGGGGGTAGTCCACGCTGAAATCCCTGCCGGCAGTGTAATTATCACTAACGCACATATCCTTCACGGTGCGTCCGCCAATCCATCGGGCCGACGACGGCGGGTCATGCACGGCTATTTCACGCGACGCGGATTGCCGCAGCAGCTTGAACAAAGGAAGTATCTGTCGCCCGAAGTCCAGGCTCGGGTGTCCCCGCTCGCTCGCAAGGTCTTGGCGTTGGAGGACGATTAAAAACCTAATCGGACTTACCAAAATCTTCCGATCTAAAGCCCCGTCATTCATGGCGGTGATACAGATCGGTTCCTTGTGTCAAAGTCTCAAAAGGGGTGAAACTGTAGGCTAAAGATGATATCCTTGTTGTGGTCTTCGTGGGAGCATGTCGCCCCGTCGCTTGGCGGTGTCTCCTCCCTTCTACGACATAGGACATGAGGGCCAGAAAGCTGAATCCCAATGAA
>JAJEAL010000026.1 GCA_022822785.1 Candidatus Poribacteria bacterium
CAATGGTGGTGCACAAATCCCCATTACTCGACGTTGCAGAGACCTTTCTGATGATTCCGGACCTTTTTAACTTCTGGTTGACCGGGCAAAAGGTTTGTGAATTTACCGATGCAACGACGACACAGTTTTACGATCCACGACAAAGGGAGTGGTCGAAAGAAATCTGTGATGCTCTCAGTTTGCCATCTGATATCCTACCAGAAATCGTGCCGCCGGGTACGCAGCTTGGCACACTGTTGCCCACGGTCGCAGCGGAAACCGGACTGCCTGAAATCCCTGTCATCGCTCCAGCGTGCCACGACACGGGTTCAGCCATCGCAGCGGTGCCGTCAGAAGGAAAGGATTGGGCGTATATCAGTTCAGGCACATGGTCGCTAATGGGGATTGAAGTGCCCGGTCCGATTATCACAGATCAGGCACGTGCGCTCAATTTTACAAATGAGGGTGGGGTGGAGAACACATTCCGGTTCCTAAAAAATATCATGGGGCTCTGGCTGGTGCAGGAGTGCCGGAGGACATGGGCACAAGCCGGTGATGAGATGTCCTATACTCAGATGACGCAACTTGCTGAGGGCGCAAAACCTTTTATGGCGTTAATCGATCCGGATGATAATACGTTTTTGCCTCCTGGCGATATGCCCTCGCGTATCATTGATTACTGCAAACGCACGGACCAAACTCCACCATCAGGGGCAGGGGAGATCCTACGGTGTGCACTGGAAAGCCTCGCACTCAAATACCGGTGGACTTTAGCGCAGCTAGAAGCGGTTCGAGGACGTGCAATCCATGTTATTCACATCGTCGGTGGCGGCGCACAGAACCAGACCCTCTGTCAGTTTACTGCTGATGCGACCGAAACAGTAGTTATTACCGGCCCCATCGAAGCAACGGCTGTTGGAAATATCGCCGTTCAAGCGATTGCATCGGGCTTAATCGGATCTATCTCTGAGGCACGGGAAGTTATCCGCCGGTCGTTCAACGTCATCACTTACGAGCCACAGAATTCGGCGGGATGGGATGAAGCCTATGCGCGATTTCTGAAGATAACAGGGCTCCCATCTTAGTCAAATGTCGAAATCTGACTGCGTTAAAGGAGACATACTTATGCTGACCGAAAAAGAAAAATGGCAGTTCGACCTACACGGCTATCTAATACTCAAGGGGGCTGTCCCGAAGGCAGATGTAGAACGAATGGTCGAACTGTGCGATACGTGGCATGCACTTGATGATAGTGAACTACCTCCGCCACTGCAAAGCTATCGTGATGTGAATACCAAGCCAACTACACCTCGCTCGATTAATAACGTACCGTATGCGGACGAGGTCTTTCAACGGCTCGTTCTCAATCGGGAAATCATGCGGGTAGTGCTTGCACTGACAGGAAACTCACCTCAATTGCTTTCAGTCGCGCTGACACGAAATACGAAAGAATCTGACGATATCCATTTTCACGGCGGTTTCTCCGGTGGGATTCGCAATCCAGCGAACGATTATCAGGCAGCCGATGGCAAGCTCTTCGCGACTTTTCTTAACGCCGGCGTTTCACTCGTGGATGTGCCAGCCGGCACAGGATTTGTGTGTATCCCCGGTAGCCACAAATCAAATTTCCCCAAACCAAGCCATGTAAACATCTACGATGATCCGCCAACAGTTGTTAACGTCAACGCAAGGGCAGGCGATGTCGTTCTGTTTACAGAGGCACTTTGCCACGGTGCACGCCGATGGACGCTCGAGGACCCACGTCGTACCGTCTTTGTCCGCTACGGCACTTCTTACGCCTCTTGGTCGCCGGGCTACGGTCCCATTGAAGAACACCAGGACAAGCTGTCAGAGGAGGTCTATGAGCTGCTGCAAATGGCGGGCTTCCAGCATCGAAAACGGGTGGTGAATGAACTGCTCACAGAGATAGAGAAGCTATAACTTAATTGTGCCAGCCCTCAACCATAGATGAATTAACGCCATGTCCTCCCAACTGCTACTCCAGCGGATTAAGAGTCGTTATCCCATTGTAGACCGAACCATCTCCCTAATTACTAACCCAATCCGTATGATGATAATCGATGATCCGGATAGCCTGCTCGACACCTTAAGTAAGGAGGATCCGGATGGGATACTCCATCTTCCCTATTGGACCTACCTGTGGCCCTCTGCAATTGGTCTCGCACACTATCTTGATGGGATTCACGATTTGACAGGACAACGAATCTTAGAAATCGGCTGCGGGTTCGGTCTCGCTGGAATTGTCGCGTGTCAAAAAGGGGGCCGTGTGCTGTTCACGGACTATGAACGCGACACGCTCTCCTTCGCCCGATACAACGCCTTACAGAACGGGTGTACCGACCAGGCCTATTTTTTACAGATGGATTGGAATGCCCCATGTCTAAAGAGTAAATTTTCGCGTATCCTCGCTTCAGATGTCATCTACGAACAGGCACATTGGGCCCCAATTCTCACACTAATCCAAAAATATCTTACCCCTGATGGCGAAGCTATCTTATCTGAGCCCAACCGCACGAGCGCATCTGCTTTCTCTGAGCAGATTGGGCGCTACGGACTCACATACACGAAACGGACCGATGATGTCGTTGGTACGGATGGCGTCGTCTTCAAAGTGTCCATCTATTGTATGAAACAACACGGATAAGGGAGGTTTGAGGCACCCATAGCTTTTCAGCGGATTGTTACTCAGCTAATGCTCATAAGAAACAAAGGCAATACTCACTCTAGCAGTTCGTAACGTACATCAATATTAACCCGGCCCTCTAGGGCGTCCGTGAGCATGGCAAGTAATTCCTCATCACAGCCATTCTCCGCCAGAAAATTCAGGGATTCTGCATCAATGTAATAATCTCGATCTTCAACACCTTCATCCGCCAGGTTGTCAATGAGGAATTGCACCTGATCCTCGGCGATAATTCCAATTTCGCTATCGTGTTCTATGTCCATCAATTGATACATCTTGTCCATGATAATCCCCGACACTTTAATCCTGATACGCAGCAAAATGTGCCGCTCACTGTCTATGTCCAACGGGTTACCATCTTGGTGCGAGGGTCTTCGCCACTGCCAATTTCCTCATGGCGAAACAGTTGTTTGGCGCGATCCGAAAGCGAATCGTAGATAGCCTGACGGATCCCAATCTGTGGATACATCGTCTTGAACCAGTGTCGGGCGTACATCAGTGCGATATTCGGACGTGGTTCGTCCGAGACGTTGGGCGTACCACGATGCCACATCCGCGCATCCCGAATTAACAGTGAGCCGGCTGGCATGAGCACTTGCTCCGAGTGCATGATTTTCGATAGGCTTTCGATATCAAGGCCGCTCGGCATTAGATGCGTACCACCGGGCCAAATCTCCATTGCGCCGTTATCCTTCCGAAACTCGACTAGCGGAATATCTAAAACAACGCAGTACACCGGTGAGGGCGCATCTATCTCCGGAAAAAGCTGATGAATATCAGAGTGCGTTGGTTGATAATCGGAACCGGGCAGCGGCGTATTATTCCCAAGATAATGACAGATACAGTTGTTGCCGAGTAATTGATCGATCACGGACAGCGCAATTGGATGGCTTATTACGTCTGGATGGCTAAACGGCAAACGGAAGGGGAGATGCATCTGCCACCGTTTTGCCCCACGATTAGGAGAGTTCTTAGCAATATTGTCGTTCAAAAGATCCATATAATGTGCGCGAAGTTCGTCGACGAGATCTTCTGACAGAACTGACTCGAAAACGACATAGCCGTTCATTCTGATCTGTTGAAGTGCTGCATCAAGCGTCTCCGAGTTTAGGATTTTTCCTTTACGCTCTTCTGTGCTTAGCTTCATGACATCTCCGCTATTGACTCCATCCGCTTCAGATTAGAGGCTAAAATCGGAGGGACGCATTCCCTTCTGGAATGTACCAAAACCGAAAAAAGTGGGATCAAACTTATCCACATAATCTACTTGGCTCTTATCCGGAATCTCATGCTCTAGTCCCATGCACCAATAACAGGCATTAACTAACAGACGCCGCAAACCTTCGCTTTCCAAATCGACCGAAGCCCCCATCGTGCTGCAAAATACACGCGACGTCGCTCCCTGTTCACCTGTATAGCGCTTAATCCACGCCAATGGCATCGTATCTGTATCGGGTTTGGGCGGATCTGACGGATCCATCCCGACAAGCACTTGGCCATGGAGAAGCACCTGAGGATCCCCTGTCAATGTTGTCGTGCCATAAACATCGGTGGGTCCCCAAACATCTTCAACTCCTCTCAGAATAGGATGGTCTCTCATCTCTGCTTCGATGATGCCGCGCGTACTCTCTTTGCCGTGGTGCCCATGATGATTAATCCACGTTTCTCCTAAAACTTGCCGTCCGTACCCACCGTCAAACGCCTCGCTGTTAAAACTGTATTTGGCATATGGGCTTTGTAAGTTCCTACTATAACTGAAAGCGTGCGTCGCTGTCCGCAAGCCTATAACCGGCTTACCTGCATTGGTATAATTAACGATATATTTCATCTGATCGTCGGGCAGTTCACGGAAGCGCGTGAAAAGCACCATCATATCTGCCGTTTCAAGGTGGTGCAGTCCGGGAATATTGGTCTGTTCTTCCGGATTGATTTCCCCGGTTTCCCGATCAATTGCGAAAAGCACGGTACATCTGAAGCCGTGATGGACAGCCAGAATTTTTGCGAGCAACGGCAGCGCTTCTTCGGAACGGTACTCTTCATCGCCACTGATGAATACAACGTGTCTCCCCGTGCCCGGTCCCTTACTGCCTTCATATACAATCCAATTTTCGGAGTTATTCATACTGTGCTCCCCTATGGTGTTCGATAAAGCTTTGACCCTTTGTCTTCCCTGCGGTAATGTGGTGCAGAGATGACTGCCTTTTGGCTCTTAGTTAATTCATCGTAAAACGGTGGTGGCGTGTAGTTACCCATCAGCGACTCGCCCATAACGCCGGAGTTATAGCGGATAATAACTGAACGTCGTTGGTGCTTGGCGGTCCACGGCAGCCCACCGTGCATCAAACATTCAACAAACAGAATAGCATCGCCCGCCTTCGCAGCAATCGACACGATCCGATCTTGGTGGGTATGATAGAGCCGAATGTCGTCTGGACATGAAAAGTTCGCCTTATGACTGCCGGGCAAGCAGGCGAAACCACCATCGTCGGGACCCACATCGGTCAGCTGAACAGCAAAGTTCGTCATACCACAGTACATGCGACCGTTACGATAGAGGAAACCGCGTGAACGGTCAAACGGTTCGCCTCCCTCATGAAACCAGAAACCTTCTGCCCCCTCGTCCATCGTGATGATACCGAGACCTTCAAGTCGGGCCCCAGGTCCCAACAGTTCCTCTAAGTACGGCGTGAGTCTGGGGTGGGCTATCATCTCACGGAATACATCGCAATGTGGTTTTTCCCACGTCAGCATGCCCCCCAGATCGCCGCGTCCCATCTTGCCTCGCAGCGTTGTGGATCCATTGGCGAGGTCGTTTGGACGAATACTAATCTCGTCTGCATGGTAATCCACGGCGGCATTCGCCGCTGCCACTTCTTCCGGTGATAGAGCATTTTCTATTACGAGATAACCGTGCACATCAAACAGATATTTTTCTGCATCTGTCATTGTCTTTCTCCTCTCGATTTAGGTCTATATGTATTCTCAACTTGTCTTTCCCTTCTTATCAGAGGGGTTGGTTAGCCATCGAAAGTGCATAAGTAATTATCGAATTAACCATAATTAGATAGGGGAATCTGTCTCCGATGCGTACGTAACGCCTGAAAAAATTTTACGCATTATATTTCGGTAGTGACACGAGCGGCACCTATCACTTTCCGAAAGTCATCGATAACCATGCCCACCGACCGAACCCAGCGCCAATTACAATCTGCGAGCGTCATACTGTACGCCTCCACACGTTCCGGTTTCCCCTTCTCCCACGGCGTGGGGGGCCAAATTGTATGTCCATTCTTGGTACAGACCTGCACCCGCCGGTCGTCGAGTCGGAGCTGCACTCGTCGGTCATCGACCCATTGCGCCCTCATCCGCGATTGAAAGATAGCGGCGCCCGTCCCGTCGTGGCACTCAAAAATCCACGCCTCTACATCGCAGCCATCTATCGGGATTACTTCCCACCGTCGTGCACCGTACAGGAATCGAGAGTCATAAACGGTCATCTCAAATCGCATGCAGGGTGGGCGTTGGAGCCCAAGGTACTCAGCAAAGGCACCGCCATAGCCCGGAACGCACCCTTCAAACGATTCTCCCCAGAGTTCAGATGTGACTGTGGCCGTGTCCAACTGGAGCCGATGCGTCGAGATGTGATTGTGGAAATCAGACACAAGACAGCGATAGTATTCGCGCAGATCGCCATTGTCGGGAAACGCTGTCCGCGGATAAAAAACAGCAGCATCGCCAAGGCGTTTCACAGCGGCTTCTCGGAGATATTCGGGGCCGCCCAGCTGCAGAAACAGAGTAGCCGCCGGGCGCTCATTTAGAGCGTGGAGCCACCGCTGCTTTACCTCTTCCTCTCGATCAACAAAGAGGTAGAGGTTATCCCGACGGATAGCGGCAAGGGCAAGATTTTCGTAGCAGCACGGATGAATCAAAAAGATTATGTGTTCAATTTTCATTTTGACATTACTATTTCGCTGTTACTTGGCGCTAAGAGGATTTATAGTTTATGGTCTAATCACCGTACCATCAGCCCGCCGCGCATCGCCCCAGAGCTTACGACCTCCCACATCTTTGGCAGGGAAACGCGCTGCTAACTCCTCGTTTAGGTCTACCCCTATCCCTGGCTTGCCGTTGGGCCACATATAGCCATTGCGGAGTTCAGGTGTCCCGGGAAACACTTCCTTCAACGTCTCGTGAGTATTCAGGTAAACCGACGCCTCCTGAATGCCGAAATTCCATACATTCATATCCAACATCAGGTTCGCTGCGTGCCCTACGGGTGAAACGTCCGCCGAACCGTGCCAAGCTGTGCGGACGTTGAATGCCTCGCACAACGCCGCTAACTTACGCGCCGGCGTTAAGCCCCCTATCGTCGAAATATGCACACGAATGAAATCGATCAGCCGATCCTTAATCATCGGGACAATCTCTTGAGGGTTGCTGTACAACTCTCCCATAGCGATGGGTACACTGGTCTGTTGGCGGACAAGACGAAAGTAGTCATTGTCCTCTGGTGCAAAAAGGTCTTCAAGGAAAAAGGGTCTATATTGTTCTAGCTCCTTCGCCAACCCAAGCCCTTGGATAGGTGGCATACGCTCGTGGAGATCGTACAAAATCTCTGGCGCTGGTCCAAAGGTTGTGCGGAAGTGATCAAAAGCCGCCACAACATCTTGAGCATAGGGCACCGGCTCAAAAATGCTTACCCTGTCATCCGAGACCTTATTGGTAATGACAACCGGCTCGTCCGGAGATCCGGTCTGTGATATGGAAGGATGCATCGAGCCCAGCTTGAAGTGACGAAACCCTCGTTCCTGGAGTTCGTGGATATGTTCTTCATACTCCACGAGGTCCCGTCCCGTGGGAATGATGTATACAGCTGCTGCTTCCCTAGACTTACCGCCGAACAACTCATACACCGGCATCCCCGCGACTTTGCCTTTAATATCCCACAGCGCCTGATCTACCCCACTGATAGCGTTATTAAGAACCGGCCCATAGCGCCAATAGGCGGACACATTACACGACTGCCAAATGTCTTCGACATCAGCCGGATCCTTGCCGATGAGAAAAGGAGCGAGGTAGTCATCCACAGCAGCAGCAACAGCTGTCGGCCTTGAGAAAAACGAAGCGCAGCCCAAACCGTACAGCTCCGGTTCATTCGTCTCTACCTTCACGACGATGAGCGTGCGTGCGCCGGGTGGTTGTGTAATAATCGCTCGAATATCACGAATTTTTAGGTTACTCATTCTGTACACTTTCTTTTATTCAAAAATACCTTTAACTTCTGAACCTATAACGGCACGGGCGAACAGTAGGTGCGGTTTCTAACCGCACCGGTTTGGCGTATCTCATTAATTCTAAAATCTACTATAAATTTATGGAGAATCCCAATTCTGAGTAACCACAATCGTTGTTCCCTACGACTAGACGCATCCCGGAAATTCACGTCCACGGATAAGGGGCCAGCCGTTGACCGGTTCCGGTCCCACCAGACAACCCAGCTGTTTGATATGCTTAGTCTCCTCTGGCGTACCGATATAGCGCGTATCCGCCGAAACGTAATGGATAGACCAACCGCGCCTGCGGTGAGGGGTTGTATTGGGACCGCTGCAGTGGAGTGCCAAGCTATGATGGAAGGTGGCATCTCCCGCTCTAAGCGGCACTGATACCTCTTGTGCTAGCACATCGGCCGTCAACATATAAGGGAGGTGATCCCAGTTGACTAGGCCGAAATTGTGACTGCCCGGAATGAAACGGACACAACCGTTTTCTACAGTTGCATCATCTAACAGTAGCTGACAGGTAACCTGAAAGTTACTCGCAAAAAAGCTCCAGAACACAGAATCCTGATGGTATCGGTTCGCTCGTGCATAGGGAGGTTTAGCGAATACCTGATCGTAGTAGAGCTTGATATTCGGTCCCAGTAGGGCGGCAACGATATCAACAACCTTTGGTGAACGCACCAATGCGTCAAACACAGGATTATAGCGCGAAGGCACGTTCACCTTGCTTATAGCATCGAGCGGATCCTTGACCGGGGTCTTACGTTCGGTTTCGTAATTCTCCTCACCTTGTGGGAAAACCTGCGTACCGCGCCGATTATGCCACTGCCCGTGCGATATGCACGCTTCAGACGGTGGGCTCTGTTCCGGGTTATGGCGAGAGATGTGTCGTTCGGGAAAATCCGGCATACCTCCCAACACAAGGTTGGCATAGTGTTCCCGTAGGATTGTAAGTTCGTCGGGGGAGATTAGATTTCTGATAACAACATAACCATCTTGGAAAAACGCACTTTTCTGTGCTTCGCTGAGTCCCATATTAAGTCTTTCCCGTGAAGATTAGTGTAGTGTAAGGTCATACCGCTGGTAGTTGGAGCTAATAAGATTCTTTTAATACTAACCGCAACTCTATCCAAATTTCCTGGCAAAGTCAAGGATTTTCTCACACTGAACGATGATTGAAACAAGAATATGTCTTGATGGTGTGCAGAGAATCTGGCGACGATGAAAAAATCAGCTGTGAAATAGGAATTATAAAAAAAGGGCAAGCGCTAGGCTTGCCCCTACATTGTCCTGTCATAAACCACTCGATCGTAAGATAGAAATATAACCGAAGTGAGACGTGCAATAGATGGTTCAACCGACATCACAGAGCTGTGCTGCTGCGCGTAAACCCTCAATTGGATCACCCTTAGGGACAAACTCATGTCCTACATAAAGGGTATAGCCCGTCTCTGCAATGGCTCGCATAATGGGCGGGTAGTTGATTTCCTGTTCTTCATCCAGGTCGTGGCGGCCGGGGTTTCCTGCCGTGTGGAAGTGGCCGATATACTCGATATTATCTTGGAGCGTACGGATAATGTCACCTTCCATAATCTGCATGTGGTAAATATCGTAGAGCAGTTTTGCCCGCGGCGAGTTGACCCGCTTGCACACCTCTACCCCCCACGCTGTGCTATCGCACTGATAATCTGGGTGGTTGACCTTGCTGTTGAGCAGTTCCAAGCATAGGTTGACACCCTTCTCTTCGGCAGCTTTCGTGACGCGACTGAGGCCCTCTGCAACAATATCAATACCCTCCTCATCTGAGAGACCGTCATAACGGTTGCCTGAGAAGGTGATCAGCCCCGGAATATCATTTGCAGCGGCAATCTCAATATTTGCAAGAAGCTCGTCTTCGATTCGATCATGGTTCTCACGCTTGTTAAGTCCATCTGTCAACGAACTGTGTCCAACGAAGGTAGCGATATCCATACCCAACTCTTTCACAAGGGGCCAATACTGCTCATTGACCAGTTCTACCGCTGCCAAACCGACCTCAGCTGCACCCCTAATAAATCCTTCCGGGGTCAAATCGCCTTGAATAAAACTCCACCCTGTTGCAGATTGCTTAATTCGTGCCATATTATTCTCCTAAATTTCTACTTATACCGTTTCTGAATAATTGTGTCGCATCAAGGTTTGTGGGAGCGAGGAACCGTGTTTTTTAACTCGCCTCTTCGCTTCCCCACCTCGTCACTTCACGTTTTACGTTTCAACAATGCGCTATTCTTTGTCAGAATTGGTCTTAGATAATGTAACAGTTCCAAGATTTCAATATTATTTCAGATAGGATTGGACGACTCCTCGCTCAATAGTCAATCCCTCCCACTCATTGTCACCGGGGCCATCGTAGATAAGCGTATGTGGTCCAGAGAAACCGGCGTCCTGCGTCACATCCAAGCATCGGATATAATCTTCCTTGTCCATTTCGCCGGGCGCGCTAAAATGCGCTTTAGTATGGCAAGACTCAGCCCGTGGTGCAATTGCCTCGAAATCCGCATACTTGGTTTCGCCGCCCCAGTTGCCAAAATCGAGGCACAGCCCGACCTGTCCATCTAAACGATCGAGCAGCGTCAATACGTTCTCCGGGGTTGAGAGGACAGAGAACCAATTCTCCGTCATCAAGCGGATACCATTTGCTTCAGCACGCGATGCCAGTGTTTGAAGTCCATTTCGGCTCATCTCCAACGTTTCTGCCGAGGGCGCCGCTTTTCCCGCAATCGCACGCGCACAAGTGGCACCGAGCCTCCCCGCGATTTCAATCCATTCGCCAATCCACGCGAGATCTCGATCCGCATTGTCAGGATCTGTAATATCGCCGTGATCGATCAATAGGGAGAATAGTTCAACATTTGCCGCCTGCAGTGCGCTGCGGAGTTCATTCAGATAAACTGTGTCTAGACTCGGTATATGAAAGTGGCAGAGCTCTAGGGTGTTGATACCGAATTCGGCGACGCGGGCAGGCAGGTCTAGAAGTGAGTGCTCGCCTCTGCCATGCGTCGCCACAGGGATTTGCTGTCCTTCGTCAGGCCCATAAAAATCGGGCCGACCGAGCTGACGGTGTAGGCTCCAAGTGGAGACCGAGAGGCGTGGGCCTTGATCGGTCACATTACTGTTTGTCATGGTCGTTTCTCCTAAAAGAAGTTAATCAAACACTTTTTCAAGCTTGTAAAACAGCGTGACATTTTTTCGTGGATATTCCACCCGCCAACCGTACCGGGTTGCGATCCATTCCATTGTCTCTTGTTTGTAGAAACAAACATGCGTCGGTTCACGATGATACCACCAGGTGGCAAAATCTTGATCTGATTCCAGCATCTCTGTCATAATCCCCAGCCATCCACCGCGCCGAAGCAGCCGATCCAACCGATGAAATTCCTTCCCGGGACGGTAAAAGTGCTCAACCGTTTCGGTACAGGTAATAAAATCATAGGTACGTCTAAGGGGGACGGTATTCGGTGCAAAGTAGGGATCGTAGATAGCCATGAGAAACCCCGCCTCTTCAAGCATCACCGAAAGTGTCGGTCCCGGCCCCGAACCGAAATCGAGCCCATGCGCCCCCGGTTGCAGTTTCGGGATTAGATGGGCGGTCAACCGACTCAGAAACCGACGATAGCGACAATCTTCAGGGCTATTTTCATGCAACAGATACCGGGCAAGTTCATCCTCTGGAGAGAGATAGGACTCAGACGAAAGAAACGTCAGGTGGCATACGTCGCAACGCCAGTAGATTGTGGAGTCAACGATGGCAAATTGCCGGATCGGTTCAGAGTGGCAAAGCGGACAGGCACCTACATCTACGGATGTAACGCAAGCTGCGTTTCTACCCACACAATCACCCTCTCGACCATCACAGGTGTAGACTCCTCACTGAAAACGTGGCTTGCACTTTGGAGCGTGATGAGTTGTGTTTGATCATTGGCTTTGGCAAAAATATCGTGTGAATGCTCAATCGGTACAACGTCATCTTCGTCGCCGTGGACCAAGAGCCAAGGCACAGTGATTTTCGGCGCAAGATCTACCACCGTATTTATCTGCGTCAGGTCGTCCATGTACGCTTGCGAAAGTGGACAATCCGGTTCGTCCCACATAAAGCCTTCATCAGGGGTGACATCGCCAAATTCACGTTGTGCAAACGCTTGGGTATGGACCATTCCGGCAAGCGAAACTAACAGGTGGATTCGCTTGTCCTTGCTAGCGCGTAGCACGCCAACGGCTCCGCCCATGCTGTGCCCCACATAGCAAACCGTGCGACCTGCCAAAACATCCAACACAGCACCAAGATCCTCAACCTCTTTGGAGATGGTTGAATCCGTGAATTTACCTTCCGATGCACCATTTCCAGAGAAGGAGAATCGCAGCGCGGGGATTCCTGCCGAAGCTAATCCTTCCCCCAATGCCACAATAAAAGGACGATCTTTGTTCCCCGTCACCCCATGTCCGAGAACAACGATATTTCTCGAGCCCTTTGCTCCCTCGTGAAACGTATAATCAAGACGTTCGCCGTGTATGTTTTTAATCTCACCAAACATAGTTACATGCTTCTCCACAAATTTCAGGAAAGATAGCGCTGTGGATCTAATTGATCCAATTTCACCATCTCCTTTTCTGCTTCGGTGCGGCGCTTAACCTCGACCGAATCAGCGTCTAAGGTACGTTTGCTGATTGTCAACCGTAAGGGCATACCCAACAGATCTGCTTCCTTGAATTTGACACCCGGACTCTCTTGGCGGTCATCGTAAAGCACCTCATATCCTTGTGCACGAAGCTGCATATAGAGTGATTCAGCTTGTTGATGCACATCCTCGCCTTTGCCGATATACATCAGATGAATCTGATACGGTGCCACAGCGGGGGGCCAGATAATACCGTCCTTATCATGATTTGCCTCAACGATGCTAGCAAGGACTCGTCCAAGACCGATGCCGTAGCAGCCCATAAAGAGCTGCTGTGGTCGTCCTTGCCGACTTAGGTAGGTCGCGTCCATAGCTTCGCTATACCTTGTGCCGAGCTTAAAGATGTTGCCGACTTCAATTCCACGCCTCTCGGTCAGCCTACCCCCACAGTGACGGCAGGTCATCCCCTCTCGCGCCATTGAAATATCTGTGACCATGTCCGCCTTAAAATCGCGCGGGAAGTTCATATTTTTCAGGTGGTATCCCGGTTTATTGGCGCCGGCAACCAGATTCGTCGTAGAAGCGACCGAGTCGTCCACGACCACCCTCACGCCTTTCACATCAATTGGTGAAGCATAGCCAGCGACCAAGCCGTATCTTCGCAGCTCCTCATCCGTCGAAAACCAGAGATCCGTCGCCCCCACCGCGTTTTTCAGTTTTGTTTCGTTTACTTCTATATCACCGCGGATTGCCGCAAAAATAAGACTGTCGTCGGTCGAATAGAATACCGCTTTGAGCGTTTGCGTTTTGGCGACACCGAGATAGTTTGCAACGTCTTCTATGGTCGTCTGACCCGGCGTCCTAAGCTCCTCGATCGGTTCAGGATCACCGTTATCAATCTGCGGTTTCTGCATCACAGCAATCTCTGCGTTTGCCCGATAATCGCAGCCATCGCAAAAGATCACCTTATTCTCACCGGAATTAGCAATCAGCATGAACTCATGCGCTTCGTAGCCGCCGATTACGCCGGGATCGGACGCTACCACAGCAACATCAAGACCTAAACGCTGAAAAATATTGAGATATACGTGGTGCATTTCTGCGTAGTACCTATCCAGATCGGCTTCATCGGCGTGGAAGCTATACGCGTCTTTCATGGTGAATTCACGGACACGAATTAGACCCGCACGGGGACGCGGTTCATCCCGATACTTTAGCTTAATTTGATAGAGCATCAGTGGAAGCTGCCGATAGGAGTTGGTTTGATTCCTGACGAGGTCGGTAACCGCCTCCTCATTTGTCATTGCCAGTACCAATTGACGACCAAACCGATCCTCAAAGCCAGTTAGCTCCTTACCGACCAGCATCCCCCACCGCCCGGTTTCTTGCCACAACCCCGCAGGCTGAACAAGCGGCATATCAATCTCTTGTCCCCCAATCGCGTCCATCTCTTGGCGGAGGATGTTCTCAATCTTGTGCAAAGCGCGTTGAGCGAGCGGCAGGTAGCTATACATACCCACTATCAACCGCCGAATCATACCCGCCTGTAACAGCAGTCGATTGCTCGGAATTTCCGCCTCTGACGGAGTTTCTCTGAGTGTCCGACCGAACAGTTGAGATCTTCTCATCGTTTAATATGTTTTAGGAAGTGTGCACTTCAGTTTGTAGTAGCGCAATTCATTGCGCGTCCGAGCGCACAACCGGCCGTAAAAGGTGAAAACCGAATGAACCAATGAACTCATTAACTGGCGACCGATTCCGCAATCATGTCCCCAACTTCCGTTGTGGTGAATCCCATCCGGCCGGCAGCGAGGTCTTTAATCTGTCCACTAGCCAATAGGTCGCTGGTAGCATCTTCGACCAAGGCTGCCCCTTCAGTTTCACCAAGATGTTCTAGCATCATACCCGCTGCGCCGATGGCTGCAATCGGGTTAATCTGATTCTTCCCGGTATATCGTGGGGCAGAGCCGTGAATCGGTTCAAACATCGCAACGCTCTCTGGATTCAGGTTCCCTGACGCAGCTACCCCTAAACCGCCTTGAATCATCGCGCCGAGATCCGTGATAATATCACCGAACATGTTGCAGGTCACAATCACATCAAACCACTCAGGGTTTTTAACCATCCACATCGTTGTCGCATCAACGAAGGCGTAATCTGTTTTGATATCGGTATATTCCTCACTGACCTCATCGAACACCCGTCGCCAGAGGTCGTGTGCGTACGTCAACACATTCGCTTTATCACACAGTGTCAACTGCTTCGCTCTGTTCCGCCTGCGGGTAAATTCAAAGGCGTAGCGGATACAACGCTCCACCCCTTTGCGCGTATTGATCATCTCCTGAATGGCAACTTCATCGGGAGTACCGTGCTTCAAAAATCCACCGATCCCTGCGTATAAGCCTTCCGTGTTCTCCCGAACAATAACGAAATCAATCTCTTCAGGTCCTTTGTCTTTAACGGGTGTCCAAACGCCGGGGTAAAGCTTCACGGGTCGAAGGTTGATATACAAATCCAATTCAAAGCGGGTCCGCAGCAAAATCCCTTTTTCCAGAATACCCGGAGTCACATCGGGATGCCCAATAGCGCCCAAGAAGATGGCATCGGTCTGACGGAATTCATCGAGCGCACTGTTAGGTAAAACCTCGCCAGTTTCAAGGTAGCGATCGCCGCCGAAGTCGTATTCGATAGTTTCGTATTTGAAGCCTGTTTTGTCCGCAGCAGCCCCGAAGACCTTCATCGCTTCATTTGTCACCTCGGGGCCTATCCCATCGCCGGGGATAAGGGCAATTTTATACATCAAGTTCCTCCAAAAATGTAGGTTCTGTTGACATTTTACAGTCCGTAGGTTGGGTTGAACGGTTAAAGGTAGATTCTCCTCAACGACAATAGTGGCTCGGTCTTCCAACAACACCCACCTATAGACAGATAGAGTGAAACCCAACAAAGTGTTTCATCGGACAGTCTCCTGTTCAAAAACTCATTTCATAAAAATCGTCTTTTGTACCACGATCTGTTAGATTGTGATCCGAGCCCGCAAACTAACGGTTTGCGCTACATTAACAAAGAGTTATGATACTTCCTATATCCATACGACTATTCCGAATTTGGTTGCGCTATGGCAAACTGATGAGAGGTTTCAGCCGCTTAAAAACGCACCTACATTTTAACACGCCTTTGGGTAGACTGACAATCTTTTTCTAGTTGAGTGGGGTTTATAAAGTCGTTGACACTTTGAACAACTTTGCTATAATACACACTTGTCAAATCTGAAAAGTATTATCCCAATAGTGGAGACTAAATATGCAATCCGAGCCTGAAGTAATTGAACAACTGATACGACGTATTATAGAGCTTGTCCAGCCCCTACGAATTATTCTTTTTGGTTCCGCAGCTCGTGGTGAGATGGGACCTGACAGCGACATTGATGTTCTTGTGGTAATGCCTAATGGTGTCCACCGACGACGGACCGCACAACTCCTATACCGGCAGATTAGGGGCCTCGGAGTACCTTTCGATATATTAGTGGCAACACCCAATGACCTAGAAATGCACAAAGACAATATTGGTATGATTTATCAGAGTATACTGCAGGAAGGGAGAGAAGTGTATGCCGCTTGAAGAGCACGTGTCCGGAAGTGCTGTAGATTGGCTACGTTATGCCGTAAGCGACTTGGAGATCGCGCGTATCACTCAGTCTCCCCAGAAGATCTTGCTTGAAGGACTTTGCTTTCATGCTCAACAAGCTGCAGAAAAGGCTCTTAAAGCAGTATTAATCACTCATGCCATACCTTTCCCTAGAACACACAACATAACGATGTTAATCGATCTACTTCCGCAAAACATCTCATTACCATCAGAAGTGGAAGCGGCAGCAATTCTCACAGACTACGCCGTTTTAACACGCTATCCGGGTAGTCTCGAACCTGTTACTGAGGAAGAATACCATGAAGCTGTGCGTCTTGCCGAAGTTGTTGTCGAATGGGCGGAAACGCGCATTCAGTTATGAAAAATTACCAAGAGATTAGGCAACATCATTCATAGATAATCGTATTGACATGGTGGGCGTTAATGTAGTCCCAATCCAATTCCACACCTAATCCAGGTCCCTGCGGCACCGGCACATGCCCATTCGCGTCGATGTTTTCTAACTCATCGGTAAATTCAGGCGGATAGATAGGTGGTTTCGTATGCTTGATTAGCGGATGCAACAACCCCAGCTCATAGTAGTTGCTGTTACGGATAGCGGCAACGCAGTGGCGATGTGCTATGCCTCCACCATGGAACTCCACATCTAAACCGAACCCTTCAGTCGCGTGTGCCACCTTCATCGCGCCGGTGATGCCACCATCTTCATAGGTCCCGGTTCGCACGAAATCTGTGCCGCCATTGACGATAAAATCGACATGCTGCTCCAACCCGAAAATGTGCTCTGTCTGCAGCAGCGGTGTCTTAATCAGCTCCCGTAGCTTCCGGTGACCGAAGATTGAGACTCCGCCATCTTTATAGGCATCCTCTAACCAGAAGAAATTCTCCTCATCACATGCCCTACCCACCTTGAGCGCGTCCGCCCATGTCTCTAACTCGCAGGCAGGGTCGATCATCAGATCCATCCGATCGCCCACACGCTGCCCGACGGCGTGGATGTTCGCTACTTCCCGCTCAATTGGGGCATCCCCCCAACCGTGAATCTTAAACGCACGATACCCCAACTCAGCGCACTGCTCTGCGAAATCCGCAAACGCTTCGGGGGTGCTCAGCCCACCGTTTTCATCGCCGTGATAGGTGCTCGCATACGCCGGGATGGTCGCTTTCCATCCGCCGAGCATTTGGTAAATCGGGGCATTGTACACTTTCCCCGCAAAATCCCATAGCGCGACATCGAGGCCGCTGATAGCCGTGCGGTCGGTGTGACGTAAGCCACGTTTCAGGTCGTTGTATATCTTTTCACGCTCGAACGGATTCTTCCCTAGCACGTAGTGGGCAACATTGCCGGGTAGCTGCCTGCCCGTGGATTCACCGATAACGTCGATATCCGTATGAATCCGCAGAACCGACGACTGTGACTTGAGAACGTTGCCCTTCTCGTAGACGAGATTAAAGCCGTTGTAATCGGTCCCCATGTCTTGAATCTGATGTTCAAAAATCACCGTTTCAATCTTCGTAATTTTCGGATTTGCCATTAATATCTCCTTATTTAGCCCCAGCGGGGCGGACAGCTACTGATTCCTGTAGGTCGAGATTCATATCTCGACATCCTAGTGCAGAGCCTTAGTAGTAGGCTGGGTTGAACTGGTTACGGCATACGGCGTATCCCTACTACTTTTCCCATTTAGGAAAGCGGCGGCGGTTCACGATAGCCTTGATAAAGCTGACGTTTGAGATCGGTATTTACATCTGGTTTCGATAATTTGGTGTAGAGTTCCAGTTTGCTATTGACGAAATCCAATAAAATTTCATCAATTACCTCATTAAACTTGTGCTGTCGATTAGACTCCGTATTGTCAGCTTCCATCACCTGCCGAAGCTCTTCGTGCTCGTGTATCTTTTGGTTAATGGTCGCGATATCAACCTTATCTTCCCCTGTGAAATCTGTTTGATAGGCATCGTTCAGAGCGTCAATAATCCTGGATAGAAAATCCTGCTCAGGTTCCCTGATTGTAGCGACCTCGCCGCCAATCCCTTCGACCTCACTATCCTCCGCTTCAAGGGAAAGTGTCATATTATCATGCGTTTTCTGTAGGCGAAACGAATCCAAGTCCACAGATGCGAGGACATCGTGCGGGTCAGCGCTATCTCGTTTCGGCAACTTCTTGTTGAGATGACGACTGAAGATGTACAGCTTTTCTAACGCTACATCGGTGAAGGTAATCAACTGTGAAATGTATCCGTAGAGGCGGAGGTAACTCTGCAAGGTAGAGCGGAATTCTTCCCGCTCGTTCATTTTAAGCTCTAACCACTTTTCGACGATGCCATCAAGAACTGTCTGTAGCAATTCATCCGGTCGATCCGATTCAAAAAAGATACCGCAAAACTCCTCGATGGCCTCCTCGCCATAGAGTTCAAAACCGTCCAACTGGCTCTGTAGGTCATACAGCCGATTCGGGTCGATCTCCTCCGGGAGCGTCGTGGTCTGATAGTAAGTCTGAAACGCCTCCCGCACCTGCTCCGGTTCATTCACAAAGTCGAGTACCAGCGTATCTGTCTTGCCGGTGGCAACGCGATTCAGGCGACTCAAACTCTGAACGCATTGCAGCCCGTCCAACCGCTTATCGACGTACATCGTCTGTAGCATCGGTTCATCGAAACCGGTCTGGAATTTGTTCGATACAATCAAAATCCGATACTCAGGGCTTTTGAAGCTATCCGCAATCGAAACGCGCGATGGCAACCCGTTCATTCCGTCCTCCGTGTAGTCCCGCTCGCTATCGGTGTCGTGCACCGTGCTGCTGAACGCTACCAGACAACCGTAAGGCAGTCCCATCTCCCGCATCTGTTTATCGAACTCTATCTTATATCTGACGCAGTGTAACCGGGAGGGCGTAATCAGCATCGCCCGTCCCTTCCCTTCAATCGTCTTTGCGGTCCGGGTGGTAAAGTGCTCCAAGATAATCCGGGTCTTGGCCTCAATGCTGTGGGGTTGCAGGTCAACGTAGTTGGTCAATGCCCGCAGCGTCCGTGCCTTCTCGTACTCTTTATCCTCCGGCACACTCTTGACCAGCTGAAAGTATCTCTGAAAGGTGGTATAGTTCTGGAGCACGTCCAATGTAAACCCTTCGCTGATACTCTGACGCATCGAATAGACATGGAACGGGACAAATTGTCCATCCGCGCCCTTCCGTCCAAACAGTTCTAGGGTCTTGTTTTTCGGCGTGCCGCTGAAACCGAAATAGGAGATATGATCTTGTATCCTGCGCCCCTCCATCTCCTCAAGGATGCGAGCGTCTATATCCGATACGTCGTCGGGGTCATCTTCCGTTACCTCTGCCTCAATCCCCTTTGAGAGCGAGGCTCTGAGATTCCGGGCGGACTCACCACTCTGCGAGGAGTGTGCCTCGTCGATAATCACGGCGAAGGTCTTGCTTTTAAGCCTGCCAATCTCTTCTGCAATCACGCTAAACTTCTGAATCGTCGAGATGATGATGTCTTTGCCGGATTCGAGGAAACCTCTGAGTTGTGCCGAAGTTGCGTCAACCGGATGCACCACACCTGCCGCCCGCTCCACCTGCTTAATTGTGTCTTGAAGCTGCTTGTCAAGCACGCGCCGATCCGTCACAACGATCACGGAGTCGAAGATGCGATTGGTATCATCCCGAGAGCGGAACAGATGCGTCAGCAGGTGCGCCAACCACGCGATGGAGTTCGACTTACCGCTCCCTGTGGTATGTTGGATGAGGTAGTTATGCCCAACTCCTTCCGCCACGATAGCGTCTTTCAATTTACGAATGACATCAAGCTGATGGTATCGTGGGAAAACGAGGACGGGGTGCTTCACGTCTCTTACCCCACCGATGTCAGGGTCGTAAACCTTCTCGGTGGTCTCCTGCTCATGGATGAAGTTGTCGATTAACTCCATCAGGTTATTGGGCTTTAGGATATCCTCCCACAGATAGGCGGTCTTGTGACCGTCCGGATTCACCGGGTTTTCGATACCCTTGTTAAACGGAAAGAACCGTGTCCCATCTCCCTGCAATTGAGTTGTCATTGAGGCCTTTTCATTGCCCACCGCAAAGTGAACCAGGCACCGCTTGAATTGGAACAACGGCTCTCTCCGATCCCGATCCGCCCGGTACTGTTTCTCGGCATCTGCCAGCGTCTGACCGGTGAGGCTGTTCTTCAGCTCCATCGTCACCAACGGCAGACCGTTGAGGAACAACGCCATATCGACCGATTTTTCGTTCCGCTGCGAATACTTCAACTGCCGAACGAGGGAGAATCGGTTCTTCTTATAAAGCCGTTGATGCTCAGGATTCATGCCACTTGACGGGCGGAAGTAGGTCAGGTTCAAGCTACATCCCCTATCTTTAATCCCATTCCGCAGCACGTCCAACACCCCACGACGTCCAATCTCTCTACTCACACGGTCGAGGAGTTTAACCGGTGTATCCTCTCCGTATTGGATTTCCAGTTTCTGATACTCCTCCGGTTGCGTATCCTGAATAAATCGCAGTGTCTCAGTGGGAATCAGGCAAAGGTCTTTATTGTAGAGGACAGGTTGTCGAGAATGGTAGCCGGACCGGTTCAGGTGCCCTTCGATGTGATCTTCAAAATTTTCTTCTTTATAGGTCGGCACGGTCTAAACCTCGTTTCGGACATCTATCTTGCCGGTCACGGCTTCGGAGATGAGGGATTGACGGTATTCTTTAAGGAGTTCAATCTTTCGCTGCTCTGTGGATATTAGTTCGTCAATTTGTCCGGTTTTGTGGTTGAGGAAGTTGGCGATTTGCGTTTGTTCTCTATCCGGAGGAAAAGGGATTTTGACACCCATTAATACAGTTTTGCTGATGTTATCCCTTGTTGCCCCAAAGAACAGAGGGATAACCGTATTAAGGAAGGAGGCAGAATGTATGAAGTAAAACAGGAATTTTGAATCCACTCTTGTTGCGCGGAGACCGGCTACTTGGGCACTTAAAATTGAGGGATAATCAAAAGCGTAATATGTACTTTCTCCTGCTCGCCTGCCAATCATTACAATCAGTGTGTCACCATGACAGAGTTGGTTTTGCTTGAGTCTTTTCACCTGTTGAGTTGGCACCCGTTTAACTTGTTTCATCTTAATGGATTGTGTGATGTCGCCTATACGGAATATTGGGATTCCTTTATCTGTATATGATTCACTTCCGAACTCGGAATAACCGCCTATAAACAGAGCAATTTGTTTGATTTGCGTCACTTCCCAATGTGTTGGTATCTCCCCAATCCACTCTATCCCCGACGGTTTCATCTCTACATTCGGGTCAAGTCCCTTTGTTACTACCTGATTTATCAGGACGGTTCGTTGTTCGTGGAGCAGTTCTACCTGTCGTTCTTTGATGCGGATGAGCTCGTCGATCTGTCCTGTCTTGCGGTCGAGGAAGTTGACGATTTGAGTTTGTTCCTGTTTAGGAGGAAAGATTGTGTGGATATTTTTGAAGTCCTTTGGATACAAGCAATACTGATCTTTGCATCCTCCATAGGAAAACCGGAGTGACTGGGTCATATAGAGCGGAGTTCGGTACAAATACTCAAAAAATTCTGGAATTAAATCTCGTCTCGGTTGACATACAACGTATGCGGTGCTTACTCTGCCTTCTGCCGGGGCAACTCCAACCGCACCTTGCCACATTCGCATTTTGTTATAAACTAAGTCTCCTTCACAAATACGTTTACCGTTTTCTGTTCTACTAGAAACCCTGACGATTTGATCAGAACTGTACTCTTGAGGAATAACTCCTGCCCGTTGAGTTACTGAAAAGGGCAGAAGATGAGGGTGCCCTCTATCACTACGGTCTGAAAATATAGCAAAGTTTCTCAGAACCTGCCAGTGTTTAGGAATTTCGCCAATCCATTCTAAACCACTCTCTTTATATTCAGGATAACGTTTCATTATTCTAAACCTCGCTCAGTAAACCTTCGTTTTCTCGCTCATGTGCTGGAGACTCACCGATAATCTCCTTCGGCAAGTACAGCGATGTTTATTGAGTTTAAACAGTGACTTTGATTAAAATTGTATTCGGCTAGAATCTTCTTTCTTCGTCAATCTTTTCATATTCAATGGCATCTTTCAATCCATCTACAAATTCATCAATCCATCGCTTGACATTCTCGTTATCTTCTCCCTCTTTCAGGCGCAGCAGCTTCTGTTGTTTCTCTTTATAGTGCAGGCTACCTGGCCCCCACCATCCTTCTGTTAAATAATTTGAACGCAGGCTGCTGCGTACTTCGTCTCGCTCACCGTAACGAACAAGAAGTTCTCGCGCTAGAGAAGTCCGCCATTCTCCCACTGAAAGAGTTTTAGGTACAAGTCTGGAGGCAAGATACCATGCCCGGTTTTCTATATCGTCGTCAATCCATTCCCAAATTTTTCCGGGCGGAATGAGTGTTAGTGATCCTTTTCTTTGTTCTCTAGGCAAATAGCTTCCCTCTCTCAGCCAGCGTTCTAGGGAAGCTACTCTTGAAAAATTCGTTTGGTCCTCTAAAAGTATGCTGACTTGTTCCCATACCTCCGCAGGATATTGTTCTGTAATTTGATCGAGCACCGAACACGTTTGCGAGAAAGCACCAACAATCGCCCCATCATGCCCAAAGTGAGAAAGTATTGGTTCCACAATCTCTAAACTTTTTTCGGGATAATGGTGTAGGAAAACTTTCCCGATTTCCACCCAATAGTAATCAGTCATTGTATCAAACCTATATCGATTTAATTCTTCAAACAGGAGTGGCTGAGAGAGTACTCGGAAGGTCAAATCACAGGGTAAAGTCGGCTCTGGTTTGTCGAAAATGTAGTAGCAGTGGTAAAGATGTAATACAATTGAAGCGGTAGATTTATCGGTGACACTCAACAGAAACTCGATCCACGCCGTGAAGACTTCCTTGGATAGCCTCTCAATCGCTTTACTGTAGGTGAACATGCCGAAGTGATTGATGTTGATAGTACCACTCGTAGCAAGTTCGAGAATACGTAAACCCGCTCGATCTGTCATGCTAGAACGATTCGTAAGTTCTGGAATTTCTACATTAAGTGTAGGATCAGCCACTAGTGCATCAAGTTGTTTTTCCCATTCTGCTACATCGCTGTCAAAGATTGCGCGGAAATAGCCTCCCAGAAAATAGACACTCGCATTTTCCCCTGCGCTTCGTTGGGCATCAAGAAGTGTTGGCAGCAGGTCAAATCCATCATCTCGTTTTCCTAGCTCATTCCCAAACCTATAACCATTCTTTGCCTCAACCGTGACAAGCCAATACAATTCCGATTGCAAAAGAGAAGGTCTATCAATAGCTTGCTGGGCGAGTTTTTCAATCTGAGGTTGTGCTTGATCTGCGTGATTATAATCTTTGTCGAATTTGTCCTCTAGCAAATCCATTCCAACATACCGTTGCATCACAGAATGAAAGTCTGAACTAACTAATTCCTCCTTGAGTTTTTCAAACTGTTGTCGGATTTCGGTTAGCAGACCGTGGTCCCCATAGGGTTCATCATAATACAGAATTTGGCTAATTGCCTCAATGAGTTGCTTTTCGTTTACATATCTTTTTTCCACAATGCTTTCGACTGTCTCGACAACCATATCACCTATATCAGCAATTCTTCCAAGTTCACCTGCATGTTCAAGTAGAATAACCACTCCCTCTTTACGTTCATCCTGGGGCAGATGTTCTAATTGTTCAGACAGAAGTTGCCACACTCGTTTGTAAGCTTCCCAAAATTCCCCATATGTTTCAGGTATCCATAGCTTAGGTTCCGGACGTAACCCTTGATATTCCGGACTCCCGATTCGCGAAAAGTGTCCTGATTGTAATGCAGCATCGCATGCCCTTAATGCAAGAATACGACGTTCTTTTGAGTCTGACTCAAATGCCTCTTTTAAGACAGGAAAGCGCTTTGCTGGAGAGGCTTCGGTTGGTGCGACTTTGCCGGGAGCTGGTGAAAAGAGTTCAGCAAATATTCCGCTTGCGTTGTTTGAAACGCCCTCATTTTCTGCTTCGGCAAGGGCGAGAAGTAACCGCGCGGCATCGACAAATAAATCTTCCCACATGGCAATTTTTTCAAGTGCCCATATTACGTTTCTGCGTCCCTCTGTGAAGTGCAAAAGAGTCTCTTTATCCCAAGTACCTATTGTTCTCATCAAACATCTCAGAGCAGATTTTGGATTCGCTTCAGCCAGCGCTGAAAAAAAACTGCTGCCCAGCCTAGTTTTCAGATTTTCATTGTTTTGAAAGGGTCCATTAGGACCGAGAAGGTCCTCGACAACTCTTGAGGCGGCTTCTGATTCCGCAGCATATTGAAACATTTCGTAGAAACACTCAACCAATTCTTCTGGTAGATCTTGGGTAAATATTTCAAGTTTGAATAGCCTGTGATGTCTCTCCCACCACTGCGTCCATAATTTGATGTGAAGTGCTTTCGGTGTAATATATAGTGTAAATTCACCTTGAAGGATTTTACGCTCTCTGAGTTGGTGGATGATATCTTCAAACTTATCCAAAGTAATTTGTGGATTAGCCTCTTCAATCTTTTTGGCGATGGCTTGGGCTTCCCTAGCAACGGATCGCTCATAGCCAAATCGCTTAAAGAGTGCGAGATGCTGAAGGACTAATCGCCGTTGTTCCGTGCTGTCGCTATTTGGGGCATCCCCTGCGGCGATATAGCGTTCCCAGGCATCGACTGTGCTAGGAGGTTTAAGCAAATCCTCTGGGTAATTCACCAAGTTCCATCCGATAACATGTGCTACCCTTGGTGAGCCATCACAAAGTTCTGCCCATCGGTTGGCTTGGTCCGCAGGTATCTGATACTCCTCAGTAATAATGTTGCGAATTTGTTCGTCTTCTAGTGGTGGAGTATCATAATAGGTAATGCCTCCGGCTCTCTCCTCGTAATCATTATAAATGGTGATCAATTTAATCCTTGGCCCACGATATCTCAGTTTATCCCAGATATAAAATCGGCTGTCCGGATCACATTCATCAATTACCAAAATGGCGGAGAAATGATTGTCCTCTCGGAGAAGTTGAATCATCAAATCGCTATACCGAAATTGAGAAGCCGAGCAGTAAATAACAAGTGGGGATAAATCCTCAGTTTTGGTTGCCTCCAAAACGAGTTTTGTTTTGCCGATGCCGGGCTCACCCCATACCCGTACATGAACCGTGTCATCGTTTCGCCGCAATTCATTTTGAATGTTTGCAATCAATTCGTTTTGTGATTGACCCGGGAAAAATGGGACTCGCATATTTGCATCTTGCGACCAGCTACTGTGTGTTTGAAATTGAGCATTATCACGTCCAGTTACCCACAATGCCAGTGATGGAAAGAACTTGAGGAAGCCGATCAGGTTGTTCTGACTCCACACTTCAACTTTGGGGTGCCGATAATCACACTGTTCAAGGTAATTTTCAATGTGAGTTAGGGCATTTCTACGTTGAGGTTCAACAAGGTCAATTCCAGTACAAACAAGAATGTAAGCACCACCGGCCTCAAGACAATCGCGAATACTTTCCCCAAGGTGCTGCCGTTCAGGTGTCTTTGTACCGAAGAGTTCCTTCCGAATTTCTGATTCCCGCCACGGCCTAAAACTTTGCCCTGCTTTAACCTGGTAACTCGTTCTACCGGGCTTAATTATTCCGGATCCCGTTGCAATTTGAACTTCATCAACGGCAGCATCAACCCCACCATCTGGAATATTGATTCGACTGGACACATTAATTTTACCGGTTTCGATTCCAATCCTCCGCGCTTCCACCCGCAGCAACCTCTGAAAGAAGTCAACTGCTGTCCGCTCGTCAAGCCTGCCGAGATCATCGTTTGTGACGGTGAAAATAGTATTAGAATTCATCCCTTATCTCCGATTGATTATAATAGGATCTACGCACATGTTGCCCCGCCCCGATAAATCGGGATTCAAAACTGGGGCGAAATACACCCATGCACCGCATCCCATTTCACGTTCTTTTTTCTCTCTACATATATGATACCATTTCCACTGTTAGAAATGCACATTTTGAGAAAAATCCTAAGTGTCCTCGCGCAGCCGTTGAATATCATCCTCACATATAAACGCCACCGTCACCCCATTTCGATGGAATACGTCACGGAAATCCCACCACCCACTATCCACCGCTTGCAGGATAGCCGGTCTCTCCGAATGGGCAACTGCAACGGCGATAAATTTCCGATCATCGGGATCGAAGTCATCCAATGCTGGGTCGTCTGGGAACTCTTCAAACGTATTCTCTAAACCATCAATAGGCGTAATGTGGATTAGATCACACCGTTTAGGGTTTCTCCAGTTTCTCAACACCCACCGGAGAAACCTATCGCCAACGTCATTACCTGTGAAATGTAGATTTTGGGCATACTCACCGAGAATTTGCCAGTTATCATCGAGCACTAACTTCACCTCACCACGCATAATTTCCTCAAGCCTCTCGGCACAAGTTTCCACGCAATCTTCGGAGGCCTGTTTTGAAAGCGCGTTGGCAACCACAGCGACATTTGTATCTACAACAACCATCAACTCATCACTTTCCGCTGCTGCATCTCAACTTTGGTCTTTTTAATTAATTCGCCTGTAACATCGCCGAAGAAGTCTTGGGGCCAATTCCGGATGTTGCCGTATTCATCAACGTCAAGCCGTTCAATTTCAGATGTGCCATCGTTGATTTCGCAGAAATAGAGTGCTGTATCAACCGAAGCAATTTCTTTCTCGGCGATACGTCGTTGCAATCGACTAAGCAGATACTCGCTGTGACTCTCAAGGATAATCTGTACGTTCCGATTTGTCACGGCATCAATCAGAACATCCGCTAACTCTGTTTGTGCCTTCGGGTGCAGATGTGCCTCTGGTTGTTCAAGGATGAGGATTGAGCCTTCAGGGGCGTAATAGCAGAGAATCAGCACCGGCAGGACTTGGGAAACGCCAAACCCAATATCTATCAGTTGGACTTCGGGACCGCCTTTGTACTGTCTGATGAAGAATGCGTAATCCTGTCCTGTATCAGAAAGAGGTCGAAGTTCATAGGAGTCAATCAGTTCCAGTCGTTTTAACCATTTTGGGATCTGTTCGTCGGTAGGGAGGCCTCGAATCCTGCCCGAAAGCATAGCGGAAATCGTCTTTTCTCCAAACTGCCCGACCCCTTTTGGATGATCGCCCCCCCAAGGGTAATGGCGTCGAGGATATTCGCGGAGCGGACCGAGGTAATGGATTCGAGAGAATAAATTTTCAAAGGCATTCTGAAGAGACAAATAATCTTCTCCATAATTACTTGGGCTAACAAGTCCATAACATCGAAACGAAGTCGCTGGTATATTATTATTTATGAGCTTGTATCCTTGCGGTGTCCACTCTATCCCCACGTTGTATTTACCAAATGTATAACGGAAACCTTCTAACTCTGTATCCCCATATTTATTTTTAACAATAACCGTTGAGAAAGAAAGGGAGTCGGTAAAGTTGCTTCTAATATCTATTTGTTCAGGCATCCTCCACGACACAGAAATGTTAAGATTTGGATCATGTGCAGGACGGTGAATGATATTATCAAAATTACCCAAGTTGACCAATGACCCCTCATCACCAAAGTAGAGCGGTTCATTCCAATCCGATGGTTGTTCTGCGGTCTGCTTGAGCATAAGCAGTACCTGCAAGATACTGGTTTTGCCGGAGCTATTCGCGCCGAAAAGCCCGGTCAATGGGGCGAATTGTAGCCTACCGGTATCTTTCCATGACTTGAAATTCTGTGCTCTGAGTTCGGTAATCATAATTTATCCCTCCTTTCGTAAACAGATTGAAAAATCCGCCTAACTGAATCGATACAACGATGTGTAATTGGCTGAGTTGTTACGGGCAGGCACAAGACCTGCCCCTACATAGGGATCGTCTCCGTAGGGGCAACCCTCGTGGTTGCCCAATTGGACTAATCCCTGTTTTCCGTTTCATCTGTTTAATCCGTGATTCAGACGATAATTATGCTCTCCCTCATTCCCTTAAAGTATCCACCGATCCGATAAAAGGTTGGAAAGCCGAGACAACCCCTTAACTGGTTACAACATACGGTGTATACCTACTACCATTATAGTAAACACGAGAAATAAGGAAACATTTACCAATAACTCCGACCCGATCGAAGTTTCCGAAGTCCCCCTGACAAGGGGGATTTAGGGGGTTGGTTCTGCATTGAAAATGTATCAGTAATTCTAAAATCTACCATAATCATAACCCCCAAACTTCATTCAGCAAACCTTCGCTTTTCCGTTCAAGTGCCAACATCTCATCGGCAATCTCCTGGCGCGAACGCAGCGACGTGTTTTCGTAGAAGTATTGATTGAAGTTAATTTCGTACCCCACCTTATCCTTCTTTCTGTCTATCCAACTGTCCGGCAGGTGCGGTTTGATCTCTCGGCGGTCGTAATCATCAATATCTTCTGTGAGGGAGACGCGCTCATAATCTCGCAGAGTAGTATCAGGCTTCGGGTTGCCGCGCCTGTCCCGGAGCACCTCTCCTGTCTCCTCGTCAATCAATGGCCTCTCAACTGTCACCTTCGTGTAACCGAAAAAGTCGTTTGGATAAATTTTAGAGTGCTCGCTTTCTTCAAAGTTGGTGTAAAGTTCTATCAGTTGGTGTGCATGTCGATTCCCAATTTGTCTTCTTTTTTCACCAAGCCCTCTATCCATGGGTTCCCAGAAGTCAACTGCATTGATAAGCTGAACCGAGCCTTTTCTTTGTTCTAATTTGTTGTTATTTAAAATCCAGAGGAAGGTTGGGATTCCTGTATTGAAAAATATAAATTCGGGTAACGCAATGATACACTCCAACCAATCTTTTTCGATAATCCAGCGTCGGATTTCGCTTTCACCGCCGCCGGCATCTCCCGTAAAGAGCGGTGCCCCGTTAAAGACAATTCCCACGCGACTCCCGCGGTCCTCCATCTTGGAGAGCATATGCTGCAGAAACAACAACGATCCATCGGAGGTGCGAGGTGTCCCGGCTGAGAATCTGCCGTTGGCGTTCTGTGCTTCCGTTTTCACCGCCGCTGCATCGGATTTCCAACTGACGCCGAAGGGCGGATTGGTTATCATATAATCGAATCGTTCCCCTTGAAATTGGTCATTAGAGAGGCTAGACCCATGTCGGATATTATCGGGATCTTCTCCAGTAATGAGCATATCTGACTTGCAGGTTGCATAGGTCTGTGCGTTCAGTTCCTGCCCCAACAGCCGAATGTCCGCATCCGGATTAATCTGTTCGCGGAAGTATTCCTTCCCAATCGTCAACATGCCGCCCGTTCCGCAACACGGATCGAAGATACTGCGTATCACCCCCTGTCCGCTCAGATCTTCACGGTGTTCCGCAAACAGCAGCGAGACCAATAACCGCACCACATCCCGCGGCGTGTAATGTTCACCGCTCGTTTCGTTGGACATCTCCGAAAATCGCCGGAGTAGTTCCTCAAAGACCTGTCCCATCGTGTGGTTGTCCACCTTATTCGGGTGCAGGTCTACCTCCGTAAACTTATCGCAGAAGATAAACAGCCGGTTGTTGTTATGCAGTCGCTCGATGAAACGGTCAAGATTGAAGTTTTCGATGATGTCGCGCACATCCTGACTGAACCCGTTGAGGTAGTTCTGAAAGTTGAGATAGATATTGTTCGGATCGGCTTTCAGACGAGATAGGTCGTACGGGGAGGTGTTGTAGAAGCTGGTTTTTATCTCCCTAAGAATAATCGGTGGTAGTAACTCCTCGGCCACTTTGTCGTTGTATTGATCGTAGGTACTGATGGCTTTCTCTTTTCGCTCGCCCTCGTCCAAGATGCAGTCCAAGCGGCGTAGCACCAGAAACGGGAGGGTGATGTCGCCATATTCGTGCGGTTTGAACAACCCGCGCAGCACGTCATCCGCTACATTCCAGACCAAATTTGCAAGTTCTTGATAGTTTGCCATCTGTCTCCTTTTCTTGAGTTGAATCTATTGTGAAGTCGAGATATGAATCTCGACCTACATTAAACCGGATTTCTATTTTTTTTCTCCTGGCAATCCTTCAAATTTTCACCAGCTCAACGACCCGCCTTGATGCGCCGCCGACCATTTACGCATCACGTTTCAAGCCTCCGCAGGTGCGATGCAGTCCGGGGAATCGTTACTAGGTCGATTGACGAGACGCGATACCGGGTAAGCTTCCATCTCCTCAGCGGGATAAGCCTTGAGGAGTCCGTCCAACTGTTTGGGGGATTGATCGCTCGGATCCAACCATAGATCGTAGTCGTCGGGTTCAAGGATGACCGGCATCCGCCGATGGATAGGCTTCATGAGCGAGTTCGGCTCAGTCGTGATGATTGTGCAGGAGAGCAGCGGGTCATCATCTGTAGACGGATACCACGCCTCCCACAATCCCGCGAAGGCAAACGGTCCCTCAGATTTGAGTCGAACATAGATGGGGGTTTTGGTCTTGCTCCCCGGCTCACTTCGCCATTCATAAAATCCATCGGTCAAAACGAGACACCGGCGTCGTTTGTAAGGTGTCCGAAAAGAGGGCTTTTCCGCCACGGTTTCTGCCCGCGCATTAATCATACGATTACCGATTTTGGGGTCTTTTGCCCAAGACGGAACCAATCCCCACTGGAAGAATTCTACGCTATTCTCGCCGCTGTTTGGTACGACAGCGATTTTCTGCGAGGGGGCGATATTATAACGGGGAGCCATTTCTTCGGGCATCGTGAATCCGGGAAAAGCTTCTGTCAAAGTTTCAGGGTCTGTTTTCAATGTGAATCGTCCGCACATGCTAGTCTCCTTGAAAATCACGTATGCTGTTATCTATTGCAAATTAGGGTGTTTTGAGCGTTGTTTCACCACCCTTGAAAACGCTTCACGTTCTACTTTTACCGTATGCCACGGTGTAGCCTGCTCGTAAGCATGAGCAATTTGAAGCAGCGTTTTTTCTGACCACCACGGCCCCGAAATCTGTAACCCGACCGGCAAACCCTCCTTGCTATCCGAATTTTCGATCTGCACAAAGCCACACGGCACAGAAATTGATGGCAAACCGAGTAGGTTAATCAGACGTGTATTGCGGGTCAAGCGTGGACGGATGCGATTCGACTCGCTGCCGCCGGACAGGTCATGCGTACTCCGAAGTGGCGCGGGAATCGGAGCAGTCGGCGATAAAATGCAATCTACCTCTTCAAACGCACCAACAAATTCGCGTCTGACGATTTCCCGCACCCGAACCGCTTTCACATAATCCGTCGCCGATAACGCCAACCCAGCTTCAAGCAGTTCTCGCACATCAACCCCGTAATCCTCTCTATGTGCTGCGAGCCGTTCCTGATGAAACTGACCCGCTTCGGCGGTCAAAAGCGTCAACGTCACCTCATGCCCCGCATCCGCAGATGGCAGATCGAGTTCAACAACTTCTACTCCCAATCCCTCTAGGACCTTAATCGCTTCACAGACAATTTGCTCAACTTCTGGGTCAACGTTATCGAAGAAATGCTGTTTCGGAACCCCTGCCTTACGTCCACGGATAGGTTGGTCTAACCCATCAGTGTAGTCCGGCACCGGTTGATTTGCGCTATGTACATCGCGGGAATCGTAACCCGCAAGACAATTCATCATCAGGGCAACATCGTGGACATAGCGGCACATCGGACCGACAGTGTCGAGCGACTGCGCGAGTGCAAGCACGCCGTGCACACTGATACGTCCGAAGGTCGGTTTCAAGCCCACATGTCCACACACCGCCGCCGGGATACGGATTGATCCACCCGTATCGCTACCTAGTGCACCGGCACAGCAGCCCGCAACAACGGCTGCCGCTGATCCCCCACTCGAACCCCCCGGCACCCGCGACCTGTCCCACGGGTTAGCAGTCGCCCCAAAGTGTGGATTCTCCGTTGTCACACCGAAAGCAAATTCATGGAGATTCGTTTTACCGATGATGATTGCCCCGGCATCTCTCAGCTTAGAGACGAGTGCTGCATCAAACTGTGGCGATTCCTCCGAAAAGAAATTTGAACCGGCTGTGCTGCGGGTGCCCTCAACGTAAATTATATCCTTGAGAGCGATCGGCAGCCCGTGCAGCGGACCGAGATCTGTCCCCCCTCTTATCGCCGCTTCTGCCTCTTTAGCTCTTTCGCGGCTCTCCTCATGAAACACCGTGATAAAAGCGTTTAACTGTGGCTCACACCGGTCAATTGTCTCAAGGGTCGTTTCAATGAGCTCGACAGGGGAGATTTCGCTTCTGCGAATCTGTGCTGCAAGTTGAGCGATTGATGCGTGCAGAATATCGTCCATTGGAACCTCCATTAGCTCTTAATCAATTCAACGGCGATGGCAGCAAGTATACCCAACCAAACCGGAATCATCAGTCCAATCGTCCACTTGAAATTATCTCGAATGTCCTTGCTCAAGCTAGCATGAGTATTGGTAATATCTTTGTTCAAGATAGCTTGAGTATCAGTAATATTTTTGCTCAAGCTAGCATGAGTAGCAGCGATATCTTTACTCAAGCTAGTGTAAGTATCAGTGAGGCGTGCCTCAAACAAGCTCATCCGTTCCTCAAGCGAAATCATTCGATTTTCTACAGAGACAATGCGATTTTCAAGTGAATCTATACGGGCATCGAGTGTACTAAATCGCTCGTTTACCTGATCGAGTGCGCCGCGCAAGTAATTCTGTTCTTTGACAACCTCCAATAATATTTCACTGTGCTGTTGGAGGATTGCTCCATGCTGCTGGAGTGTTATACTGTGCTGTTGGAGAATATCTCGGTTCTGTTGAACGATATTTTTGATTTCCGTAATTTCAGGATTGGTATTCATGTGAGACTCCTTTTCGGCGGGCCGCATTGTATCAATTGTTTGTCTATCGATCAAGGATAAACAGGTAACCGTCCCACGAATCACCCCTCACGCTTTAAGAGCGCGTCCGCATTCGGACGGATCTGCGCCAAATCTTCAGGGCGGCTGAGTTCGTACATAAACACCCCAGGATACTCAATCTCCTCTAACGCCGTCACAACCCCACTCCAGTCAACGGTGCCACGGCCCGGCAAGAGATGTTCATCCTGCTCACCGTGATTGTCGTGTAGATGCAAGGTAATGAGATGCTCACCGATGGTCCGTAGCGCCTCCACCGGATCGCCACCGATATTACGATGACCCGTATCGATAACGACTCCCACGTTCGGCGCGCCCAAATCGTTCATAAGTCCGACAAGGCGCGCAGGATCACGGGTGTAGCCGCGCGGCACATTTTCGATGGCAAAAGACACCGCTCTAGGGGCTGCATATTCTGCAACGGTGTGAAGATTGTCGAGAAATGCCCGTCGTTTCTCTACGTGGAAAGCTTCATCTGGTTCGGGGATCTGGATATGATGTGTCACAAGGATACCGCCGCCGAGGACCTCCATCGCATCAACTGCCTGACGATAGGCTATCAGCGTTTTATCCCGTTGTGCAGCGTCGAGCGTAGCAAGGTCATAGTCGTCGAATATCTCTAGATGGATGTGAAGCGAATTGAGATGTAACGATAAGTCGTCCAACGCTAAACGCAATGCTGTAAACGTCTCAAGATCTGTGTACGAAAAATCAAGATGATAATCTGTCAATTCCAAAGATTCAATCCCTGCCTGCTGAAATTCATGAAAGAGCGTCCAGTTCAACGGACGATCCCGATACAGTATTGTCGAAGCACCAATGTGCATAATCGGTTCTCCTTTCCTCGTTGTAGGTATGCACGTCAATGGAGTAGGTATTTCTGGATTATTGTGTTAATTTATAGTAAACTTCTCACGGTTACTAAACTCTTTACATCTTCAACACTTTTGAAAAATTAGCGTTTATCGGAGGAGAAATGCAGAAGATTATACTCGATACGGATATTGGCGACGATATTGACGATGCCCTCGCTTTGGCTTTTACAATTATGAGCGGGAAAATCGACCTTCTCGGCGTAACCACAGTCTTTAAGAATGCGGTGCAGCGTGCGGAATTAGCGTGCTGTCTGCTAGAAGCATTAGATCGAACGGATATTCCTGTCTATGCCGGGCTTGGTAAAACCATGCTGCAATCCATCCCGGACTGGGAACAGGTGGCAGCGAGTCACCGGCCGCGCCAAATGGAGGTGTTAACGGAGAAGGGAGCCTCAATTCAACCGCAACCGGAACGCGCCGTTGATTTCATTATTGACACAGTGATGGCAAGCGACGGAGATATTACGCTTGTGCCCGTCGGTCCCTTAACGAACATTGCGGCAGCGTTCATCTTGGAACCACGTTTAGCGCAGAAAACCAAGATTTGCATGATGGGCGGTGCGACAGATAGGGTGCGTCCGGAGTGGAACGCGCTCTGTGATCCCGAAGCGACGCGAGTTGTCTTCGGAACAGGTGTACCAATTACGATGGTCGGGCTCGATGTCACAACGAAGTGTGTCATGAGCTACGATCAGGTCAAAGCAATCGGGGCAGTAAATCGTCCCATCAACAGAATCTGCTTTGAGCTCATCCATCTATGGGGCGGCGACAACCCCGAACCACGTCCAACCCTCCATGACCCACTAGCGGTGGCGACCCTGATCGATCCTACCCTCTGTGAGACTCGCGAGATGTGTATTGTCGGTGAAACGCAGGGAGATTACCTGCGCGGGGCGACTGTGCCGGTGGCGGGTGAGCCGAACACATCCGTTTGTGTCTCGGTGGATGCGGACCGGTTTATGGAGGGCTTTGTTACAACGTTGACTACCTAAAACCCGAACGATGCATCAAGGGCTCGACCGTTTCAGGTTTTCACCGACGCTGATTGCGTGCTTGATAAAGCAGCTCCATCAACTTTGGTACATCAGGATTATCCGGTTCTAATCGCATGACCTGCTCACCTGCAGCGATTGCTGCGTCTAGCATCCCGACATTGTAGTATGCCCAACCGAGTGCTGCATGGATAATTGCATCCTCGGGCTCCAAGCGCAACGCCTGCTGATATTGCCCGATCGCCTTGCGATACTGTTTCTGTTTCAGGTAGATATTCCCCCGCTCAAAATATGGGTTGCCGTGTGCAGTTATCCGTGGTTCCCTTGTCGGCTCGGATTGATATGTCGCCCCACAACCAATAATAAACAGAACTGTGAGCCATATTGAGCCCTTGAAATAGCGATCCATCGTAACCACCTCTCTTTACTAGATAAGATAGCATTCTAGCTGGTTTCTGTCAATCTGAAAGCAAGTTACCGTTAGGGCTATTTATGGTGAAATTTATAATTATTTGTACACTGTAGGAGGGGCTTCCTAGCCCCGATTATACCAATACCGTTTACTTATTTTTATCATTTACCATAGTTTTCCGTTTTTTGACCGATTTTTGGGGGGTAGACGGAAGATGAACACTTACACCCTAGGCGGGGCATCTTGCCCGCTCAATGAATTAAATGACACTATCCGCCCGAATGTTAGCTTGTGTTTTCGAGAGACTTATGATATTATAACCTTCATTCATATCGCATTAATCGGTAATCATCTAAACCTTTCATGAGGAGAAAGCGAAATGGGAAAGATTAATACACTGGTGTTTGCAGGCGGTGCCGTTCACGATTGGGCAGGGTGCAGCGAAGCGATAATTGACGCACTGTCCCAACGGGAAGAATTTGAGATTACTAAAGTCGAAGAAGACCTGGACGCCTTGGTCGCCCCAAATTTGGATCCGTATGACCTAATCGTCTTCTACTACACCGTCGGAGAAATCTCTGACGCACAAAAGAATGGGTTGTTGAATCATATCGCCTCCGGCAAAGGCTATCTCGGCGTGCATTCCGCTGCGGATTCGTTTCGAGGCTGCCCTGAATATAGAGCAATGGTCGGCGGATATTTTGTTACCCACCCGCGCTATCGAGATTATCAGGTCAGTATCGTAGACACCGAGCATCCAATCACCGAAGGGCTCGACGAGACAGTGGTTACTGATGAGCAGTACATCCTCGACTACGATCCGCGGAACCATGTGCTCGCATCGGCACTGTGGAAAGGCGATGCGATGCCCGTCGCATGGACAAAAAACTGGGGAGACGGTCGAGTCTTCTATCTGGCATTGGGACATGATGCCAGCGCCTGTCAACATGAGATCTTTGGAACCCTGCTGCAACGGGGGGCACTCTGGGCAGGAACGCCGAGTGAATAAAGACATATAGGTTGACTTGAGCGGCCACCTATTCAAAAAGCTGCTAGGTTGCCATGAAGGTCTGATGAAAAAACGAATTACGGACATCCAAATAGATAAGGACAAACCGTCTCACCGTATCCTTTTTCTTGATGGGTTACATTTTGATAGCGTTGATGCGGGCTGCATCCCTAAATTCGGCTTGCGCGTCGGCCTAGAGATTGACGCAGAGGTGCTTCAGAAGCTAATTCAAGCTTACGCCGGTATGCAAGCGAAAAACTACGCACTGGAACTGCTGGCCAACCAAGGGTATAGCAGAAATCAGATGAGCGGCCAACTGGCGAAAAAAGGATTTGCACCGCAGGCAATTGAGACAACCTTGGAGGACTTAGAGCAGCTCGGCTATATCAGAGATGAAGATTTCGCCCAGAAGTGGGTTGATCGCCGCCGTCGATCAAAACCGAAAGGTAAGAAGATGTTGCAGCACGAATTGCTCGATAAAAACGTCGATAGAAAGACTGTAGACCGCGTGATCGCAGAAATCAATGATGCGGAGGAAGTACGCACAGCGCTGCAATTGGCACAAAAGCAGGCGAAGCGATACCGGTCGCTCCCACTACACGTGGCGAAACGCCGATTACACAGCTTTCTACTTCGGCGCGGATTCGACTATGAAACAATTCAAAATGTGATCGGGCAAGTACTAACCGAGGAAAATGGACAATGACATCAGATGAAATTAGATCGAATTTTCTAGAATACTTCCGGAAAAAGGGACACACCATCGTTCCAAGTGCCCCGTTAATACCTGCGGACGACCCGACCTTACTGTTTACAAACGCTGGGATGAATCAGTTTAAGGATGTGTTTCTCGGGACCGGACGCCGCGAATACACACGGGCTGCGGATACCCAAAAGGTGCTGCGCGTTAGTGGAAAACATAACGATTTGGAAGAGGTCGGTTATTCCCCAGGACACCACACCTTTTTCGAAATGTTGGGGAATTGGTCGTTCGGGGATTACTACAAACCGGAAGCAATTGCTTACGCATGGGAATTAATTACAGAAATTTGGAAAGTTCCCAAAGAGCTGCTCTGGGCAACAGTTCATGACACCGACGATGAGGCTGAAAAACTGTGGCTTGAAGAAACCGATATTCCACTTGAGCGTATCCGCCGATTTGACAAGGATAATTTCTGGGAAATGGGCGATACAGGTCCCTGCGGCCCATGCTCCGAGCTTTTCGTCGATCTCGGCCCTGAGATGGATCCGGCGTCAGTTGACGACCCTGATACAGGGCCCAATGTCAGCGAGCGATTTCGAGAGGTATGGAATCTGGTGTTTATTCAATACAACCGAGATACGAAGGGAGAACTCCATCCTTTACCCGAGAAACATGTCGATACCGGCATGGGCTTCGAGCGAATTGTTGCCATCTTACAAAACGTCGATTCCAACTACAAGACTGATGTGTTTGTGCCGATTCTCGACGAAATTTCTAACCTTACCAACCGAGACTACTTTGACGACGAGCGCGGTGTGCCGCATCGTGTCATCGCAGATCATATTCGATGTCTTACGTTTGCCATCGGCGATGGCGTCATGCCATCTAACGAAGGGCGAGGCTATGTCATCCGCCGTATCCTACGCCGCGCTGTCCTATACGGCAAAAGGTTAGGTATGGAAGAACCGTTCATCTATAACCTTGTGGATAAAGTGATTGATCGACTCGGCCCTGTTTTTCCCGATGTGCTGCCCCGTCACGATTTCATTAAACGGATCATTCAAGGTGAGGAAGGACGATTCCATCAGACCCTTGATCGTGGGCTAGAAATTCTCCGCGGTTCGCTTGATGAACTAGAAGCACAGCATCAATCTACGCTGTCCGGAGATCGCGCTTTTGAATTGTATGACACCTTTGGATTCCCGCTAGACCTAACACAGATGCTCGCGCGCGAACGCAACTTTGCCGTTGATGAGGAGGGGTTTGCCGCAAGTATGTCTCAGCAGCGCGAACGCAGCCGCGCAGACTGGAAAGCCGCCGGCGGTGGAGACACAGGAGAAGCAATCTACGCAGACCTCCTCAAAGAATATGAGACCACCACGTTTTTGGGTTATGACCGCTCCACCGCAGAAGCTGAAGTTATCGCTCTCATCCGAGGTGATGAACTAGCATCCAGCGCCCATGAAGGCGAAGAAATCTCCGTCCTCCTGAATCAGACACCGTTTTACGGAGACTCCGGCGGTCAAGTCGGTGATATTGGTGTTATCGCAAGTCAAAATGCGAAACTAAAAGTTATTGATACTGTAAAACCTGTGCCAGATCTGTTCGTTCATAGATGTGAGGTGATCGAAGGGGAAATTACACCCCAGACACAGGTGGAAGCGCAGATTGATGGAGAACGTCGTCACCACATCGCTGTTAGTCATACGGCAACGCACATCCTCCATCACGCCTTACGCACTGTCCTCGGTACGCACGTCGGCCAAGCTGGATCGCTTGTTGAGTCAGGTAGGTTGCGCTTCGATTTTACCCATTATGAAGCTGTCAGTCCAAGCCATCTACAAGAAATAGAAGCCGATATCAACGATAGGGTAAGATTGAACAACGCTGTTGAAACCGAATATCTTCCACTGCAGGAGGCAAAAGACCGTGGTGCGCTTGCCTTTTTCGGTGAAAAATATGGTGAAATTGTGCGCTTCGTCCAGGTTGGTGATTACAGCAAGGAATTATGTGGTGGAACGCATGTGCAGGCTGCCGGCGAAATCGGGCTGGTGAAGATAACCAGTGAAAGCAGCATCGCTGCTGGCGTGCGTCGGATTGAGGCGTTGACCGGAGCCGGCGCTTATCAACACATCTGCTCAGAAGATGAGGCGCTTACTGCTATAGCGAACCTGCTCAACACCGCAAAACAGTCGGCCCCTGAACGCATCAGGGCACTGCTGCAAACCAATCGGGAGCTAGAAAGACAGATTAACACGCTTCAATCGCAGATGGCTCAATCACAGGTTGTGGATTTGATGAATAGTGCTGTTACTGTTGACGGTTTTCGCGTCATTGCGACTGTCCTCGAAAACACCGATCGGAACGGACTGCGACAACTGGTTGATGATTTGAAAAATCGTATCGAGACAGGTGTTGTTGTGCTAGCTTCCGCGACAGGCAATGATGTTGCCTTTGTTGCCGGAGTAACTTCGGATCTTGTGAAAACACGTGACTTACAAGCTGGCAAGATTATCCAAGCCGTGACTCGTCTTGCCGATGGTCGAGGCGGCGGACGCCCAGAGCTTGCTCAAGGAGGCGGCAAAAACCCAAGCAAGATGAAAGAAGCAATTGATGCTGTCGCGCAAATTGTGGCAGATCAAGCTTAAATATTGACTGGAACTCCCGTCGGATTGGAGGGAAATAACGCCGTAAGGAATAAAATATGGATACTTTGCTTAATAATACCAATGCTTCGCTTTACTGGCAGATTCCTTTAGGTTTACTGCTGTTAGTGCTCGCTGCCTTTCTTATATTCTTGGCAGTCCGGATTGGGAAAACCCTAAAATTGGTGGATAGCCTGCTTGACAAAAGTGTCCCAAACCTACTCAAGGCAACTGAGCATCTCGTAGGTGTGCATCAAGATTTGAGCACTTTGCTCACATCTCTAGATGGAACCGTTGGAGAATTGAATCAGCAACTTCCTCAGCTACTTGAGAATATCACCGCTATTACCGCTTCCATTCAACAAATCAGCGAATCAGAGATTCAGCCCACAACACATAATATTCAGCAAATAACGGAAACTGTAAACCAAAACATTGCGAAAATTGATGAATTAGTTGATACTGTTACAAATTTTTCAGAAACCACAATCACGCACGCCGAATACTATCGCGATCAACTTTCCGCCCGCATCACTGATGTTGTTAGCGCATGGAGTGCACTTAAGGCGAGTTGGAAGATATTCAGCGGGCCCGAAAATCGCACACATCGGCGCGAAGAAAATGAGTAAATCCGGGTTCTAAACATCTGCTCAGAAATTTGGTGTATCGCGGAACCTATCTCATACGTTTGCTTTATTGGCAAACTATTATTAAAAAAATATTAGAAAGAGGCGTAAAGGTACGCCTAATAACTTAACAATGTTTAAGGAGGATATTCAAATGGATGGCGAAAAACAAGGTAATGGGGGGTTAGGGATACTTTTGGCGTTTTTTGTCGGAGGCATAATCGGCTCACTTCTCGGCTTACTCTTTGCCCCTATGACTGGCAGAGAAACACGAGAAAGGATTCGTGATGCTTCGACAGATGTCAAAGAACGGACCATCAATACCGCACAGCGAGCAAGAGAAGCAACCAGCGAAACGGTGACCGATTTGGTCGACAAAGGTCGATCGCGAGTCGATGAGGCAACGGAGGGGGTAAAAGCTGCTGTTGAAGCGGGGAAAACTGCTTTCGTTGAAAAGAAATCGGAACTAGCCAGCGTCCTTTCCCGTGATAAAGAAGATGATCCCGCCGCTGATGAATCCTCTAGCTAAAATCGATACATCGCGTAGAAATAGGGACACCTCTGAAATCTATCGCTACACAGTTGTCCCTCCCACAGAAGCCACAGGTGTAAACACCAGATGCCTGTGGCTTCTTTATCTGGAGCACGCCCTAAATGAATCTTGACAAATTACGTGAGCTGTTGGAGGAAGTCAAACGCGGTGAAGTAGGCGTTGATGCAGCAGTTCAATCTCTGCGTCGTCTACCGTTTGAAGACCTCGGATTTTCCAAAGTTGACCACCATCGACAGTTACGCACAGGTTTCCCGGAAGTAATCTTTTGCCAAGGAAAAACGGTCAATCAGGTAAAGGAGATTAGCAAACGCATTCTCGCCGCCGGTCAGCTTCTGCTTGCGACCCGCGCCACACCAGAAATTTACGACGCCCTCGCCTCCCTTGATCCAGCTGCGCGCTTCAATGAGCTCGGACGCACTATTACGATTGGTGAACCGTCCGGCGAACTGCACGATGGTATCTTAGTCGTTTCCGCTGGCACCTCCGACATTCCTGTTGCTGAAGAAGCCGTAGAAACCGCTCAGATAATGGGCAACCGTGTGGAACGCTTGTATGATGTCGGCGTTGCCGGCTTGCATCGACTCCTCAATAACCATGAAAAGCTAATGCAAGCCCGGGTTGTAGTCGTGGTAGCAGGCATGGAAGGCGCACTAGCGAGTGTTGTCGGCGGACTGGTAGATAAGCCCGTTGTCGCAGTGCCAACAAGTATCGGCTACGGTGCAAGTTTCGGAGGCGTAGCAGCGTTGTTGAGCATGCTAAACAGTTGTGCATCAGGCGTAACTGCTGTTAACATTGACAACGGATTTGGCGGGGGCTATAGCGCGTCACTCATTAATCAACTGCACGTTTCTAAATAAAAACCGAGAGGCACTGTTTCAATTAGGTACGACCTAACTCGCCCAATACCTGCTCTTCCCCATCTGCATTGGTTAGGTACTTTTCACATGCTTTCAGGACCCTGTCAACCGGTATTGTATGCATACAGGGCGAAGTCCCGTCAGAAAACGCCCTGCACCCATACTCAAAGCCGAGGTTAAGGCATGGGCTGCACGGTAAATCTACACCAAGAATTGTGTGATCCCGTCCCCACGGTCCCCACTGCAGTGGGTTTGTCGGACCATGTAGAGCAAGGACCGGTGTACCGGTAGCAGCAGCGAGGTGCATGGGTCCACAGTTCCCACAAATGACCAGATCCGCGCTGCGAAATAATGCTGCTAGCTGATTAATCTGGGTCCTTCCCGCTGCAACAGCAGAAATAGATTGGGCTTGTGAGGCAATAGATTGTGAGAGCTCGACCTCTGACGGCGCCCCCGTCAAGATAATCTGTGCCTGATACCTTTCGGCTAGCGCATCGATAAGTCCCACAATTCTATCTTGGGGCCAGCGCCGTCTCGGTTCATCGCGCCGGCCGGCTTCCGGATGAATGGCAATCACCGGTCTGTCCGGATCTATACCCATTTCATCGAAGAATCCCTTCGCCCAGTCCCAATCTCCTTCCGTCAACCACACCTCTAGCCCCGTTTCCACAGGTGGACAGTCCAATCGTCTTGCTATCTTCAGAAAATTGACGACCTCGTGTTGACCCGGCACATGCTCGACGATATCCGTAAAAAGATAGTGGCGATGTTGCCGTCGTGACCGAAATCCAACCCTTCTCGGTGCGCCGCTCCCGTAAGCGATTAATGGACTGAACCGCACCCAATGTTCAAAGTCAATTGCCCAATCAAACCGCAGACGACGTAAATTGATGATAAATCCAATCAGCTGTCGAGGTGATTTCATCATCTCCTCTAAGCGGCACGGAAGGTACTCGTCAATATATGGGCAGCCTTCAAGATATTGTAGGTTAATCGACGACGCAACCATCGCCAGATGTGCGTTCGGAAAGCGCCTTCGAATTGCCCGGATAGTTGGAACTGTTAAGATTGTATCTCCAATCGCGGACAGTTGGATCAGGAGAATCCGTCGCGGGGTATGCCACCGTCGTAAGACCTCACCAGATTGAAACCCACCGAGAAGTAGACACAACAGGCTACCAATGTAACGATCTAAAATCTTTTGTAATATGTTTGGGTGCATGGGTCTCACTCCGAGCTTTTGCACCAGTCGGGGCTGCAGGCTTAGGTTATCTAAACCGTTTTGGGCATTAACAAGCTCTGTTTCGCAGCTTCATGAATCATTCGAGACCGCTCCCGCGACATTCCGGCTAGCTGCGGCTGTGGCAGAATTCGCTGCCATCCTTCGCGAAAGCTATTGGGCAAAGGATGGCAGTTTAGATTCGGTCCATCAAGCTGTTAAAGATGCTTTCCCCAAAATCGATAGCGAGGGGGTTGTCGAATTAATGTATCTGGTCAATAAGGCAATCAGCTATAAGGCAGAACGTTCCTGAAATCCCAGTGCTACACAAGATTATCAACTGTGGACGCGTCGAGCTGCGGGATTAGGTGCAGCAGTAAATCTAACGTCGCCTGATAATCGTCAATGTTGATGATGGACACATGGCTGTGGACATAGCGAGCTGGTACGCCTAAAACAATTGACGGCACACCATGTCCAATTTGGTGAATCGCCCCAGCGTCTGTTGCTCCGGAAGTGCGAACGGCGAGCTGATGCGGAATCTGGTGTGCTGTCGTAGTTTCAATCGTCAGCTCTACCAAACGTGGATTAGCAATCATTGACGGGTCAAACAGTCGGATCTGCACACCACCCCCCAATTTTCCCTGTAGCGTGTCACCGCTAGCCCCCGGCAAATCGTCTGCCGGTGGACCTTCTAGCACAATCGCGACATCCGGTGCCACAGCAGCCGCAACTGTGCGCGCGCCACGCAGCCCGACCTCCTCTTGCACACTCCCTGTGCCGATAACCGTGTTTGGGTGATCAGCGAGTCCCTGAAGGGTCTCGATAACCAATCCGACACCGACCCGATTGTCGAATGCCTTAGCGGAAAACAGCTTGGGATTTCTCATCGGCATGAAGGGACCATACGGAACGATAGGACAGCCCGGTTTCACCCCATACTCTTCCATCGCTTGTTCCGCGCTGTCCGCCCCAATATCAATGTAGAGATCTTTCAGGTCCATCACTTTATCACGCGCCCCAGCGGCCAGAAGATGCGGCGGCGTAGAGCCAATCACGCCGGGAACGACCCCCTGCTTCGTCCAAATATTCACCCGCTGTGCCAGCAGCGTATGCGCCCACCAGCCACCGACTGTCAGAAATTTTACATATCCTGCACCTGTCACGTGCTGTACAATAAATCCAACCTCATCCATGTGTGAATCGAGCAAAATGCGCGGTTTCCCGACATTTCCGGTCTTTGTGCAGTAGATACTGCCTAACCGATCTTTTTGGATGTCTCCGACCCCGTCTAAATGTGAGTGGAAAAGTTGCCTGACCGCCTCCTCGTGTCCAGGGATGCCATCCGCCTGCGTAAGCTCTGTAAGTAATTCAATTGACCTTTGGTTCATCTTTTCCCTTTCTGATTAAAATTAGCGCATCTGAGTTAAAAAGGTGGCAGTGCCAAAATATGCCCACACCTGCTCTGCACTGTCTCCGATAATGATTTTCCGCTTCTCCCGCTGATATACAAGTGTCTTAACATGACAACCCTCATATCTATCCAAAACAGCTAAATCTTCAACGGTTAATTCGTGCCAAACGACCCCTTCGACCTGCGAGTTCACTTCAGGTATCATCACTAGATATCCCCATTTAGAGGTAACAGTTGTGCATTCAGGCATTACCGCCGGACTCGGATCTGTGAGTGGACGCTTGAGCAGCGATTGAATCATGCCTCGATCTTTCAATGTGCCGTATACAAAAAGGTTCATACGATAGCATAAAACATGAGAACAAAATTTGGAACGGGACGCCATAAACTAGTACTGAAAGGTTAATAGGTCAGAGCCCTTGTAATTATGCGCCACGCGTCAGCGTGAGATAGAAGCGGCTCCCTTTGCCCGGCTGGCTCTCCGCCCACACCGTACCCCCGTGGAGTTCGACGAGGTTCTTCACTATCGGCAGCCCTAAACCGATGCCACCGCTCCCCGAACCCGCTACTCGATGGAACCGATCAAAAATCAGATCCAGCTCTGCTTGGTTAATACCGATACCCATATCCTCGACACAAATTTGTAGCGTTTCATCCGACAGCACTGTCACACCAATTCCCACATGTTTACCGCTGCTCGTATACTTGATGGCGTTATCAAGTAGGTTGGTTATAATTTGCCCCAGTTTGTCTGCGTCAACCAGTGCAACGATATCCGAAGTGCACTCTAGATTAACTTGGATGCCTTTTTTATCGGCTATCGGTTGAATTCCCGCCACCGCTTCCTCTAGGATAGGGTACAATTTCATCGGTTCGAGCTGCAACGAAACCTTGCCCGACTCTATCTGCGAGAGGTTTAGTAGGTCATTAATTAGCCGGATAAGCCTATCGCAATTGTCCTTCACGCGTAATAGATAGCTTACCTGCTTCTCTGAAAGTCCGCCGCCCACACCGTCAAGCAGATTGTCCACAAACCCTTTGATATGGGTCAACGGCGTCCGTAGCTCATGCGACACGTTATCCAAAAATTGAGATTTAAGGGTGTCCAACTGTCTGAGCTGATCATACGTCTCCTTGAGCGCAGCAGCGATATTGTTAAAATCTGTGACCAGATCTCCAACCGTAGTTTTCGGGACTACGCCGCCATAGGTGTCTAGATAGGTAGCCATCAGCTGTTGCCGCGCGCTTTCCATCGCTTTTGTCCGCGCATTAAGCTGAGCGTAGAGCATCGCATTTTCAATAGCAGTTGCCCCTTGATGGGCAAGTGTACCCAGCAACGCCAAATCAGCCTGGCTATACGGTTCCCCGGAGGATTTTTCTCCGAGTATAAGCAACCCCACTAGAGTCTCATTTTCCTTCGTCCGGGTCACAAACGGAATCCACACCGCCGATTGCATAAAATCAGTAAAGCTTCCTCTTGATTGAGATGATGCGATGTGAATTAGATCCGGGTCAAGGGGTTGATCTGAAAAATCAAGAGGCCTGTCTGCATTTTGCAGCTGTTCAAGCAGCGATATAGACAGAGTCAGTGAAGCTTTATCTGGAATCACGTTAACCCCAATAGCCGCCTCCGGAACAAACTGTACGCCTCCGTGCAAAAGCGGATTTGGTTCATTGTCCTGATTGTATTGAGGTTCAAAGTAGCCTGACATGCGATACATTACAACCCCTTGGCTGATGTGTAGCGCTTTCGTAACTTGACGGAGCAAGGTATCTACTAAAATTTCCAAATCGAGGATCGAGTGGAGCGTCTGACTCAGTGCCAGAAGGGTTTGGCGATAGTTGTACGCTTCACGGTCGAACGCTCGATCTATCATCTTCTGAATGCGTGTTTTGGCAGGGGCAAACAGCACAGCAGCAATCAGCACCGATATCGCTGTCACCGTCCGAGAACGCGCCGCCGTATGGAAAAACATGGTGAGCCCTTGGATGCTTAATAGATAAATGCCGAGCGCAAACCCGCTGACAAGCGTGTATACAACGCTACGATTGATGATGAGCTCAATATTCATCAGCCGGTGGCGGATAATCGCAACAACATAACAGATTGGGATGAGACACAACGTGTAAGCCGAAAAACGGATGTAAGGAATCGAGACAGTCCCAACCCTTGGAAGCGTTGTAAAGATAGCTAAGGGAAGTGTGCCGGCAACAATGCCGAGTAATAACCATCGCGCTTGACGGCGTCGAGAGGCAGACGGCGCAGCGAAACAGGTGTGCAGCAGTGATAGTTGCCCAACAATCGAATAGATAAATAGAAATCCGGCTGTGATATGCTCCATAGGCGAGATCTGAATCATGAAAAACTCGCGAGTATAGTTGTGACCACGCAGATAGAACAGAGACATCAGGAGACACAAGGTAATCCCCGGAAGGTAGAGCACGTTCAACACCCAAGTGTGACGCTGGACGAACCTCTTTTCGGCAGGGAAGATGAGAAAACAGTGGAGAAATAAGCACGGGGTGATGGTCGCCGAAACAAACTGACAGATCGGTACTACTCGACTGCTCAACGTGCCTTCAGCAGCTGAAAAGGTTGCATCAACAGAGCATATACTCATGAAACCGATACTCATCAGGTAAGAGATTCGCACAGGACGGTGAGATCCCAAAGCCTCGTCACCGCTATCTTTTCCATCAGATAGGGCGGACGCCTGATTCTGTGATTGCTGCATCCACACAAGCGTTGCAACCACCCAAGTGATGAGCCCAATAAGGTAGAAGTAGCCTGTTTCAGGAGTGTCCGCTGCTCTAGCGAAGCTCCGTGCACCGGCGATGAGGTAGATGCCTGACACAAGAATATACAGAATCGTGGTCAAGTCGCGTTGAATCTTCATCCCAATCTCCGCAAATGATTTTTACGTTTTACGCCCTTAAACCGTCTTCCAGAAAAGATCGATAGTACCCAAGATCTGGCGTCACAGCATCGGGATCTTTTCCTATCTCGTCATATCGACGTAACCGCACCGCATCAGCAAAATAAGGACTGGCTTCAAATGCTTTCACCTCTGTGTTGCTGAAGGGGCCACCTTGTAACGCTAAGCTCTGAACAGAAACAGGAGATAGCTGACTGAAATAGCTCGGTTCAACAGCACAGAGATATCGCTTCGCAGGTACATGCAATCGGGCAGGCTCCGTGACCGCTGGCACAAAGTAAGGTTCTAAGAGCGCGGCGACAAGCTCCTCGTGTTTGTCATCTATTCCGCGTGCCACAATCTCTTGGGGCAAATCGTGCACCAGATGTCCGTAATCGTGCAGGATAGCCGCTGCTATCAATGTATCGCTAGCACCATCCTGCTCCGCAGCGTAAGCGGTTTGCAGGGCGTGCTGGAGCTGCGTAACTGCCTCACCACCCTCGTAAAGTTGATCTCCGTAGTTCTGAAAAGCGTCAAAGATTTGGTCAACAATTCCCATTTGGCTCATTTTTCCTCTTTATGTATAGAATGGGTGAAATATGATTTCTTCGTTAAAACACGACCTCGCGCTCGGTTCTTGCTGATTCGTAGCAGCCATCAATTACTTTTTGTAAATTCAGGAGTTGTCGGCGATCCTGCATCGACCACGGACGACCTTCTCGCAGATGCCGGATGACATCGGCATCTTGGTTTCGGATGCTCTCACCCCACCCACTACTCTCCGACAATTCTGGCGTTTTATCAACAACCTTCCCGCCTTCGTCTACTGTCACAATGAACGGATCGCTGTTGAGCTTGCCTTTGGTCGTTACCATCTCGAAACAGTGAGGAGGGGGGCGATCATCGCACCAGTTCCCCTCCAGCACGCAGGTGACACCATTATCAAATCGAACCAAACCGGTGAGTAAATCTTCGGTGTTGAACCGCTCCCTAATCTCCGGTGAGGCGATGGGGCCACGTTTGCCGGGAAACAAACGTCGCATCGACGCACTCACTGAAACCGGATTCGGAGAACCACTCACCCAGATCGCAAGATCGAGTGCATGTACCAGCGTAGAAGCAAGAACGCCGCCGGCAGAGCTGCTCAAATAATAGTTAGGTGCCCACCAAGGCGGATTAACATGACAGCCCCAAACCTTGGCGAACACAGGGTCCCCAACCGCGCCGGACTCCACCAAATTGTGTAGATACTGAGAGGTACCCATATATCGCATGTTTGTGGCGAGCTGGACCTGACGACCAAGCCGCTCAGCAGTATCAAGCACGGCCGTAGCTTCCTCTATATTCCGCATGAACGGTTTTTCACAAAGCACATCCGCCCCTGCCTCTAATGCTGCAAGCACCATCTGCATATGGGTGTTGGGCATGGTCGCGACAATTACTAAGTCGAGTTCGGCTGGACCAAGCATCTCGTTGACATCATCAGTCGCCCGTGCCTGGGGCCACATATCCTTCGTGTTCTGCAGTCGTTCAGGATCGAGATCGCAGCACGCACTAACGACAGCGGCCTCTGCGCCCAACTCCTTAATAGTCCGTAAGTGGTTATTGCCCTGTGCACCGCAACCAATCACACCAACACGTATCGGTCGGTTTAGCATAGCTACTCCTCTATGTACAATCGTTCACCTAGTGACGCATTTTTTTTACTCTGAAAACAGCCCTAATACCCTGAAGACACACGGTTTTCACAAACGCCAGTCGATCGCTGCTAGCTGACCCACTTTTCACAGCCTCGGAAAGCCATGTGAAAACCTTCCACGTACTTGGGCCGCGGCGCGTAATCGTTCACGTCAGGAACAACGTCACCCCGCAACAGAAACGCACAGGGCCACGGTTCCTCTGAAGTAATTCGTGTACTCGTTGGGATGTACCGAATAGTCAACCCACAACGTCGCTCTGTCGAAGTGTTCGCGTTGGATCCGTGAATGATGTTTGGGTGATGCACTGAGACATCGCCAGCGTTGAGCACAAAATCAACCGCTTGGGATTCGTCAACCAGGACAGGATCGATATGAGAACTGAGAACGTTAGGAACATCAGTACTACGCTGCATTTCGTGGAGTTCCATGTGATGTGTGCCGGGAATAACGCGCATGCAGCCGTTAGCCGGGGTGGAATCATCCACAGCGAGCCACAGCGTGGTTACTTCCATCGGCGATAGGGGCCAATAGCTCCCGTCCTGATGCCACAGCACGGGTCTGCCATCGGTGGGTGGCTTGCTGATGTAGTGTGAAGCGAACAACGCAATATCGGACCCGACGAAAATTTCTGCGATGTCGAGCAACCGCGGATCGCTGATGAGGCGAACCCAGAACGGATCCTCTCTGACAAGCTGATGGTGTAGATGTTCAGGGCGTAATTCCGGATTCTTCTCAAGCAGCCAATCAACGTGATCGCTTACTTCCTGAATCAAATCTGAATCGAGAACGTCTCGAAAAATCGCGTAACCATCACGTTCATATTGCTCTCGAACGTGTGCATGTTTGCTTGATGAATTGTCCATCTGATTTCCTTTCAGGGTAGGTGTTACGGTTACGGTTTAGACATCAGTCATAAGCAGTTCTCATGCGAGCCGACTGTAGCCATTTTAGCACGAATTCGCGCACGATGTAAAGCCACCTTTTGCATCGACTACGGTCCTCGGTGATGGTGTTTCCTTTTAGCGTTGAACTCGAGTTACCTATTTCCAAATATCGACACGCCCTAGCGAACCAGTCTTTGAGAAACGAGGGTTTTTTCGGTTAATGGGTCGGCGCCTTTGTCTCGCTCGGAACCTGCATCAATTCCAGAATAAAGCCGTCCGGATCTTTGAAGAATACCACATATACAATACCCCATTCCAAGTCGAAGCTGACCGGCTCCGACACAAATTCGACACCTCCGGTTTTCAAATCACAGTAGGTTCCCCACACATCCGGCACGCCAAAACAGAGATGTGAGTGGGCAACATCCCCTAGTTGTGCGTCAGACACCTTTCCTTCCGGCGCCACGTATTGCTGTAGGTCAAGCATAACCCCCGGTGTCTCCGGTGCTTCCAACCGCACCACTTCCATGATCACCCCCGGCTTGCCTGCCATCTTTGAGATAGTTTCACCCTCCAAACGATGCCTCTCTACCTCTTTCAGTCCAAGCAGATCGCAATAGAACGCTAGCGAACGTTCCATATTACTCACTGTCACCGATACATGGTCTAGAATGTTAACAGATTTAATCATCTGACTCCTCCTTTGTCCCTTGTTCTGTGCAGCTTGGACGAAAAAATATTTCACGTGTTGAGTGCATCTTGGATAAGTTGAAACGATTACTATATTCTCGCAAGAGAAAAGCTTGGAAATCATATCCCTTAGAGATCGGAATTTCGGTTGCGATAAGCGATAATCTTAAGTATAATAATCTGAATTATGACCTATGCTAGAACGCCTTAATACTCAACAACACATGTTTCGGGTGTTGGCCCACTTGCCCAACGCCAACAAACCTATGTAGACACTTTCGCTCCCCATGTTTGGTAGGCGTTGTTTCCAACTACGCCGTCCAGTCCCCCATTTGGTAGGCGCTGTTTCCAACTGCGCCGGTATAGAGTGTCCAAGTAATTCTAAAATTCACCATAATTCTAAACTTTACCATAATTCACAGGCAACAGAAATCTATGTTCCGTTCCTCCGTAAACCTTACGTTTTTTCCTCGGTGATGTTGAATGAATTCCAATTCCCACGTTTATACCCTCCCAATCTAGAATGCTGGGCCGGTCAGTAAATTAAGGTAATTTCTGACGATTCCAAACATCGACCAAAAAAGGAATATACAAACAACATGAACCGACAGACGCAACTCATCCTTGGCATTACCGGAGGCGTTATATTTGTTCTCGTGTGCCTTTACCTTTTCTTCGGTAGACAACGGGAGGCGGATATCTCAATTCTTCCGCCCGCTCCGCCGCGAGAGGTGACCCCTGTTCCATTGCCACCCCCAATACCGTCAACTATTGCTGTCGGCGTATTCCTTCCAATACAAGATGTCGAAAATCTCATTGTATCAGCACTTGATGACTACCTGCGTGACCCTATCTATAAGAAAAGCGATTCAATAGAGTACCATCTGACGCTAGCAGTCCATGAAATCACCATGAAAGGCTTAGAAGGTTCGTCGCAAGGATATAGCAGATCGAAAAGAATAATTGAGGTAGACATACCGCTCGCATTCAACGGTTGGGCACGCGTTTCTAAACAGATTTTCGGCAAGGCGATCCAGAAGCGGGAGGATATCACCGGAAATGCAGCTGTCAATCTACAACTTGGATTAGCACTCAACCCAGACTGGAGTGTTACCGCTGAAGTGGACTCAGCCATCTTCATTCAGCAAGCAAAGATTGAGATTTTGGGCTTAGGCGTGTCGGTCCGAGGTCCGCTTACAAAATTGGTAGAGGAGAAAGTCCTACCCATACTAGAGGAGAAAATCGTTGAATATATCACCGGCCTAGATATAAAAGAACAAGTCTCTCGTTTATGGAAGCGCCTTTATGAGCCGATAGCAGTGAGTACGAATCCACCGATTTCCCTTTCAATAGAACCGATAGAAATCCTTGCACAACAGCCCTCAGGCAGTGCCGAAACCCTTTCCATCTACCTCGCGATAAGAACTTATATCACAGTAAATATGGGCAGCGAAGCATCGCCTGAATCTGATCATGCACAACAAACAGAAATTGCGGCGAGAAATGACGAGAGATTGGCAGAAAGAGAACTGCCGAATCTCCATTTTGCACGTGTGCTTGAGTCAGGATACCGTATTACAGCGCCACTCCTAGTCACTTACGAGACTATCGAACAGCTAGCTCGTCCTTATATCGAGAAAACGCATCAGCTGAAAGGGATTGAAACACTTGTCAATAACCTAACCATCTACGGGAGTCAAACTGAACTCGTTGCCGGATTGTCCTTTCGTATGCCGAAACTCCATGCAAGCGGACAGATATATCTTCTTGGCACCCCGGATTATAATCCAAACGAAATGACGCTTTCAGTGACCGACTTTAACTACACCCTCACAACGCGAAATCTGCTTGTGGAGATGGCAGAGCACATAGGTGGCGGCACCTTTCCTCAGCTGCGTCAGCGGGTAGAGTCAAAACTCATCTTTTCATTGGAAGAACAGTTGACCTTGCTACAGGAAAAATTGCAAGAGGCGATTGAAAACCGGGCTATCGGTTCCTATGTCCGCCTACATGGTACTGTGCAGACGATAACACCACAGGCACTTTACCTAACCCCACGAGGCGTCCGTATCCCGTTCCACTTGGCGGGGGAACTGAGCTGTACAGTTGATCTTGCCGTTACAAAACGTGCTAACCCGGAAGTCACTTCAGATCCAAGCGAGACGGAGATACCAAGAACGCTTGAGCAAAATCACTAGTAAATTAGATACTGAGAATATATGGGAGGCAGTGCTCTGTATCTCCTGCTTCCGCTACCCATTTAGTAGAGGAACATAAACTGTGCGATTTCGACGTAATAAAAAAAACGCAAACTACCCTTCACCCCCCAACCGACAATCAGAGGCGCCCGGACCGTACCTACAGGCACACAAATATAGTATCCAGTTCGATATTTCACCAGAGATATCTTATCTGAACGAGTCACTTCCCCAACTACTCCCTGAATTTTTGCCCCTGTTTGAAGGCTATCCCGAAGGCGTTTGGATCTCACAACAGGCTGTGGAAGAGGGGCTTGATTTCTGTCAAGTCACCTTCTGGGTCTTTGCTGAAGAACCCGATGCCATCAAGGTGTTTTCTAACTGGTTCCAAGCATTTTTTAGAGACGAACAGGTAATTGATCTGCTGGAACGTTTTGTTAAATACGCGCTCGACGATTCCGACGAAATAGAGGTTTCTTTGCTCGATTGGGCGCGCGTTCACATGACAGAGGAGGAGGTACGACAGATTGCAGAACGGGAACGTCCCCCTAGCAAGTTGGCGGAAAAACGGCGTTGACAAACCACATTGCAAGTGCTATACTGCTAGCGTTCTATTTCATCACTACTCATACACACTAGCTTGGCGTCGTGCTTGGCACGTAACGCGTGACGCGCAATATCAGTGATTAGTGTTTATCTGTACCGTAAAGGAGCGCGGCTTGGGTGTATTCTACGCTGCGACGGATTAATGAAAAGCCTCTACTTTCTCTACACGCTTATATTCTTACTACCTATCATCGCAAGCAACGGAGCTGCTGATACTATCGAAACGGTGTTTGAAAATTTCAAGACAGCTTACGAAAAATCTGAAAATTTCAGGGCCGACTTTGAGGAAACCACGTTGCGAGATGGGAATAAGAGTGTGGCACGTGGACGGCTGATGTTTAGCCAACCGAACCTACTACGCAAGGAATATGTCAGTCATAGAGATCCAACACAACTGGCGCAGCTCATCGTTCTTGACGGTGAATATTCCTGGTCATATACGCCGCTGCTTAGCCAAGTCAATAAGATGAAATGGGGCAGGGCAAATCGCAAGGAACTGCTGCCGGGACTTGGTACATCGTTGGACGAAGCTGCACAAAAATTCAATATGCAGCTCGTGCCGGATGAGGTGGCGAATCCCAAGGGTATATACCGTATCAAGCTTACCCCCAAACCGCAGCTGCCGCCCGGTGTTGAAGCCAACACCCCCCGCGAAATTATTGAGATATGGGTCAAGTCTGATGAGTGGTTACCCGTTCAATTCGGCTATCAATCCGGAACCGATGAAGAAGGCAATATCAGCGTTATCGTGGCATTTGCCAACATCCAACGGGATATAGAAATGGATGCGGAATTATTCAAGTTTGTTATTCCCGACGATGCCGAAGTGATCGACCTTTCGACAGAAGCGGATAGGTGAGTGGCACGGACATCAAATATGCGTAGCCGCCTATTGATATCTAATTCCCCACAGCACAGAGAGCACTAGCAAATCGAACCAGAAGCCGCAAACAGTGAGACCTGAAAGTATATGAATCTTCACAACGTGATGCGCCTTGCAAATTACTTGACGATTGCGCGTATGCTCCTCATCCCTTTCTTTATGCTCTCTTTTCGATATGAGCGTATGTTGCCGGCGCTCATCATCTTCTGTGTTGCTGCCATCACCGACTATTTTGATGGAGTCATTGCTCGTAAACAGGGAACAACCAGTTTTGGGAAGTTTATGGATCCACTTGCAGATAAACTGCTTGTCGGTGCAGCGTTGATTTGCCTGACACGTTTTAAGGGAGGATTGATTCCGGGCTGGATGGTGTTAATTATTATGGGGCGCGAGGTCGTCATCACGACCCTACGCTCGGTTTTTGTTCGACGTTACGGCACCGTGGTTGCTGCCACTATGTGGGGGAAATACAAAACATCTTCACAGATGATTGTCATTATCACTAGTCTCGTGCTGCTTGTTAGCCAAGAATATAGCTGGTTATTGAATATAGACGTTGATTTTGTCATTCGACTTCCGGGACCAATCTACTTCATGATGTATATTCCCTTAGTACTTACAGTTATTTCAGGCTTAGAGTTTCTATATAACAATCGCAAGGAGCTCCACGAATTAATGAGATCTCCGGATACTTACACAGACGATGACATTTAACACTAGCGAATAGTGCTAGTTTGCGGAGACTGATACGCTCGTAGGTTAAAAAGTCAGCGTAATGCGTAAAACGTGAAGGTCTGAAAAGCACAATGAATCAATCTATTCGATGTTTCGTTGCAATCGAGATACCCGAACCGATTCAGAATCAGTTGGCAAGGATTCAAGGTACGCTACGCAAACAGATTCAGAAAGCATCGTGGGTGAAACCGGGCAACATTCACCTGACGTTGAAATTTTTGGGAGATGTTGATGCCGATAACCTTGAGTCCATTGGAGAGGCGATTGAGTCGGCAACCAACCGTCACCGTAGCTTTTCATTGCGAATTGGAGGCCTTGGGGCATTCCCTAATCTCGCCCGACCACGAGTGATGTGGGTGGGTGTAAAAGCGGGAAAGGAATGCGCATCGGCCCTTACCCAAGATATCAACTTGGCACTAAGGGGGTGTGGAATCGCACCGGAGGGGAAGAGATTCAATCCCCACTTAACAATCGCCCGGTTGAAAGAAAGAATCGACCTCAGACCTTACACCAATCAGTATTGCCAATATGATCGCATCCATGGCGCAGAAATGACCGTCGATGCAATCTCGCTTATTCAGAGTCAGCTCCACCCAAAAGGCGCAATTTATTCCACTTTACAACCCTATTCACTCACATAAAATTGAGAATGCAATCAAAGGAGATTTAGCATGGCACCAGAGGATAGAAACAAAGCAATTGATTCCGCAATCTTGCAGATAGAACGCCAATACGGCAAAGGCGCAATTATGCGTTTCAGCAGTGAAGATATCCTACCGGTCGAAGTCATTCCAACCGGTTCCCTCGCACTCGATATCGCACTTGGCGTCGGCGGCGTGCCTCGAGGACGAATTATAGAGATTTTCGGACATGAATCTAGTGGTAAAACAACGCTTGCTCTACACATCATCGCTGAAGCGCAAAAGATAGGAGGCAGTGCCGCATTTGTCGATGTCGAACACGCGATTGATCCGATGTATTCCAAGCGAATCGGTGTCAACATGGAGCAGCTGCTCATATCGCAGCCGGACACGGGCGAACAGGCGCTAGAAATTGTTGAAACGTTGGTGCGTAGCAATGCCATTGATGTGGTTGTAGTAGACTCCGTGGCAGCACTCACCCCCCAGGCAGAAATTGAGGGGGAAATGGGGGACGCGCATGTGGGTTTGTTGCCGCGCCTGATGTCCAAAGCATTGCGAAAGCTCTCCGGCGTAGCGAGCAAGTCCAAAGCGAGCATAATCTTCACGAACCAAATTCGCCAAAAGATTGGCGTTATGTTTGGCAATCCAGAAACCACACCCGGTGGACTTGCACTGAAGTTCCACGCCTCAGTCCGACTTGAGATTCGACGGGCGGAAACCCTAAAAGATGGGGATGAGATGGTTGGAAACCGGGTCCGTGTGAAGGTTGCTAAGAACAAGGTGGCACCGCCGTTTACTCAAGCTGAATTTGAGATGACCTTCGGAGAAGGTATCTCTAAGATTGGTGACCTGCTCGACGTGGCAGCGGATCAGGAGATCATACAGAAAAGCGGTGCTTGGTTCTCCTATAACAATGAGCGTCTTGGTCAGGGCAGAAATAATGCGAAAGAATACCTAATCCAACATCCGGAGATTATCGAAGAGATAGATACAAAGGTTCGCGAGAATCTTGGGATTTATGCTCAATCGGCTCCGGCATCAATCACCGGTGTGGACTCAGACGAACCCGACAAAAAGTAAGTGTCATCTCGTATCGGCAGCCATGAATACCCTTGAAATTGACGGAAACTATGGTGAAGGTGGTGGACAAATCCTACGCTCTAGCCTCAGTTTATCTGCAATCCTTAACCGTCCCATCCGTATCAAGGGTATACGTGCCGGCCGAAAAAAGACAGGACTCGCCGCCCAACACCTAACCTGCGTTAATGCAGTTGCGGCAATAACCGACGCTCAGGTAATTGGTGGAGCGCTCGGTTCTCAGGCGTTGACTTTCCAGCCCCAAGAAATTCGCGGGGGCCACTATACCTTCGATGTTGCTGATGTACAGCCAAGTGCTGGGGCACTATCGTTGGTTTTTCAATCGATTGTGTTGCCGCTGTCGTATGCTAAAGTGCCCTCAACCGTTATTTTGCGCGGCGGAACACATGTCTCCTGGAGTCCCACCGTTCATTATCTGCGGGAAGTCTTTATACCGATGGCAGCAAAATTCGGGTTTGAGGCGTCAATTCAGTTGAACCAGTGGGGGTGGTATCCCAAAGGAGGCGGGGAAGCAATCGCAGCTGTGCAACCAACCACCAATCGGCGCGGCGTCGAGCTCCGACGCCGCGGGAAGCTGCAAACGATTTGTAGCGTCTCAGCCGCTTCCAATTTACCTGAACATATCATCAATCGACAGCAGAACCAAATCCAAAAACGCTTAGCACAATTTAAAGTGCCGGTCAAGGTAGAGCGGATTAAAGGAGAATCAATCGGGCAGGGAACGCTCGTCTTCTTAAACCCCATATTTGCAAACACCCGGACTGGCTTCTCCGCGCTTGGCGCACGTGGCAAACGTGCAGAACGCGTTGCAGATGAGGCGTGTCGAGCATTGGAGGATTTTCTAGTTTCAGACGCAGCGATTGATCCCTACCTTGCTGATCAACTCATTCTCCCGATGGCGCTTGCAAAAGGAGAATCCCGCTTTACTACCTCTCGAATCACGCGGCATCTCACCACAAATATTTGGTTGGTCCGACAGTTTTTACCCGTTGAGTTTCAGGTAAATGGCGCTGAAAACGAACCGGGAGAAATTGTGAAAATAGATTCCGGGGCTTAAAAAACCTGACATTGCTGTATATCAGCGTTGATAACTCGTAATTTTCACCGGTTTTACGTTCTATCTAGGTGGGAAAATTTAGGTTTGTGGTTCTCGTTATCCAATGTGCCTGAAGCTTATACAACGAGGCTCATGTAAAAAGAAAGTGCAAAGCACAACGAGAAACCAAGTTTTTTCTTGAAAACTCGGTTTCTGTTGCACGATTTCTTAACATGACCGTACAACGATAATATATTGAAGAGAATATGATGAAGAGGACCCTAACACTATGCCTTATTGGTATCCTTATATCCGTGTTAAGTTATGCCCAGAGGGCCGACTACAAAGTCCCGAAAAAGCTAGATGCCGACGATTTTCAGTTGGCCCAGGACAAGGAATTTCTGAAGAAATTTGATTCGATAAAAATCCCGACTCTAGTACGTACAATGCTAAAAACCGAGGAAGAATATATCGTTCCCTGGTTGCACAAGCATATTGCCGATGCCCAAGATTACGAACTGACCATCAAAATGATGCGGCAAGGGGTACTCGTGACGGAAAAACAGTTTGCATGGGTTAAATCAGAGGTGGATGTCTGTGCAGAAATTCTACATATTTCACCCCCACCGGCAGTTTTCATTGTTGGCGAAGGCGGGATGACGGCTGATGCAGTTAATTTCAAAACACCCTTTATCGTCCTACCGTCTGAGCTGATTGACAAGTCAAGTCCTACGGCACTGCGATTCGCCATTGGACGCCAGATGGGACATATTAAATGTGGGCATGTCTTCTACAAACTCCTAACCGCTGAAGCTACCGGTTCACTTCAATTTATTCTGGGAAAGTGGGGAGAAGAGCTACTTAATGCGTTCCTCGGCAAGGCCAATGATCTAATCCTCGTAGATTGGATACGCGCTCGTGAAATGTCGGCGGATCGGGCAGGGCTTATCGCTTGCCAAGATTTGACTATCGCTCAACGAACACTGCTCAATTTTAGATTGGCAATATCGTTTCAGGGTGTGGAACTCAATGTCACAGATTACCTTGAGCAGGCAAAAATCGTGGAAGAGAAACGGAAACTGGTTTTGGACAATTTGCCGGAACAGGTGCGAAATGGAATCTACCATTGGGAGCGATCGGAACGCTTGAAGTCACCACACCCGTTCATATTTCAACGGGTAAAAGCGTTACAAGAGTATGCGGAATCGGAGACGTATCAGCAGCTATTCGGGCCCTCTGAAAACCCTTAAATCAGGTGAGCGAAACTCAAGCTTCGGTCAAGAACCTATCGGCACAGCAGATGAGACCACTGAACAAAGTTAGAAAACCGAATCATCAGAAAATTGACACACTTATACGGGACGGTATTGCCGAAAAAATCTTTCCTGGTGCCGTCGCCTATATTGTTGAGGAAGGGGTGCCCACATGCTTCCAAGCGTTTGGGAACAGAATGTGCACGCCTAAAGTTAAACCGATGGAGTGCGACACCATCTTTGACCTCGCCTCACTCACCAAACCGATTGTGACGGCAACACTCACCATGCGCCTCGTTGAAAAAAGCACTGTCAAACTTAACGCTCCGATTCAAACTTACCTCCCTGAATTTAGCCATCCACAAGTGACAATCTGTCACCTTTTGACCCACACCTCCGGGCTTCCAGCGTGGCGTCCGACCTACCTAGAATCGAAAGCTAAAGATGAGGTGCTCAATTATCTTTGCCGGATGCCTTTGGAATATCCGACAGGAACGCAAGTAGTGTACAGTTGTCTAGGCTATATCCTTCTCGGAAAACTGCTTGAACGCCTAACAAGTGAACCGCTAGATACACTCGCACAGAAATGGATTTTTCAGCCGCTTGAAATGAACTGGACACGCTATAATCCGCCATCGGCGTGGATCGATGAATGTGCGGCGACAGAGGATTCTAACAGCTTTGAAGAACGGATGGTCAACTATCAGCCGCACAATTGGAGAGAAGGAGTTATCGTTGGGGAGGTCCATGACGAAAATGCCCATTTCCTTGGCGGGGTGTCCGGAAATGCAGGACTCTTTTCGACTGCTGCTGATATTGGAAAATTCTGTCAGATGCTACTTAAGGGCGGAGACAGTGTCTTAACGTCCGAAAGTATCAACCGAATGGCAACCGTTCACACAGCTAGATTAAACGAATCACGTAGCCTTGGCTGGATGATATTAGAAGATGGTTCACTGTACCACACCGGATTTACAGGAACGTCAATCCGGGTCGATCTGGAAAGGGAGCTGTTTGCTATCTTGCTGACGAATCGTGTTCATCCCGATGCGTCTCAGTCCGGCATTATCGATTTTCGATCCAAGTTTCATCAATCTATTTTTTAACTTTGAAAGGAAGGTAACGACATGCGTGAAACGTTACAAGAGTTTATAGATAGTATCAAAGAACTAATAACGAAGGTATTGGGAGAATCTATAATTAGTGTCCTATATGCCATCCTAATTTTAATTGGGTTACTCATTGCTTATAAAGTATCGAAGCGATTGATTATCGGTGCGATGCAGATTCACGACCGCACCGATAACCAAGTTCGTCAGTTTATAGCGATGTGGAGATATGGGTTTTTGTTAGGAGGTATTGTCTTTGTCATTGTAAGTATGTCAGGATCACTCGCTGCGATGGGCTTAACGGTCGCTTTTGTGAGTATGATTTTGGGTTGGTCACTCCAGCGACCGGTGACGGGGGTCGCAGCGTGGTTAATGGTGATGATTAAACGTCCCTTTATGATTGGTGATCGCATCATCATTCAAGGCGTGCGCGGCGATGTGTTGGAAATCTCACCCACACACATTCTGCTCGGCGAAGTCGGCGGCACGGTGGGCGGTGAGGAGTCTTCTAATCGCGGTATTCTGATTCCCAACGCGGTGTTGTTTGATCAGATGGTAATCAACTATGCTGTTTCTGACGACACAAAGTATATCTTGGATGAAGTCCCCGTCAGGGTGTCCTACGATTCGGATTATAAACTGGCAGAGGAAACCTTAATTGCTTGCGCTGAGGAGGTCACAAAGGAGATCATAGAGGAGACGGAAAAAGCGCCCGAAGTGCGAGCGGAGTTTTTCGATTCAGGGTTTATGATGCGTCTTCGCTATCAATCAATTGCCGTAGACCGACAAAAGATTTCAACCCAGATTGTAGCAAAGGTTGTAGAAGCATTTGGAAAGAGCGATCAAATTGGCTTCGCATACCCCCATTCCGCCGTAGAGTATAAATTGTCTGAAATGGCGTCTCTGCCACCGATGTTTAAGGAAGTCCCTCTCAATCAAGAAGCTGACTGAAATTGAGTCAAGTTGCAACATTTGCCACGTCAGGACGATCCTCGCTGACACTAGATCACGGGGATGAAATGACCGTTGTACTGGTTGTCCTCAAAGCAGGATTTGTGCTTAAGCAACATCCAGCGCCAGCAGCTGCCACCGTCATTACGCGTGGTGGAAACATCATGTTTTCAACAAAAACTAGGGAAATTACGCTAGAGCAGGGAGAGGCGGTTACTTTCACCGCTGATATCCTTCACTCTGTCAAAGCTAACGAAGATAGGGCCTTTCTTGTTATCATTGGTGGAGCAGCACATGCGTAATACACAGAATTTTGGATGTGGATTGGCTCAATTTGGAAGGAGGATATGGTGATGAGGCTTACAATTTCTCAAATGAATCGCTTCCTGCTTGCTGTGATTGCAGTCAGTGCAGTTGTTCTCATTTGGGGAACGGTTCAGACATACCGTCATGTTCCTCCAATACCGGAAGAACTTGTTAGCACGGAAGGAGAAACCGTATTCACTCGCACAGATATCCGCGACGGGCAAGCGGTGTTCCAAAAGTACAATCTCATGGGCTTCGGCACATTACTCGGCAATGGCAGTTACTTTGGTCCCGATTTCACAGCAGAATATCTAGCACTGCTTCGTGATTTTATAGCGGAAACGATAACACAACGGGAATTTGGTCAGGCCTTCACGGATTTGACCACGGTTTCTCGGCAACAGGTTATGGCTACTGTACAGGTTGTTGTAAGAGCTACTAATAGCCACGAGGATCATGTAGTCTCTCCCGAGTGGGCAGCAGCACACCGGCATATCGTAGAGGTTTATAGACAACGCTTTGTCGATGGGGATCGCGACTTAGGCGTGGCATCGGGGACACTGCTGTCGGAAGATATAGACGAACTGGCTGCGTTTGTTGGGTGGACATCGTGGTTCAGTATCACTACACGTCCAAACAGCGATGGTTCCTATACGAATAACTTTCCGCCCATCCCTGACCTTGGCCTGACAGCAACACCACACACATACGCATGGACAGCATGGACTGTTGGACTGGTTTTACTCATTGCACTTCTGATTGTGATTGGCTACAGTTTTGTAGAAGTCGAACCCATCCCCGAACTTCCCCCTCTTGAGGAACGTGCTCACACCCCATTGGTATTCCTTCAGAAAGTAGCGTTGCTGCTTTTAGCCGGATGTACACTGGTCTTCTTAATCCAAACTTTGGCGGGCGGCTATCTGGCGAACGCCTACGCCAGCCGCGGAGATTTCTACGGACTATTTAATCGATTGGGATTGGAACGGATGAAAATTTTCCCATTCCAAGGTATTCGATCGGTGCATACGGCGACTGCCGTTATCTGGGTAGTTGGGATGTGGATGTCCGGGGCACTTTACGCGGCGATTTTGCTTGGTGGACGTGAAAAGCGATGGCATCACCCTGTGACCTATTTTGCGTTGATTATCCTCACAATTTCTGTTGTTGGTACGTTGGTTGGCGTATACGCTAGTATTAGGGGGTGGCTTGGTGATTCATGGTGGCTCGTCGGCAGTGAAGGTACAGAATACCTAGAAATGGGGAGGTTATGGCGGGTTGGTATTGGAGTGGGCTTCGTAGGCTGGACGATTGTGCTCACCTCTGTTCTAAGAAGTGCTCAAACCCGATGGCAACCCCTGCTGAATTTATTGATACTGAACAGCGTCGGTATTACTGCAGCGTTCTTTGCCAGTTTCTTGTACCGACCCGACAGTCATTGGGTCATTATTGATTTCTGGCGCTGGTGGGTTGTTCACCACTGGGTTGAAGGAATCTTCACATTCTTCCAGATACTCGTAATGGGGTGGTTCTTTGCGGGGCTTCGTCTCGTCACCAATGAGGAAGTCACCAAGAGTCTCTATTTGGAGGGTGCTATCGTTTTACTGGCAGGTTTTTTAGCCATTGGACATCACTACTGGTGGGTTGGTGAACCCACATTCTGGATAGGGATTGGCAGTGTCTTTAGCACGCTGGAGGTGTTACCCCTTTTCCTCTTGCTTTCTAGTGCCTTGAACACATTTAAATCAGACGCGACCCACAAAACTCAACATAAGTTACCACTTTACTTTTTCATCGCCTCTGCCTTTTGGCAGTTCATCGGATCGGGAATTTTAGGACTACTGATTAACTTGCCGATTGTCAATTACTACGAACACGGAACCTTCCTCACGGTTGCACATGGCCACGCTTCGTTTTTTGGAGCATTCGGTTTCTTAGCGCTGGGAATGCTACTTTATGCAACACGTCACGCTCAGTTTGATGGATGGAACGAAAGATGGATCAAGATAAGTTTCTGGCTGTTTAACATCGGTCTAGCTATTATGCTCGTGTTTTCAGTTGTTCCCATCGGCGTGCTGCAACTGTTGGAAGCGATACGTGTGGATTACGCCGCCGCTCGAACACTGTCCTTTTACGAAGGGACATGGGTTCATCTGTTCAATAAATTGCGGATGCCTGGAGACACGCTCATTATTATTGGTGCTGCGCTGTTAGCGTGGGAAGTGCTGCCGAAGACAGTACGAATCGTATTGAATTCAAAGGATATTTAGGGAAATATGAAGATTGCCCACATGTACCCAATAAAATATACTGCAGCTTTGACCTGTCTGCTTGCCCTGTGCACGAGTGTTAAAGCACAGGTCAATATTGAAACTAAGCGGCGGATAGACTCAAAATCAGGTTGGTATAATGATATTGGTTTAAGTTTAAAATACCAATCCGGCAATACAGACCTACTCAAACTTGAGACGAGTTTGCGATCAGATTATTTAGTTGGCAGGTATCACACGTTCGGTATTCTCACCTTTCAACAAGAAAAGCAAGGCGGAAAAGTGTATACCGATAAAGGGTTTATTCACTTGCGGGGTGCCCGTTCTGTCATTGAGCATCTGGGCGTAGAGATATTTACTCAGAAACAGTATAATGAATCAATTCTGTTACAAGACCGGAATTTGGCTGGCGGGGGCGTGCGTCTCTCAAACCTCAAGCAACACACGAACCCGAAAAATACAGGACTGAACCTGTACCTTGGTATTGGAGCAATGTGGGAGAACGAGACCATAAATGATAAACAGCACGGCAAGGTAGAGACGAATATTATCCGCTCTACCAATTACATCTCTGCAATATGGCGCATTCATAAACGATGGACCGCGATCATAACTGGCTACTACCAGCCCTATATCCAACGTTTTTCTGATTTTCGCGTTCTTTCCGAGAGTCGTTTTGAGTTTCATTTGACGGAAAAGGTGTCAATCACCACCCGATTGAACTTGCGCTACGACAGTGAGCCCCCTGCCGGGATTGAGGCACACGACCTAGAAATTGTCAATGGGTTGAGCTATAAATTTTGAGAGAAAGACATGAATAACTCATGGTTAAACCTTCCACAAATTAGAATTGTGTTTCTTTGCATGGTCCTCTGCTGGGGTATAGCAACCCTATCTTTTGCCGCAGAAGACACTGTTCCAGCCAGCGCAAGCAGTTTACACCTGTTTACCATGGTTATGGGGCTATTCGGTGGATTGGCACTCTTTCTATACGGCATGGAGAAGATGGCTGCTGCATTGAAAGTTGCCACCGGCGAGCAGTTGAAAATTATTCTCGCTAAGCTCACAACCAACCGCGTCACCGGCGCGTTGACAGGTGCCGCCGTCACTGCAATCATTCAGTCATCATCGGTTACGACAGTGCTAGTGGTCGGATTTATTACAGCCGGAGTGATGTCATTTTCCCAAGCTGTGGGGGTCATCCTTGGTATCAATGTTGGTACAACAATCACCGCACAGATTATTGCGTTCCAGATTACTGAGTATTCCCTTCTATTGGTAGCAGTGGGTTTCGCTATGGTATTTATTGGAGCTCAAGATAGAGTAAAACAATATGGGGCAATGGTGATGGGTTTAGGATTGTTATTCTTCGGCATGGGTGTGATGAGTGATGTAATGAAACCGCTGCGAAGCTATCAACCATTTTTGGACCTGATGGCGCACATGAAGAATCCAATCTTGGGGATTCTAATTGCCGCTGCCTTCACAGGGCTTGTCCAATCTTCATCGGCAACCACCGGCATTGTCATTGTCATGGCAAGTCAAGGATTTATCACACTGCCTGCCGGTATTACTTTAATTTTCGGTGCCAATATCGGCACCTGTGTTACGGCTTTGCTCGCTTCCATTGGCAAACCGAAAGAAGCTATTCGAGCGGCTGTCGTGCATATCGTGTTCAATATCATTGGCGTAGTCATCTGGATCGGATTCATTGGTCAGTTAGCTCAGATTGTGATTTGGTTGTCGCCGGCGGCTCAAGGCGTGTCTGGAGTCGAGAAACTCGCAGCTGAAACACCGCGACAGATCGCCAATGCACATACCATTTTTAACATTGCCAACACCATTATTTTCTTACCCTTTGCTGGATTCATTACACGGTTGACCGAGCGGCTTGTGTCTGATAAGCCAGCAGTTGAAGTAGAACCGGAAGCAACGCCTACATTAACAACCCAACTGAACCCAGAACTCCTGGCTGTGCCGAGTTTAGCGATTGAACAGGCACAACGCCAGATTGTGTTAATGGCTGAAGTGGTTCGGGGGATGCTAGCGGACATCATGCCCGCTTTTATGGCAAATGACATGCGGATTATAGAGCGCATCACACGACGCGAGGACCACGTGGATCACCTAGACCGGCAAACGACGAGCTATCTCACGCAGATTGCCCATAGCGATCTCAGTTTACAGCAATCCGAACGTATCGTAAAATTGCTGCATGTCACCACTGACTTAGAGCATACCAGTGATGTTATTGCAGAAAGCTTAGTTGCCCTCCTCGTCAAAAAAGCGGAAGGAAATATCGAGCTGTCTGAGGAAGGTCAGGAAGAATTGATTGGGTATCATCAACTCGTTTTGGAAAGTTATGAGCGGGCGATTGAGGCGTTTGAAAATGACAATACAGCGCTCGCTCAAACGGTGAGAGCCTCCAAGCCCGAACTGGATCAATTAGAACGCACCTACCGGCAGACACATTACAATCGACTCAACCGTGAAGTGCAAGCGTCCGTAGATAGCAGCCACATTCACCTAGACCTCGTTGATTATTTGCGCCGTATCAATGCTTACGCAGAATCAATTGCAAGAGTGACATCATAAGGAAAGCCAAAATGGATAAAATTAAATTACCTTGTTATCTAGTGGCTAGTTGTTATATTTTCTTGATATACAGCTTCCTACTGACCTCCTCAAATACGGAGGTTATCGCAGCGGATTCGTCAACTCCAAATAAAGAAAAAGAATATGTTTATCTCCCCCTTGCTCTTTCGATTGTGCCACAAATAAGTGCCGTTGAGTATGAACCGAACGAGGTGCCCCATCTGTCCTTTAATCTCTTAGCTGGCTACTACGCCAAACTGGATGGGTTTGAATTAGGCGGACTTGCTAATTTGCAGACAGAGGAGGTATACGGTGTGCAGATTGCCGGCTTGACAAATGTTGTTGGTGGGAATGTCAAAGGATTTCAAGCCGCAGCTGGACTTAATCTCACCCGTACTGATCTCAAGGGATTACAGGTCGCCCTCGGTGCGAACATTGTCCCCGGAAATGTTGAGGGATTCCAAGCCGCCTACGGACTCAATTTGGCAGGCAGCAACCTTGATGGAATTCAGCTCTCAGGCGCTGCAAATATCGTTGATGGATACGTTGAAGGAGCTCAGGGGTCCTATGGGTTTAACATCGCCCGTGGTGACCTCAAGGGATTACAGGTCGCGAGAGGTGCGAATATTGCCGGTGGGAGTGTCCGAGGATTCCAAGGTGCTTTTGGGCTTAATCTTGGGAATGATATCTACGGTCTGCAGGTCAGTGCACTCAATATCGGGCGCGGGCGTGTCGGTGGAACGCAGATTGGCGTTATCAATATAGCTCGAAGCATGACAGGGTTCCAGCTGGGTGTTGTTAATATATCAGCAAGTAATACCGGTACTTCTGTTGGGTTATTTAGTTTTGCTAAGAGTAAACCCTTGCATCTTCGGCTGTGGACCAGCGATACGGAAAATGCAAATGTGGGATTGCGGTTCGGCAGTAGTCGCAGCTATAATTTATTGCTAGCGGGTGCCCAACAAAATTCGGATCCGATGCGGTGGTCTTACGGGATTGGTATGGGCGGCCATACTCCACTTAGCGAGCATTTCTTTATGAACATTGATGGCGTTGTTCGACATGTTCACTACGGTGTGTGGGATAAAGATAATCAAGACAACTTCCTGACCAAACTTCGCATTGCTATCGGTTGGGAACAGTATCAGCGCCTGAGTGTCTTCGGCGGCATTGCGCTAAATGTCTTTCTATCGGGTGAAAGTGAAGCCTCCGATTTCGCCTATGGTCTAGACTATTTGACAGAATGGGGTGGCGTGAAAATCCGTCTTTGGCCCGGTGTATTTGCTGGCGTTCAGTTTTAGGCATAGATCCAGTTAAAGTGTACGTCATATGGCTCTCCCGCTCTAGGGTCCCAAGTTGCTTAGTGCAGCGACGACAGTTCATTGGGGAGACAAATCTACGTTCCGTTTCTGGTTACGTATTATACATGGTGGATAAAGTTCATATCTCGCGACCCAATTGCCATAGCATACGGTAATAACCACGCTTAAAGAAATCAGTTTAAGATGTAACACAGCTCAAATGAATCTGTCATGCTTATCAACCGCCTAAAAAATAGATTAAAATTTCAGATTGAGCAGCTCTTGTTACGCGGCGCGCATTCTCGACTACTGTTTATTACATTACTAGTTGGCATAGTTGCTATCGGGGGAGGATTGCTAGTGCAGGCAACAGACTCTCCCTTTGATGGTAACAAGACCGCGATTTGGTGGGCGTTTTTGCGGCTTACGGATCCGGGATATTTGGGCGACGATGAAGGCGTAACACGTCGCGTGATTTCAACGGTGTTGACAGTGCTTGGATACGTTCTTTTCATGGGTTCTTTAGTCGCGATTATGACACAGTGGCTCAATCAGAAGATTCGTAATTTTGAGAGCGGGCTCACCCCGATTGTGCGGCGCAACCATATTCTGATTTTGGGATGGACCAACCGCACGCCCGCTATTGTCGAAGAACTGATGTATTCTGAAGAGCGTGTGCGTCGGTTTTTAGACCGACTTGGCGTTCGTGGGTTACATGTGGTCATCCTATCCGAAGATGTGAGCTTAGAACGCACCATGGAATTACGCAGCGCGCTTGGGGCGCTGTGGGATGCGAGAAAGATTACCTTTCGATCGGGGATTCCGCTGCGAATAGAGCATCTGGAACGGGTCGATTTCCGAAATGCCAGCGTCATTATTCTGCCGGGCGCTGATTTTGCCTATGGCAGCGCGGATGAATCTGATACATTCGTTGTTAAAACAGTACTATCAATAGCAAATCAGCAAGGCACTAGGAGAAATCAACCCTTGCCTCTGTTAGTAACAGAGCTCTTCGATTCGAGTAAAATTTTCATGGTACAAAAGGCGTATCAGGGGGTCCTCGAAATCTTAGCAACAGACGTTTTTATTTCACGATGCATGGCGCAGAACATCCGCCATCCGGGACTGTCGCATCTGTTCCACGAAATCTTGTCCCACAGACAAGGAAATTCCATCTATATCCACACGTCTGAATCATTTGCGGGTGTTCGTTTCTGGGATCTGGCGAGGGCATGTCCCAAAGCAATTTTGATCGGTGTAGTGCGTCCTCACCGCGAGAGGTTTCTCCCTATACTCAATCCATCGAAAGATCTGATTTTAGAATCAGGGGACCGCTTGGTCTTTTTGTCTGAGACATATCAAGATTGTGAGATACCGAAAGATTTCTCATCGAAACAATCACCGCCTCAACCTGAGTCCACAGCGCCGCAGAGGGCTCAAATTCAAATTGATCGCAAGCGACGTATCTTGATTCTGGGTTGGAGTCACAAAGTTGCGCCGCTGATCGACGAACTCGACGACTATCTGCTTGAACAGTTTGAAATCTCGACGCTATCTCGTAAGCCTATTGTTGATAGAGAAATTGGATTGGTGCAGCAAGGAATTGACCTAGACCGTGTGACGGTGAGTCATTACGACGGAGATCTCACCTCCCTTTCCGATTTGGAAACCGCACATCCGAGCAGCTACGATAATGTCGTAATGCTCGGGAATGATTGGTTAGAAACGCAAGAAAAATCGGACGCCCGGACAATTACGGGACATCTAGTGGTAAAGAATATACTTGAAGGATATGTCCCGGGACCGAGGATTTTAGTAGATCTGATGGATGCCAACAATATCGGGTTGTTCCAGGATGAAAATACGGAGGTACTGGTTACACCGGTGATGGCAAGCCATGTATTGGCACAAGTTGCGTTGCGACCGGAACTGAATGCGGTTTATACAGAACTATTTGGGGCCGGGGGCGCAGAGATATGCTTTCGATCTGTCAGGGATTATAACATAGCAGATCAAAGGATAAGGTTCGGAACACTCAAGGAAATAGCGGCAGATCGCGGTGAAATCACGCTGGGCGTTCGCTTAAGAAATAGTTCGATTGAACTGAATCCAGCGCAAGACAAAACCTATGTATTACAGGAGCAGGATGATTTGATTGTATTGGTTCAGGAGGATGCAGCATGAATAACTGGCAGGAGCTTCTTGACGTCTTAAAGAGAAAGCTTATTTCGTTGGGAGATGTAACAGTAACTCCCGCAGTTTTGCTAACGATTGTATTGATTATGCTAGCGGCATTGTGGATCTCGCAGCTGTTGCAGCGCATGTTACGGCGCAATCTGTTTAGACGAATGCACCTAAACGAAGGCACACAGGCAACTATTTGTCGTATATTGCACTATATCATAATGTTAGTAGGTCTTTTTATGGCCATAAATCAGATTGGAATCAGTTTGACAACCTTGGCCGCGATAAGTGCGGTATTGATGGTAGGGATTGGTTTAGGATTGCAAAATATTACCAGTAATTTTATCAGTACCCTCATTATACTATTTGAGCGGCCTGTCCAAGTGGGAGATTTTGTGGAGGTAAGCGGTGTCCAAGGTCGTATTCGTAGGATTAAAACACGCAGCTCAGTCGTTGAAACGTTAGACAATGTATCAATTATTGTGCCCAATTCAAATTTCATATCTGAGAATGTAACGAATTGGAGCTATCGGGATTCTAAGGTGCGTATCCATATACTTGTTGGCGTATCTTACGGCTCGGATGTGGATTTAGTCGAAAAAACTTTGCTCCAAGCGGGGCGCACCCATCAGGAGGTGTTGTTAAATCCTGAACCGACGGTACAGTTTTTGGAATTTGGCGATAGTTCACTCAATTTTGATTTACTAGTTTGGATCAATGACGCCTCCCGCCAGTATATTATAAGGAGCGACCTGAATTTTGCGGTCGTAAAAGCGTTTCGAGAGCAAGGTATTACGATTCCGTTCCCGCAGCGGGATCTGCATATTCAAAGTGCGATACCACTTAAGTTTAGCCAAAGGCAGATGAACGACCAATGAAAGGCAGCATTATTCCACTATGACGGAAGTTGGTTTAAGTATCCTATTCCAAGAGCAGTTGGAGCTTGTTGAAGACAAATCTGTCGGATTAATCACCAATCAGACCGGAATTAACCCCCAATTCCAGAGTAATCTAACGCTGCTTGCTGAACCCCCCAAAATTCAACTTAGAGCGCTTTTTAGCCCGGAACATGGTATGTCAGGAAGCGCGCAAGCTGGAGTTCACATCGCTTCCGCCACCGGCGGAGGGGAACAGATCCCGATCTACAGTCTATATGGGAGGACGCGGCAGCCGACACCGGAAATGCTTGAGGGTATTGATGTGCTGGTATATGATATCCAAGATGTCGGTTCCCGCTTTTACACCTATATCTCGACGATGCTTCGGTCAATGAGCGCAGCGGCAGCCGCCAATGTGGATTTTGTGGTTCTCGACCGTCCAAACCCGATTCGCGGCGATCGGGTTGAGGGCAATCGGCTTAGACGGGCGTTTCAATCTTTTGTTGGGGAAACTGCGATTCCAATCCGTCACGGTATGACTGTCGCTGAACTAGCGCAATTTTGTAAGACCGAGCTGGATTTCGTGCCTTCACTGCGATTGTATGTTGTTTCAATGCGCGGTTGGCAGCGGGCGATGTGGTATGATCAGACCGGACTGCCTTGGGTGCCACCCTCTCCGAATATGCCGACCCTCGAAACAGCAACACTGTATCCCGGCATCTGCCTCCTTGAAGGTACTAACCTTTCGGAAGGACGCGGAACGACCAAACCGTTTGAGTGGGTTGGGGCACCGTGGATAGATTCAGAGAGATGGGCAGACAAGCTCAATAATATAAAACTGGCTGGCACCCACTTCCGTCCGATTCAGTTTACATCTACCTTTTCCAAGTACGCAGAGGAACCGTGTCACGGTGTGCAGGTACACATCACAGACCGTGACCAATTCAAGCCTGTTGACGTTGGTTTACATCTCATCGCAACGGCTTGCCGCGACTACCGGGACCACTTTGAGTTTCGGGAGAATAGAGGACGGTATTTCTTTGACCTCTTGGCTGGAACCGATGAACTGCGGCTAAGACTAATGGAGGGCGAATCACCCACCGAAATCCTTCAGGCGTGGGAAAACGAAACCAAAGAGTTTATTGACGAACGCCGTCCGTATCTGCTTTACGCTTAAACCATGAAAGGGGTTACGACCGTGAAATCCGTCCATCGGCTCGCTCAAAAAGAGGTAAAAAAGGTTATCGGATTAATGTCCGGCACCTCCGTCGATGGTGTTGATGCTGCCCTCGTGGAGATAAGGGGACACGGTTTAGAAACCCAGGCCGAACTGCTCGCGTTCCATTCCCACCCTTTCGAGGAAGCGGTCAGAGATCGCATCTTTAATCTGTTTCAACCAGAGACTAGTCAGGTTGATGAGCTCTGTCAGATGAATTTTCTCATCGGGACGATTTTTGCGGACGCAGTGCTATCGGTCATCCATGATGCCCAGTTGGAGAGGGAAGAGATAGATTTGATCGGTTCGCACGGGCAGACAGTCTATCACCTGCCCCCTCAGATGGAGGCGCATTACATCCCATCTACATTGCAGATTGGAGAACCAGCAGTCATCGCATACCGCACAGGCATCCCGACAATAGCAAACTTTAGGGTGGCGGATCTCGCCGCCGGAGGGCAAGGGGCACCCCTAGTGCCGTATGTCGATTTTCTACTATATCGACAGGTAAATCGGACGGTTGCGTTGCAGAATATCGGTGGTATTTCCAACGTAACGCTTATACCCGCCGGGGCGCAGGGCTCGGATGTGCACGCCTCCGACACCGGGCCCGGGAACATGGTTATAGATTCGGTTATGGAAATTCTTACGGACGGCAGAAAAAAGTACGATAACGCAGGTGAGTTCGCCGCGCAGGGAAACATCTGTGAGCCATTGCTGGGAGAGTGGTCGCGACATCCCTTTATCAGTGCCGCTCCACCCAAGACGACGGGGCGTGAAGCGTTTGGTAGGCAGTTTGCACATCAGGCGATTAAGCAGGCACAAATCCAGAACTTAGGCGCAGCTGACTTGGTTGCCACCTTAACAGCCTTCACAGCGCACACAATCTCTGATTACTATCATCGGTTTCTATTCCCGAATTACTCCGTTGATGAAATCTACATCAGTGGAGGAGGAAGCCACAATCTGACTTTGATGCAGCACTTGAAACAGTTGTTTGAACCAATTCCGCTCTTACCTATCGATGCTATCGGCATCTCAGGCGATGCGAAGGAGGCAGTCGCGTTTGCTATCCTCGCCAACGAAGCGGTGCACGGACATCCAACGAACCTACCACAAGTCACAGGGGCATCGGAACCGATGGTACTTGGGACCTTCTCTCCCGCCTGAAGTCGTCGTCCCGGCAGCAAAGAAACCGAGTTTTTCCGAAAAAGCTCGGTTTCTCTTTGCGCCTTGTGCTTTCTTTTTTATGAGCCGAGATCGCTAAAGGCTGCTGTTCAACCTCGACCGGGGAAGGTGAGTTCAGCAACGCCAGATTTATCCAACTCCCCTTTGCCGAGTTCAATCATCCTATCATACTGATCTTTGGTCGCTTCAGCGAGCGGGAGGTTCAAGCCAGCATCTTTGGCGAGTTCAAGCGCGATCCCGGAATCCTTCGAGGCATGGGCCGCGGAAAAGTAACATTCATGATCCCGAGCCTCCATGTCTTCGCCATCGGTCTCTAAAACGCGGGAGTTTGCCCCAGTTTGGGCGAACACCTCTTGCAGCATCCCCAGATCCAACCCAAGCGCGGCACCAAGTCCAAGCCCTTCTGCCAAACCTGCGGTGTTGATGTTCATCACCATATTCACAAGTGCCTTGACCTGAGCAGCCCGTCCCGCTTCACCGATGTACCGGAGAGAAACGCTCATTGAATCGAGGATCGGTTTGGCGTCGTTAAAAATTGCCTCTTTTCCACCACACATCAGATACAGCGTGCCTTCCCGCGCTTGCGTGATACTGCTCGCCATACACCCCTCAAGGCTTGATGCGCCGTGCTTCTCCGCCAGCGCTTCGACATCTACATGCACCTGTGGTGAGATTGTCGCGCAATTGATAAATGTCGTTCCATGTGCCCCTGTGAGCAGGCTGTCTTCGGCATCTTCCGAGAAGATTTCTCGCATCGCGTTATCGTCCGTAACGACGGTGATGATATAGTCCGCAAGTTCGGTCACGCGTGCCAGCTGATTCGTCGCCTCCGCGCCAATCTCCTCACTGAGCCCCGTCGCCCGGTCCGCGTCCACATCATAAACAGCAACCACCGAAAACCCCTCATCATTTAAGTGACGGGCGATGTTTGCGCCCATCCTACCCACACCGACAACACCAATTTTGTAGTCTGAATTTGCCATATTTTCCTCCTAGAATCGTTTGGTTATACTTGATGGACAGAAAGAGTTCAAAATAGTTCTAAAAGAAATGATAGCGAAAAAGAGAGATACAACTATATCCGCACCTGTCCATTGCCATAGATAATGTACTTATAGCTCGTCAGTCCGTCAAGCCCCATCGGACCTCGGCAGTGTAGCTTCTGTGTGCTGATGCCGACCTCTGCACCGAGCCCAAATTCGTAGCCGTCGGTGAAGCAGGTGCTTGCATTCACATAGACTGCGGCAGAATCAACCTCTTTGAGAAAGCGTTGTGCAGTGGTATAGTTCTCCGTCACAATCGTATCCGAATGGTGTGAGCCATAAGTTTCGATATGGTCTACCGCTGCCTCAAAGTCCGCCACAATCCGAATTGATAGGATGTAATCGAGATATTCCGTGCTCCAATCTTCCTCGGTGGCTGGGAGAACGTCTGGACATATCGATCGCGTTTCTTGGCAGCCGCGGAGTTCAATCCCTTCAGTGGTAAATTTTGCACACATTGACGGAAGGAACGTCGGGGCAATTTTCTCGTGTACCAACAGCGTCTCCATCGCATTGCAGACAGCGACCTTGTAACCGCTCTTTGCGTTAATACAGATTTCCTCCGCCATCTCAGTATCGGCTGCCTGATCAATGTAAACGTGGCAGATTCCGTCCGCATGTCCGAGCACCGGCACCTCCGACTGTTTCATAAGATAGCGAACTAACTCGTAACTCCCACGCGGCACAATGAGGTCAATCAGGTCAGGCAATGCAATCATTTCGTGGACAGCCTGCCGATCGGTTATATCGACAAACTGGATGGCCCCCGGTATCCCCTCTCTTTCGGCAGTCTCGCTCAAGATGTTGGCGAGCGCGGTATTGGAGCGAATAGCTTCCGACCCTCCGCGTAGGATGACGCCGTTGCCAGACTTGACACACAAAGCAGAAACTTCGACGGTAACATCTGGACGCGATTCATAGATGACACCAACTACACCGATTGGGACGCTGACACGCCCAATTTGCAGACCGTTGGGTCTCTCCCGAATGTGTGACACTTCCCCGATCGGATCCGGCAAAGCAGCCACCTGTCTCAAGTTATCCGCCATTCGCGCGATTTTTTTATCGTCCAACGCTAGCCGCTGCATGAGCGGCTCAGCGAGTCCTGTTTTTTGTCCGGCCTCTAGATCGATTCGGTTAGCTTCTTGAATCTTGTTCTTAAATGTCAGGATGCTATCCGCCATCGCCAAAAGTGCGCTGTTACGCACATCGACGGAAGTTTTAGATAGTGATCGCTTAGCGGTTTTAGCAACTTCGGCTTTTGAGCGGATCATCTCCTGAATTGCTTGGTTCATAATATGGTTCTCCTCATTTTGCGGATAGATTATAATCTAGGACATATCTTAGACGGTTGCAGATTAGCTAGCAAACAGAAAGCCTAGATAGACACCCACACCGATTAAGGCAGCTGCTACGCCGATAACAGCTAGCACAAGTTTCCACGTCAACGCGGCCGGTCCTCCTTCCTGTTCCAATGTTTCCCAAAATACCCTTTCACCTGTCCCCGTTTCCTCGCTAGCGTTTTCTGAACCAGGCGCAGCGTCAGTCTGTGCCGTAAAGACTTCTGCCCCCACCGGTGATTGGGGAGTTTGTTCTGCATGGGCGATATCTTGTGTAGCACTAGACGCAGGTGCACCTCCTTCGGAAGCTGATTCTGACTCCGTTGATGCGGATTGCGGTGCTACCGTCGACGCAGAATCAGATTGTGAGTCTGATGACGTGGTATCGGTTGAGTCTGTTGTATTATCTTCCTCCACTATTTCTTCTTCAGAGCTATGGGACTCTGACTGCTTTCCTGACCACATCGCCTGCCGTTGCGCTCTATATTTTTCCTGCAACGCTTGTTTGTCTTTTTCGCTCAGCTGCACAACAGTTACCTCCTAAAAAAACTCATTCTACATCCCGCTATTCATGGGTGATTTGCTCAATTTTAACAACGGTTCCATTTTTGACCTGCTTGAACGCTTTTGAATCGCCTATCAATTTACCGACAACGTTAACCGGACTCGCCGGACGAATCTCTGCGCCGCGACTCATCGGGGTGGGTCCAAAGAAAATGCAGAATGCTGTACCGGGGGGCCAATACGCAAGATCTCCCAAGTCTACCACCTCCTGGGCGTCATCCGCGTCCGCTGCCACCGGAATAGAGAAGTAGATTTCATCACCCCACGTATTTCCACGTGCCTCGATTGGCAGTGCAGCCCAGATTCGCTCCGCCGTTTGCGATTGATTCAGCTCCGCTTCCATAACAACAGGTGTAGCGGTAATTCTTATCCGCTTTTGTGACATGCTAACCCTCCATGATGGAGTGGGGTCAAATCCCATTTAGGTTGACTAACGGGATGCTTTTTGCGATAATAAGTGTTTATCAAGATTTAATTCTATCATAAGCCTTTAGAGATTCTCAACACAAAATACAGTTGATACGGGAGGAAGGGCAATGAGACTGAAGGACCGTGTTGCAATTATAACGGGCGGTGGACAAGGAATTGGTCGGGCAACCTGCCTGACGTTTGCTAAAGAAGGCGCGAATATCGTCATTGCGGAGTATAATCCAACAACAGCTGAAACTGTCGGGAAAGAGATAAAGGCGCTCGGTGTGGAGTGTCTCGTGATCCAAACCGACGTCTCAAACGGTGATTCTGTTCGCTCAATGGTAAAGCAGGCGCTCGACAGTTTTGGACGAATCGATATTCTGGTGAATAATGCCGGAATCTTTAGCTACACACAGATAGAGGATTGCACCGAGGAGGAGTGGGACCGCATGATGGCAGTCAATCTCAAGGGACCGTTTCTCTGTTCCCAAGCCGTCATTGATACAATGAAAACGCAGAAGTCTGGCAGAATAATCAGTCTCGGCTCCTTAGCAGGTCAGGTTGGAGGACTCGTTGCATCCGCACCGTATTCCGCATCTAAAGCAGGCGTCATGTGCCTAACAAAGTCGCTAGCGCGGGCCCTCGGACCTCACAACATCACCGTCAACGCAATCGCTCCCGGTGTCGCTGCGACGGATATGACGACAAACCATCCCGACCTGACATCACAGATGGTTCTCGGCCGTGTTGCTCAGCCGGTCGAGGTTGCAAACACCATCCTATTTTTAGCATCCGATGAAGGTTCCTATGTGACAGGCTTTACACTTAATGTCAACGGCGGAATGTTCATGTCATCCTGAAACCCCTTGAAAATCAACGATGTTTCTGATACAATGCCGACGATTTAAGCAATAATACTCGAACCTTAGAAACTAGGAGAAAAGATGCAGATTGCAAATCGACTCAATAGGATTCCACCCTATCTATTTATCGAATTACGGAACAAAATTAATCAAGCAATCGCCGATGGTATTGATGTTATCAGCTTGGGAATCGGCGACCCCGTTGAACCGACCCCTCAACCGGTGATCGACGAGCTCTGTCGCACCGCGGCTGACCCGGCAAACCACCGTTACCCGACGGACGAAGAGAAAGGGATGTTTGCATTTCGCAAAGAGGTTGCGGATTGGTACGCAAATCGCTATAACGTCGAATTGGATCCGGAGGAGGAAGTACTTGGCTTAATCGGGTCCAAGGAGGGATGTCACCATTTCATCCTCGCAGTCGTGAACCCTGGAGAGACGGTATTGATGACCGATCCGGGCTATCCCGCCTACCGCGCAAGTATCTTCATGGCTGACGGCGAACCGCATAACGTGCCAATCACGGGAGATCACGGCTTTCTACCTCAGCTGGCTGAGATTCCGTCGGAGGTTGCCAAACGGGCAACAGCGATGTTCCTGAATTACCCCAACAATCCGACAGGCGCGACAGCAACACCTGAGTTCTTTGCAGAGGTAGTTGAATTTGCCAAAGCCTATGACATCGCTGTCTGCCACGATAATCCTTATAGCGAAATTGTTTTTGAGGGCGAAACACCGTTGAGCTTTCTTTCCACACCGGGAGCGAAAGAGGTGGGCGTTGAGCTTAATTCATTGTCCAAGCCGTTCAACATGACAGGCTGGCGTATCGGGATGGCGATGGGTAATCCAGAACTTATTGCAGGGATGGCAAAGGTTAAAGGGAATACCGATTCGGGAATCTTCAATGCGATTCAATATGCGGGGATTGCGGCTTTAACAAAATGCCAGAATAACATTGAAAAAATGTTACCAATCTACACCCACCGCCGTGAAAGAGTACTCAACACCTTCAAGGAACTTGGCTGGGATCACTACGATGCTCCTAAGGGAACGTTTTATCTGTGGCTGCCAACGCCTGATGGAATGAGTTCTGTCGATTTCGCCACGTTAATGTTTGAAAAAGCCGCGGTTGTGATCGCGCCCGGGGCATCTTACGGCGAGTATGGTGAAGGGTATTTTCGGATGGTCTTGACCGTTCCGGATAAGCAGTTGGACGAGGCGTTAAATCGGATAAAAAAGGCGTTAAGTTGACAGAACCGCAGCAGAGCACTACGCTTCTAACATCTTGAGAGGTATTTGGGAACGACTAGCGGTTGGGTAATGGCAGCCATAGGTATGATGACCTACCCTATTTCCTCACCCCGTGGGAGGTATCCATTTTCAGTACTTTATAGCTACAAATCGAATCACCGGTAGGCATATGACATTCGCGCTCAACCGGGACCTCCAGTATCCGTTTCAGAAGCGACAATTCGAGCTGGCAGAGCTGCGGATACTGCTGGGCAATAGATTCAAGAGCACAATTGTGTTCTTTAAGGATGTATGCGTTGGGCGTTTCCGATATCTCCACCTGATAACCTTCTTCATCCAAAAATGCGGCAAGTACTTCAATTTTTTTAGCTAAACTCTTACCCTCAGTATTGTCAAGACACTTCGCAATCTTTGCCTCCATCTGGTACTCAAGAAGTTGGTTCACCTTTTCTGCACCATCAATAACCACCAGGGCATCCAAAGTACCAAGTGCAAATCGCGGATAATTGTTTGGAAACAGACTTTCCTTCGCCTCGCGGGTGAGTTTATACACGTAGACGGGTCTGCCTCGACTAATCTTCTCGCGATAGTGGTGAATATACCCCTCCCGTTCCAAGATAGACAAATGCTGGCGTACGGTCATCGAATGGAGGTCTAACTCGCCTGCGATTTCACTAGCTGTCATCCTTTTATGTTTTTTCAATAATTCGACAATTGCGCCGCGTGTATCTTTTGGTACTGATTTCATTGTCTTACCTTCCCGACTTTGGTGGCAGACACCCGTTAACGTCGCTATTCTCGCCAAGTGCTTTGATCCGGCAAGGATGTTCCTTTATATTTCCGGTATAGTTACATCAATTATATCAAAAAAACACAACATTTACAAGCAAAAATATGTTTTTTAAGTTATTTACTTGACAAAACATAAAATATCGTGTTACTATTTCGCCAATTCAACCCAAAATCTTGCTACTATACGGTGTTCTAACAGCCTTTGAGGAGAATGAGGTAAATGGCAACAAGGGCAAATGAAATGGTCGGCGAAATATTCAACCAAGGCATTGTTGAAGTCCCTATCGAAGATACTGAGAAATATGAAGGCAACCACGAGTGGGCAACTTCGTCACCGGAGGAGGCGTCAACACCGCACATTGATGCCTTAAGTACCTGGCTTCAAACGGTGTCACAGCATGGACTCTTGTCTAGAGAGCAGGAGATAGAGCTGGCAAAGCGAATTGAACAGAACGATGAGAGTGCGCGCGATGAATTAGTCCAAGCGAACCTGCGCCTAGTCGTTTCCGTCGCAATGAAGTATCAGGGACATAATGTCCCGCTTGAAGATCTCATCCAAGAAGGAAATATCGGTTTAATGCGAGCAGCAAGTAAATTCGATTATCGGAGAGGGTTCAAGTTTAGCACTTACGCTATTTGGTGGATTCGGCAAGCGATAATGAGGACGCTTGATAACTGTTCACGTTCAGTCCGCCTACCCTCTTATGTCGTTGCGAAAGCGACCAAATTCGATTCCGTTCATGCACATCTCAGTCAAACACTCCGTCGCGAGCCAACGATTGAAGAACTATCCGCGGAACTTGAGTTGACTGAGAAACAGATTGAAGATCTGTTGCTGCTCAATTCCGGTACGGTATCGCTTGATCTACCACTTAACGATGAAAAAAACGCAACAACTTTAAAAGATCTGATTGAAGACCCCCATGTAAACCCAGAGGCTGGTCCAATTGCGGACCTAGTCGAAACGGACTTAGTAAATACGCTACTCAGTAAATTGAAAGCAAGGGAGCGCGAAGTAATAAAAATGCGCTACGGGCTTGAAGATGGAGACGAGAAGACCTTGCGCGAAATTGGGGAAAAAATGGAGGTTACAAGGGAACGGATCCGACAATTGGAAATTGAAGCCATTGCTCGGATAAAACGTCTGTACGACGAAACGGGTGAACTTCGGATGCCAAAGGACACGCCAACCTGTCCGGCTGCATAGCGTCTACCCACCACGAGGAGAACTAATGAAGAACTTACTAAATAAACTGAAACCTAAACAACCCGATACTGCAGGGACATCTGCATCACTCACTGTCACTGAGGCCGCCAAGCAGAAAATCCAATCGGTGATTGAGGACCAAGGACTGGAAGTTCAGGGACTACGCGTTAGTATCAATGGCCGCTCCGCCTCAGCATTTGAGTATGGATTGGGCCTCGAAGTTGAACCTGATCCAGATGATATCGTCGTGGACTGCGGTGAGTTTCAGGTTTTTATCGATCCGGAAAGTGCTAAAAACCTACAAGGGGCAACCATCGATTATGTGGAGGACCTCAATTCAAGCGGTTTTAAGATTGATAATCCCAACGCACCTACTTGGGATAACCCCAAAGCACAAGCTATTCAGCAACTCATCGATGAACGGATTAATCCTGCGGTCGCAGCGCACGGCGGACATATCGATCTGCTAGATGTTACAGAGGATTCTATCTACATTCACATGGGGGGAGGGTGTCAAGGGTGCGGCATGGCGAATGTCACCTTGAAACACGGAATCGAAGGAATGATCCAAGAACATTTTCCGGAAATTAAGAATATTATCGATTCCACCGACCACGCCGCCGGCGAAAATCCCTACTACGAGGCGAGCAAAGGATAGAATCAGGAAACAACTGTCCATTAACGGGTAACCCCTCCAATATAGAAAGCAATAACCTCGTGCAACAGAAACGGTAGGCAACAACGAACGTTTTTTGTTCCGTCCACATACCCGGCTCCTTCTTGCGTTTTCTCTTGCCATGAGTAATCAGCGTTAAGGAGGGCCTCATGTCCAAGTATCGTTTTATCAAAATCTTCCGTTCTGTATCCCCGTCTTTTAAGGCGGGGATACAGAACGGCAAACCCCGTTAGTTAATCAAAAAGAGTTGAAATTGAGGGACTACGCCACCGCTCGGTGGTGCTTCCCACACCCGTTAGTCCCGGTATGAGAGCCGGAAAGTTCCGATGCTATCCGAATTGAAACAGCGATCTTACACCAATAAAAGCAAGCAAAGAAGTCAAATTGATGATGAAACGTCCAGGGGCAATATTGCTCATCTCCTGTTACGAACTTGGACATCAGCCTATCGGCCTTGCTTCTCCGTTGGGTTTCCTTGAGCGCGCCGGATATACACCGGCCGTGATGGACATCGCTGTTGAAACTCTAGACGCAGGAAAAGCCGCCCGCGCAGAATTCGTCGGAATCTGCGTGCCAATGCACACCGCACTCCGTTTAGGGGTCCATGTCGCGACGCACATTCGCAAAATCAATCCGAGCTGCCATATCTGTTTTTACGGTCTTTACGCCTCACTCAACGCAGAATATCTGCTCACACATCATGCCGATTCAATCATCGGAGGGGAATATGAGACGCCGCTAGTCAAACTGGTTGACTCGCTTGCAGCTGGAACAGATGTTGAAATAGCGGGTGCTCTCCTGCACAAGGATATTGAATCACTTCAAAAACAGCTTCAATCCGAATCTGTCTTGAAACCCTTACACACAAGGACAAATGTGTATAAGCCGCGTAACGACCTATCCAGCGAATCGTTGGCCGTACCGAGCCGGAAACAATTGCCACCACTCGATCAGTATGCACACCTCGAAAAAGATGGGGCCGCTTACCTCGCCGGTTATGTAGAGGCAAGCCGTGGGTGCAAACACCTCTGCCTCCACTGTCCTATCCCTCCGGTCTATGAGGGCAAATTCTCTGTCGTACCAAAGGAAGTCGTGCTCGAAGACATTCGGGCACAAGTTGACGCCGGCGCAGCTCACATCACGTTCGGCGATCCCGATTTCCTGAATGGACCCAAACACGTGCTTCGTGTGGTTCAAGCCATGCACGAAGCGTTTCCAAGGCTTACCTTCGACTGCACGACTAAAATTGAGCATCTCCTGAAGCACCACCGCCTCCTGCCGGAGCTCCGCGATTGCGGTTGTATCTTTATCGTTTCTGCCGTTGAATCGCTCAATGACACAGTGCTTAAAAATCTGCAGAAAGGGCATACCTGTGACGATGTTTTCGCTGTCATCAGCCTTTTGAAGGGAATTGGGATTGCGCTGCGCCCATCGCTTGTTCCATTCACACCCTGGGAGACGCTTGAAAGCTACTTATATATCCTTGATGCTGTCGAACATAAAGAATTAATAGATCACATCGATCCCGTGCAGTATACAATTCGACTGCTCGTTCCGCCGGGATCCTCCCTACTTGCTCAACCCGCCACTCAGCCCCACCTTGGAGACCTAGATCAAGAATCGTTTACCTATCGTTGGACACACCCTGATGCACGAATGGATGAACTCCAGAAAGCGGTCAGCGTCGCTGTGGAAAGCGCAGCGCAAATTGGCGAGGATGCCTGTGTCACCTTCCATCGGGTGCGTAACCTTGCATATTCCGCAATCGGTAGAGAGGGGTCCTCCACAGCATTTCCACTATATTTTGAACAGAACCGAAGGCGACCGCCGCGCTTGACCGAAGATTGGTTCTGCTGAGCGGAGCCAACGCAGGATCAGTTGGATCCGCTCAACCCGTAAGACTCATCCTATTAGCCTCTCAATTTCATCAATAGTTTTCGGCACAGCTGCAGTCAGGACTTCGCATCCGGACTCAGTGACCAGAATGTTGTCCTCAATCCGCACCCCGATGCCCAAATATTCTGGTGGGACATTTTCGCTGTCAGAGGCGATATAAAGCCCCGGCTCAACAGTCATCACCATTCCCGGTTGGAAGGTTTTGTACTCTTCTCCTTCCCGCGTCTTGGTCACATCGTGGACTTCTGCTCCTAGCATGTGCCCGACACTGTGCATATAAAACTTGCGATGTTCCTGTTCCTCAATCAGCTTCTCTTTGTCTCCAGCCAACAACCCCAATTTCAACATAGCTTCAGTCAACATTTCTACTGCCTTCTGATTGGGATCCCCAATCGAAACGCCGGGACGAATGCTTTCGATAATCTCACACTGAACGTCTAGCACGGATTGGTAGACTGCGCGCTGCGCGTCCGTAAACTTGCCATTGGCGGGGAATGTCCGGGTTATATCACCACAATAGTACTGGTATTCGCAACCTGCATCAATGAGTACCAGATCGCCATCACGGATCTGGCAATCGTTTGTAGTATAGTGCAGCGTCGTTGCATTTGGGCCACTGGCTACAATCGTCAGGAATGCGGGACCTATGCCACCATTCTGCCTATAGATTGAGTCGATCAAGCTTTCCAATTCATATTCATACATGCCGGGGCGAACCGCTCTCATCACTGCCATGTGCGCCTCAACACTGATGTCAACCGCTTGCCGAATACATCCTAGTTCTTCCTCTTCCTTAACGAGACGCATCTCTGCCAGGATTTCGGTGGGATCAATCACGGTGGTGAGTCCCGTTCCCTCGCGCAAACGTTGGTTTCGATACCGCTTAAGGAGTTCAACAATCTTCCGATTAAAGGTTTCGTCTGCACCGAACCCGTAGTAGAGTCGGTCCGCTTTTCCGATATACTGCGATATTTTTTCGTCAAACTCCTCGATGGGATACGCTTCATCTGCGCCGAAATGCTCTTTCGCACCTTCAACACCAGCTCGCTTGCCGGTCCACACCTCCTGTTCAGGAACGCGGGGTCGGACGAACAAAATATACTGATGGTCAGGATGATCCGGAGCAATTACACAAACCGCTTCGGGCTCATCAAAGCCGGTTAAATAGTAGAAATTGGCATCTTGGCGGTATCTATATTCGGTAGAGTGGGTACGCATCGCTGGTAAGGCACTTGGAAAGATCGCAACACCCCCCGCTATTTTTTCCATAAATGTTTTGCGTCTGTTTTCGTACATAGCTGTTTTCTCCCTCTGCTGATAACCGTAATCGCAATTGATCGACATTATAGCATAATCGCCCAAGCAGCCGAATCAAAAAGGAAACACCACAGTAAAAGCCGGAAAACGAGAGAACGCAGGTTACGGCACACGCCTACTTCTTTCGGACACATCTTTGCATTGCAGGTTTTTATCAGATTTGCTATAATTACCGAAAAAGGATGGCAGCTACAACATGAAAATTTATACCAAAACTGGAGATACCGGCGAAACAGGGCTCTACGGTGGAACACGGGTGGCTAAAGACGCGATGCGGGTTGAGGCGTGCGGAACCGTTGACGAACTCAACGCCTGTATCGGATTCGCAAGGTCCCAAATTCAGGATTCGGAAGTTAGCACAATTCTCCATCGTATACAGAACGAACTCTTTGATATCGGCGCAGACCTCGCAACACTCGAGGTACACTCGCAAGCAGCACGTCTGAGAATTCCGTCAAGCTTAGCACTCGAACTCGAAAAAGAGATTGACCAGTTTCACGACCAACTCCCGCCGCTCAAAAATTTCATTCTGCCGGGCGGTGCCGCCGGTGGCGCAGCGACTCACCTTGCCCGAACCGTTGCTCGACGTTCCGAGCGATGTGTTGTCTGCCTCGCCAAAGAGGAGCCAGTGAACCCAGAGGTGCTTATTTACCTGAACCGGCTCTCCGATCTGCTATTCGTGCTTGCCCGCGTGGTTAATCACCGGTCAGGTGAATCGGAACCACTCTGGGCACCCCAAACAGAGCGGACAAACGCTTAACAACCTTATTCAGAAACTCATAAGTTGAGAACTTCATTGAGGAACCCAACAATCAATTAACAAATGAACCAATTTATCCACATTTTGAAACCCGTCTGGATATTCTAGGTTGATTTACCCTAGAGGACAAACCGGGCCCACATCCTAACGAAGGAGCAAAGATGAACAACGTAAAAATAGATCGTATTGAATGTGTATCACTGATTGGCACACGCCCACGGGAAGCAGGATGCAACTCACGCCTACAGGTCCACGGGCTACATGTCAGACCCTCTATCACGCGCCTTACCACCAATGATGGAGCAACCGGCTTTGGACGAGCACGCATCTCTGAGGAGGACGCGGCGGGGTTCGTCGGCACCTCCTTAGCCGAGGCGTTCGATCCTGAAAACGGGGTCAGTGAGCGCTTCCGTGAGCTGGAATACCCGCTCTGGGATCTCGCTGGAAAACTGGCTGGCAAGCCTGTGTATGAGATGCTTGGCGGAGAACCCGACGAGGATGGCGTTTTTCGGGCCCGCTGTTACGATACGTCTTTGTACATCGACGACCTGCATCTCGCAGACGATAACGAAGCCGCTGCGCTGATTGCCTCTGAAGCACTAGAGGGCAAAGCTCGAGGGCACAAAGCATACAAGATTAAGGTCGGGCGAGGCGCGATGCACATGCCGCTCGAACAGGGCACGCGTCGTGACATCCTGGTAATCCGCGCTGTCCGAGACGCTGTCGGTCCCGACGCCACGATTCTAATCGATGCCAACAACGGCTACAATCTGAACCTGACAAAACAGGTGTTGGGTGAGACGGCTGATGCCAAAGTGTACTGGATGGAAGAAGCGTTCCACGAGGATGGCAGCTTCTACGCTAATCTCAGAGAGTGGCTCAATGCAGAGGGGATAGAAACCAAGATTGCCGATGGAGAGGGGGGCGCGTCATTAAATCTACTCCAGTGGGCCCAGGACGGGTTAGTTGATATTATCCAGTACGATATCTTCCACCCCGGCTTTTCCCGTTGGTTGGAGCTTGGACCTCAATTGGACGAATGGAATGTCGGTTCAGCACCGCACCATTACGGCGGTCACTACGGCAACTATGTGTCATGCCACCTTTCTGCGGCAATCGAAGGCTTTGAGTTTGCCGAATGGGACGAAGCTGACACCCCCGGCTTAGACGACTCTGGATATTCGATTTCTGATGGTTTGGTCTGTGTCCCCAATTCACCCGGTTTTGGTCTCAATCTGGACGCGGAAATCTATGCTCGTGCCGTTAAAAAGGAGGGGTTTGATGTTCACGCGACGTGATGCGTCAGATAAAAAAACTTGCAACGAAAAATCGGATCGTGTATAATCAATCTCTAGCGGCACAGGCAGTGCAAAATTTAATAGTTCCTTGATAAGACTCACTTCTGCATTCCTTAAAATAGTGGTTATTGCCCCTATCATACATGGTGCTGATTTTTCACCTCTCCTCCTTGTCCAAACCGCCCGTACCTGAGTTAGATTGGGATGCTATCGACAAGGTGTACCATATGTATCCATACCAAAACAACAAACTTGAATTGCGAATCGTGATTTGCTGTATCGCAATCGCCATGGCAACCGTTTCTCCCGCACAAGCCGTTGATCGATCACGAGTCCTGACACTTGGCCTGTTCACCACCGGGGTTGCGCTAAAATGCACCAGTATCTTCGTTGCTAGCTCAGCGCAGGATACCTACGACCAATACCTATCTGCCGGAATCCAGAACGATATTACAACGCTTCGGGACGAGTATAAGACCCAGCGCGACCTGAGTATCAGGCTGTCTCGAACAGGAATCGGATTTGTTGGACTTGCCGTGCTCATCTCCGTCTTTGACCAATTGGAGGTTATCTCCGAATCATCCAATTATCGTTCAGCTCAGTTAAGTCTAAAGTCAAGTTACAATCCACGAACACGTGAAGCTTCCCTGGCCCTTCAACGGAAATTCTGATGCCATGCTGCTATCAACCTCGTTTCGATTATCTGCTATCTGTATACTTCTCGTTGCAGCGGGATTCGCCGCCGGTTGTACAGGCAGCGAGGATTTCTCCAACCCGCTAGATCCCCAGAATCTACGGACAGCTGGCGCACCGGTCGGTTTAGCGCTTCTTCCAGGTGATGAGCAAATGACGGTTACGTGGGAAGACAGCGGCCACGACGGGATTGCCGGCTATCGAATCTATCGACGATTTACCGGCGATCCAGACTCTACCTTTACGTTTGTTGGAGAGGTACTTGGGGAGAACGGGGCTCGTCCAGCGACAGAATTTATCGATACAGAAAGCCTGAAAAATGACCAATTTGATGAAGTGAACGGAACACCACACCGCTACATCTACCGCATCTCCTATATTGATGCGAATGGGATTGAAGTTCCAGATCCGAATGCGCCGCCCGATGCAAACGAAGAACCGCACCAGAGGTGGCAAACAGCGAGTGCAACACCGAGTGTTGCCCCACCCACACCCAATGTGATTGTTGGGGACGAAGTAGAAGATTTAACCGTTAAACTTTTCTGGCAGGATTATGAGTTTCCTAACGACTTTCAAATCTTTCGTGTGATTGTGTCCCAGCGCAGTTTGAACGGTGAGTTTCTACCATTTCGCCTGCGTGCCGAGCTCTCGAAAGATCAGCCGTACTTTTTCGATCGAGAATTTGATCGGGATAACGCCGCTAAAATTTATCGTGTTGTTGCTGTTGACCGGTTCGGTGTTGAAGCGGTAAAAGTGGTCCAAGTCGCTTCTCCCAACCTGCCCCCATCACCACCACAAAATGTTCGAATAGGCTTCTTTGCTCGAGGTCCACGGTATGACGTGCGAATTTTTTGGTCAAAGAACAGAGAACCCGACCTTGGCGGCTACCTTATCTACGCCACAAAAGAGGCGGGCGGTGAGCTCGTTGTCGGCAGAGATTTGATCATCCGACGGAGAATGGACGCGAAAGATACAAGCGCAACCTTCACCGGCGAAGAGTTTATTCTAGACGGGCAAAACCAAGTTCCTCGGCGATACTTTATCACAGCGTTTGATAACACGCCTGACCGCACCGGCAGCCGCGACGAGAGTGGGATGGTTGAGGCGCGTTAAGAGATACTAGTTGACCGTCCACAATCTAACCCCGTAAATCTATATACTGCAAAAAGCTAAGGATAAATATGTACGGTTTTCAGATTAAGCAGCCATCAATTCTACTGACTCTTTCCGTTCTTTTAGTAATAATTGGAATACCGCTCTACGCACAAAGTCCGCCCGTAACGCAACTCGGCGTGATGCAAACCGCCGACACATTGGGCAAAGGTGGCTATACGACCTTTTTTGGGATGTTTCAAGTCGATAGAAAAATGTTGGATACAGATCTCAAACAACCGCAGCGTGTGGTTATCGGTAATTTTGAGGGATTACATAATGTTGAGTTTGAGGTCAACACCTTCTTAGTGCCTACCCGATTGACGTACGGAATCGGCAAGCGATTGGATCTCGTCCTCGGCGCGACCTTTTCGACTAGCAGCGCCCAGAAAATCGTCCCCGACTTTTATCGAATCGGTGATACCTACGATACAGAACAATCAATAGACACAGCGCAGGATCGGAGGGTATACGAACAATCCATCTTTGATGTTACTACCGGACTGAAATATAACATCAAACCGGACGTACAGGACGGTTTGCCCGGCATATCAATTGGAGGCGATGTGCAAATTGGGTTTACCGCCGATGATCGGCTCAACTCTGACAAGGAGTTCCTCGATCCCTCGCCTGCGGATAGTTTTCCATTTATGGGTGTCAACACCTATCTGGTCGGAACACAGCGATTTGGTCAATTCATGAGGTTACATGTAGGGGTCGGTAGTTATCTTTCTTCCAAATCCCTTAAAACGTCGGATTCATTTCTGTTGCTTTGGCAGCTTGGGACTGAATTTGCCTTTTCCGATAACTTTTGGCTTGTGGGCGACTTCACACGACGACATGCCCTCAGCGGAATTACAATTAACGACCTAATTGGTATCGGTTTTCGATACAAGCTGTCTGACACGGCGTCTTTTAATATCGGCTATGTGACCGAGCCAGGATTTCAATTCTATCTGACGGTTGGTGGTGGCGCGAAAGGCGGCATCGTACCAGCAGCCGGGGGTAATGACCTGTTGTTTTAGGTAAGATGCAGCAAGTATAGAGGCAACCTAGCTCGCGTCACTTGAAGCTCCTGAGGCAAGGGATTTTTCTACTGCAATGCTCAACTTTTGAAGGAGCGCAGACGCTGAAAAAATGAACCGCTACGCTAGTAGATAGATTTCCTTGAACGCTTCAAAGGAGAGGGAAATGCCAATGTTATTCAAATTCTGGTTTCGCCGGTTTCGCCGGGTGAGTCGTAACCGTCATATTCAGCGTATCACGGTGGCAGGACTTATCGTTCTCGGCGCTATCACTCTCAATGCTGCATGTTTCTACTTTTTTGAAAAGTCAGTGAAGGCAGAATTGACGCTTTGGGATTCTGTTTGGCTCAGTTTTACGACCATCACCACCGTTGGTTACGGAGACCTCGCCGCATCAACGATCGGGGGAAGGGTCGCAACAATGGTCTTGCTATACGGAGTTGGATTGGCTACATTCCCCTATGTGATTACTCAGATTGTGGACACCACTGTCGAAAGAAATAATGATCGCCGTCGCGGGTTGATTGATTGCCGCGACCTTGTAGAAAATCATATCATCATTGTCAACTACCCCTCCGAATTGAGGGTAGCTTCAATAATAGAGCAGCTTTCATCGGATGTAGTAACAGCACACCGCCCCATTGTTGTCTTGGCGAATGGTGTGGACGAATTGAGTTTCAACCGTTCCGATGTTTACTTTGTCCGAGGTGCACCGTTAGAAGAAGAATCGTGGAAGCGGGCGAACATTGAGATGGCGTACGCAGTCCTCATCCTCGCGCCCGAAACCGAGGAACACGTGGCAGATGCAATTACGGCATCGACGATTTCACTCATCGAAACACTCCATCCAAACATCCGGACGATTGCGGAATGCACTAGTATTCAACACTTGGCAATTTTCCGATCTTTTCGATGTGATGCCGTCATTCCCACGAATAATATTGCCGCGAAGGTGTTGGCACAAGAGGTGCGCGATCGTGGACTTGCGCTCGCGGTCCGGGAACTGTTGACCGAAGCAGAAGGGAGCGAGTTGTATAGCGAAGCGATTGAGATTGATGGGATAAATTTTGGTCAACTACAATCCTTACTCTTGGAGTTGAAAGCCGAGGTCATTTTGGTAGGTATCCTCAGAGATAACCAGCACATGATTAATCCCTCGTTAGACCTTCAGATTCAGCGCACAGATCGGCTCATCCTTATCGGCAATCGTCGTAGCGATTGGGAACAAATCCACGAAAAGATATTAAGCGTCAGGGGAGGCAATATCAGTTGAAGAATTTTTAGACGCCCTTTCTTGTGTTCTCCATCCTGAATGAGAGCTTCTAGGTACCAGGGCGAAAGAGTGTTACCAGACAACCACCAACCGCCGCTAGCACAATACCGAGTACAAACTGCCAACGCAGCGCCCCCCAGCCTCCAGCTGGCGGATGTATCGCTGTTGCGACCACCGCATTGACAATCGGCGCGCCTGCGAAAACAATAGACATCACCACAGGCGGGGTGCCTTTTGCTCCAAACGCCAAGAGGACACCGAACGCCCCCACCGCACCCACCAAGCCCGCAAGCGTTGACCAGACCAATCCCTTCGTCGGAAAAGTCCATTGCGCCCCGTTGACTGCCAACATGATTGCTGAACCGATAACCGCTGTCAACAGATACGCAATCCCAACAAACAGAAACGCTTTGTACCGCCCATGCACCGGATCACTCATAGATACCTGTCCTGTATGCAAAAGGACACCGTAGAGTCCCCACGATGCAACAGTCATAAGTGCAAATATTAACCAAGTCATACGCATCAAATTCCTCCTATATCCCCACCTCAACACGTGGTTGAGGTGGGGGAAGTCGTGCTACATCGGCCGATAAATTGTCACCATACAGATGTCCAATATTACTAACTGGAAGCCGACGAGAAACTGCCACCGTAAGCCTCCCGCTTGTGGTGTGTCTATTGCCAAAGCAAGAACCGCATTGATAAGCTGTGCACCGGTGAAGAGAATAGTCATGACCACCGCCGGCGTGCCCTGTGCCTCAAAGGCTAAGAGGATGCCCAACGCAGTCGTTGCGCTGGCCGCCCCTGCTAAAGTCGCCAAGATTATCCCTCTTATTGGAAAATGCCATTGGATACCTCTGAACTTCAATATCAGTGCTGATCCGACGATCGCCACCAATGAAAAGCCAATCCCAGCAAAAAAGAGTGTCTTGTATCGTGCTTGAGTCGGATCTGTCATCGCTAGCCGGCTCGCATGGAGTAGGATACCGTAGATGCCTAGGGCACCAACCTTCATCAATGAAAACAGTAACCAAGGCCTACGAAATATTAACAAACGCCTACGACGCATCTATAATCCCTCTATGTTCCGGGCCTATAAACTGTTACCATATAACCGCCAATCGCTGCTGCCGTGATACCGAAGATAAACTCCCACCGTAAACTTCCCGGAGCCGGCGGATACAGTGTTATAGCAATAGCCGCATTGAGCACGGGTGCGCCTGCGGCACCGATGGATATAACAACAACCGGGGAGCCCTGCGCTGCAAATGCCAAGAGGTTACAGAAAATCACCCCAACAACGGCTATCCCCGCCAAGACTCCTAGGCTCAACCCCTTCACTGGGAAACTCCATTGTGCGCCATTGACTGCCAACATCACCCCTGATCCAACAACTGCTATCAATGAATAACCGATACCCGCAAAAAGAAGTGCTTTGTATTGGCCATTAGCTGAATCGCCCATCGCTTTCTGTCCTGCATGGGTAAGAACGCCGAAAATTCCGGACGATATCGTCGCTATAAGCGTAAATACCAACCAAGTCATGTATACCTAAAATCCTCCTATCTACTGATATACTTTTGATAAACTGCCAAAGTTGCTTCTGCCATTATATCATCGCTAAAGTCACGGTGTACTGTTGCCTTACCCCGCTGTCCCAGTTGTTCCCTGTGAGACTGATTACCCATGAGTTGAGATATTCCGTCTGCAAGCGCGTCGGGCGATTCTGCATCCACCAATATACCCCCGCCGGTCGCTGCTATTAATTCGGGAAAGGTGCCATGTCGTGGTTGCACAACGGGAACACCATTGGCAAGCGCTTCTAAAATGAAAAGCCCCTTTGACTCCTTGTATGTGGTCGGCACGGATAAGACGTGGAGACCATTGAGGAAGTCAATTTTTTGGTGCCGATCGACTTCGCCCCAATAGTCAAAGGCTTCTGATAGGCCCCACGCCTCGATCTGCTTAATCAATTGCTCAAGATACGGCTCATCTTTTTTGCCCAGATAACCGGCGACCTTGAGTTGGACCTTGCCCAATCCAAGCCTATTTGTCAGCCTGTAGAACGCTTCAACCAACAGATGGAGCCCCTTTTCCGGACAGATACGAGCTAAATACCCAATCACGAAGGGGGTTTCAGGGAGCTCCTGTTCTCGTAACCCGTGCTCATTCAGATTCAAACCGAGAGGCACAACATCAATTGTTTTCAGTGGAATATCCAGATAGTCTGCCATAAAGTCCGCATAGTATTGGCAAGGGGCGATGTATCCATCCACCTCTGAAGCGCGCGCTTGCAGCAGATCCAACGCTTGCGATTTATACGGCTCGATGAGGTCTTCGAGAAAAATATCTTCTCCTTGAAGCGCACAGAGGATCGGAACGCCTAACGCTTTTTTTATTTCTTTTGCAAAGCCCACAAACATGGAGTTGGTCAGTTGAACCAGATCGGGTTGATACGAATCTTTCAGCCACTTAACCAGTTTTGCCAGTTCTTTTTTCTGCTTCCCTTCCTCCCCCTGAAGCACTGAAACGGTCAATGCGCCAAGATCTTTCGCACTAGTAGACGCGCTCAAACGGGATAGCCTATTTAACAGAGAATTACTATCGAATAACCGATCAAGCAGCCAAGGGGTATGACGAAATAACGCCGACCGCTGTTGGAGATATACGTTGATTCCGCCGTAAAACACGCGCTCGATGCTGACATCCGTTTCATCGGTACGGATAGGCGTATAGGTCGGAATTAAGGCAACGTCGTGTCCCTTCCTTTGCAACGCTGCGGCAAGTGTATTATCATGGATACAAGTGCCGCAATACATGCCCGCGGCACCCGCGGCGATATATGCTATTTTCATAATGGGTCCAACGTGAAACGCGAATAATCTCAAGTATTTATATATCTGTCTTCTCTACTTCCGATGGGAAAAATTTCTGGATTATAGTTGGATGTGGCGGTTTACTAATTAGGGAACCGATAACCATTGCTAGAGCAGAAACCGCAAGAATAACGGCAACAGGCATGATTCCGGTGCTACTTACCGTGTAACCGGGCACCCGCCAACCTTGAATAAAAAAATAGATCCATAATATCACGACGCTGATAATAGAAGCGAAGGCACCATGTTTTGTACTACGCTTCCAAAAGAGGGCAGCGATGACAATCGGGAATAGCGACGCGAATCCCGTAAAAGACCAGACAGCAAGTTTGAAGATACTACGGTTGAGAACCAGCGAAAGTAGGTAGGTCAGACAAAGTATCCCGAAAACAAAAAATCGCCCAACCAAGATTTGTCTTTTTTCGCTCAGCCCCTCCTGCATAGCGTGAGAACGAAATCCGTAATGTCGAACAATATCATGTGTAAACATACTTCCAATGGAAAGCGATTGGGAGTCCAGGGAAGACATAATCGCTGCGAAAACACCCGCCCCCAGAAGTCCCGCAAGCACTCCGGGCGCATGACGCTCAATCATCTGCACCAAAACTGAATTGGCTTCTGCTCCCTTGAGACCTGGTACATCCACACTGCCGAAAATTCCGAGTAGGACACTCGGTACCCATACGGCCGCCACACAGAGGGGATACCACACAACGGGATAGCGAAATGTCCGTGCACTTTCTGCCGTGAGCCAGTGCATGAAAATATGGGGGAACATCCCTACCGAGAGCGGGATGCAGGTATAGGTCAATAGTTCCATCGGCTTGATGTGGGTGCCAAGAATCAATAGATCCGGTGACACCCGCTCCAACGTTGCGGAAAACCCACCCATTTTATGCACGATGGTAAAAAACGTCACCCCGCCGAGGGTCATAAAAACGAGTGTTTGAAACGTGTTTGCCCAAGCGGTACCACGCACCCCACCGTAGCAGACATAGGTGAAAACTACCACGCAAACTAGCAAGCCTCCCAACCATTGTGGAATCTGTCCGCCCGTAATCTGATTTAAGGTAATACCACCACCCATTACACCAATCAACAAGTATGGCACAATGAGCGCAACAATGACGACGAAAAGCAGTAACCCTAACCCTTCGCTGTTCCACCGCTCTCTAAAGTATTGCACCTGTGTCAAATAGCTGTGTCGCTTCCCAATTGCCCAGAGTCGGGTGCCAACGAAAAAGAAGATACACGGAGCGACCAAAGCGGTCGAGGAAGCCATCAGAGCGAAGACGCCGATTCCTCTATGGTAGGCCTCACCGGAAGCACCGAGGATGGAGAACGCTGTCATATTCGTACCGAAAAGGGACATCAATAGCACAAAGGGTCCAATAGTTCGGCTAGCAACGAAATAATCTTCACCAGTACCCCGAAAAAATCTATGGCTCATAGTACCGACGATGAGCACAATTATCAGATATGCAAAAATAACAAGGGTAACCATCATTTGATGCTTTTTGCGTTTCGCTCTTCATCTTGAAGGTAGTGGGGCCAGGCATACTTAACCACTAACGCCATTAGTATGGTCGCTGCGACACAGAATCCAATGTGATAGGCCAGTCCGATGGGTAATCCCAAAACCTGTTTTGAGTTGTCCCAGAACCAAAAATCGTTGTGAAGCAAAAACAATACAACAAGCCCAATATAAAGCATCCATCGAAAAAAAAGCGTTTTCATCTGTTTATCCCCTAAGCTTCATGGGAAAGCAGTTTTGATAATATCCAAGAGCTCGGATTTCTCATCATTACTGATTCCTTCAGATAAACGAGCCGCAGCAACGGGGAGTTCCCAGCGCGCAATCATTTTGCGCGAAATTGACTGCATTCGCGTGTAGTGCTCTATATAAGCTTCATAGAACCGGTGACGGATCTCGGCAACTTTTTGGCGGCGTCGCTCGTTCATACTAGGCGGTAATTCGCCGACTCGAAGAAGTAAGGTTGTGCGAGCGATATCCACCAACGGAGATCCTTGAGCGGCGTCTACCCAATCAAGGATAACAGGGCCTTCAGTCGTTAGCAAGATATTCTCTGGATGAAAGTCACCGTGGCAGATGGCATTGTCCTCCGGAAGTTGATCTAAATCGGTCAAGATGGCCGCCTTAGTCTCAAGCACTAATTCAGATACGCTTTCGATTTTGCGCTGCAATCGGTGACGTTGTGAAGGCAGCTTAGATGTGGTGCGGGTGTGCATATCAACTTGTAGTGCCGCGAGGAGATGGGCGTATGAGATAAGTTGCTGAGGCTGAGCGATTATGGCTTCTAGCATAGTCACACCGTGCACCCTTTCAAAGATGATACCTTGACGGTTGTCAATAGTAACCGTATCAATAACGGCGGGCGTGTTCAGCCCTGAATCATACGCGATAGAAGCGTGGACAGCTTCTTGTTCGGATTCCCCCGGTGAGGCGCTTTCATGGTACAGTTTGAGAATCTTATCCTCATCCCATGCGAAAATTTCGCCGGTTCGTCCTTCGGCAAGGTAGGGATACTTAATTGTAGGTAACTCCATCTTTTCGTTACAACCTGTATAATGATTCCCAGAAACTCGCATCGACTGTATAGGGTATATCCCAACCTCTGTACTGGTTTTCTAGAGCTACTAATCTTCCAATAAAGAATTTCGTGAACGCCAGTTAAAAAAAACGATAGCTGTGAGAAGAATAAAGGCAACCAAATGTCCCCAGCCGGAATGGGTGAGTAAAAAAAGAACAGCCGCCCCAAGTAAGCCTGACCGCTGCCAAAAATCAAGCGACGTGAACCAGTAACCGACAACGCTTACAGCTAGAGCAACAACTCCAAAGGTAGCAATTAGGACGCTTATCACCACCCCGAAAAAGGTAGCACCTCCGCCATCCGATGATAGAAGTAAGAGCTCCGGTTTCAGGGTGAACGCGTAGGGCAGCGCGAATCCTACTAACGCGAAGCGAAACGCAGCGACCCCTGTTTGCATGATACCGGTGCCCGCAATTGCCGCGGCTGTATATGCTGCCAAAGCGACGGGCGGCGTGACCATCGCCATCATACCAAAATAAAAAATAAAAAGGTGAACAGCAAGGGGAACTAACCCCAACTCGGTCAAGACGGGGCCCACCAATGTTGCCATGAGCAGGTAACACACCGATGACGGCAAGCCCATCCCAAGGATGATCGTCGAAACCATCAGAAGGGCAAGCGCTAGGATGCGACTGTTCTCTGCAAGGGGTAGCAAGGCTCCCGGTAGTTTTGCGCCAATCCCTGTCAAAGTAACCACACCGAGGATAAGCCCGACGCAAGCAGCAGCCGCAATCAACGAAACACCTCCATCTGCCGCTTTTTCCATCGCTTCTACTATTCGACGAACCCCAACCCAGATTTGTCTAGCAAGAAGCACACATGTATTGCTAATTAACGCCACAGTTGATGGCGAGTCGCCGCGGCCTCCCTGCTGGATAACCTCCCAAACTCCACGAATACCTATCAGGATTAGGATGAAAAGCAAGCTGAGACTGACCGATCGAAATGGCGTGTAACCCAGTATCAAGAATAGGATAAGCGTGATAAACGCCACTAAAAAGACGAATCCCTCTATTCCGGTCGTCGCCTGAGACGTTTCGATCTCGCTTTCTCTCAGAACTTCGGCTGCTGCCCCTACCCGTTTAGCATAGAAATGGACAATCAAGAGGAGCGCAGTGTAGTAAAGAATTGCGGGAATCAGGGCAGCTTTAATAATCTCTAGGTAGGTCACCGCCGGCTCAACAATTTCCAGCATCATGTAAGCACCGGCACCCATAATCGGTGGGACGAGTGCGCCCCCTGAGCTCGCTGCAGCTTCTATCCCTCCAGCAACCGTCGGTCTGAATCCTGAAGATCGCATCATCGGGATGGTGAAGGTGCCAGTGGTCGCGGTGTTGGCAACGGCACTGCCAGAAAGTGACCCCATCGCCCCACTACTAACAACAGCAACTTTGGCAGGGCCACCGACGCTTGATCGAAATAGGCGTCTCGCAAAACTGATAATATAGCCGGTAGCGCCCGTTTTCTCTAGGAGTGCTCCAAATAGAACAAAGAGGAACACGTACGTGAACATCACCTTTAAGGCAATACCAAATACCCCTTGGCTATGTAGAAAGGTCTGACTAACAATGCGTTCCCACGAATAACCCCTGTGCGGAAACAGCCAATCGGGCATGGATTGCCCGAAGGCCGCATACGCTAGGAAAGCGACAGAGAGGATACAAAGGGTCAACCCGATAGCGCGGCGGGTGCCTTCTAGCACAAGGAGCAGCCCTAATAGCCCAATCACGTAATCTGTAGTAGTGCCCATCCCTGCACGATCCCCAAGCCGTTGACCATCAATCCAAAAACGTTTGAACACTGGCTCCGTTTGAATGAGGATATAACCGAAACAGATTATCACGGCGAGGGCAAAAACAAAGTCAAGGACTTGAAAAAAGATATATTCTTGAAACCGACGATGAATGGGATATTTTAGGAAAACAAGGACCAGACCCAACATCGCGAAAATCGCTAGTTGGGCTTGGGGCGAAAGTTGCGGGTAATTGACCTCTGCTAAAATAAATACTGCGAGAATAGCCGCGCATGTCCGAAAAAGGATACGCCGAAAATGTTGGAGCATAATGATGGAACGTAGAGCAGGTGATATAATTTATTATAAAGTCCGCATCCAAATGTTACGGTAGCGGACAGGATCGCCGTGATCTTGGAGCACCAACGGCCCCCGAGCAGGATGTGGTTCGTCATAAGCAGGAGCTCGTCTGTGACCTGTGGGCCCCATCACAGCCCGGTGATTGTGCACTAGCACACCATTGTGAACCACAGTAATATAGGCCGGACTGATTAATTTCTCTCCACCAAACCGCGGTGCTGTAAAAAAGATGTCGAATGTCTGCCATTCACCCGGCTTACGACAGGCGTTGACCAGCGGTGGATACTGTCCATAGATTGCCGAAGTAATTCCATCCGCATAGGTCGGATTGTCATAACCGTCAAGTACCTGAATCTCGTATTTGCCCATCAGGAATACGCCGCTATTACCACGTCCTTGGCTATCGCCTTTTACATCTACCGGGGCAGCCCATTCCAAGTGTAGTTGACAATCACCAAAATGTGCTTTAGTCTCGATGTTGCCAGTGCGAGTGACTTCCATGTAACCATCTTCAACCCTCCACTCGGCAGCCCCATCACGCCCTATCCAGTGTGAGAGATCACTGCCATCAAAGAGGAGAATTGCATCTGATGGGGGTTGCCCCGGTGTGTCCTGCAAACTGTCCGTGCCAGGCGTGATAATTCGCGGTTGAGGACGGGTTCCATCGTGCACCCGCCACTCTGAACCGTGTATCAGGGGTGTATCGTCGTAGCCAACTGGGGCTCTGTTGGAAGATGATTGTTGTGCCATAATTCAATCTCCTTATACAGTAATAGTGCTACCATCAATCGTCAGGAGTACAGACCCAAGGAATCTGTTATGGTGAACAATATAAATATGTAGACACTTTCGATCCACATGTTTGGTAGGCGCTGTTTCCAACTGTGCTGTCCAGTCTCCCATTTGGTAGGCGCTGTTTCCAACTGCGCCGGTATAGAGTGTCCAAGTAATTCTAAAATTCACCATAATTCCATTTTTCTGTGCCTGATTTGAGAGAATAGGGTGGAAATGCCTACAGTGTGTTGATGGATCCGGGAAAGCATACCGCCGCGCTGCCGGTGGGCAAGCTCAAAGAACTTCAGTCAAATCCCTCGTCTCAATTCATACTTTTCCGCTTTAATTTAATCTCTCAGCTGGTATGGTGCCTAGCACCGGATTCTTGATCGAACATATAATTCATTATATACGAAGTCACTATATTTCGCAAGTATTCCATAGATAGAAACCCCAAGGCACGGGAATTCGCACTGAGAATCTGCGTCCCATCAACTTTTACCTTGTCACGGCAGCTCTCGTGTGATAAGATGAGGAAAATCGTATATACCCAAAAATCCAGTCAATCGAGGGGGCGGTCATGGCAAAACGCAATGGATTTTCGCAGCTGGCAGAGCTGCTGATTCGTTATCCTGCCCAAGGACAAAGGCAAAAGTTAAAGCAGTTATTACACCAGAACTATACACAAGAGGACCTCATCAAATACTTGAGACATGAAGGCAGTCCAACGCGACAGGCGGCAGCCTATGCACTCGGTATTATCGGTAACACCGACGCCGTATCACCGCTAGTGAAGGCGCTTCAGCAAAGTGATCCGGACATGTGTTCCAACGCGGAGCAGGCGTTGTGGGCGATTTGGTTCCGCTCCGGCGATAAATCCGTCAACGAGCTGCTCCAAAAAGGCACCGGATATATAAAGAAAGAACGGTACGCAGAAGCCGTTGACGTCTTAACGGAAGTTACACAGATTGCACCCGAATTCGCCGAAGGATATAATCAAAGGGCAATTGCATATTTTATGCTGGAAGAGTGGGAACAGTCAATTGATGATTGCAAAAAGGTAGTTGCGCTTAACCCAGTGCATTTCGGCGCATTTGCGGGAATGGGCCAATGCCATCTACGGCTCGGAAATCTGCGGGAAGCACTCAAGGCCTTCCACAGAGCATTGGAGATTAACCCCGGCCTCTATAGCATCGCCCACACGATGCTGCAGATTCAAGATGCATTGCAAGAGCAAGTCAGGCAAAGGCGTTAGGAAATGAAATGCGCCCTCTACTCGACTTTGAAAATCCAATTCTCAATCGATTAATTCGCGAACAGTGGAAATTCAGCAAGGTCTCTTTCGCAATCATAGCACAGGGTGTTCTAGTGCTCGTTATCAGCCAGCTCCTGTTTCGGGCAAAGCTGGGGCGGCACACAGATCTTATTTTCATATCAGAAGCCTTACTTATCCTAATCGCTGCACCATACCTAGCATGTAGCAGACTCAGCCAATATTATACACCTCGCCGGTCAAGGGAGGTTTTGCAATTGAGTCGAATTCACCCTCGATGGATTTGGGTAAGTATCATTTTGGGAAGTCAGATCTACACCTTCTGCTTCCTTGGCCTCATAACCGTGGTTTTTATAGTTCTCACACCATCAATCAGCGATATTACCCATCTTGACGTAGTGCAGTTGCATTTAGTGTTTGGAATTTATGTCATTGTGGCTGCCTCAGTTGGCGGATTGTGGTGGCGTGTGTTGCAGCATGAGGTCTTCGCAACAGAGGCAACATATCTCGGATGGTGCCTCCTAATCGGCGGGGTATTCCTCCTAACGCCTTTAGACCGTTATGTGGACAATCTGCAGCCGCTCATTCCACCGTTCCTGCACCTAAACCCACTGATTGCTGTGTGTCATCTACTCGAACTGGATGTGTTTAGAACACCTCACTTATACGAACTAACCCCGATCCCGTCATATATAGTTGTTTATCCCCCATGGTACATCATCTGTAGCTGGCAGATACTGATTGGATCTTGCTGTGCTGCGCTGGCATGGCGGAATCGCGTCTGAATGTGTGGATCCGAGAGGAGCTTATATCTTGAACGCACTGAACACCCATGACGATTTGATTATCAGTGTCTCCGGCGTTAGAGGAGTGGTAGGTAGCGCATTAAATCCTAGCCTATTGACACACTTTGCTGCTGCATTTGGGACACTAGTTGAAGGACAGACCGTGGTAATTGGCAGAGATACACGGACATCAGGACCGATGGCACACCATGCTATCCTCGCTGGACTTGTTGCAACCGGCTGCAAAGTCATTGACGTTGGTATCTGTCCAACCCCAACAGTTCTACTGATGTCAAAAATATTAACCGCCGACGGAAGCCTCGTGATTACCGCGAGCCATAATCCGATTGATTGGAATGGCATCGAATTTGCATCTCAATCCGGCAAGCTCTTGAATGAGGAAGAACGGACACGCCTGATGAGCATCTACGAGTCAGGCAATTTTACGCTAGCTGCTTGGGATGAGCAAGGAAGTGTTGAAACAATTGACACTGCTATCGATCAACATATCTCCAGCGTACTCGGTTGTGATTGGCTTATACCAGAGTGCATACATGCTCGCAAACTGAAAGTTGTCATTGATTGCGGCAACGGTGCGGGAAGTGTGATTAGCCCTCGCTTGCTGAGAGCGTTGGGCTGCGACGTGATTGAACTAAATTGCGTTCCTGATGGCTATTTTCCTCGACCCGCAGAACCAACGTCGGAGGCGTTAGATCAGCTCTGCACAGCTGTTAAGTCAGAAGATGCGGACCTCGGTTTGGCTCATGATGGTGATGCTGACCGGCTAGTGCTTGTCTCCGAGGAAGGTACACCGTTGAGCAGTGAATACACCTTCGCCCTTGCAGCAGAATTTTTGTTGAATAAGCGGAAAGGCGATATTGTTGCTACTGTATCAACTAGTCGCATGTTGGATGACGTAGCGAATCGACACAGCGTAAAACTGCACCGGACACCGGTAGGGGTTGGATTCGTCGTCGAGAAGATGCGAGAGACAGGCGCGGTCATCGGCGGTGAAGGAACAGGGGGGGTGATTTATCCAGAATTGGGGTATACAACGGATGGGATTGCGTCGATAGCTGCAATTGTTCAACTTCTTGCTGAGTCAACAGCGACGATATCAGAAGTCATCACTTCTTTCCCCAATTATGCGATATGCAAGGAGAAATTGGAAGTCCCCTCTCAAGAAATTGCCCATGTGCTGCTTGAAGAGGTCGTTGAAACCTACGCCCATGAAAACCTAGATCTGACTGATGGTGTGAAACGGATTTGGGGAGACCGATGGGTTAATATTCGGAAATCTGGCACAGAACCGGTCCTCCGCGTTTTTAGCGAAGCACGGACCACTGAAGAAGCAAAAACGCTTTGTGACTCAACACTGGAAACACTGAAATCTTTGATGACACAGATTGTGGGCTATTAGTTCAACACTCTTCCTGCATGTTAGGTGTTAGACGTACCACAATTTTTGTTGAAACGCAAATGGACTCCCAGCGTCAGCTCTAATAAGCACTTGTATTGATGGAGGTCTTGTTATGGTAGATGCACTGAAACTAGTTTGTATAGGTGGAGGCACCGGCTTATCTACCCTATTGAGTGGAATAAAACAGTATACGAGTAATAGACGTACTGGTTCAGAAGTTATAAATATGGATAACCTAGCGGCAATCGTTTCTGTGTCCGATGACGGCGGTAGTTCCGGACGATTGGTTGAAGAGTTCGATGTGATCCCCCCGGGCGATATTCGTAAGCTACTAGTCGCCCTATCCCATGATGACGAATTACTAGCAAAACTCTTTGAATATCGCTTTTCAAGTAACGGAGATCTCGGCGGACACACGGTTGGGAATCTCCTTCTCATCGCACTCACTGAATTGAATGACGGCAGTTTTCCAAAAGCCATCCAAGAAGCGTCCAAACTGCTCTCTACGCGAGGTCAGATTATACCGGTCAGCCTAGATGGCACGATATTATGTGCTGAGCTGATCGGCGGCGACATTGTGTGTGGCGAATCCAATATACCGGAACGATCGAATCGAGAACCAATTAAGCGTGTCTTTCTGAAACCGCGTGAGAATGGCAAACAGCATCAGGACAAACCGTATGAATGCGTTGCACATACGGAAGCTGTAGGGGTCATCGACAATGCCGATGCAATCATTATTGGGCCCGGAAGCCTATACACCAGTATTATGCCTAATCTTGTGATTAAAGAAATCGCAGAAACCATCCAAGCGTCAGATGCAATGAAAATCTATATCTGTAACGTGATGTCGCAGCCCGGCGAAACGGATGGATACTCTGTAACGGATCATGTCGAAGCGCTGCTGAGTCACGCCCCGGGCATATCGTTAGATTGTATTATCGTTAATAATCAACCGGCACCGGAAAAAATCATCGAAAGGTACAGACAGAAAGAACTTTCGGGCAAATTTTCACAAATGAAAACCCTCATGGAGGAGGTGCTCTCCATGCTTGAAACAAAACAGGTCGAAGATTTCGCTGAAGGAAAAACCATGGATTCCGTATTATACCTCACGGAGAATATTTCTCAGCTTACCAATGAGACAAAGCAGATGGCAGGCCCCTCCAATGTGCAAATCTTCTATCACCCAGCAAGAGATAATCTCGGTGATATACAGATTGTAGAAGCGGAACTGATTACTACCGCTGCCATTGATAGTGACGGTCTGCAAACCGTGATTCGCCACCACCCTGAAAAACTTGCACAAACGCTGGTTAAGGTATTGGCTGACCACCCAAAGTTACATGAACCAAGTGCGTAATGGACGGATAACCTATTTTCGCCCGTCCACATATCCGTAACACAGGAATTGGGAAAGGACATGCCATGTGTGGAATTGTTGGATACATCGGAGATAAATATGCTGACTCTGTTTTGTGGACCGGATTGGAACGGCTTCAGTACCGGGGATATGATTCAGCGGGTATGGCAGTCATCAGCGACGGCGAGTTGGATCTGCGGAAACGGGCAGGTAAACTACGTGAATTAGACGAAAGCCTTCGTCAGCATCCGATGCGGGGGGCAATTGGTATCGGTCATACGCGATGGGCGACACATGGAGAACCGAATCAACGCAATGCCCATCCACACACCGACGAGGATAGGACCTTAGCGGTGGTACACAACGGAATTATTGAAAACTATCTCCCACTCAAACGTGAGCTACAGGAACGAGGACATCTTTTTGAATCAGAGACCGATACAGAGGTGTTCGCTCACCTAGTTGAGGAAGCGCTAGAGGACGATTTTCTCGATGCTGTCCGTAGGGCGATGCAGCAAGTAGAAGGAACATTTTCAGTCGCGTTTATTCATCAACAATTTCCGGACTGCATTGTGGTTGCACGACGTGGTAGCCCGCTTATTGTGGGACTTGGAGAAAGGGAGAACTTCGTTGCGTCAGATGTGCCGGCACTGTTGCCGCACACGCAACAGATTGTCTATCTTGAAGACGATCAGATTGCCGTACTTAGGCAGGAACAGGTTGAAATCCAAACCATGGACAGGCGGTGGGTCACCCCCCAGATCCATAAGATTGGGTTGAGTCCGGATACCGCGGATAAAGACGGTTATCCACACTTCATGCTGAAGGAGATCCATGAACAGCCCAATATTCTACGGCGCTTATATAATATCTATGTCACCGATGAGATGGAAATTGATTTCGGGCAATTGGGCTTGGACGACGAATTCCTCGGCCGGGTAAGCCGAATTGTTATTCAAGCGTGCGGCACATCCTGGCACGCCGGACTCATCGGAAAGTACCTGTTGGAGCAGTATGCCTACATACACACTGAAGTCGACATCTCCTCAGAGTTTCGCTACCGCAACCCCGTTTTGGAGGGAGATACCCTAGTTATCGCGATTTCCCAATCCGGCGAGACGGCCGATACGCTTGAGGGATTACGTAAGGCAAAGAGCAAGTTCATGCGCGTTTTAGCCCTGTGTAACGAGATTAACAGTAGTATTGCGCGCGAGGCGGATGCTGTCATCGAACTTCATGCCGGATTAGAGATTGGTGTCGCTTCGACCAAAGCCTACACCGCTGAGATTGGAGTGCTTGGTCTGCTCGCAATGCACCTTGGTAAGCTAAGGGGGATACTAACTCCCAAAGATATACGGGGATTTCTGGGAACCCTTAAACAGGTGCCTTCCCTAATGGAGCGAACCATTCAGCAGGGGAAAATCTGTTCCTGTGCAAATAAATTTAGTGATGCCGGAGCATTCATGTTCATTGGACGCAGCTACAACTATCCCAATGCCTTGGAAGGTGCACTCAAACTGAAGGAAATCGCATATATCCATGCGGCAGGACACCCAGCCGGCGAATTAAAACATGGTCCTATCGCTCTGATTAGCGAAGATGTACCGGTCGTGTGCATTGCCACTAACAGCAACATCTACCCCAAAATTGTAAGTGCCATCCAAGAGATTCGCGCACGCGATGGAATTGTCATTGCCATTGCTACGGAAGGTAATACGGAGATCCAGGAGTACGCACAAGAAGTGCTCTACATCCCAGATGTTGCGGAGGAGCTTTCACCACTGCTTGTTGTCATACCGCTCCAACTTCTCGCCTACTATACTGCTGTGCATCGAGGCTGCGATGTAGACCAACCTCGAAATCTCGCGAAAAGCGTCACTGTAGAGTAAACAAGTCATCGATCCCGGAAAGATAACCGTTTTAACGAAGGGAGTTCCACGGCGCTTCATCGGCGACATCAACTAACTGATAGCCCTCATCACTAACACACGGGCCCAAAATCGCAAGCAGCTTTGCAGGAGTGGAGGAGGTATTAAACGAGGCGTGCACTACATTAGCGGGAATGAATATCGAATCGCCTGAACTCAGCATCCGTTTTTCGTCACGCAGCCACTGTTCCACGCCACCTTCAATGACGTAAATAACCTCTTCTTGTTCCGGATGCTTGTGGAAGTTGTGTCCGCCTCCAGGAGATAAACTTACCTCAATAACCACCAAATCCTTCGCGCCTGTTGTATCGGGACGACTTAACCATGCCAACGCCCCCCAATCTAGTTGTTCACGATCTGCTTCCGCCGCAGGAATAAATTTTCCACTCATGTTTAATTTCTCCTTCAGAGTATGGTAAAATAATGTGCAGTAAGAAACGTCTTATTACGAATCAAATAGTATCTTACATTATAGCGTGTTTATCGTATTCATGTCCACCGTTTAATCGCGAAAAGAAAGGAAGGTTCACATGACCGATAACGAGAAATTTTTGTTCGACCTGTGGGGTTATGTCGTCATTGAGGAGGTGCTTACGCCGGACGACGTCGCGCTAGCGAACGCAGCAGTTGATCGGCACGCCCATCTCATTGCTAACCGCAATCCAGGGCTATCCCACGGAGCCAAACAGTTGGAAGGGGCTACGGGGCGCGGCGAGTTGCATCAGAATCCGTTGACCTTTGATCGACCATGGTGCGAGCCATTTCGACGCATGTTGACGCACCCACGAGTCATAGATATCTTCAATGAGATATTGGGGCCCGGTTTTCGGCTTGACCATGGGCCCGGCCTGATTCAGATGGTCAAAGGAACTGAAGGGCATTGGCTCCACGGTGGGATGACCTTTGATCCAAGCCAGTACCACCGATTTGAGCATGGACGGATGCAGTGTGGACTGTGCGTCGCTGCATGGCAATTGACGGAGGTCCGTGAAGGGGACGGTGGCTTTGCATGTGTACCGGGCAGCCACAAATCGAATTATCGTCCGCCTGAGACTGTGTTGTCCACAGAAGATGGGATGGATTGTATTCGGCAGATTGTTGCAGGACCAGGTTCTGTGGTTATCTTCAATGAAGCGTTGGTGCACGGCACGCTCCCTTGGCAGCCCACCGATCGTGAACGCCGCTCGATTCTTTTTAAATGTTCGCCCGGATTCTTGTCGTGGGGTTCACCACACGCCAAGTGCCCCATCTCGGACCCAACGCCGGAGGAATTGGCGATCTACGAACCTCCGCATCGTACAGGACGCACCACGTTGGGGAAAGATAGTAATTGAGTGCATAAAGCGTGAAACGCAATATGTAGGATTTGTTAGTTCAAGATACATATCGTGAGTCCCATTGGTGCACCCACAACAGTTTGTGACTGTTGATAGAAAAGTGAAAATTCTCAGCCTTGCGTTGATAGGCTGGAAAGACATCCGCAGCGCGTCCTTAGCCCCGGAGTTGGTATCAGTATGCTGCACGCTCCCGGTGGGATGGTAGGTGTCTTGCATCTTCTTTTTACAAAAAATACATACTATGGTGAATTAGAGAAATAAGTAGATTGACCTTCGCGAGGTGTCCAAAGTCCCCCTGATAAGGGGGATTTAGGGGGTTGGCTCTGCACTGGGAATGTCTAAGTAATTTTAAAATCTACCATAAAAAGGAGGCTAAAGATGGTTAGACAAATCGTTATTAGCCTGTTTGTGGGCTTTGTTGGGCTTTTTGCAATTATCGGAGCCCTCGGCTGCGGGGATCTTGACGTACTGCTTATTGACCTTACAGATCCTGAATCAATTGAACCTGAAGATAATGAGTGGACGGGCACATGGGTGCTTGAGACCTATCATGGACTCAGTGCACTAGAAGCCCTTACCGAATATGATGATTACGACGATGAAGACTGGACTTTCCTCGACGCTGACGGTTCTGTTGTGAATGGAGAGCTTTTAGAGAAGGCTATCGCAGCGTTTTGGTCTGGCGACGGCGTTACCGGCTATGATGGGTCCATCTCTTACTCGTTTAACGACGATGGAACCATGGTAATTGAGGTTGTCATTCGGCTGCAGCTACAGGTTGAAGCTATTCAAGGGGTGCTCGTCGGCAAGGACCAAATACAGGGCAATTACGCGTTGTCTGGTTCCGCTTATACAACAGAGATAGCTGATGAGGTCGAAACAGGCTCATGGCAGCGAACAGAAAATACGCTAACACTGAACCCCAATGGAGCGAATGTTTCTACAGTTTTGAAGAAGCTATAGGGAGTCTGAGTTTCTTAACTGTTACGATTTACTCAATTCCGTTCCAACGCCCCCGGATGCTGCACAGTGCCGTTCAACTAATCTTCTTCGGCGATAACAAGCAACTTGTTTGCCCCAACATCTGTGAGAGTTTGTTGCACACCGCTGGGCTAGGTGACTTTTACGACTTCCGCTTCTGTTTCTGTGCCTAACCCAAAAATGAAACGTAAGTCAGGTCCAGAGAGATAGCTCGATCCGGCTTGTACCTGCTGCATTTGGGAGTGGGAACGGGTTATAACCTCGACGCCCGCACCGATTCCGTCGCGGTTGCTTTCTGTCCCAACAATCTTTATCATCAACCAGTTGTGTTTGTTGCCCCCTTCATTACGAAGCAGCACCCCTTCCTGATTCAGATTTACGACAAAGATGTCGGTGTCGCCATCGCTATCATAATCGCCACACGTAACCCCGAGACCTTGCCTTCGTCACTATAAACCCCTACTTGTCTTGTCACGGATGTATCAGCGGCGGCAGCAATTCTTCTCTCCATGGAGACACAGATTCCTACTACAAGTACAGTAAACATAACACAGCGGTTTATACGACTAGCTGCTAGTTTACCCGACATTTTCAACGTGAAATTTCGCTTGATAATTCACATCGGTAATGCTAACCTAAAAATGGCAACTCTCGGTCTTCAATTCAGTTCGCTTTACGGAAGCACCTAATTATGGGAGATACTCAAATGTCCAGATATCTAGAGGAGAATCGTCGTTTCGAAAGGCTTGTTAGTCAGCTGGATCCCAACGGCGCACCGCAAATTCGCTGGATTTATCGTGCCGCTCAACATATCAGGACAGGTGGTAAGAGGCTAGGCATATTTTCTGGGTCTTTCAATCCGATTACCGTTGCCCATACCAAAATGATTGACGCAGCACAGAAAGAGTACAATCTGGATGAGATTTTGCTAATCTTAGCGAGAGCAAATGTCGATAAGGACGTGTTCGGTCTCTCTCTCGCGGAACGCTTATTTACGCTCAAGCTATACGCGGAAAATCGTCAAGATTTTTCTGTAGCCGCTTGCAGTCATGGAAAATTCATTGAAAAAATTGAGGCGTTAACACCTGCGTATCCCCACGGCACACACTTTTCGTTCATTGTCGGGTACGATACTTTCATTCGTCTGTTCGACCCGAAATATTATACCGATTTGCACAGCGCATTGGAAGCACTTTTCAGCCAATGTCATTTCATCGTTGGAAATCGTCAAGACTATGATGCGAAAGCTGTGGCGCGGGTGATGGAAATGCCGGACTATCGTCGTTACGCCGGCTGCATCGATGTGATTCAGCTGCCCGATCTGTATGCGGACATATCTTCAACAGCCATCCGTGCACAGATTGAGGCGGGAAAGTCAGTGGATCACCTCGTGCCCTCCGATGTGGGTGAGTTCCTCAAAACAGTTCAGGCGTATCAGACTTGAATACCGAATATACCAGTAGCTATAATCGTTGCGAGGTGGGTAAGGGAATTGGTGTTATCCATTCATAATCCACGACGACCCGATTGGTTGGTGAACACATATAGACCTGTCGATCTAGACGTTTACAATGCTGACACGTTCTGGCTCGGTCACCGAGCTGTACCGGCGAAAAGAGCTCGCATGTAGCGGCAATACGTTCCATCTGTTTTCGCGCTGCTTCAGTTAGGAGTCGCGCTTCAGAGGATCCTCCTGCGAGATTGATTACACGGTCTGTTCGACCTTCTCGGTCCCAGATAGTGTTAATAATGACCTCCAAAATGGCGCGATAAGTTTGCTTCCCGCTCGGTTCAGGGGAGTGGAGGGTGACGTCGTGTTTCAAGCTATATTTCGTCAGTTTCTTTAGTCGGCTTTCTTCCCTGCGATATTCCGATCTCATCTCAGCGATAAATCGGTTGCGAAATTCATTCCAGCTAATCTCTTGGGACTCCCATTGAGTAAGTAGCTGTTTTGATGGTGCTAGCTCTGTGACATTTTGCATAGCGGGAACTGTTTCGTGACAGATTGCGTATTTTTTCCCCGTCTTGCTAGCCGCAGCATTTTCAACTGAATTCAAGTATAACATGACGTTGCCTCTTTTTTCGTAAGGTTCATCTGATATTGTTACCGGAGATGCAGGTATTTCACCCCGGTATGATGACTGACCATTTTTCCGTACCTTCCTTAAGAACGGCAAAATTGCAAATCATGATACAAAAACTGTAGGCTCATGTAAAAAGAGGGTGCAAAACACAAATAGAAACTAAAAACTTTGACCCCCAATCTCTGCATTGAGGGGTTTGAGCCTTCAACCGCCCAAAACCTAACAGAATGATTGACGTTTTGTTTGCAATATATTATTCCGATATGTTAAAATAATAATCACATATTGACCGAAGAGTTATTAGGACGTGTTAACATTTTGCTGTTGCTGTTGCCAAAAACGCTCAAGTCACTGAAAAAGCTGCCAGAAACCGAGTTTTTTTTCAAAACTCGGTTTCTTTTCTAGGGGATCTACCTTAGTGAACCGATTTGTGCCTTTCTATTATCTGATTACGATGAAATGCCAACAGAACCTAGCTATAATCCTGAGCCTCCTGACTCAGACAATATGCGCGCCTCTGCATAGACAGGCCACCTCACTAAAACGCACAAAAACGCACACCCAGATCAAAAATATGTGAGGAAATGTGATAATCCGTGAGAGTATGTGACATCTGATTAAAATCAAAGCTAATGCCCATCAACGTTCTGCCACCAGGCTAACGAAAATATGCAAAATATGTGACATTTTGTGACATTTTGTGACATCTAACGCCAGGCGCCATTTTATAGTAAATGCTAAAAAACTGTATTAAAGGATTTTTGAAGATATTCATCTCAAATTCAATCCCGCTAGTGAACACACTGTGAACGAGACATTGTAATCGGTGTGTTTTTTATATAGCTGGCATCATCTTTGCGAGGTATACAATGACACGTACAGGTACACAAGTTGTTGTTCGACCAGATAATAGTGTTGGAACAAAAACAACTGAGATTCACTCACCGGGTAAGGGCGAGGTGCTTGTCAAGACGGTATCTACACTGATTAGTGCAGGAACCGAACTCGGTACGCAAGAGCAGGGACGGACCGACGATTTTACCCCCGGTTACTCAAATGCCGGACGGATTATTGAGATTGGTGAAGGGGTGGAAGACTACGAAATCGGCGACCGTGTGTTGTCACTAGGACGCCACGCTAGTCATGTAACCGTCTCGGCTGCACCACAATCATTGGCAAAACTGCCGGATAGCGTGTCCTTCGATGAGGGCACTTTCGGCGTACTCGGTAGTGTCTCAATGCACGGCGTCCGAAAAGCACGAATTGAACTAGGAGAGTTCGCCTGCATTACCGGGATGGGACTTGTCGGTCAATTGGCATTGCAACTCGCAGCCCAAACAGGAGCTGACTTGCTTATCGCAATAGATTTAAGTGATCCTCGGTTGCAGACGGCAAACGCTTCGGGCGCGACACATGTCCTGAATCCGAATCACTGTGATCTCCAATCTGAAGTTGAGCGTATTACTGAAGGACGTGGATTGGACGTGACCATTGAGGCTTCCGGCTATCCAGAGCTGCTGCCGATTGCCTTCGATATGGCGCGGATCGGAGGGCGAATTATGGCGTTGGGGTCGATCTGGCACCGAAAAGTGGAGGTGGATTTTATGGACTTCCATCTGAAAGAACTCACCCTCGTTGGATGTCACCAACCGAAGTGTCCTACGGTTGCTACACCGACCTTTCCTTGGACACAGCAATACAACCGACGCCAGATCTTGAAAATGATTGAGCGGGGGGAACTCGACGTGAGTCGTTTAATCACGCATCGACTGCCTTATACAGATGCGGGTGAAGCCTATCGTCTACTGCGCGATGACCGTGATAAGTCGCTCGGGGCTATACTCACTTGGTAGTAATAGCAAACGAGTAATGCCCCCGATCTTTTTTTAACGCATTACCCATTACGTATTACTACAGGCTCTACGTCTGATCTAAACGTAATCACTTAGGGGGCAGCCCAATGGAGGATACAAACATCACAACACGTGAAATCCGATTGCTTGCTATTCTCTCACTCAGTGCGGGGATTGTCTTTGACTATCTTTTTCATGGAAAAGCGATCGGAATCTCATATCCTCTATTCACGGTCGTGTTCTACTGCCTATTTTTAGTCGCTTCGTGGAGGCAGATTACGTTCCAAATCAACTTCGGCTGGTTTCTGTTTATACCTATCTTATTGCTCTCAGCTGCGTTCGCCATTTATTCAAATCCAGTGTTACTGGCTCTCAATTTTATCCTGATTCCACCGCTCCTCCTCCTTCAGACAGTGCTACTTGTCTATAGAGTTAGATGGTCCAGCGTTAGGTTCATCGCCCGTTTTCTAAGAGGATTACTCCATCACATTTTTGACAATGCACCAAAGGTATTTTTGGAAGTCATCCTGTCGGCGAAGATCACGGACAAAATTGCGCCTGAGAAATATAAACTTTTCAAGAATGTTCTCATCGGCTTAATAATCTCTGTGCCGCTTCTAATCATTGTTATTGCATTGCTTGTAGAAGCGGATACGGTCTTTCAAAATTTGATCGTGGATATGTTCAAGCCTTTGGAATCGATCGCTTCTATCCCTTTTGCCCAACATGCGGCAACTATTGGGATTGTCACAATATTACTGTTCAGTTATTTGGCAGTCGTATTAAAGGTAAAAGTGGAGGAGATGTCGGAAGTTAATAGGAGGGATAATCGGAACTGGGATGCAATCATCGTTGCTACTGTGCTAGTAATGATGAACGCTGTCTATCTCCTATTCTGCGTGATTCAATTTGCGTATCTTTTTGGTGGTGAGGAAACAATCCGTTCTATTCCTAACTATACCTATGCGGAATACGCGAGGCGAGGTTTCTCCGAGTTGATTCTTGTTACGGTAATCAATCTAAGCACATTGCTGATCGGTCTGCACTTTATCAAAAATGACGGGAAGCTATATCATGTAGTTCGTGTGCTAGGCTGCCTGCTTGTGTTCTGTACCGTAATTATGCTCTATTCCGCACATTTGAGATTGAAACTGTATGAAGAGGCGTACGGTTACACCTATGCACGGATCTTCGCCCACACCTTTATCGGCTTTCTTTTTATTTTGTTCATGCTCACCCTTTACAAACTTTGGCGAACAGAACTACCGCTGATCAAAGCCTTTGCTATTGCTGCGCTGCTCACCTATACGACCTTGAATTACGTCAATGTTGATGCAATTATCGCACGGAAAAACATTGACAGATACTTCAACATCGGCAAAATCGATTTCGACTATTTACAGGAGCTGTCCTACGATGCAATACCGGAATTAAGGCGCTTAGACGAGGCCGGTGCTAAAGATGCGGTTGCACACAAAATGGCAGCGTTCCTTAACAAGAAAAGGGTAGAATTGCGTTCAGAAAGCCCTTGGCAATCCTACAATTTCTCCAGAGTTAGAGCCAAGCACGCCCTGTCTGAAACTCATCAATAATCTCTCATAGGCACATGTACGGTCATCCCCGCTCTTCCAAATCTGCACAGCACCGCTCGCGCCTTCTTTGCCACCAAACAGTCCCCACGCACCTGTCTCATGTCTGTCCATAAAGCTCGGCACCGTGATTTCCGGTGCGAGTGCTTTGATAATCTGTTCGCTGCCGCATCCGCCGCGATAGAGATCGTTGTGCATCACCACGTCGCCGGGCTTGAGGTTCTCCACACCAATTTCGGCAATTGTCCACTGCATGGTGTATAGGATTGCTCCGATTTGGGCGGGACAGAACTCCGCATAAGCCACCATCTCTCCGTCACGATCGAAGGTGACGCAGGAGAAATCGAGTCCTTCATTGAAGATGGAGGAGTATGAGGTCTTCATCAGCGCCAATCCCATCTCACAACAGGTATTGACAAGGTAGTTGTTGATGATGGTGAGTGTAACACTATCGATTGAATTTTCTGTTTTCATCGGTTTCTCGCAGGAAATAGGCACTGCGCTCCTCATTCTCCACTTGTCTTACGACATTCATGGCGATCGACATAATACAAAATAGGGGCGGTAAGTCAACGCTTTTTTGTGGTTCGATGTTCTTGGAGAGGTAATTGTCGCTCAGGTTTTTGGTTTACAGAGACCACCTGTCATGCTATAATAACTCATCTAACCCACAATCAATATCCCCGATAAAAATATTGGGAGATACACCTTAACGACGAGATTGGAACCAAAGCAGATAGCTATGTTCACAGGGATTGTTGCAGAGTTGGGAAGCGTCAAGGAAGTTCAGCGCAGCTCACAAGCGGGAACGCTCACTATCGCAGCCTCACAGGTGTTATCGGATAGTAATATCGGGGATAGCATTGCAATAGATGGCGTCTGTCTGACGATCACCAACTTGACACACGACAGTTTCACAGCCGATGTTTCCGCCGAGACATTACGGCGCACTACGTTGGGATCTCTCAAGCCGGGCGATCCGGTCAATCTGGAGAACCCATTGCGCTTAGCAGATCGATTGGGCGGGCATCTTGTTCTGGGGCATGTCGACGAGGTTGGAACCATCAGCGGTTGGGAGGATGAAGCCACATCATCTCTAATGCGCGTTTCAATCTCTGAGGAAGCAATGCGATATGTGGTGTATAAAGGCTCGGTCTGTGTTGACGGTGTCAGCCTGACAATCTCGAATCTATTTGACGACGGCTTTGAGGTCGCGCTCATTCCTCACACCATGCAGGTGACAACGTTAGGACACAAACGGGTCGGCGCTCACGTGAATATTGAGGTAGATCTGTTAGGACGTTATATCGAACGATTGTTGACCTATCCCTCCGCCGAAGGGGCATCAATCGATATCGACTTTTTAGCAAAACATGGGTATATTTGAAATCAAAATTTCGACTATGGTGAATTCTAAAAATAAATAGACACTTTTGCTCCCCGGTAGGTGCGGTTTCCTAACCGCACCGGGTTTGGAGTGTCCCATCAATTCTAAGATCCACTATAAATGAAGGCATCACCTATGAAGTTTAACACAATACCAGAAGCCATTGAAGCGATTAGAAATGGAGAAATGATTATCGTCTCTGATGATCCAGATCGGGAGAACGAAGGCGATCTAATCATGGCAGCAGAGAAAGCCACGCCGGAGGCGATTAATTTCATGGCAAAATACGGGCGCGGTATGATCTGTCTACCGGCAACCGCAGAACGACTGTCGGAACTGAATCTCCCGTTGATGGTCTCTGAAAACACGGCGCAGCTGCATACGGCGTTTACCGTAACGATTGATGCCAAAGATGTAACCACCGGAATCTCCGCTTACGAACGGGCGCACACGGTTCAAAAGTTTGTCCATCCGGAGACGACAGCGGAGGATTTCGTCCGCCCGGGCCATATCTTCCCATTGCAGGCGGAGGAGGGCGGCGTCTTACGCCGTGCCGGCCATACGGAGGCGACGGTCGATTTGGCGCGCCTAGCGGGACTCTATCCGGCAGGGGTGCTCTGCGAAATCTTGAACGAAGATGGCACGATGGCACGGCTGCCGCAGCTCTTCGAGTTCGCTCAGAAATACGCGCTGAAGTTTATCACCATCGCGGACCTGATTGCCTATCGACGGCAAACAGAAACACTTATCAGGCGGGTTGCAGAAGCCGACCTTCAGACTAGGCACGGATATTTCAGACTCCATGCGTACCAAAGTGCCGACGACGAGAAAACCCACATAGCGTTGGTTCAAGGGGATATCTCGGACGGTGAACCAGTGCTAGTGCGGATGCACTCCCAATGTTTCACCGGCGATGTATTCGGTTCCCTCCGATGTGATTGTGGCGAACAGTTGGAAAAAGCCATGCAACTTATCCAGAAAGAGGGACGGGGTGTCTTAGTCTATATGCGTCAGGAGGGACGGGGTATGGGACTCGGCAACAAAATTCGCGCCTACCGGCTACAGGACAACGAGGGCTTGGACACTGTGGAAGCAAACGAGAAGCTTGGTTTCCCTCCGGATTTGCGAGATTACGGTGTGGGTGCCCAGATTTTGACAGACCTCGGTGTACAGAAAATGCGTCTATTGACAAACAATCCGCGTAAGGTCAGCGGTTTGGAAGGACATAACCTTGAAATTGTCGAGCGGATTCCGCTACAGACCAAACCCCACGCATTTAATCGGCACTATCTGGAAACGAAGAAAACGAAACTAGGACATCTGTTGCTAGATACTATCAATGATGAGAGAGAGGAGACAGTGCACGGTTATGACGGCCTAATGGTTCAAGGCTAAACAGCCGGCACTGAAGGATAATGCCAAATATCTACGAAGGCAATCTTATCGGTACTGACCTGAAAATTGGAATCGTGATCAGCCGGTTTAACAGCTTTATTACAACCAAATTGTTAGACGGGGCACTTGATGCACTCAAACGCCACGGTGTAAACCAAGACGAGATAGACATCTGCTGGACGCCCGGTTCATTTGAGATTCCTACCACGGCAAAACGGCTCGCTGAAAAGGAGCGATACGACGCCGTTATCTGTATCGGCGCAGTTATTCGTGGTGCGACGCCGCACTTCGACTTTGTCGCCAACGAGAGCGCGAAAGGAATTGCCCAGGTCTCGTTGAATACAGGAATCCCTGTAATCTATGGGGTTATCACCACCGATACGATTGAGCAAGCAATCGAACGCGCTGGCACTAAAGCGGGGAATAAAGGGGCGGAGGCGGCAGTCACGGCGATTGAGATGGCGAACTTGTATCGACAAATTGATGAACAGATAACTTGATAGACCACTTTGAGCTTATGGCAGCCTTAGAAGATATCAAAATTGGTAACGGGCGGATTATCAGAGGAGATTGTCTCTCGGTGATGGATAATTTTCCCGATAACCATTTTATGCTTGGGTTCACCTCGCCTCCCTACCTAAACGCAATCAATTATGAGGAACATATTGAAAAACTGCACGGGGCCAAAGCGCGGTGGGAGCGAGAAGATATATCCTACGAGGCATATCGAATTTTTCTGGAGAATCGGTTTAAGGCATTGTTGCGAATTACCAAGCCGGGAGGACACAATGTGGTAAATATCGCTCCGGTCTTGTGGAACGGTACTCGGACAGCACTCCCGTTTCATTTTGTCAGTTGGCTTGAAGAAATTGGGTGGCAATTCAAGGAAGATATTATCTGGGAAAAACCGGTTGCAAGAGATCGGAGATCGGGGGTATTATTGCAGCATCCCTATCCCGGATATTACTACCCTAGTTTGGTTGCCGAATATGTATTTGTTTTTCAGAAACCCGCTGATAAGAAAAGCCGGAACAACATTTATTGGAATAGAAGCGATGAAGAAAAAACAGAAAATGAAATTGACCTGAAAGACTATCAAGGTGAGAAGAGTAAAAACGTCTGGAAAATCCGTCCGTTAGCCCCACAAGAGAATCTGCATCCGTGTCCATTTCCGTTGGAACTTGCGGAACGGGTCATCCAGTTTTACTCCTATAAGGGAGATTCGATAATTGACATTTTTGCCGGAAGTGGGCAGACAAATTGTGCCGCAGAAAAATTGGGCAGAGCGCATGTGGGTATTGAGACACAAAAAAAATATATAGATTATGCGGTTAACCAACTAAATCAAACACCACACGGTCCATAGAGCAGGTGAATGAATTTCAGATTATAATCAATGATGAGTTTTTCACGTAATAGGATAGAGCATGAAAGCAACTGTGCTGCAAGGAGATTGTGCCTCGCTGTTAGACCCACAAAGTGCTGCTTTAGGGCACGTTGATCTCACCTTTCTCGATCCGCCCTTCAATCAGGATAAGGGCTACAATGAGTGGGACGATAATTTACCTGAAGCGCAATATTGGAAGTGGATGGGTGATGTGTGCAAAAAGATTTATCACTGGACCACTTCAGGCGGCGCAATCTATTTCATGCAACGCGAAAAGAAAACTGAATCTGTCCTACGGTGTCTGCGCGAGGCTGGATGGGGGTTTCAAAACCTAATTATTTGGAAAAAGAAAACGTCCGCTGTCCCCGGAATGAACCGTTTTGGCAAACATTATCAGATCATTGCGTTTGCAACGAAAGGGGAGCGTCCACAGGTCTTTCACCGTCTGCGAATTAATCCACCACTCCCTGTGGACTACAAATATGAGCGCGAGAATGGCCTGTTCGTCACCGATGTGTGGGACGATATTCGTGAGTTGACCTCCGGATATTTTGCCGGTGATGAAGCCTTGCGGGATGCGAAGGGAAATCGCTTGCACAAACAACAGGCACCGATTCAACTGCTCCTTCGGATAATCCTTTCTTCGACAAATCCCGGTGATGTTGTGTTGGATCCGTTTGCAGGTTCAGGAACTACTTTGGTCGTTTCCGAGCAGCTAGGACGACAATCGATCGGGATTGAGCTCGATAAGATTAATGTCAAAATCATCCGAGAAAGGCTTTCTAAAAAAAGAGAAGCCGATGATATTTCAAGTCTATTCAAAGATTATGAATGCACACCGAACTTGGACGCCATTTGGGGACGAGCTAAATCGAGCAGTACAGGGACCTCCAAACAGATAGGACTTTTTGAGTCAAATCAAGGTCGCGTTTGAACAGATGAACGTCTCAAACCTATTTTCATAGCTTGAAATTTTCACCCTGCAACACCATTTCAACGGCCCCTTCTTAATTTTTCAAACGAATCTTTTATGAATATGAGCCCCTAATGATTGCAATCATCGACTACGGCGCGGGCAACCTGACAAGCGTTAAACGTGCTGTCAAATACTTGGGTTACGACGGAAAAATTACCGCCGACCCCCAGACCATTTTGGACGCAGAGAAGGTTATATTTCCCGGGGTGGGTGCGGCACGGGCAACAATGGATAACTTGAAGACGGCCGGCCTCGTAGATGTCATGTGGAAGGTGTACGAGTCGGGCAAGCCGATGCTGGGTATCTGCATCGGTATCCAAATTCTGTTCAATCACAGCGAAGAGGAGGACACCGATTGCCTCAGTATCCTGCCGGGCGTTGTCAAAAAGTACGAGCCAACACCGACCTTAAAAGTACCGCAGATTGGCTGGAATGAAGTGTATCAGACCCAGGCGCATCCAATTTTTCAAGATGTTCCCAATCCGGCACATTTCTACTTTGTCAATTCGTACTACCCAATTCCACAGCACAATTCATACATCGTGGGGCAGACCACTTACGGCGTTGAGTTTTCGAGTGTCGTTGCATATCAGAACCTAATCGCAATGCAGTTTCATTTGGAGAAAAGCGGGCGGATCGGGCTCAGAATGCTGGACAATTTCTTACGAGACAAGCAGTAAGATTCCTTGTAGGTCAAATTTCTGAATCCTTGATACCCTATCGGAGGCAACACGTGCATCCATGCTAACTTTCCTCCTCATATTCGTTGTCCTACTGATTAACCTGTTTGTTTACGGTTTGAATATTCCGGAGAACTATGGTGTCGCCTCACATCTGTACTATGGCATCATTATTCTCGCAGGGATATACGATAACCGTCGCGGACAGTATCTCTTGCTTGCGTGCACAATATTAGCCAACTGGATACACGCCGGGCTCTACTATGAGCAGATTCATTTTGGGGTGGTTGCGATCCTGTATCCTATCATTGCATATTTCATCGTCCGCACGATTCAGCTTTTCAAAGCACAACGGGCTACCATGGAGGCACAGCTTCGGCAGATCGATTATGCGAACACAGACCTTGAAAAACGGGTGCGCGATCTATCTACCCTTTTTGATATTAGTGATAGCGCTAACACCGCCCTAGAGTTAGATGAATTATTTCAGAAAATCATTAAAACTCTTACTGACCGGATGGGTGTATACCGAGGCACACTTAGGATCTGGGAGGAGGGTGAGCCAGTCAAAAAGGTCGAGGCGGTTTTCGGATTGACGGACGCGGAGCTCCGTCGTGGAACGGACAGCCAAATCGATCTTATCCAACAGCAGGTGCTCCAGTCTGGGCAACCGATTGGTGTACCCCATAGTCGCACTCCGCTTCAACAGATGGAGTTTCTAGATGCGAAGTCGGTCGAGTCTAAAGATCCAATCGCTTTCTGGTGTATCCCAGTGGTGGTGGACGAACGCGTGATTGGCACACTAACGATTGATAAGGCATCGGACGAGTTTTCTATTGATGATGATATCCGTGTTTTGACAATTATCGCAGCGATTGTGGCACAACGCGTCAAAATCCAGCAGATGATTGATTCGCTAGTACAATCTGAACGGCTCGCCGCCCTAGGCAAGCTTGCAACAACAGTGGCACATGAGGTGAGAAACCCACTTGGCGGAATTAAGGGGGCGGCGCAGCTGCTGCAACTAGAGGACGAATCGAATCCACAGATTCAAGAATACATTCAGGTGATTATCAAAGAAGTCGATCGCTTGAACAGGGTAGTTGAGCAGCTGCTTGTGTCCGGTAACCCACGCACCGCCGGTGTCAAACCAAGCGACATCGGCGACTTAATTGAGAATAGCCTCTCGATCTGTCAGTCGGAGTTGGATCGGGACAATATCTGTGTTGAAAAGTGCTTCGCTGCCGATTGTCCACCGGTTTCTATGAACGGCGACGGGATGACACAGGTGTTGCTGAATCTATTTCGTAACGCGATTGAGTCGATGGAAGATGGCGGCGTGCTGACAGTTCGGACAGTCTATAATGCCCCGAATCAGGCGGTTCAAATTTATATTATGGACACTGGACGTGGTATACCGCCGGAGGTCGCTTCCCGTCTGTTCGATCCCTTCTACACCACGAAACAGAAAGGGACAGGATTAGGCCTAGCGATTAGCCAACAGATCGTTGAAGAACACGGGGGCACCATTGAAGTAGACGTAACAGAACCTCAAGGGGCAACGTTTATTGTTACGCTGCCGGTTTGAGCAAATTCAGTGAATACAAATATGACAAATAAAAGAAACATGTCATTAACTGAAGAAGAAATTCGCCAATTAATCGCTAATGAATTTCCACGCTTAATAACCCAAAACCCCGAGATTCGTTATGAGTTGATCAGTGATTGCAGTTGAAATTAAATCACCAGTCAGCCGCGGCGACCTTGTCCTTTTTCAAAGGAAAGTGGCATTCTTTGAACAGACCGAAAATGTAACGGTAAATCGAAGATTTTTCATATCTCCGTTTGTTGATCCTAATGCTGTCAAATTGGCGACAGGACTGGGTATCGAACTCTACACTCACAGCTTAGATATTATGATTTAACTTAGTATCGATGCTGCTTTTGCAGCTGCCGGTCTCGGTTCAGACAACTTTCATTAGATCTATATGGCACACACAATTCTCATCGCTGACGACGACGATAGCATACGCTTTGTTTTAGAGAAAGCCCTTCAGAAGGAAGGGTATCGCACATTCTCCGCGCGGAACGGGAAAGAGACCGTCGATCTCCTCCAATCAGAAACGATTGATACCATTTTCCTCGATATCTTTATGCCTGATGTCAATGGGTTAGATCTGATTGAAGAGCTTCAGGAGATCAATAACACCGCATCAATTATTATCATCACTGCCCACGGCACAACACAAATAGCCATTGAAGCCGCAAAGCGCCACGCCTATGACTATATGACCAAACCTTTTGATCTCAAACAAATCTCACCTTTGGTCGCCCGTGCGGTATATGCTGCGGATCAAGCGAAAGTCGCAATCGCCGAAGATTCGCCACCGGTGGATACCACCCCATCACAAAACGGGGATGAGATAGGCACTCAGATTGTTGGGGAGAGCGATGCGATGCACATGATTTACCTGACCATTGGCAGGGCGGCGATCAGCGACGAGACGGTCCTGATTATGGGAGAGAGCGGCACTGGTAAAGAATCAATTGCCAAAGCGATTCACCAAAATAGTAAAAGGGCAAATGAGGAGTTTGTGGTGGTCGATTGCAGCGCGATTCCCTCCGATCTGATCGAAAGCGCACTCTTTGGACACGTTAAAGGGGCGTATACAGGGGCTGACACAGCACGTGAGGGGAAATTTGAGCAGGCAGACCGAGGTACGATTTTTCTTGACGAGGTCGGTGAATTACCAATAGAAGTGCAGATGAAACTGCTGCGGGTCCTCCAAGAACGGGAAGTTGAACCGATTGGATCAAATGAGATTCGCAAGGTCGATGTGCGGGTGGTTGCCGCCACAAACCGACGCCTTGATTTAGCAATTCAAGAAGGCGCATTTCGGGAAGATCTGTTTTATCGGCTTAATGTAGTACCAATCTTTTTACCGCCGTTGCGTGAACGGAAAGAGGACATCCCCGATCTGGTCGATTTCTTCATGTCCCGTTTTGCTCAGGACTACGAGCAGCCCAAAGGAACGATTTCGCAGGAAGCCTTCAAGCTGCTGATGGCATATGATTGGCCCGGAAACGTCCGCGAACTTGAAAATGCTCTAAAGCGAGCACTCGTAATGTGCGCCGGTCAGGTGCTTCTTCCAGAACACTTTCCAGAACTTTCGGGGAACCCGACCATCTCTCCGACAAAGGCTCCAGGAGGGTTCGAGAGCCGTCTTGCCGCATTAATGTCGGAGCGTGTTGAGGAATTTACCGAATCGGGAGCCGCCGCTGGGCAGCTTCATGCAGAGATACGCACTGCCGTTGAAAAACCGCTCTTTGAATTGATTCTCCAGCGCACCGGATGGAATCGCAGGAAAGCCGCCGATATACTTGGAATTAACCGGAATACCCTCCACTCCAAAATGGAAGAGTATGGGATTCAAAAGCACTAAGGATTATCCAAATTTCCGGCTATAAGTTGCGACTGAAAGCCCTAACGGCGCGATATGTGGGTTGCATTAAGACCCATTGACAAATGGATCAGTGAAATCCAACATCATACCCGTAGGTCGGTCATCTTGCCCGACTCTCGCGCCGAACTTAGTTATCGCATGAATTAATGACCCAACACAACGCCAGCAGAGTGGCATGTTTATAGACGGGCTGTGTGTTTTTTCTAGCAAGGAATTCCAATTCATTGTATCGTCTGGCGAATTACAGTAAGAAGTTCGACCAGTCTCAATACGTCGTAACGTACGGTTTAATGCCCTATGGATATTGCAAAGGTCCTCGGAACCATCGTCGCAACGCGAAAAGATCCAAGCGTGGTTGGTTATCGTCTCCTTGTTGTACAACCCCTTGACGCAGAGGGAGGAATCGTCGGCGATCCAGTCACAGCCGTTGATATACAAGGCGCCGCCGGATATGGTGAACTGGTCTATATCGTCACTGGCGGAGATGCCGCATTCGTATCAGCGGAACGTGCGATGCCTGTTGATGTCGCTGTAGTGGGGATTGTTGATTCGATCACTGTGACCGAGAGAGCGGAGGAGTGATGTACATCGCAAAGGTTATAGGTAAAGTGGTTTCCGTGATTAAGCACCCTGCCTATCAGAATCGCACACTCCTGCTCGTTCAACCGCTAAGTTTGAAATCGCAGCTGGTGCGAACACCGACGATTGCCGTAGATTATGTTGGGGCAGGAGAGAACGATATCGTCCTTGTCGGGGCAGGACCGGGCGTCGCCCAAGAGGTATTTGAAATCGAAACGGCTCCCATCAGGGAATTAGTTATGGGAATCATTGATCGATTTGATGTGTCGAGTGAAACGTGAAACGGAACGCATTGGATGTCGTATTTTATGTGTGACGTGAGCACCGACTTGCCTATCTGCTCATCTGTCGAAAGGATACGATACTTTGCTTATTCCGCTCCCAAGCACGCCCTCGGCACAGGAATCTTTCAAGCCGCGCGCAGTCCAATTCTTAATCGTTACAAATCTCGTGGTTTTTGTATATCAGCTCTACGCGCTCTATCAAGGGGTCTCGTTGGCGGAAGTATCTGGCGCAATCCCTACCCAGATTCTCCATCGCTATTCCTTCCTACCACCGCTTCCAAACCTTTTCGAGAAGACGCTCCTTACCTCCCTATTTTTACACGATGTCCACATTATACAGGGAGGATTTATCCACATTATTGGCAATATGCTCTATCTCTCAGCTTTTGGTCCGACCCTTGAAAGCATGATTGGGAGCCTGAAATTTCTCCTATTCTACCTATTGTGCGGTGTATTGGCAACCCTCTGTTACGTGATAATTTACTACGATTCAAATTTGCCCCTGATTGGTGCAAGCGGCGCAATCGCCGGCGTAATGGGAGCACACTTTGCCGCCTGTCCCAAGGCACGCGTTCGATGCCTTCTCCTTATCTATATTATCTCTGTACCCGCGATTGTTCTACTGTTACCGTGGATAGTCATCCAGTTAGTCAATGTCTATTTTTCGTTCCAAGGGGCGTCTATCGCTTGGGCAGCGCATGTCGGGGGGTTTGGTGTAGGAATGCTTCTTATCGGAAAATTCCAACGGACTTGGTTTCGCCCTAAACAAGAGACAGTTAAAATTCGTCCTTATCTTTGATAATGATAGGTGCGATCTATGAAATATAATTGGGAGGAAAAGGATGAATCTGCCAAAATACTGTGGAATTTCCCTGTTGTTCGCTGCTTGTATCACCCTATCCGGATGTGTTTGGTCTTCCCTACTCTCTAACTCCTGGAGTGAGAATTTCGCGCTGGCAAGTTACGGGGCAAAAGCAAATCATCCAGCGCTCAACGATGGGAAACTAGACACCGTCGCAGCGATAGCGGCAACAAATGAACGGATCTTTACATTACGGTTTCCAGAAGTTAAGCCTGTTCGGAAGATTATCATCCATAACGGGAATCTATTCTGGTTTCATGTGGACTACTGGGACCTAGACGATTTCGAGTGGAAAACCGTTCACTCGGTACGTCAGCTACGAGATATTGGCAAAAGCCGTGCACCATCAGAAATTGTCATTGATCGGTTGAATTGCCGGACAAACAGTATCCGTATCAACGTTTCCCGTACCGTGGACGACCACGTTGTCACAAAGGTACTTTTGGATCCAGGAGACAAAGTGGTAGATCGACGGACCACCCTTGCAGGGGCATATTATCCACACTTCCGTGTTATCCAACCGGCATGGGCGCAAGTCCGCGAAATCGAAGTATATCATCTAGCATCAAAATAATACTGAACTCTGATTCGACACACTCCATGCCTGCTAGAAGGTTAGGTGCCCCCAATAAATCGGGATGCGAGCACTTGTGGTTGCCCTGTTGTAGGTCAATTTTCCAAAATCGGCATTTGGGGACCGATAGATAAATCTCAACAGTTGAAATTTAAACAGATTGAACCCTTCCGGTTCGCTGTAAGACGATCTGGAACGACCACGTCTGTTGTGATCAAAACGCCCGATAATTACGGTGCTTGCTCAATTGGCAACAGCAAAATGCCGACGCGCCCTAACGTTTCACCGCGACGGAGACTCCATCGCGAAGCGGAATGATTGTCGTGAATACGTCAGGAGAACTGTAAAGCAGCCGCGTCAATTCCTTGACCCCGACAGTGGTCTTGTGCCGCCATTCCTCCTCTTCATCAAGTCCCTGCACATCGCCATCCGTATCGTATGTAACGACACGTCCCTGCCACAGCATGTTGTCCGTGATAAACAGCCCGCCGCTCCTGAGCCGTGGAATTGCCTTGCCAAACGCTTCGGGATAGCCGTCCTTATCAATGTCGTTGTAGATGATGTCAAACTCACCGTCCGTGTCGTCAATGATTTTGAGTGCGTTCCCGACGCGATAGTCGATCCGATCCGCGACTCCACCTCTCGCAAGATAACCGGCTGCACGGTCCGCGTTTTCCTGTGAACCGTCGGTACAGATGATGCCTGCCTCCGGTTGCCGTAACGCCTTCGCCATCCAATATGCCGAATAGCCAAAACCAGATCCCATCTCAAAGATTCGTGTCGGATTCGTCAGCAGCACCAACTGATGTAACACGCGCCCAACGAGTGGACCCACAATCGGAAAACGGTTTTCCCATGCGTATGCTTCCATCTCCGTTAGTACCGCGTCGCGGTCCGGAATAACCTTAAGCAAGTAGTCATTAATTGACGGATGAAGCACATCCAAACGTTCCATAAATTACTCCTATTCTGTCTGCAAAAAAGTAACATATATCGAGTAATACGTGAATTGTTTCCCTTTACGTATGACGCATGACTCGTTACGTAGTTTATGGGTTCGGTTCAACCTACTAACAACCCATTTCCTATTTTTATCCGATAACGAATTGAGGCATTCTGCCAACTTTTTTAAAGGATGGGTGCAACGCTGCGAACTATTCCAATGACATCTGGAACTCCATCCGCTCGCCATCCCGTAGAACGACTACAGGCAACGCCTTCGCATCGGGATGTTCCTGAAGCACATAGCCAATGATGCCACTTTCTGTTAACCGTTGCGTTTGATCGCCGAATGCAACGATGACATCACCCCTTTGAATCCCTGCTTTAGCGGCATTGGTTTGCCCACCCCCGCGACGTCCGCCACGGTTGACACTATCGACTCGCAACCCCATTTTCGCTGCATCAATCCCCGTTCCTTGACGTTCGACATCGGACATATCTTCCAGTACCATACCGCCGAGGGCGACGAGGCGTAACTCCTGTGTCGTTGTACGCCAAGAGATGTCGCTACCTTTCCGCCAGTCGTCGTTGAGCGTCACTGTCAAATCTATCTCCTGTCCACGCCTGTTAATTTTCGCGGGCAGTGAACCTTTAGCAGGTGCGCGGTGGAGAACCCACTGTATATCCGCGATCGAAAGGATGGGTTGACCATCAAAGGTCAGGAGTTCATCCGCACCACGAAAACCATCCTTCTCCGCCGACGAGCCGCGAGCGACATTGCGAATCTTCGCTGGATGGTTGGACGAAAACGTCAATCCCAAAATATCTGGAAGTGGAAATGGATAGAGCACTTCGTCGGGAACCGGTTTCCGTTCGTACCAATAAACTTCTCGCTGTGCTTGACCGACCTGATGACAGTGGATACATTGGGCGTTAATCCGGGAGTTGAAATCTAACTGAGCGGTATAGCGTAACAACGTCGGATAGGCTTCCGGCACTTTCTTCTGCGGTTCCGGTCCCATTTTGCCCGCCAAGAGTGCGTTATTCCCCGGATAGCCTTTGTGGAGTTCCAGCGCACCCTCAAGCGCTTTCTTGAACCCTTGAATCGAAATGTCTTTCGCCGCATTTTCAAAGTCCGATCGGGTCCCGAAGCGTCCGTAGATGGTTTTATCGGCGTTAAGGAAGAAAGCCGCAAATGTCAGGTCATAATCGAATTGGAAGAGCGATAAATCCATCCCGTTGCCCTGAATGATGCGAACACGCACGAACTGTTTCATCAGCTCGCTAATTTTTTCGTCGTGACGAACAACCTGTTCGTCGAAGCCTTTACAGCTCACTCACGGCACTCAGCGGAAGACAACGAGTAACGGTTTACCTGTCTTCTGAGCTTCTCCGAAGCCTTGGTCAAGGTCGTTATAAATCCAGTACCCTGTCGATTGGACAGTTTCTTGGTCCTCGGCAACTTCGCGGTCGCCGTGCCCAAAACAGAGTCCTACCATTAAGAAAAGTATAGTAATGGTCAGAACCGATGTGTAATGTTTCATAGATCTAAATCTCCTTTAGTGAACTTTTGGGGTTGCGGGAAATTGAGTATATCCATTACTAGCAATTAGGATAGAAATAGCTCAAACAGTCTTATGGATCGTTTTCCGAAGATATGCTGTTAGCTTTTGATTGGACAGCGTATCTCTCTTTAATTTATAGGCAGTTCAGATTAAAGAATGTTCGGAGTGTTGCTGATTTTTTTAAGATGGAGGTTTCTTGTGTAGAATCCGTCAACAAAGATTTTTCGTTTTGACTTTTTTGATTTCAATAGCGTAAAATTCTATTGAAAATGTGGCGGATCATTCGAGCAGAATAATGAACGGTTTCAGACAATCATCATATAAGGATTTGAAAATGGGACAAGGGCAGTTTAATCTTTGGGCAAAATCCTATATCAACGATGGATATTTACTGCTTC
>JAJEAL010000118.1 GCA_022822785.1 Candidatus Poribacteria bacterium
AATGGATCTGCGGGGCGTTCCTTCACACGCCACACGTGGGGTGCCGGGCTACGTCCGCGCGATGAAGAGCGGCGGTACTAATCCGAATCCTGATATTAAGACACTTGAGGATAACCCCGCCTCCGCTGTCCTTGATGGCGACCGGGGCTTGGGACATCTTGTCGCTATCCACGGGATGAACCGTGCCATCGAAAAAGCCCAAGCGACTTCGATCGGCGTGGTGGTTGTTAGGAACAGCAACCACTTCGGGGCAGCCTCCAGTCATGCAATGCGTGCGCTTGAGCACGATATGATCGGCTTTGCAACCACTAATGGAGGTGGGGTGAACGTCGCTGTCTTCGGCGCGAGGACTAACTCCATCGGAAACAACGCGCTCGCTTTCGCTATTCCCACCGGTGAAGAGCCGCCGCTTGTGCTAGATATGGCGTGTGGTGCTGCCGCTGCGGGAAGAATTGGGACTGCACGGATGTATAATCAGAAGATTCCGCTCGGTTGGGGGCTCGACGAAAACGGTGAGGAGACCGATGATCCCTCAAAGGTGGCAGCAATCCTACCCGCTGCTGGCCCCAAAGGCTCTGCGCTTGCCATGATCATGGATGTATTGTGCGGCCCTCTAGGCGGTGGATTGATGGGGATTAATAAAGCGTACAATCCACGGAACGCACCACCTGAGAAAACTGCGTCCTCTCACTTCTTTCTGGCTATCAACGTCGCGAATCTCACCTCGGTTGATGAATTTAAGGAGGAGATGGATGAACAGATTCGCACGACCCGCAAAGCTAAACCGAGAAAAGGGTTTGATCGGGTCACGCTTCCCGGCGAAATCGAATGGGAACTCACCCAAGAACGTCGTGCGAACGGTATCCCGCTCCACAACTCCCAGGTGCAATCCCTCGAAACGTTGGCGGACGAACTCGGCGTACCGGTGCCGTGGAAATAGACTGGGTTGAGTAAACAGATTCTTGACATGAGCAACCTAGCCAACAAGTGCATTAAAGAACAACTTGAACGTCCCATGCGTCTGCGCCCGATGCTGCGGCCTGAATCCGAATAGGATAACTGAACCTTTGCCGTAACCGGCTGCAATCATCCCAGCTGTTCCTACAATCTGTTCCTCGCCGACAAGCCACCCACTCTGCAGGACCTCTCTTTCAGGGTACTGGACGAGAATCTCATACCTTTCATTGGAAAAAGAGGGTTGGATGCGGAAGGTGGGACCGCTCCAGAAGAAGACGAGCGTTTCATCAGGCATCCCGTAAGTGAGTGGATGATTCGTGTCGATATTGGCGTGTAGGGTGGAGCCGGGACAGAAGAATTCTTTGGCTGACCTGCCTGCAAGGACATTTTGCACCGGCAGGTCCAGCTTCTGGATAGCGAAGTTACAGGCTTCGTTGAGTGCTACCAGGGTGCCGCCGGCTTCGACAAATTCCTGTATCGCCTTGACCCCTTCCTCTCCAATACCACTTCGGTATTCCGGCGGGACGAGGTTTTCCCTAAGCCGTCCGTCTGCGTTGTCGCCGGTGATCATATCGTTGGAATCGCTGGGAAGTATTAGGACGTCAATGCACTCGTTCAGGTTGCCGGCTTTCATCTCTGGGTCCTTCAGTGTCTTGTAAGGGAACTCGAACTGTTCTAGGAGCAGCCGTGTCCAGCCTTCATCCATGTTGCCTCCCCAATATCGTTGATACATGCCGACTCGCGCTCGCCGGACGGCACACTGTTCGACCTCCAATTCCTCCTCCAGTCCGTAGAAGGTAACGCCACAAGTTGCGGCAGCCTCGGCGAGGAGATTTTCAGATCCAGCAGCAGCCACAAACGCCCCCGCCGGAAATTTTTCGTTTCCTACTGACACCGTTTCATGAAGTCGGGCAACCTCTATCTCCTGATCGAGCAGCCGATTAAGGACTTTGAAACTGTCGTTTAATCTGCCATCGAAAAGGTAGCCGACCTGTGAGGTGCCGATAATCTCTCCGGCAACGGGTTCTGGTGCCGTAACCGCTTCAAAGTCTCCGTCGATAGTCCCCTTCACCGGGACAGCATCCACCCCCATAAACTCCGCTATGGTGTCCGTTGTGGTATCGTAGGGTCTTTGAGGTGATCCATTGGGTTGCCGCGTCCAAGCGTCGTCCGGGTATAAGGTGCGTCCTAACAGGGTCTTAACAACTCCCATCTTCGGTTGGTCGAGGGGGATGCAGTAGGTTCCCGCGGGATAGTTTGAACCGTTGACCGTGAAATCTTGGGTCGCTTTACAGATGTCTATCCCTTGCACCAACAGTTTGTTAATCGCCTTTAGGACGGTCAGCGAATCGTGTTGGTCTGGGCGGATGAGGTATGAAGTAGGTGTGGCAGACGCGCCGAGCGCTGTTTGTCGCTCCGCTTTCAGATACGCATTTCGCAGAATCGTATCCTTATTCCGTGCTGCCATGTCAAGCAGCCCCCACGCCGAAATCTTTTGTTGTTCAACGATGTCACGGACCCGCCACCACCCTCCTTCCCACGGGTGCGGGAAGTTGGTCTGAGGCTTGTAGTGGGGAAACGCCCGTAATGTGTTCGCCCCTCTGTCCCGAAGTGGTTTCCGCTCGTCATCGCCTCTGAGCTGGCTTTTGTGGATGTACATCGGTGTTGCTAACTTCGCGTGTGCCGACTCTGTCAACATACTAGCGATGTTATGATAGTTGCCCATCCAGTGAAAACCGAGATGGCTCCATGCTGGGAACATCGACGCATTGAGGACACCGGTCTTGCCCGCTTCTTCTAACTTATATGCCATGTGTGCGCCGTACCAGCTAATCTCCCGCCAGACCAACGGATCCCCGTGCGGATGCAGCGGCTCCGAATAGGGGCATACCCACAAGCGTGCCCCATAGCAGCCCATTTCATGATGGTCTTGGTAGGCGTGTGGTTGCCACTCCTGATACATGATTTGCGCCATATATTGAGATTCGACTAGGTTGAACATAAAAGCGTCGCGGTTGTTGTCGTGCCCGGCGTACTTGTGATACAGCCACGGCGTCGTAGAGCCTTCGTATTCTGTGCCGACATATCTGTTGTACCAGTCGGCCACCATAATCTGGCCATCCGGGTTGAAACACGGAACTATCAGAGAGATGACGTTATCGAGAATACGTGTCGTCTCTTCATCTGTCCGCGTAATCTGATCGTAAGCCAACTCCGATACCATTTGGGTACTGCCAATCTCCGTTGCGTGCAGCCCCATCGACTGGAGGATAATCGCCTTCCCCTCTTCCACCAGGGCGTGTATTACCTCCTCCGAGATACCGCGCGGATCCTTAATTTGATCGTTCACTTCACGGAGCCGATCGACATTCGCAAGGTTTTTGGGTGAGGAGATAATCGCAAGCAGAAACGGGTGTCCCTCTGTGGAAGGTCCCATATCAATGACTTGAATCTTATCGCTCTGCTGCTCCAATAGCCGAAAGTAATCGACAATCTGGTCCCACCGTGCCATCTTCCGATCGCTTCCAAGCTGAAAGCCAAAAAATGCTTCGGGAGATGTTATCTGTTGGTTCATGCTTTTCTCCTATCTAAAAGACTCATGTGGCGTTGATGCTTCACTCAATCCCTAGTTTCTCGTTAATCTCTGCCTGATATCCTTCTAACTCGCAGCTTTCAATCTCTGCTAGCGTCACCGGACGACCAAACCAACCGGACTCATAGACAGCCATACAGACCGCTTCGGATTTCATGCCTTCAATCCCATCCACCTCCGGCTTGCCCCCGGTAGTGATGGCATCTGCAAAATACTTGAGTTCTATGGCGACGGTATCCTGAATACCGTTAGGGAAGTAATATTCGCGTTCATCATCGCTGATGTGCGCCAGAAATTCTTGGAGCAGCGCATCGTTGCTGATGGTTTCGCCGCCGCGAGTTGTGAGTCCTACCTCGGCATCCAAGCTGCCTTCGCTACCGTAAAGGGTCCTGCGACTGATACCGTTCCCTGGTCCTGAACCGACCCATGTCCATTGAGCGGTGATGCCTCTCTCAAATTTAATTGTGGAGATCATCGCGTCCTCAACGTCAACGTCGTAGCCGCCGCGCCGCGCTGCCGGATCATCATAGCGATAAGGTTCGTAAGCCTTATTGATGGCGTAAACCTCTACTGCTTCCGCTTCGAGAATAAAGCGCATCAGATCTGTGAAATGAACACCGCCGTCAAGGGCCCAACCGCCGCCGGCGTCCATCTTGAAATTACGCCAGCCCCATTTCCCCAAGCTCTCGCCGACTTCTACCCAGAAAAACATCCGTGGTTCGCCAATCCGCCCATGACGCACCGCCCATCGCCGTGCCCGTTGCATCTGATCTAGGCGATAATTTTCAGCGACAGACAGGATGCGTCCAGCCTTTTCTGCAGCGTCGAGAATGAGTTTGCAGGCACGCATGGTAATTCCGAGCGGCTTTTCTATGATGACGTGCATCCCCGCTTCTAGTGCGGTAACGGCCAGGGTATGGTGTGCGCTGTGGAGGGCACAGATGTCCACACAGTCGAGATCTGAATGGTTCACGATCATCTCTTCGACCTCTGTATAGACCGCAGGTTTGGTGCCCGCTTGAAATTCATGCGCCTGCACTGCCCGTTCCTCGGCGCGACTAGCATCGATATCGCAAGCGGCAACGATGTCAAAATCCTTAATCCCTTTTGACCACAGCTCTTGATAGCCCCGCATGTGGGCACCGGACATACCTCCACAACCAATTAACCCCATTTTGATTCGATCTGACATGATTTATCCTTGTATTTATTTTCAGAAATTGTACAAAGCAACTGAGTTTTTCCGAAAAAACTCGGTTTCTCGTTGTGTATCACGGACGGATTATAGTACCGTCTGCTAACCTGACATTGCCCCAAGACCAGTTTGAACGGGCGGGTTCGGTGATTGGGTACTTTGCTGCTAATTCCTCGTCTATATCTATGCCGAGCCCCGGCTTGCCGTTAGACCACATATACCCGTTGCGGACCTCAGGCGTTCCGGGGAATACCTCTTTCAGGAGCTCGCTCTGGTAAGGTCCCGCTTCTTGGATGCCGAAATTCCACACATTCAGGTCGAGCATCAGTTGGGCGGCGTGCCCCACTGGGGAGACATCGGTGGGACCGTGCCAAGCGGTTCGGACGTTGAAGGCTTCGCAGAGCGCTGCGAGCTTCCGCGCTGGTGTCAACCCTCCGATTTGGGAGACGTGCACACGCATGAAATCTAGCAGCCTGTCTTTGACCATCGGAATCATCTCGTGTGGGTTGTTGTATAGCTCGCCCATGGCAATCGGTGTACTGGTCTGCTCTCGGACCAGCCGAAAATAGTCGTTATCCTCCGGTGCGAAAAGGTCCTCTAAGAAAAAGAGCCTAAACGGTTCAAGTTCTTTTGCCAGACCGAGTCCCATAATAGGTGGGAGGCGCTCATGGACATCGTAAATGACCTCAACGTCCCAGCCGAAGGTGGTCCGGAAGTGTTCAAAGGCACGTACAATGGTGCGAACCGATTTGGCCGGGTCGTGGATACTGCCGCTCGATTCAGAAACCTTGTCTGTGATGACAGGCTTCGTGCTATGTGGCGTGTCGTCGGAAAAGAAGCGATCCGCCCCCCCAAGTTTGAAGTGACGGAAACCATCTTCGATGAGCGCCCAGACATTTTCTTCATACTCTTGGAGGCTGCTCCCGCCGGGCACGATATATACTGCCGCAGCCTCTCTCGATTTTCCGCCGAACAGGTCGTAGAGGGGCATTCCCGCGACCTTACCCTTGATGTCCCAGAGCGCTTGATCAACGCCGCTTATGGCGTTGTTGAGGACGGGCCCGTTCCGCCAATATGCAGATACATTGCACGACTGCCAGATGTCTTCGATGTCAGCGGGATCTTTGCCAATGAGAAACGGGCGCAGGTAATCGTTGACCGCAGTTTCAACGACAAGGGCGCGTTGGGTAAAAGTAGCACAACCCAAGCCGTACAATTCCGGTTCATCGGTCTCTATTTTTACCACGTTGAGGTTTGCCGTCGGCTGCGTCACGATAACACGCACGTCACGAATTTTTAGATTGCTCATGGTTTCTCCTTTAATCTATATTATGGTGAATTCTATAATTACTTATACACTTTCGACACACAACCACCTCCCTAAATCCCCCAACTCCCCTGACAAGGGGAGAAGATAAGAGGGGGATCTTCTCCCTTGTCTTTCCCCTCTTATCAGAGGGGTTCAGGGGGA
>JAJEAL010000016.1 GCA_022822785.1 Candidatus Poribacteria bacterium
TCAACTCTGTGAAACTGTCATCGGGTGGCTTGATAGATTACCTTTTTCACGATTCCAATCTTTGATGGGGATTCATGAATCAGAGCAGCTTCACCAGACCCTTCTGTAAAAACTAAAAATTTATACTTAAACTTGCTTAGATGTCCAGAAATGGAGAGCAAAATGGCGGAACAAATAATCGTAAACTACTTCTTGCCCCCATCGATCCAATTTGGTGCGGGAGCGATAAAACAGTTAGGAGAGCATGTCTGTGCTTTCGGAGGGAAAAAGCCGCTCATTGTTACGGACGAAGGGGTGACAAATGCTGGCATTTTGTCAAGAACCGTTGCACCGTTGGAGAGCGCGCAAATCGACTACGCAATTTTCGACGCAGTTCAACCAAATCCGACAGATCTCAGCGTTCTGGAGGGGTTAAAGGGTTATCGAACTGAAGGGTGCGACCTAGTGATTGCCGTCGGCGGCGGGAGCGTCATGGATGCCGCCAAAGCAATTCGCATCCTGACGACACACGAGCCACCGTTGGAAAATTACTATGTTGATGTCGGCGGAATTGATCGAATCACTAACAATCTCCCTGCGCTAATATGTATACCAACCACAGCAGGAACCGGCAGCGAGGTCTCACAGGGATCGATTATCACCGATACCTCTGGACGCACAACGGAAGGGCACCGGAAGCGCGCGATTAGCACACCGTATAATATGGCATCTCTTGCGTTACTTGATCCGGAATTGACGGTCGGGATGCCGCCCGGTTTAACGGCAGCGACAGGCATGGATGCGGTAACACACGGCGTGGAGGCTTACGTCGCAACACGGTATCATCCCATTGCCGAGGGGGTGGCACTACAAGCCTTGAAGATACTCGGCAAAAACATCCGTCAAGCGTACCACCAGGGCAACGACGTTGAGGCGCGGGGCGAAATGCTAATCGCTTCCGCAATGGCTGCGTTCTCGTTTCAGAAAGGACTGGGCGCCGTGCATTCGCTGGCGCATCAACTTTCAACAGAAGCTAATATTCCACACGGCATCGCTAACGCCATCCTCCTACCTGAAGTAATGATTTTCAACTTGCCTCATGCTGTTGACGGCTACGCAGACATCGCCGGTGCGTTAGGTATTGACACTTCAGGGATATCAAAGGCGGATGCCGCTGATGCCGCCATCGCTGAAATTCGATCGCTAAACGAAGAGTTTTCGATACCGACGGGGTTGGGGGTCGCTGGATTAAAGCGGGAGCGTATCCCCAAAATCGCGAAGGACGCTATGCTTGACCACTGTTATAAATTTAATCCACGCCCGTGCACTAAAGCGGATATGCACAATCTATTCGAGGCGGCGTTTTAGGGAGCTGGTTTCTCCGCCGCTTGTTAATTCCAAAAACTCCTGTCCAGACTCCGGTACTGAATAGCCTCTGAGACATGCTCCGCCTCAATGGTCTGGCTTTCTGCTAGGTCAGCGATTGTCCGTGCCACCTTCAAGATGCGGTCATAGGCACGAGCACTCAAACCTAGCTGCGTGATGGCGACACGCAGCAACTCCTGTGCAGCGTCTTCAACAGTGCAAAACTCGCGGAGATGACGGGATTCCATATTGGCGTTGGAGTAGATTTTCGTGTGAGTGAAACGTCCCTGCTGGATGTGTCGTGCCTGTTGTACCCGTTTGCGGATGCTTCTCGACGGTTCACCGGCGAAGTCACTAGCCAAATCTCTATACTTGACAGCGGGCACTTCTACCTGCAAATCTATCCGATCCAGCAAAGGTCCCGATATGCGGGAAATGTAATTTTGGATCTGCTGCGGCGAGCATCGGCAGTCGCGGCTGGAGTCACCGAAAAAACCGCACGGACACGGATTCATCGCTGCGACAAGCATAAAATTGGCGGGATAGGTGTAAGACGCAGCGGCACGGGCAATTGCCACCTGTCCATCTTCAAGCGGCTGCCGCATTACCTCCAATACGTTCTTCCGAAATTCAGGCAACTCGTCTAAAAATAAGACGCCGTGATGGGAGAGGCTCACTTCGCCGGGACGCGGAAACTTGCCGCCGCCGATTAAGCCAGCATCGGAGATCGTATGGTGCGGAGATCGATACGGTCGTGTTGCTATCAACGGTACATCATTCCCTAGCATCCCCATGATGCTATGAATCTTCGTCGTTTCAAGTGCTTCCTCCAGCGTCATATCTGGCAGAATCGTCGGGATGCGTTTGGCAATCATGGTTTTGCCGGAGCCAGGAGGACCAATCATGATAAGATTATGTCCACCCGCCGCAGCGACTTCAATGGCTCGCTTGACGTGCTCTTGTCCCTTGACATCGACAAAATCAATAGGGTACTCCGAATGCTGGTCAAACGCTTCCCGAATATCGTACTGGAAAGGCGCGATGATTTCCTTACCGTTCAAGTGCTCAACCGCCTCTTGCAACGACTCTACCGGATAGACCTCCAAACCATCAATAACCGCTGCTTCCTTCGCATTTGCCTTCGGTAGAATCATGCCCGTGAGCTGATTCTCCTTTGCAACGGCTGCCATCGGTAAGCAGCCATGCACCGACCGGATGCTTCCATCTAAGGCTAATTCTCCTAAAATTAACAATTTCTCAAAACTATCAACCTGGATCTGTCCGGTCGCTGCCATCACACCTAACGCGATGGGTAAATCAAACGCAGACCCCTCTTTACGGACATCGGCAGGGGCAAGATTTGCGGTGATTCGACTGGTGGGAAAATAGAATCCCGAATTTTTGATTGCAGCGGTGACGCGTTCTCGACTCTCTTTGACAGCACTGTCTGGCAGACCGACCGTTGCAAAAGAGGGCAATCCGTCGGAAATATCCAACTCAACCTCGACGATATAAGCGTCAATTCCCATTACAGCACTGCTCAAAACTCTCGCAAGCATATTTACTTTCTCCTGAATCTATTTTGGCCTGATGAGATTTGTTAACGTTAGTATCTAATCTAATTTCCGGTGCTTACGATAGATATTCCCGTGGACATTTCGCAACCATCGTAAATTTCGGATCCACCATGTTACCTAACCGCATCTGTCCTACTTGTCCAAGGAAGTGATAAGCCTTCATCCGATCGAATCCATAATCCGCGACCATCCAATCTATCAGCTCCACCCAAGCGATACGCGCTGCCGCGTCTAACGGTCTAGCACTTCCCGCTACCATAATGAAATCATCACTCACAATCCGGGGCCACTCAATCGAATACCCCTTCTTCAGATCGAGAGTCACCGTCACTTTCGCTGGAATTTCAAGCGCGACGCCGGTAAGCTCCCCATCCCCTTGGCTTGCATGTGCATCGCCGGTAAAAAAGTGTGCCCCATCTACCAATACCGGAAACCAGACCTCGTTTCCTGGACAGGTATCAACACAATCCATGTTTCCACCGTAATAATCGGGGGTCAAGGCATTAACAGCTTCAATCTCCGGCGCGACCCCCATCGTGCCCATAAAAGGGGCATAGGGGATGACCCGCTTTTCATCAAAACGGATGCCTTCCTCCTCAAAGGGCAGAAAAAGCCACTGTTCCTCTAGCGCATCCTGCAGCATCGGGTCCAAACGTGTGGAAGTCAACCCTCCAAAATACGGTACTGTTCCAGTAACCGCATGGTCCCGCGTCGGTTCGATACTATGGATTTTCACGACAAGGGTATCGCCCGGTTCTGCACCTTCGACAAAAATGGGACCTGTTTGTGGGTTCAGGAACGGATAAGTACAGACGTCCGCGAAGTGCTCCACTTCAGGTGTCAGCTTGTTTTCAAAGGCATCTACCGTATGGATACATACTGTCTCGCCGGGTGTCACCTTTGCGATAGGTGGATGAAACGGGGAGTAGGTATAATAGTATGGTCCGGTTTGTTGAATCTCACGAATGGTCATTCTAAATTTTTCCTCCATGGACTGCTGGAGATGTTAACTTGACTTACATAATAACGATGAAATGCGAAACAATCTATCCAATGCCTCTGTGTACATACAGGGCTCAAGCATATTCCAGGTACGCCTGTTTGATGTGTTCAAGAAGTTCTTTTTGGTCCCCCTCCCACAAGCGGCGCGAGAAAATCTCTACTTCGTGAAAACCGTTAAATCCGGCGGATTCTACCCAAGAACGAATCTCTCGAACCCTGATGATTCCCTCTCCCATCAACCCTCTGTCGTTGAGCATGTCTTCCATGTCTAGTTTCCAGTCACAAATGTGGAAAGCAAACAGGTTTCCATTTTCTCCACAACGTTTGCATTCAGCCGCTAAGTCGGGGTCCCACCAGAGATGAAAGACATCCACTACGACACCGATATAGGGAGAATTAAACCTCTCGGCAAATTCATTGGCAGTCTTCATAGTACAGATAGCAGAACGAGAATCAGCATACATCGGGTGAAGGGGTTCAATGGCAAGTTTCACGTCGCTCTTTTCAGCATAAGGCAGCAGGGTTTCCAAGCCTGTGTGGATTTGAGAGAGAGATTGCTGAATGGATTGACCGGGCACCGCACCACATACCAACACAAGCATTGGTGCCCCTATCCTGTTAGCTTCATCAATCGCCCGCCGGTTATCATCAAAAGATGCTTGGATTTCAGTTTCGGTTGTACCGGCAAAAAATCCGCCTCGAACGAGGGAGACGATCTCCATTCCGGCATCCCGAATCTTCTCGCCAATTTTTGCGACCTCCCGATTCTCCAAGAGGTCGCGCCAAACAGAAACTGCCTTCACCCCAGCTTGCGGATAGTTCTTGATAATTTCTTCGATTGACCACGGTTTCGTTGTCACGGTGTGAATGCAGAGGCGGTCGAAATTCGTCAGTTTTTCAGCATACACTTACTATCCCCCGGTACGCGCTTCGCAATGCGTTACGCCGGTTCAGCTTCTACCTTGTGAATAAGTGTCTTGAGATTGGCGTAATTGATACGCATCGCTTCTTCGGCGGAGCCGCTAGGCGGCTGAAAATGCGTTGCGACCGATAGCACTGCATCACACTGATGATCACGCAAGTTGCGTAACACCGTCAAATAGTCAACATCGCCTTCACCGATAGGACAGTACTCGAAATTGAGATGCAGCCCATCGATTACACGTAAATCCTTTATATGGAGTCCATACAGATACGGACGCACATTGTCGAAACCAGCGGTCGCCGTGTCTGATTCACCACAGTTCGTGTTATCTGCGGGCCCCCACATGACTTTAATCCGCTGTGAACCGACAGCTTCGGCGACACGACGGAAGTTGCCCGTTGTATTGGTGTAATTCCAAGGCATCATACTCAAGGCTACATCAACGTCGTACTGTTCTGCCTCCGCCGCAACCATTGAGAATGCTTTCACGAGCTTATCCATGTCAATATCGGCAATGACACCACCTCGTGTTCGCCACCGCATCGGCCACGTGGGCTTACCCGCGCTATACTCGCCCGGCCATGCAAACGTGAAAATGTTCACCGCGCCTATCCCCAAACGGAGGGCGACCTGTAAGGAACGCTTGAAGTTATCAAATTCCTTGCGAAATACTGGATGCGTTTGCATCGTGTCCACATCCAAATCAGTCAGATGAAGCCCCTTGAAAGGGTTGCTTGCACCTATCAGAAAAATCTCTAGACCGTGCTGTGCAACGCGATTACCCATACGGTCTATCTCTGCATCACTCATTTCAGCGATTGGCGGCTCATCGGGCAAACTATTAAACCAAATATACTCCGCGCCGATATCTTTTGCCTTCGCCAGCGCCTGGTCAAAAGGCAGCCGTAATTCAGGTAGGTACATGCCAAGTTTGAAGCGATAATCGGTCATTTTTTATTCCCTATGTGGACAGTTTCACCGGTTCTTAACTTTTGGAACAAGTATCGTCAGTTGGGCTATGTGCCAAGCAGCCTAATACTGCCGCTCCATCCTACCCACAGGCACCTCAATAACTGTTAGTGTATCAGCCGCCATTGCCTCCCGTAAGGCAAGTTCCAGTTGTGCAGCATCGTGTGCACTAACACCTCGCACACCATACGCCTCAGCTAACTTCACGAAATCGGGGTTATACAGTTCCGTTCCTAACACATGGCCCTCAAATTGTTCGACCTGAGCCCGAAGCACGTTTCCGTAAGCGTTGTCATTGAACACAATCACCACTACGTTGATACCGTACTGAACAGCTGTCGCTAACTCTTGCGAATTGTAGAGAAAACCACCATCGCCGGAGGCAACCACGACCGCCTTATCCGGTTTCGCTACCTTCGCGCCAAGTGCTATAGGAAACGCAACACCGAGGTTGCCCGCCGAAATGAGGTAACTCCTCGGTTCATACACGGGATAGTAGTTGCGGCTATAGTATCCCATCTGGTTCATGCCTTGCACAAAGATCCCGTCATCAGGAATTGCCGCTCGGATTGCTTGCATGAACCCCCATTGGGGTTGGAGTTGAACCTGCGGATCGAACCGCTCCGTATTGAGGGCGCGTACCTCTTCTGCAAACCTTGGACGAGGAGAGGTCGTGGTTGAGACAATACGATAAATTGCTTCTAAACAGTGCCGGGCATCCCCCAAAATACCAACGCAGTGCGCTGCGTCCCGCTCAATTTCTGCCTCATCTATATCAATACGAATGACCTGCTGCTGGTTAGCAGCTCCGATAGCCCGTGCCGTCGTTCCCACAGCGAGGATGACATCCCGTTGTGCAAGCCATTTTTGAAGAGGACCAAAACGTAGTTCAGCCATGCCGAGCGAGAGGGGATGATGGTCAGATATCGCACCTTTGCCTTCACGACCGGTTACCACCGGCGCCTGAAGATGTTCTGCTAGCGCTTCGAGTACTTGTGAAGCTCCTGAACGCTGCACACCGGTCCCAGCCCAGATAGCGGGACGTTGTGCGCTCAAAAGGAGTTGTGCCGCCTGTGAAATCCGCCCCGGCTCACCAATGGGCGGCTCATAGGACGCTGGCTGAAGCAATTTTACCTCCCCCTCCGCTGCTAGGACCTCGTGTGGCACCTCAACGTAGACAGGACGTGGGCGGCCGGTTTTTAGCTGACGGAACGCCTCATGCAGGACCACGGGAACATCAGCAGGACTTGTTGCCCGCGCAGTCCATTTGGTAATCTGTTGTATTGAAGGCATGTCATCATCGGGACTTTGGTCATGCCTGCCGGTTACTACCAACATCGGTGAAGATACGGCGTAAGCAGTCGCGATACCGGTCGAAGCGTTCAACACGCCCGCCCCCGGAATCACCAACGCCGTGGCAATCTTTCCGCTAACTCGCGCGTATCCATCCGCCATGTGGGTGGTTGCTTGTTCATGCCGAGTAGTAAAATAGCGAATCTCCGGCTCCTCGTAGATGCCATCGATTGCTTCATACTGCCCCGCTCCGGGCAATCCAAATACGACCCGTACCCCTTCTCGATACAGCGATTGTGCTAGCGCCTGACCTCCAGTCATTTTGGTCATTATCTTTTACTCTCCTACCGTTCCAACCAAAGTTGTGTAGGTTTACTTTCTACGGTGCTCACACGGCAAGCATAACTGTCGGTGAGTGATTTCAGACACTCTATCATATATCCTACCAGTTGTCAAAGCCAATTCATCAAAAGTAGTAGGCACACTCCGTGTGCCGTAACTCGGCGAACCATTGGAGCTGATTCACAGTGTCTAATTATGGTGAATTATCAAAATATGTAGACAGGTATGTAGACAGGCTTGTAGGGGCACCCCTTGTGGGTGCCCTCGAACTTACAGGTCACGATGTCCAAATAATTCTAACATCTACTATAATTCTCCCGTAGGAGGAATCTCCGAATCCCGACTCTGACTTAGATAGGAAGAAAACCGAAAAATAGCCGTAGACAAGTGTATCTTTCGCTCCAGCGGAGCGATATGTCTATAGAATGATGATGCTCTAATACCCGCGCTCTTGCCGCGCCATTTGCAGGAGCGCGTTCATCGCGCTTTCTTATACCGTTTATCCAGAGCCTAAATGAACTGAAGTCTCTCCTTGACACTCCCTTTCACTGGTGATATGATAACGCAAGTTGCTAGGGCGTGTTGACATTTCATCGCAACCAGACAATCAAGAATGTACACAGACGCCTGATGCTTCGTAGCGGTTGGGAGCCCCAACCCTTTGTTCATACATCAGTCCAATGAGCCCAAATTCTTCGAAACTCGTGACACTATCCAACAGACACTCCACCAAAACTAATATAGAATGAATTTCCAAAACCGCACCCTTTTTGAAAACGACAACCTCCCCATCCTACGCGCCCTTGATGCTAACACCGTAGACCTAATCTACCTCGATCCGCCATTCAACTCGAATCAGGATTATGCTGCACCGATAGGCAGTGAAGCGGCTGGTGCAGCGTTCAAAGATACGTGGACACTCAGCGATGTAAACGAGGCAGAGCACGGAGAATTGGCGGATAGAGAACCTGCTTTGTATGCAGCAATCCATGCAGCCGAGCTGACCCATGGGAAAAACATGAAGTCCTATCTAATCATGATGGGGCTCCGGCTGCTTGAGATGCGACGTGTTCTAAAGGAGACAGGGAGCATCTACCTTCACTGTGATTCGACCGCTTCCCATTATCTAAAGTTGTTGATGGATGCAGTATTTGGACGCGATAATTTTCGGAATGAGGTGATTTGGAAGCGGACATCAACGAAATCGTTAGCGAAACGCTACGCAATGAATACTGACAGGATTCTTTACTATGTCAAGTCCGATGGCGCAACTTGGAATCAACAGTATACCCCTTATGACAATGAATACATACGGCAAACTTTTCGAGGTAGAGACAAACATGGTAGATGGGGCACAGTTGATTTATCGGGTGGTAAAGCAGGCAGCGAGCGAGCATACATGTCATTGAAAGGCATTGAACCTCCTCCCGGTCGGGCATGGGCGCCACCGGCTCGTAACAAATTTCCCGATTCCGTACAGGGGTTGCTGCCAGAAAATTACGAAACACTTGACCAATTGGCAAAATGTGAAGCTCTTGATGATGTAGGACTGCTACACTGGCCAAAAGGTAAGAAAGGTAGACCACGGTGGAAGAAGTATCTATCTGCGATGCCAGGTGTTGTGGCAGGTGACTTGGTTCTTGATACACCGCCTGTAAAAGGCAAAGAACGCACCGGCTATCCAACACAAAAGCCATTGAAACTGATTGAACGAATTGTCCAAGCCAGCAGCAACCCCGATGATGTCGTATTAGACCCATTCTGTGGCTGTGCGACAACGTGCATCGCGGCAGAGAAGCTCGGCAGACAGTGGGTAGGGATTGACATCTCACCGAGGGCAGTAGAGTTGGTTCGGTACAGGCTTGAGAGAGAACTCGGGCTTGATGAGCGTGAAGGGCTTTTAGGGACGGTCATTCATCGCACGGACATCCCGCGCCCCTCCGAAAGACTCCCGAACTACCGAACGCATAAACATACCCTCTACGGGCAGCAAGAGGGGTTGTGCAACGGGTGTCGAACCCATTTCCCTTTTCGCAACATGACAGTCGATCACATCGTTGCTCAGTCGCAGGGCGGTAGCGACCATCTTGAAAACCTCCAACTGTTGTGCAATTTCTGTAATTCCGTCAAGGGCACAAACTCACAGGCATACCTCATAACGAGACTTCAAGAGATGGAGATTTGAAAGGGGAGCAAGCGTATGAAACTTCCGAGGAGGTTCCGAGTACCCTGCTTGCACAAATCGTCCAGAGACCAGTCCCGGTGTGCGCTTTAAGCCTTTTTTGTTCCTGCCAAATTCATGCATTTACTCTGAAAACTCTGAAACTTTCTAACATTACTCAATGAAGTTTACCTTTTCCATCACGGTCTCCGCAATCTCTTTCGGAGACGGGGGGTAAATGAACGATTCGTCTATCCCTTTTTCTTATGGACAGTTGATGAACATGGTGATATAATTCTCATTGTACGAACGATTAACCGGACAGTTTTTTCGCCGGTGAAGGCGACCCACAAATGTCGTAGAAACTTCCCACGGAATTTATCGTTAAATAGTGGCAGATGCTCATCTTTGTTTGCCCGCGTTCGTATCGCCAATCAGTCAATTATATATTCCTATTTTGCTCCATTTCAACTTGCAAAATGTCAATGGGTGTGCTACCATTTCCACGCTATCGCTGCTGCCCTATTTAATCAGCTTCGCAACGGGGAAATGATTGATTCAGACGTTGATTAAAAGGAGAAAACCATGGACGCGCAAACCTTATCTTTACCAATTAGCATACTTAATCTCAATCAACCTTGCACTGTGGAAATGGGCACACCTATTTCTGAGGTGATCACTTTAATGCAGAAAGGGCGATTCGGGTGTGTGTTAGTTGTCGATGGACAGGAACGCCTCACTGGCATCGTCACGGAACGTGATTTACTCGTTCACATCGCGGAAGTACGGGCAAATCCTGACACCGTCCGGGTAGATGATATCATGACGCCATCGCCAGAATCACTGCGCCCCACTGATTCAATGGCATTTGCCTTGAATCTTATGCACTTGGGTCACTTTCGTCATATTCCGCTGCTCGTTGGAGAATCTGATGATGGTGAAGGGGTATATCCCGCTAGTGTTGTCTCAAGTAAGGATATTGCGAACTATGTCGCCGCATTTCTAGAGGAAGATACGGAGGGATGAACCGTGCTGTACCAAGAAATCGTTGAAGAAGAACTGGCTATCATGGACGAGGAGACCCCTGATGAGCCATCAAAAACCCTGAGCCCTCATGAGATTCATGTGCCCCTTCAGTCTATAATGAATCCCCCGGTCACTGTTGACAGTGGTGCAAGTACACAAGAGGCAATCGATCACATGCTCAGCAATCAAGTCGGTGCAGTCCTTATTGTATCTGATGGAGGGCTTAAAGGTATTTTCGGTGAACGGGATGTACTGCTAAAAATACTAAACAAACCGGTGGGGGACTTAGCGGAAATTCCTATTGAACACTTTATGAAGGCCGATCCGCAGACCGCCCATGTGGAGGATTCCCTCGATACAGCAATAATGTACATGGCAAAGGGCGGATACCGACACATGCCCATCGTGGATAAGACAAACCAGCCGGTGGGGATGGTGTCAATTCGGAATATTATCTCTTATCTAGTCGAGCATTTTCCACAAGAAGTATTAACCTTGCCACCGAAGCCGACTAATGAAGTGATGAAATCCCGTGAAGGAGCGTGAGCCCGAATCTTGTGGAGACCGGAATAAAAAGAAAGAAGGATAGATGGATGAAAAAACAGAGACAACCAATAAAGGAGGCAACGATTCTTTTTGCGAGCGATTCTGGCGATGGTTCGCAGACAATTGGTACGCAAATGACAGAAGCTTCCGCGATTGCGGGAAATGATGTTGCAACATTGCCAGATTATCCTGCGGAGATTCGTGCGCCTGCCGGCTCGTTGGCTGGAATTTCAGGGTTTCAACTCCGTTTTTCCAGCTCGACAATCCATACGCCCGGTGATATCTGTGATGTGCTTGTTGCCATGAATCCGGCGGCGTTGAGAGTCAACATTGATAAGCTCAAACCGAACGGTATCCTTATCGTCAATATTGATAATTTTGCCCCACGTAACCTCAGACTCGCTGGGTATAGTAGTAATCCGCTCGAAGATGGCGCATTGACGCAGTTTCAGGTTATTCCGGTCGAACTAACCCGGCTCACCAGAGAAGCGTTGAAAGATACGGGTCTCACGCAACGCGAGATTGATCGATGTAAGAATTTCTACGCGCTTGGGATGGTCTGCTGGATGTATAATCGACCGATGGACTACGCGTTTCAGTGGCTCAAAGAAAAATTCGCTACCAAACCACAATACATCGAAGCCAATACGCTCGCCTTAAAGGCGGGTAACATCTATAGCGAAGCCACAGAGCAGTTTGCTACCTCCTATGAAGTCAAACCTGCCAAGTTCGCACCGGGGAAATATCGCAATATCGAGGGAAATATGGCGACAGCGTTGGGATTGGTTGCAGCTTCTCAAAAATCAGGATTACAGCTGGTTTACGGAAGTTATCCAATCACACCCGCCAGTACTATCCTCCACGAACTGGCGCGATATAGGAACTTCGGTGTCAAAACAATGCAGATGGAAGACGAAATCGCAGCGGTCGGTGTTGCGATTGGCGCAGCATTTAGTGGCGCGCTAGGTGTTACTGGAAGCAGTGGTCCCGGTATCGCACTCAAAGCGGAAGCCATCAACCTGGCCATGATTGCGGAATTGCCACTGGTTGTCTGCAACATTCAGAGAGCGGGCCCCTCAACGGGAATGCCCACAAAAACGGAGCAGGCAGATCTCCTTCAGATGTTTTACGGTCGAAATGGTGAGTCACCGCTCCCTATAATTGCAGCCTCGCGTCCATCTGATTGTTTTGAAACTGTCTACGAAGCGTGCCGAATTGCTATCAAGTACATGACCCCCGTGATTTTTATGTCGGACCTTTACATTGGCTTTGGGGCCGAACCTTGGCTCATTCCAAAGGTCTCCGATCTGCCGACGATAGACGTGGATTTTCCGACCGATACCAACGGATTTGAACCCTATCTGCGGGATAAAACTACATTAGCACGCCCTTGGGCGATACCGGGGACTCCCGGCCTAGAGCATCGGATTGGTGGTCTGGAGAAAGCAGATATCTCAGGGAATGTTAGCTACGATCCCGACAATCATGAAAATATGGTTCATCTGAGAGCAGAAAAAGTTGCACGTGTTGCAAACGACATCCCGCCCACCGAAATCTTCGGTGAATCAAATGGTGAACTTCTTGTGTTAAGCTGGGGTGGCACCTACGGTGCAGTGAGGACGGCCGTTGAAAATAAACAGACAGAAGGTGGATCGGTTTCGCATGTACATCTACGCTATCTCAACCCCCTTCCAAAAGATCTTGGCGAGGTAATGAACCATTTCAATAGGGTGCTCATCCCTGAGTTGAATATCGGGCAGCTACGTCTGCTGATTCGTTCAGAATATCTAGTAGATGCTGTCGGGCTCAATAAAATCCAAGGGCAACCCTTCCATATATTTGAAGTTGAATCTAGAATTGATGAATTACTAAGAGGTGATGTATGAGAACTAAAACCTCCATTCCAATACCGGGTGCCGTTCCGACGTTGACTAGGAAAGATTTTACCTCAGATCAGGATGTCCGTTGGTGCCCTGGGTGTGGGGATTACTCCATTCTTGCTCAAACCCAACGGATTTTGCCGGATCTAGGCATCCCCAAGGAAGATTTTGTCTTTATTTCTGGGATTGGTTGCTCAAGCCGTTTTCCATATTATATGAATACTTACGGCTTTCACACCATTCACGGACGGGCACCGACCATTGCTGCCGGCGTAAAAACTGCGAACCCGGATCTCTCCGTCTGGGTGATTACTGGTGATGGCGACGCATTGTCAATCGGCGGGAACCACTTCATTCACTTGATGCGCCGTAATCTTGACATCAATGTACTGCTCTTCAACAACCGTATCTATGGATTGACGAAAGGGCAATATTCTCCAACATCTGAGCAGGGCAAGAAAACCTACTCAACACCGATGGGGTCAATCGATAATCCCTTTAATCCGATTAGTCTTGCACTCGCTTCCGGGGCGACTTTTGTTGCCCGTTCGCTTGATAGAGATCCCGAGCATCTGCGAAATATCATCAAAGCCGCATTTGAACACCAAGGTACGTCGTTTGTCGAAATTTACCAAAACTGTAACGTATACAATGATGGCGCATTCTTCATGTATACTGAGAAGGCAACAAAGGCCGAGAATACGGTGTTTTTGGAACATGGTGAACCGCTAGTCTTTGGGAAAGATAACGACAAGGGAATTTGCTTAAACGGATTTAAGCCGGAGGTCGTGTCTTTAACGGGTGGGACTTACAGTAACGAAAATCTCATTACCCACGATCAGTTTGCCGAGGATCGGACGTTGGCGTACTTCCTCAGCCGTATGACTGAAGTGCCAGGGCTGCCCCACCCGATTGGTATCTTTCGTAGCGTTGAACATCCCTGTTACGAAGGTATGATGACAGAGCAGATTAATACGGCGAAGGAACAGATGGGAGAAGGCGACCTCGAAGCCTTACTCAATGCGGGTGATACGTGGGTTGTTGAGTAAGCTATAGTAAAATCCGCGCTGTTCCGAGACTCCGCTGCAAATTTGATAGGAGGGAAGATTGGAAATCCAGCTTCCCTCCACTGCACCTTCCTAACTCTCTTTCCTCTCGATTCCACTGTCCTTTCTAATCTTGATGCACATCAAGTCAACCCACATCCTTTTTCCAGTACTCATCACGCTCTTCGCTCTTTTCATCAACGCAGCAATTATGCTCGCCTGCGGCTACCAACCGGTAAAGGCGTTTGTCGCTATGTATCAAGGCGCGTTGGGCGGAACGCGGGAGATTACAGAGACATTTGTAAAAACCTGTCCACTGCTATTGACAGGGTTGGCTGTCGCGTTCGCCTTTCGCTGCGGCGTTTGGAACATCGGCGCCGAAGGGCAATACCTCATCGGTACGCTAGTTACGGCTTGGATAGGTACATCAGCTATCAATCTATCGCCGTTTCTCTTTATTCCGCTGGTTTTTGGGCTTGGCGGGATTGCCGGGGGGCTCTGGGGGATAATCGCTGGCTTGCTCAAAGCCTATCGAGGTGTGCAGGAAGTCATCAGCACAATCATGCTGAATTTCATCGCACTTGAGCTGGTCCGCTACTCGATAGATGGAGGTCCCCTGCAGGAAGCAACAAAAGCCTATCAGCAGAGCGAACGTATCGCAGCGAACGCTATCCTACCCCGTTTAATTCCAAGAGAGTGGATTCCACACAACCGATTTCACTTGGGTATAATCCTTGCCCTTATACTTGCTGCTATCCTATATTGGATCCTATTTCGCACAATCCTTGGCTACCAAATACGTGCAGTTGGACAGAACCAAGTTGCTGCGCGCGTGGCAGGCATCAACGTTTCTCGAAATATCGTCATCGCTATGTTAATCAGTGGCGGACTAGCAGGGCTGGCAGGTACAATCGAATTAATGGGGTTAAGTCCTCACCGGCTGTATCAAAACGCGCCCGGATACGGCTATACCGCAATCGCCGTTGCGCTGCTCGGACGCCTCCATCCGATTGGTGTAATCTTCTCGGCGCTGCTCTTTGGTATGCTCCAAGCAGGATCTGAGGAGATGCAGATAATCGCCCAGGTCCCCTCAAAATTAACATGGGTGACCCAAGCTACGGTTCTTCTACTTGTCTTAGGTTTTAGCATGTATGAAGCAGCCCAAGCTAGCAAGCAATTAAACCGAGATAGTTCATTCTATACAAGAGTTAAATCTATGCTTTCTAACGGCTTAAAAATAGAGAAACACAGATGAATTCTCTCTTTTTGTCTTAATCTATAGCTTGTATGTCACTAATCTATCATTCAAATTAGGTGCTGTAACGCAAGGAGAAGCTGATGACACAACTGAAAGAGGCACCCCACGGCTCATGGGAATCTCCAATCAGTGCAGAGCTGATTTCGACGGAAGGACGTCGAATCATAGAAGCTGTCGTCGATGGGGAAGATATCTATTGGACCGAGATGCGACCTGCGGAGAACGGGCGCTATGTCATCGTTCGACGCTCACCGGATGGACAAACGACCGATGTGACCCCATCTCCATTCAATGCACGGACACGAGTCCATGAATACGGTGGAGCGGCATTCGTTGTCAGTAACGGTGCAATCTACTTCTCAAATTTTGACGATCAGCGTCTCTACCGTCACTCTCATGGGACGAATCCGCAACCGATTACTGCGGACGCGGAACTACGGTATGCAGATGCAATTATTGATGACAAACGGAAATGCCTCATCTGTGTGCGGGAAGACCATACCAATCCCAATAGGGAGGCTGTCAATACACTGGTAGGTGTCGGATTGGATGGAAGGGATAGCGACCAGATTCTTGTCAGCGGAAACGATTTCTATTCGTCTCCTCGCTTGAATCCTGACGGCACACACTTAGCGTGGATGGCGTGGAACCATCCAAATATGCCTTGGGACGGCGCTGAACTTTGGGTCGGTGAAATCAGTCCCGACGGATCATTGAGCCACACTGAGTGCGTGGCAGGCGGAGTTGAGGAATCGATTTTTCAGCCGGAATGGTCACCCGATGGTATGCTATACTTTGTCTCAGATCGAACGAACTGGTGGAATCTCTATCGCTATCGAGAGGGAACAGTTGAGCCGCTATGCGATATGGAAGCGGAGTTTGGCAGGCCTCAGTGGATATTTGGTATGTCTACCTATCAATTCGTTGCTCCTAATCAGATTATCTGTGTCTACACGCAAGACGGTGCTTGGCATCTAGCAAGTCTGGACACTGTAACACGCAAGCTTGACCGGATTGAGATTCCTTATACATCAATTGCCAACCTGCAAGCGGTGCCCGGAGGCATCCTTTTCAACGGCAGCTCATCAACAGAGTCAGCGTCGATCGTCCGCCTCGATCTTAGCACGAGACAATGTGAGGTAGTGTGTCAATCGAGCGATATAGAGATTGATGCCGGATATTTGTCCACTCCACAAGCGATTGAGTTTCCAACTGAAGGGGGTTTAAGCGCTCATGCCTTTTTCTATGCTCCACAAAACCGTGACTACGCCGCACCCACCGACGATTTACCACCGCTTCTCGTTATTAGCCACGGTGGTCCTACTTCAGCAACTTCCACTGCCCTTGACCTCGAAATCCAATACTGGACCAGCCGGGGCATCGCTGTCCTTGATGTGAATTACGGCGGCAGCAGCGGTTACGGGCGCGCTTATCGACAGCGGCTTAACGACAAATGGGGCATCGTTGACGTTGACGATTGTGTGAACGGGGCCCGGTTCCTCGCTGAAAACGGATATGTGGATGGAGACCGGTTAGCGATTCGGGGTGGGAGCGCAGGCGGGTACACAACCCTCTCCGCCCTGACCTTCCGTGACGTTTTCAAAGCGGGCGCCAGCTATTACGGCATCAGCGACCTTGAGGCAATGACGAGGGACACGCACAAGTTTGAATCCCGCTATCTTGACAGCTTGATTGGACCCTATCCTCAGGAACGGAATCGCTACCGGGAGAGATCGCCGATCCACTTTACCGATCAGCTGTCATGTCCGTTGATTCTCTTTCAAGGACTTGAAGATAAGGTGGTTCCGCCGAACCAAGCGGAGATGATGGTTGATGCCTTGCGTGAAAAGGGATTGCCTGTCGCTTATGTCCCGTTTGAAGGTGAACAACACGGATTCCGACGGAGCGAAAATATCCGTCGTTCCCTCGAAGCGGAACTCTATTTTTACGCACGCGTCTTCGGTTTTGTGCCCGCGGATGTTATAGATCCCGTACCGATTGAGAACCTTTCGTAGGAAGATCAATCGCTAAGCCTTAGTGATCTTCAATTTTCCCTTGCGTTTGTATGAGTGTGTATGCTAAAATTAAGCGGCTTTTTAATCATATAATACAGATAGTGAATTGAAAGATGCAACAATCTCGCTCCAATTTTTCTTCAATTATCCACTTTGCACACGTAACTATGTACATGCCGGGCATGGGCATTGCTGCTGCGGTGTCCATGCGCGCTAGGCAAAGTGAGAAATAGGCAACTTTAGATATGAATTGGGATTGTTTTTAATATATATGCTCTACCGAATTGCCTATTATCACAGCCGTGATAATAGGCTTTTTTATTGTCTACAATCTGAACGAAACAATCGGTCAAAATTAACATTTCGAGATATTCTCGGAAGATAGACCGACACTTTTCTACAGGGATTTTCCTATATTCTGAATCAATGGAGACGAACATGCAAGAAAAAGTACTGGGATTGAAATGTCGTGAATGTGGAAGGCAGTATCCCAAAGAACCACTCCATGTGTGTGAATTCTGTTTCGGTCCACTTGAGGTGGACTACAATTACGAGGTCATCCAGAAGTCAATATCGCGGGAATCTATTGAGCGTGGTCCCGAAAGCCTCTGGCGTTACGCTGACCTATTGCCAATTGATGGTGAGCCTACTGATGGGTTCCATTCCGGGTTTACCCCTTTAATCCGTGCCAAAAATCTGGAGGCAGTGCTCGGTGTTGAAGCGCTTTATATAAAAGATGATTCGGTGTGCCATCCGACCCTGTCTTTCAAGGATCGGGTGGTTGCTGTCGCATTAAGTAAGGCAAAGGAGTTCGGGTTCGATACCGTTTCCTGCGCTTCGACAGGTAATCTGGCAAATTCGGTCGCAGCAAATGCAGCCATTGCAAACCTCAACTGCTTCATCTTTATTCCTGCGGACCTTGAGATGGGAAAAGTAGTGGCTTCGCTTGTGTACGCACCGACAGTGGTTGGGATCGCAGGAAATTATGACGATGTCAACCGTTTATGCAGCGAGATCGCCGGTGTCTATCCGTGGGCATTTGCTAACATCAATATTCGTCCGTTTTACGCGGAAGGGTCGAAGACCTTTACCTACGAAATTATTGAGCAGCTCGGTTGGGAAGCACCGGATCACATTGTCGTGCCCGCAGCGGGTGGGTCACTCATCACAAAGGCTGGGAAAGCGTTGAAAGAGTTCCATATGTTGGGCTTAATTGACAAGCCGAACACGTGCATCCATGTCGCACAGGCTGAAGGTTGCGGGCCGATTGTTACAACGGTCAAGGAGAACAGCGATTTTGTCAAACCCGTGAAACCGGATACCATCGCCAAATCCCTCGCGATTGGCAACCCTGCTGACGGGATTTATGCTGCTGATACTGTGCGAAATTCGGGTGGATATGGAGAACACACAACTGATGATGAGATTGTCGAAGCTATTAAGCTGCTTGCAGCGACGGAGGGCATCTTCACTGAGACAGCAGGCGGTGTCACACTTGCAGCGGCGAAAAAACTCATTGACAGTGGACGCATCAGTCGGGATGAGCGCATTGTTGTCAGTATCACCGGTAACGGGCTCAAGACTATCGAAGCCCTCGAGGGGCGAGTGCCTGAACCGCATGTAATTCAACCTCAACTTAACGCATTCCGAAAATTGATGACGATGCTCTAAAGGATGCCATTCCGAAGTGTCGCCCTATTTTTTTAGGCACTTCAGTTAAAACCGCGAAAACGTAGGAGTATACGGTAATGAAATTTTTTGAAACAGTAGAAATGGCACCCCCCGATCCTATTTTGGGACTCAACGCCGCTTTCAAAGCGGATCCGCGCTCAAACAAAGTGAACTTGAGTATTGGTGCCTACAAGACCGATGACCTCCAGCCACTTGTGCTTGCAGCGGTCAGGAAAGCAGAGGAAAAAGTCCTCACTGACGGAATGGATAAGGAGTACCTTTCTCAAGATGGTAACCCGGAATACGTGAACCGCTCTATCCAGTTGGTATTCAACGCCGAGCAAGACAATATTTTCGGGGCGCAGGTGCCCGGTGGAACAGCCGGTGTCAGGCTCGCCGGCGATTTCCTCGCCCAACTCGGCAGCCAAGTCATCTACATCCCGGATCCAACGTGGGCAAACCACAACCAAGTTTTCACAAAGGCCGGATTGCAGGTTGAATCCTATCCGTACTATGATGCAGACCGTAGGGCATTTACCAAGGCGCAGATGGTCGAAGCAATCCAATCCATCCCCACCGGAAGTCCTATCCTGCTCCATGCCTGTTGCCACAACCCAACCGGGCTTGATCCAACACCCGACGATTGGAAGGAAATCTCAACAGCTATCAAGGCGCAAGGGTTACTGCCAGTGTTCGACTTTGCCTATCAAGGGTTTGGACATGGCATTGACGAAGATGCAATGGCGGTCCGTCACTTCCTCGCCGATGGGCATCAGATGCTCCTCGCCAATTCCTATTCCAAGAACTTTGGGCTTTATGGAGAACGGGCAGGCGGATTTTATGTCGTCACACCTGACAGGGCAGCCGCGGAACGGGTTAAATCTCAAGTCATGCGAATTATCCGTGCTAACTACTCCAACCCGCCCCTGCATGGGGCACGCATTATTGCAGCGGTGCTTGCCTCTGACACGCTCAGGCAAGAGTGGGAAGTCGAACTTGCCGCCATGCGAGAGCGAATCTCTGGTATGCGCAAGGCGTTGGCTGAGGGCTTAAACGCTGGGGGCAGTTCAGTCGATTTTAGCTTCATGTATAGGCAGAATGGGATGTTCTCTTATTCCGGGCTCTCCAAAGCTGCGGTAGATCAATTGAGAGAAGAATATGCTATCTACATGCCGACGAATGGTCGATTGAATGTGGCAGGGCTTTCGCCAAAGAACTTGGATTATGTGGTAGAAGCAATCTTAGTGGTACTCTAAGCGAAAGGAGGCTATTATGACCAAAAAGAGGGTAACCCAGTCTGAAATCATCGAGCACCAACTGATTAACGGCTTAAAGGTATTAACCAAAGAGGTCCACGCTGCACCGGTTGCGAGTAGCTATATTTGGTACAAGGTTGGTTCTCGTAACGAACACCCCGGACTCACAGGTGTTTCACATTGGGTCGAACATATGCTCTTCAAAGGCACGCCAAAGTTTTCTAAAGAGAAGCTCGGACGTTTTATTGAAGGCAACGGGGGTAGATGGAACGCCTTTACAAGCAACGACTATACCGCTTACTACGAAACGCTACCCGCGGACAAAATTTCGGTCGCGCTAGACCTGGAATCGGATCGGATGCAGAACTGTGTCTTCGATCCAGCTGAGGTCGAAGCGGAACGCACAGTCATCCTCTCAGAACGCGAGTGTACGAGAATACCCCCCAATTCGTGTTGAGGGAGGAGGTGCAGGCCACCGCATATAAAGCGCACCCTTATCAATGGGGCATCATCGGTTGGCCCTCAGATCTTAAAACAATGACCCGCGATGACCTTTACAACTATTACCGCCAATGTTATGTCCCCAACAATGCGACTCTCGTCTTGGTCGGAGACTTCGATACAGCGGATCTAATGAAGCAGGTTGAAACCCACTTCGGTCCACTGCCCCCCGGTGAACCCATTACGGATCCATCGACGATTGAACCTGAACAGCGCGGCGAAAGACGAGTCACGGTTCGTAAGGAGGGAACGCTCGCGTACGTCGCCATCGTTTATCATATCCCTGCAGCTGGGCATCCCGACTTCTATCCACTGGAAGTGGTTAGCACCGTGCTTAGTATGGGCAAAACTTCACGCTTTTACCGCGCCTTGGTCGATAAACAGCTGGCGACCTCCGCCTATTTTTATCCAGATTTTGCTAAGGATGCCGGGCTCGCATGGGTCTTCGCCGAGGCACAGGTAGGGGTCGATCCAGCCACGCTCGAAAATGCATTGCTAGAACAGGTGGACCGCATCCAAAATGACCTCCTCACGGAAACCGAGCTGGAAAAGGCGGTCAATCAAACAGAGGCGCAGTTCATCTTTTCCCTTGATAGCGTTTCAAACCAAGCCGCACAGATCGGTTACTACGAAACCGTCTACGATTACAAATACCTCGATACTTATCTTGACAATATTCGCGCTGTTTCGCGTGAGCAAATTCGCGAAGTCGCCCAGAAGTACCTCACTCAAGATAACCGGACGGTTGGATACTTCCAACCAATTTCACCGGGGCATGGCGGCACATCCGGTGAAGATGCTGCATCCACACTGCATCATATGAGACAGTCCGTTCTTTTCAGATCCAAGGAGGAATTGAAAGATGAGTAATAATCAACCGTTAGCCACACGTCACATACTTGATAATGGTTTGACGCTGCTCATCCAAGAGAACCATTTCAATCAAACCGTTGCAATCAGTGGGCGCCTGAAAGCCGGTAGTATGTATGATAATGCAGGGCATTACGGACTATCGGATGCTGTCGCCAACCTGCTGACAAAAGGAACTGAAAGCCGGACGTGGGAAGAGATCGCCGAGGTGACCGAGTCCGTCGGTGCAAGTTTAGGTGCATCGGCAAGTACAGAGACCGTAAGCATTGAGGGACGCCTATTGTCAAGAGATTTCGATCGCGTGCTTGACGTGCTCAACGACATCCTGCGTTCTCCCAATTTTCCGCAAGAGGAGATCGAAAAACACCGACATCAGGTGCATAGCTGGCTGAAAGGGTGGGAGGATGAAACAGATGATGTTGCGGATCGACTGCTTCGACAAACTGTCTATCCTGATGTGCACCCTTATCATTGGCGCGTACAGGGGACCGAGGAATCAGTCCAACGTATCCAGAGAGACGCGCTCGTTGACTTTCATGCGGCTTACTATCGGCCCGACTCGTTGATTCTAGCGATTGTCGGTGATGTGGAAACAGAGACAATCATTGAAAAAATTGACGCCGCCATGGGGGATTGGGCGCCGAATGGTGAAAAACCACCTTTCGTCATACCAGCAGTAGAATATAGTGAAAAGCGAATTGTGGTAAAACCGATGATGGACAAATCACAAGTAAATATCGATCTAGGACACAAGGGAATTGCTCGAACAAATCCCGACTTTTACACTGTTAATCTGATGAACAGCGTTTTGGGCGGGAGTGCGGGGATTGCCCGCCTGTTTGGACGGGTGCGTGATGTACAAGGACTCGCATACAGCGTGTGGAGCTCATTCAGTCCATCAATGGGTGAAGGGCTTTTCCATGCGAGTGCAGGCGTCAACCCAGCCAACGTGGATAAAGCGGTTAAAAGCATCCTGCACGAAATCGAATTGATGAAATCTGATGGTATCACGGAGGAAGAATTCTCAGACGCTCAGAACTTAATTGTTGGAAATTTCGCGCTCGCGCTCGAAACAAACCGGGGGCTCGCTGCGGTACTCCTGACAGCAGAGTTATACGGTTTGGGGATTGACTATCCTGAGCGGCATGAATCCATTTACCGAAATATCACCCGTGCCCAGGTCAACGAAGCCGCCCAAAAGTATCTGCACCCAGAGCTATGCAGTATCGCAATCGCGGGAGCGTATCACGAAAAGCAAGAGGTTTGAACTTTTTCTGAATTTTTGCTTGAGCGCGAGGGTTAGATTTATTAAAATATAGGAGTTACGCAGTTCAGTTTGTAGTAGCGCAATTCATTGCGCGTCCGGACGGGCGATAAATCGCCCGACTACAACCCTTAAGACCTTACTGTAGTAGCGCAATTCAGTGGGCGTTGGAAATGGTGTCCTACAGTGATGAATCGTCGAACTACAAAGCTTTAAGTGTTCAAGTGCGTAAGTCCTGGTACTAATGAACTATGGTGAATTAGACAAATAAGTGGACGTTTGCTAAAGTCCCCCTCTTCCCCTGACAAGGCGGACTAGCGTTGGTCGTAGGTACAGATTGCCTAATCTGTATCTACGCATTGGAGGTGTCCAAGTCATTCTAAAATCTACCATAGTAATAGGATAACGCGAGCAAAGAGAAGAAGAAATGGTGCTGAACAGTACTGATTTTGATGATTTACCAGAGCAGGAGCAGGTTTACAGATTACGTAAACTTGCTGACGCCCCGCTAGAAAAGTTCGGTTTCAAACAATATCAGCTCACCTTTCTACAGCATCTTGTGAATACAACGTTTCGTTTGGACTGTAATCGAGGGCAATTTCTCGTGCGGATCCACAGGGCAAAAACACGGTCTGCGGTAGCGTCAGAATTAACTTGGCTCGATGCTCTAGCGCATGGTACAACAGTTTCTGTGCAAACACCACAGCGTTCCCCCGATGGAAAGATGATTGTGCTTGGGGAGCATATCGGCGTATCGGAGCCTTATCCGGTAACGGTGCTCTCTTGGCTTGATGGACAGATACTCACTCAAGATCAGCGTTCACCCCATCACTTTTACAGGCTTGGCCAGCTTGTATCCAAACTCCACCATCACGCCCAACATTGGACACCTTCTGTTGAGCTGAATCGCCCCATTTACGATGCTGCCAGCGTACTAGAGTTTGATGTCGCATCGCGTAATCAACTCCCAGAGAATGTGCGGGGATATCTGCGAATGCTTCATGCACAGTTACAGGAAGTCGAACAACATTTGGGGAAAAGCCCCGAACGATTTGGACTGATACACTCGGATCTCAGTTTTGGTAATGTGCTCTTCACAGCTGATGAAGTTTCGCCTATTGATTTTGACGACTGTGGGTTTGGATACTATCTATACGATCTAGCTGTGATATTGGCGGGACCTTGGGAAAGATCGGGTTTTCAACAGCGAAGCGACGCACTTTTGCACGGGTATCGAGAAATCTGCGAGTTACCCCATGAGCATCTTGACTTAATTCCTGCTCTCATGGCTAGGCGTGCTTCATCGCTAGGACAGTGGGATCGAGTTAAAACCTTGTTACAGACCGTCTACGCCGACCTTTAACAGATCTACGGATATTTTCCTTTTTAAGCAATGAGAATCAGCTGCGTCCAACCTCAATTAACAGATCCGGACGATTCGAGCCTATAGCATCAACCCCCAGATCGATAGCACGCTGTATCTCCTCAATTGTATCGGGGTTCCAGGCACGAATCTTAAGACCGTGTGCATGTGCTTTCCGGACAAGTTCGGGGTCGATGTTCAGGTGTTGGATGTGTATCGCCTCTGCTCCCATGTCGATCGCTTGTTCACAAGCATCAGGCGGCGGATTCGCCCACAATGCGCCTAGCCTCAAGTTTGGATTCAGTTGACGGGTTTCACGCAATCGGTCATGGACAAACGAGGTCACAAGGACCTCACTTTCCATGCGATTCTGTTCGACTGTTTGGACCACCGGCTTGGCGGTGTTGGGCCCTTTCAGTTCAATCTGAAGAATCACCTTTCCGCGTACCAGATCTATCACTTCTTGTAGTGTTGGAATGCGTTCACCTTTGCCGGCGTCCAACTGCTTCACTTCTGCCAACGTGAAATCGGCGATTGCGCCCTGTCCGTCAGTTGTCCGATCTACAGTCGTATCGTGGATGACTACCAGGTGTTGATCGCTTGTGAGATGCACATCAATCTCGATCTGATCAACCTCAAGATCAATCGCCTTTTGGATGGATAACAGCGTGTTCTCCGGTTCAAGCTTTGCGGCACCCCGGTGCCCCGTTAAAATCATCTGAGTCCTCTCTTTATGATGAATTCTAAAAATAAATAAACACTTTCGTCCCCCGGTAGGTGCGGTTTCTAACCGCACCGGTTTGGAGTGTCTCATTAATTCTAAGATCCACTATTAATAGAAAACCGATGGGCTTTCAATAACCAACTTCCCTTGACAACCAAGTGTCAAAATGTAGATCTCGACCTACAGACTATCCGTCGGTATTGACTGGGCGGTAGGGTCGGGCAAGTCGCTTTGGATCCCGTAACCGGGGATGCCCGACCTACGGGTGTGTGCAAGTTACGGCATACGGAGTATGCCTACTACTCACAGCTTCGGTTATCTTATTGATACGGCACCGGTATCTTATCTCCATGCCAAGGAAAGGCGTAACTCGGCGAGTTCGCGAAACGGCGCAACCCAATCTCTAACCGAATCGTTCTGGAAGGAGGCAGTTCAACGGCGAAAAACTTCGCGTCAATCGGAACAACCCGCTCCGATGAACTTTCCCCGTCCCTTTCCTGAAACTGCACCGTGGTAAATTGATGCTCCCCAAATGCGCCCGCTTGGACAACCACATTTCGGGTTTCGGTTCGATTAAGGTTCACCAATTGAACCCCTGCCACGTCCGATCCCAACTGGTCGACAAGCGCAGCGACATCCTCCGGGACACCGGGACGAGCGCGGTCTGGATCGAAGTAACGCACGGTCGCTCGCAGAAGCCCACCGGTATAAACCGTCTGCGGGGCACCCAACATCACCTGCGTTAACCCCTTGGTCAAAACAAACTGAGGGGGCTGCTGATTATCAGCGATTATTGTCTCAACATCGCGGGTATCGTTACGCGTCGTCTCAAACATCGCCAACGCCCCTTCATATTCAGCGTCCAGTATTTTTTCGGGCCAATCAGGATTCTTCCCATCGTAGTATTGGAACCGTCCATACTCTGTGTTACCGTTATTCTTTTCCGCCTCAAACATGACGTGGTTCCAATCTCGCTCTACGTCACCGGCCCGCACTCTCGTAATCAACTCGTAATCCTGCGAATCCATCGAGGCGTGATACAGGTGTGCCAAGTCTTTCATCCGCATCGGCTTATACGCTTCCCAACCGTCGGGACCGTATCGGGTCGGTACGACAAGCTGACCATCATCGCGCGTAACCGCGTTGTCCAACAGGAGTTTAATCTGAGAACGGAGGAGTTCGAGATAGCCAAAGTCTCCGGTGAGCAGGAGCGCGCACTCGGCACCGACGATCAGTGAGTTAAATGTGATATCGCCCGCCCAATAACTGTGCCATCCGTAAAGGCCACCCCACCACTGCCCCTCACGGTGCTCGCCAATCTTTCCAGTGGGACCGACGTTGTCTGGGATAATGCCGTTGTTCGCTTTGATCCGATCCATCCAACCTTCCGTGTATTCGAGGACCCATCGTTTATACTTTTCGTCTCCGGTATACAGATAGGCATTGGTTACAAGTGCGGTGGCTCCCAGACTATGTGGCACGTCGCCCTTCAGGATAATCTGCTCAAACAGTTTCTCAATTTCGTCTCTCCGCTGTGGATCTTCGTACCAGTTCGCTTCCAACTCCTTGACGACTGGATAGAGCGTTGACCGCATCCCCATCGCCTTCTTAGTAGGGTCCTCCCCGATTCTCCCTGCCATCCAATCTTTCAGGTGTTGAAGATCAGCCTTGAAACAGGGGCCTCGGCTGGTTTGGACGGGAGATCTAAAGATTTTATGCTCCGGATCATAATTTGGGGCTTGTGAGTCTTCACCGATATACATCGCGGCGAACTGTTTGGCACGTCGCACATTCTCCGAAATGGTAGGGTTGGCGACGCCGAAGTCGTAGAAAGCCATGTTACCTTCGCCCAAATGATGCCACTCCGCCGCGCCGGGCTGCGCTAAATTGTAGTATTCCCTATGGACCTGCTGCGAGAAGCGAGGATGTGTCCGATGCACAATCTCGTCGCTAGTGATACGGGTCGAGGCGTTCCAACACAGAAGCGCCATTTCAAGTAAACGCTCATCCGCCCCCATGGCGTAGAAGAGCCCCCAGTTATAAATCCGTTCATAGAGGTCATCCAGATCGTCCGCAAAATACAACGCGCCCCCCGGTTCGGCATACTTCTCAAGCAGCATCGGCGCTGCCTCCTCCATAAGGCTTATTAGATTGCGCTGCTTAAGCGCCCACGCCGGTGGTGCTGCGAGCTCCGCTGCTTTGACGCTGACCATATCGGGAATGGACACTGAATTTGCCGAACGTGTGTCGGTTTTCATCATTTATCTCCAAGTAACTGATCTGACCTAAATTTTGGACGTTTCATACTACAATTTCCTATGAATCTGTCATTCAGCTGCTACACTTCTGTCAGTTCTGGAACGTGCTCATCTTCATATTTCTCAATCAGCACACCGATGACTTCCATCAATGAGGCTAAGGGATGATCTTCATTCTCACCCACTACATCGATCAAATTGTCTAACATCTCCACAAGTTGTTGATATTCGCTCTCCTCGTGAGGGACAAATACAACGGGTGCTAACATCGGCCAGACATCTTGAGCGGTTTGTATTTCTGCTACCATAATCTACTCCTTCGCTCATGTTAAGATTTAGTGCAAAGAAACCGAGTTTTTTCTTGAAAACTCGGTTTCTCTCCATGCTTTGCACTTTCTTTTTATATGAGCCTACTCCTTCTATCTATTTCCTTGAGCATTTTTCATGTACAGCTCGTAGAAAATCGCCGTGGGGAGTCATCGTGTAGTCTGATCAATTTACCAACTTCGATACTCATCCCCGCAGTCACCGATTTGATTATACAAATCGCGGGATTGAGATTGGATAGCATCTATCCGGCCATAATCTTCCGGGTCCAAGGCAAAATCGAACACGCGGGCATTGACAGCACGGTGTTCGGTAATACCCAGCCGCACGCCGATGATAACGCCGGCAACCGTCGGACGTTCAAGAATCGCTCGAACTGCGACGTTGGAGATGCTGGCATTATGTTTTTGAGCAATCTCCTCAAGCGTTGAAAGCAGTTTCTGAAACAGTTCCCAACCACCCCAAGCGTCGATCATCTGTTTGTACTTGTGCAAACTGGCGGTGTTCAATTCCCGTCCTCGCGGTTCGGGTTGCCCCAAGTATTTTTCAGTCAACAACCCACCGCAAAGGGTTCCATAGGTCAGCAACTGAATCTCGTGCGATTGGCAAAACGGAATCATCGCCACCTCCGGGCGACGGTCAATCAGTGAAAATTGCACCTGATTGGAGACGATGCGGATGCCCGCCTCCGTGATGCGCGAAAGGTGTTCGGTATCAAAGTTGGTCAAACCGAGATGCCTCAGTTTCCCTTCGTCCCGAAGTTCAGCGAGATAGGTGAGCGCCGAAAGATAGTTTTCCTCCTCGTAGTCCCACCAATGAAATTGCAACAGGTCGAGCTGATCAACGCCCATCCGGTTCCGCGATATGTCAATGTTGGATTCCACCCACGGCTTTGCCATCCGTCCCGGTCGTGGCACCCACTTGGTAAACGCCTGAATCATAGAAAGAGAATCTGCACTGCGTTCAGCCTCAAGTCGTTGTCGAAATTCACCGATGAAATCCTCCGCGGGCCCGTAGTGGTCGGCGAGATCCCATGTGGTAAATCCCGCATCAACGAAGTCGAACATGGACCGTATTGCTGCTTCTGGATTGATGGATCCGTGGGCACCGGATACCTGCCACATCCCGTTGAGCAACCGACAGATGTGTAAATCTGGGGTGAATGCAATGGTGCTGGATTTTGGAAGTTTCATGAGCGTTTCCTTGTCGAAATAGTTTTTAGCGACGCGAGCCGGAATATCTCACATTCGATTCAGACAGCAACTGGTATATGTATCTTGCAGGAATCGCTGACGCATTCATGTGCCTATCGCTCCGTGCGATAATCCCTAGCAGGATGCCCTGCTTGTTCAGCACCGGTCCCCCGCTATTGCCACCAAAGACATCGGATTGGATGTGCAGTGACTTTCCGTAGTCATTTTGGAATTGGCCCAACTTCCAGTGCCACAGATCGCGTCCACCCGGATTGCCAAGGATGTAAACCAACTCGCCCGCATTTATCGTGGGAGTGGTGAAACCCCAATCAATCTGGCGGGCTGTTTCTGGCAACCCATCAAGCTTGATTATCGCGAGGTCAGTCTCTACATTTTTCGCTACCACATGCCCTTTGGTGTAATAACCAAGTCGCTTTAATACGCTCCGACTCTTCAGGTAAAAATCCCGCTCTTTAATCAGCTTTCCATTCTCGTCCGGCGCGGGGAAATATACGTCTACCGCCTGACTTGTATCTGTAACGTGTGCGTTGGTAACAGCGAGCTTAAACTGTTTGTCAAACAGCACCCCGCTCCCTTCACCGATACTTGGGTTCACTATCCACATTACCGCACGAATGGCATTGTCATAGACTTGGTTGGCATTTGTCTTAGGTGGTTTTGAAGAATCAGGCTGTACTGACCGCGTAGCTACGGACGGAGGATCAAATGCTGGACGGTAGGCAGATATTTTCCATAAGAGCACCGTGCCATCCGCACTTCCACTTGCCAGCGTCCGTCCATCCGGACTGAATGTAACACCACGGACCCCACCCATATGTCCACTGAATATCCGCCGGTGTTCGCCCGTGATAGCATCCCATAAACGGACGGTGTTATCGCGACTCCCACTGGCTAACGTCCGTCCATCCGGACTGAATGCCACACTATTGACCACCTCCGTATGCCCGAAGAGGGTCCATTTGTGTTTACCTGTCACAACGTTCCACAGACGGATGGTTCTGTCGTCACTCCCACTTGCTAATATTCTTCCATCCGGACTGAATGCCACACTATTGACCACCTCCGTATGCCCGAAGAGGGTCCGCTTATGTCTGCCCGTCACGGCAGCCCATAGACGCACAGTCTTATCCCAACTCCCACTTGCTAACGTGCCTCCATCCGGACTAAGCACCACACTTTCGGCCGAAAACGCAGGTCCGGTAAGCGTTCGCTTGTGCATGCCTGTCATAACATCCCACAGACGGATGGTCTGGTCCCACCTCCCGCTACTTACTAATGTCCGTCCATCCGGACTGAACGCAATGCTTCTGACGAAATCTGTATGCCCGGTGAGTGTCCATTTACGTCTACCCGTCATGGCATCCCACAGCCGCACAGTCTTGTCCCAACTCCCGCTTGCCAGCGTTCCTCCATCCGGACTGAACGCGACGCTTGTAATCAACTTCTTATGTCCGGTGAGCCTCCGCTTATATTCACCTGTCCCGGTATCCCATAGACGGAGGACCTTGTCCCCACTTCCACTTACTAGTGTTTTCCCATTCGGGCTGAACGCAATGCTATTGACTAAACCCATATGTCCGGTGAGACTTCGCTTATGTCTGTTTGTCACGGTATCCCACAGACGGATGGTCTTGTCCTGCCAGTTCCCACCACTTGCCAGCGTCCGTCCATCTGCACTGAACGCTACGCTACTGATCTTGCCCGTATGACCGGTGAGTGTCCGTTTGTGTTCACCAGTTACGGCATTCCACAGACGGACCGTACCGTTTGGACTCCCACCTGCCAACGTCTGCCCATCCGGACTGAACGCTACGCTTGTGACCGACTCCTTATGTCCGGTGAGCCTCCACTTCTGTTCACCTGTCACAGCAGTCCACAGACGGAGGGTATTATCCTGTCGGCCCCCGACACTAGCAAGCACCCGTCCACTTGAGCTGAAGGTGACACTATAGACAGTACCTGTATGTCCGATAAGCGTCTGCTTATGTTCACCCGTCATGGCATTCCACAGACGGATAGTATGGTCCCTACTTCCACTTGCCAATGTACTCCCATCCGGACTGAACGCAACGCTTTCAACCGAATTTGTATGCCCAGTGAATAAGGCAGCCTCTCGATAGGTTTGTGTATCATAGAGCCAAACACCAATGGAACCAGCAACAGCGAAACGCGACCCATCGGGCGAATAGGTAATATTGCCTGTTATGCTGCCTTTGCCGAGGCGCGCTTTAGCACCTTCGGGCAAGCTCCATTGCGTGTAGTCTCGGGCAAAAGTGTTTAATGAAAACAGAGCGAAAAAGATAAGTAATGTTACAGTTGTTTTCATGTAAAGCTCTCTTTTTTCGAGGTAATTGTCCTCCAATATGTAAGGTTTCACGATTCCGGGAAACGCTGGTTGGCGTTGAGGATTGTTAGACCGATGACTTCGCCCTGCTCGTAGCGGATGATCACGTCATCGTCGGTTAACTCGCTATCATCTGCATGACTCGGTTTTTTGAAGTTCACGTATAACACATCGGCTTCGGCATCGTACGAAGACCATAGATATTGCTTAGGTGAATGCTTCACTGCGGGAATCAGTTGCATGTACCTATCTATAGTTACAGAGGCCACACTTGCTTTCTCCTGTTTAGGGCATCTATCCGCCGGGTAAGAAGGGACATTGTTAGAAATTGCTTTCATTATAGCACACTTGCTTGTAGGGAAAAACAAAAAATCAGGCGATGGCAGTGTAGATTGACATAGGAGATAAACGATGTTAGACTAGTACACCTTATAGGAAAACGTCAGAGAGCAGAGCTAGTCCCATTACAAAGGAGATAACATTGGATGATATGGACAAAGATTTCTGGAACAATGCTTACAAGGAAGATCCCGATCAGGTGGAGGTGATGGATCTCATACTTGACGACGAAGTGGAGCAGCTTCCTGTGGGGACCGCGTTGGACCTCGGTTGTGGTACTGGTACAAATTCCTTAAAGCTAGCAAGGCGAGGATGGTCAGTTATTGGTGTCGATTGGGCAGAACACGCCATCGCACTTGCAACAAGATCCGCTCAAGAGAAAGGGCTTGACGCGACTTTTTATGTCGGTGATATCACCAATTGGCAACCACCATCCAAGTTCGATCTGGTGATCAGCACTTATGCTCTCCCCGGTAAGAGTGGTAGCAAACAAGCTCTGCAAACAGCACTGAAAGCACTGTCTCAAAACGGAACATTATTAGTCGCTGAATGGGACAAGTCTATGAGCGAGGTTTGGAATTTTGCAGAAGACGAATTAATGTCACCTGAGCAGATCGTCGAACTGCTCCCTGGATTGAAGATTGAAAAGGCTGAAGTCAGGCGGCTTCCAGACGTTTTTTCAGACCGACGCGCTGAAAAAGACTCGTCTGCAAATGTCGCGTTAGTGCGAGCGAGAAAACTGTAGGAGGAAGCATCTACTCTGCACGGTTGACAGTGGTAACATTGGTTTTTGAACATCAACTGGCAAATGGTGGGTTTTGGGTTGTCTTAGTTTTTTAACAATCCCTCGCTGCAATTGTTTTTTTTCGTTGGGAGGATTTTATGAAAGCAGCTGTAATCGGTTGTGGTGCCCAAGGCAGGGGTGGGCATGTTGCAAACTACGCTAAGATGGAGAAGGTGTCGCTCGTCGCCGTTTGCGATGTTAACTTTGAACGCGCCCAGGCAGTGGCAAAGGAGTTTAGTGTTCCCCACGTATACGCCGACTATCGAGAGATGCTAGAAAAACACGCCCTAGACCTTGTCAGCGTCTGCACACCGCACGCACTTCACAGAGATCAGACAGTCGATGCTTTTGACGCCGGCGCAAATGTGATCTGCGAAAAAGCACTCTGCGTGAGCAGCGCGGAAGCGCAAGAGATGATTGCCGCCTGCAAGCGGAATGGCAAAAAGATGAGCATGGGACTCCAGAATCGTGGACTGGCGTCAGGATATGCGCTGAAAAAGTTTATCGAAACCGGTGCCTTGGGACGGATATACTACACCCGCGTCTGGACAGGCCATGTGATGAACATCCCCGGCTACAGTGTTTTTCACAACAAAGCCCTTTCTGGCGGAGGCGTTCTCTACAGCACCGCTGTGCACACCCTCGATTTCGCAAATTGGATCATCGGCGATCCGACACCCGTCGCTGCAATGGGAACCACCTACCAGAAGGTGCGTCACATGAAGAATCCGGTTATTTCGTGGAAGGGGACGCTGGAAGATTTCGAGACGGAGGACTTCGCGGCGGGCTATATCCGATTTGCGGATGGTTCGGGATTATCGCTTGAAAGCAATTGGCTGACGCATCCGTGGAAAAACCGCCCGACTATTGAGGTTTTGGGAGACTTTGGCGCGGCGGAGATCCCTCTGAAAATCTATCTCGATGACGGCGACCAAATCTTTGATAGAACGCCGGAGGTTGTCGAACCAGAGAACAGTTTCTTTGAGGTTCTTAAAGATTTCGTTGAAGCTGTCCGCGATGATAGAATACCAGTCGTCAGTTTCAGTGAGATGCTGCATGTACAACAGATGATGGAAGGGATCTATCGATCCGCAGAAACCGGCAAAGAGGTGCCTATCGAATCGGACGAAGATTAAGATAGCGGATCTGGAAACCTTCAGTTGTTACCGTAAAAACTGCGCTCAAATGCTATATGATTGTATCAATTCACCAACTCATTGTATTTACACGTCGCACCCGACCGTCCCGTCCTCGAAACAGAAGGTGCCCATTTTGACGTGCATACTCATACAATCGCTTTGTAATTTCGACATCTTTGCGACAGTATGCCGCAACCAGATCGATCTTGCCCGCTTTCCACCATCGCAGGGACTGCAACCCATCCGCTGACTTGGTCTCTCTCAACGTCTCCTTCGCCAGTGCATCAAGACTAAGGCGAAATCCCAGTGCACGCTTAACATGTTCCAACATGTCGAAAGTCGGAAACTGCCATAGGTTGACCGGTGTATATGGACGGAGTACCACGTAATCAAAACTCTTGAGATTGAATCCAACGATGAGATCCGCTTGCGTGAGTTGATTTATCAGTCGCTCAACGTCTGCCTCTTGAAAGGTTGTATATTGCTGATCGGCGGTACTATACGTCACAGCGATCGCAAGTTTCATCCGGTCAATATATGACCAACCGCCGACCTCTTGAGCGGACTTTTGTGTTTCGAGATCGAAATAGACTATGTTTCCTTGCCCTTTGCTTCGTGTTTTATCAGTAGTGTGCATGTTTTACCCATGAACAGCCTTAATTTGTAATACGTCAACCGCCGACAACTCATGCTTGACACACCACTTCTTCCGTGATAGGATAAAGAATGAGTTTGTAGGTAAATCGGTCAATACGTATATTTGCCTATATTCTATTTTACGCATTATGCTCGGAGTTCAGCTATGAAAATCGTTATTGCCCCTGATTCGTTCAAAGGGAGCCTGACCGCATTGCAGGTGGCAGAAGCAATCGAAGTTGGCTTGCGTCGTGTGTTTCCCGATGCAGTTATCGAAAAAATACCGATGGCAGATGGGGGTGAGGGCACGGTACAATCCCTTGTCGATGCAACCGGCGGCAAAATTCTAACTGCACAGGTGATGGATCCGCTTGGCAACCGAATTGATGCCCAATACGGAGTGCTCGGCGATGGCATTACAGCGGTTATTGAAATGGCAGAAGCCTCCGGCTTAACACGTGTTCCTCCCGATAAACGCGATCCGCGCGTCACAACGACTTACGGCACCGGTGAACTCATCCGAGCTGCTTTAGAACACGGTTGCCGAAAACTGATTATCGGTATCGGGGGCAGTGCAACCAACGATGGCGGTGCCGGAATGGCACAAGCCCTTGGCGCGAAGCTGCTTACAGCAAACAGCGACCAGATCAAGCCGGGAGGTGGTGAGCTAGCGACACTCGATCTAATCGACCTTTCTGCGTTAGATCCGCGCATCGCTGAAACGGAAACTGTCGTTGCATGTGATGTAAATAATCCACTGACAGGCAAACAGGGCGCCTCTCACGTCTATGGACCTCAAAAAGGGGCAACCCCTGAAATGATTGAGACGCTGGATGCAAACTTATCACATTTTGATAAGATATTACAGCGAGACCTTAGCAAATCTGTAGGACACGTCCCTGGCGCGGGTGCCGCCGGTGGGTTAGGTGCTGGGTTGATGGCTTTCCTGAATGCCTCCCTCAAATCGGGCATCGAAATTGTCACCGAGGCAGCCCAATTGAGCAAACGACTCGCTGGTGCAGATCTGGTTATCACCGGCGAAGGCCAGATTAATTTTCAGACGGTTTTCGGCAAAACACCTGTTGGTGTTGCAAAAGTTGCAAAGGCACATAATATCCCTGTAATTGCAATCGCCGGCAGTATTACCGATGATTCTAACGGTGTTTACGATGCAGGAATCGACGCGATGATTGACATCCTCCCGGAGCCGATGCCTCTAGAAAAGGCAATTGAAAATGCAACGACATTGACCGCAACCGCTGCGGAACGCGCCGGACGCATGGTCGCCGCCGGCATCAAAATCAAGCGCCATTGAAGGTTTATTGTTCAATTTTCGATACATATCAAGAGAGCAAAAAACTTTAATCATAAACCGTCACCGTCATACACGCCTCGCTGTTTGAGTATTGAGCAGCCTTAAAATTTGAGGCAGGACATCCAAGCAGATGCCCTGCTTTTTTTCTGGTAAAACGCTGCAGTGTCCGATGCAATCCAAATTTTCCATGAAGATGAAAAAAGCGAAGGATTTGCCTCCATCCAGCAACGAAAAATCGCAGGGGTGAAGATAAAGGTGCGAATCGCCATCAGTGCCATTGGACTGCTGATTTTGTGTGTAGGAGGTGCTGCCGCCGCATTTGATGATATCGGTGTAGGCGCCCGACCGCTCGGCATGGGTGGCGCGTTCGTGGCAGTAGCTGACGATGGGAACGCAGCGAGTTACAACGCTGCTGGGCTCGGCCACATTAGGACTCCCCATCTGAGTTTAACGACCACACAACGGTTCAGGGGACTTATTAATTATAACCATATCGGTGGAATTTTGCCACTTCAATCCGTAGGTTCGCTCGGCGCAAGTATCGGGATTTTGAACGAAGACTCAGAAGTTTATAAAGAACAAACTATTACCGTATCCTACGGAAAGACCTTCTTACAGAGATTAGCAGTCGGCGTGAACTTGAAATCCTTTACTGTCCGTTTCGATGAAAACAACGAATCCGTTAGCGCACATCTTAAAAATAACCGCCAATTTTTTGCCCGTACCTCCGCCGCTGATTTCTCCTTTGATCTGGGTATGATGGTACAACCGGTAACAGGCTTAACCGTTGGGTTATCAGCAGAAAATCTTTTTCCTGCCAATGTCAGTGTTTCTGAAGCAAGTGAGGATCTGGTCCCGCGAAACATTCGTGTTGGTCTAGCGTATCGCCTTGCCACAATTGCTTCTAGCACCAAGCAGGAAGCCTTGCGCGAAGTACTCAAGTCAGGGCTCGGCCTTTTTGAAATTGCCTCTCGACAGGGGGATCGACATCTCCATGCCGGTGCGGAATTATGGCTCAATAGAGCGATCGGCGTCCGTGCCGGCTACTCACTTAGGGGGGGTGCCAGTCCTGCAACCAGTATTGCGCTTGGTGGCAGTGTGGCGGTGCCGATTGCTGCAGCTCGACTTCAGCTGGATTACGCCTTTCAGCTGCTCACAGGCCCACTAGCAGACAATACGACCCAGCGGTTTTCGTTGAATCTTATGTTTGAATGAACGATTTTGCTCTTTGCCCAATCTGGATTGCCGAATATATGTCCACTCTCCAACCCGGACAGCTCGGTAGGAACCGTTGACACAAGATGAACGCAAAAAGATACCTATATCTCCTCGTCGGATTGATTGCATTTTTTGTAGCATGGTTTGGAATCAGTGGGCACACAGCGGTGACATCAATAGGCGAAATCAACGTCAAAGACGATGACCAAGGACTCATTCCCGCAGGTTCAACCGTAACGCTGATTGTTACCCTAAGAATCGATCGCTCACTCGCCAAACCGGTCGATGAAGATATTAAAACGATTGAAATCATACTGCCAGCTGGATTCGCGGTAGCGCCTTCAAATTTTAGATCTTTTTCTCGTGACGGTCGTCAACTTGATGCGGTTCCAGAACCTGCAAGAAATCGTCTGCGGGTTGGTTTAGATAAGGCAATCGCAGATTTTGAGAACACTCTCAACGAGATTATCTTCGATACTAGAGCGCCGTACCCCACGCTCACGCCAGACACCATCGCCGAGGAGGTCACCTTTAGAGCCCGTCTCAGAAACATAGAAGATATACCGATTGGCGGATTTATCCAGCCCGGCAATGCGGATGGCAGACCGAATAACGATGATTTTACGCTGCAAATTATCCCCAATATCCCTCCCGATGCTGTCGAAGGGTTCAGGGGCGCCAGGAACACCAATGGCGAAAACGATGTTAGCCTCAGCTGGCAGAAATCGGACAATCCGGATGTGGCTGGCTACTTTATCTATCGCGACGATGCACTAAGGATTGACCTCCAAGTCGAAATTGATTCAAGTCGGAATACAGAAATGTTCCTAGATGTGAATGTCGTGCCGGGAACCCACGATTACGCAATCGAAGCCTATAAGACGCCGCTACTGAGATCCAAGCGTTCGGACACCGTTACCATCGAAGTGCTACCGGATACCGCCCGTCCTCAACCCCCTGAAAGCTTTACCGTCGCCGAATCTGATGATATAATCCATCTGAGTTGGGGAGATAGTCCAACCCCTGATGTCGTCAAATACAGACTCTTTTTTGGGAAATTGGGGGCGCCACTCACGCCGCTGAGAAATCAGGACGGGGCAAATGTGGAAATGTCTAGAGGAGGTACCAATGAGTTCTTAGATGAACGTAGACTGGGGATAGGTGCTTTTGTCTATGCCGTTGAAGCTGTCGATGAGGCGGGCAACCGCTCGGAGCAGATCGACCAAATCCTGCGCATCCTCGACAAACCGTTTCCGAATCCGTTCACACCGCTCTCAAACAATCCTAACTTTAATCGTGTTGTGTTTCCAGCCCGCGCCATCGAAGGTGTTGACGGCGAATTTAGTGTACTCATTTTCAACATCTCTGGCGTTCTCATCCGGGAGTTAAAATCCACAGATCCGGGTGTGCGTGATTTGGAATGGGAGGGTAAGGATGAAGCTGGCGATGTCGTCGAAAGTGGCGTTTATATTTATCAGATTCAAGTAGGCGAAAGTTTCAATACCGGCACAGTCATTGTTGTAAAGTAGCGGGCATATCTGACAGGAACAAGAACCACTTGTCAGCAACTATCAAAGGCAAATGCGTAGGCCATCAGCAGTCGTATAGTGAATTGATTACAAGCAATACGGGAGATGATTCTTAATGAATTTCAAAACAACACTGATTATTCTTGTCATATTTATCCTACTCGGTGGTGCATATTTCTTTTTTGGACGCCCATCTCCCGATGCAGAGCAGTCCAAAGCGGAGATGCAGACGATTCGAGAGGTGTACACACTCAATAAAGATACAATTCGGCAGATTCGTGTATCGTTCAAGGACGAATCGTATCAGTCTCTGACACTAGCGAAAAATACCGATAGTGCATGGCAATTGACAGCTCCCCTTGTCGCTGACGCAGATGCACCCAAGATTGATGGGATACTGCAAGATCTGTTAGAAAAGAAGGTCAAACAAACGCTTGAAGTGGAGGATTTGGGACAATATGGACTACGACCGCCTAATATCCAGGTGGAATTGTGGACGGTGGGAGAAAGTCCCGCCAAAACCTTTCTTATCGGTGATAAGACCGTCAACTATTCCGTCTACACAAAGGAGCAATCTGAATCCCACATCTTTCTGATTGAATCAAGTGCACTTGATGATTTCACAAAATCGCCGTCAGATTTACGCGATAGAAGTGTATTCAAGTTTTCACCTGCTGAAGTTACAACAATTCGCCTTCAGGTTGTCGGACAACCAGAGATTCTTTGCGAGAAACAGATTCCTTTGAACACCGACATAACCGAAGCAACGAATGAATGGAAGATGACTCAACCTGTAGAGACAAAAGCCAATACCAGAGCAGTTGAAGATATTGTGTCAGCCCTTGATGGCTTGAAAGCTGTGGTCTTTGAAGCGGATGGTGATTACAAACCCGCCAGCTACGGACTTGTTCAACCTAGAATTACTGTCACCCTTCAAGAGAGTGCTAGCGATAGGATACAAAAATTACGAATCGGCAGCGATGCAGAGACGCCCGGTCGGATATACGTTGCACGCCCCGAACATCACGCGGTTTATGCGGTAAACCGAGAGATTTATACGAAATTAAATAGAACCGTTTTCGATCTCCGCGATAAGCGAGTTATCGACTTTCAGCGGACATCCACCCATCAGTTTACACTTCGTCAAGGAGATAACGAGATTGTGTGTCAGAAAAATGCGAATGGTGACTGGGAGATTACGGCGCCCCTTAAGCTGAAAGCAGATGAAAAGGCAGTTGATGACCTACTATTCGGCGTGGATGCGCTGCGGGCAGTTGCCTTCGTTGACGATAGACCGAGACATTTGCAGCCCTACGGTTTGGATTCACCTTCGATTGAGGCTTCATTCATGACACCCGGCACTGAACCTACTGTTCTACTTGTAGGAAGGATGAAAGGCGATAATATTTATGTCAAAGCCCAAAACGCTGAACCGGTCTTTTTGGTCAAGAAAACGCTCCTTAATCTCGTTGACACGGGAGTCGCAGGACTGCGACACAAACAGATTCTCGACTTTGATAGCGACGATGCCACCAGAATTGTCTTGAAGCATGGGGCGGTCAATCTGACCTGTCAAAAACAGGGGGTCAATTGGCGGCTTACGCGTCCAGTACAAGAACAGGCGAAAAATGGAGTAGTTCGCAGTCTCCTGCTTTCGGTAAACCAGTTGACAGTCGAAGCGTTTTTAGAGGTGCCGCCTCCGATAGCAACAACAGGATTTGATGCACAGGAAATTCAACTCGCCATCACACTGAAGGATCGAACGGAGCACCAGTTGGAAATTGGGAAACCCGCTGATGATACGCACTATTACGGACGTTTACGGCACGCACCGGATACAGTTTTTCTCTTAAAGAAAGAAGTCGCTGCAAATCTCAAAAAAACGGTGGACGATTTGCGGGCAATGCCAGATACAAACGGATAGTAATACAGTTGACTCTCCCTATTTTCTAGGGTATCATATTAACAACGCTTTTTTAACTACATGTTCGCAAGGAGATAATTCATGGCTGAGAATATTTTAGAGATTACCGATGATAACTTTGAAGAGGCTGTTCTGAATTCCGAAACACCAATTGTTGTTGATTTTTGGGCTGAATGGTGCGGTCCCTGCAAGATGATTGCCCCAACACTTGAACAACTTGCCGATGAACATGTTGGCACGTTCAAGGTGGGTAAGCTGAATGTGGATGACAACCGCGAGACTGCAATGAAATATGGCATTCGTAGCATTCCAACGCTGCTGGTCATTAAGGAAGGAGATGTTGCCGAACAGATTATCGGTGCACATCCAAAAGATACGCTCAAAAACAAAATCCTCTCTGCATTGTAGGCGCGCAGCGTGATACCATGCTCTGGAAAACGCTCTATAACACGTTTGTAATCCCTGCATTGATTGTCGGGTTTTACATTGCCGCCCGGTTTAGTCCGAAGGTTCGTGAAGGGCTTATCGGGCGGCGAAACGTTTTTGACTCGATCGCAACGCAATTGAGATCGGCACGAGCGTTGAACCAAACAGCATGGTTTCATTTCACCTCTGTCGGCGAGTTTGAACAAGCTAAGCCGCTCATCGAATCGCTCAAAGATGATGTCCGTATCGTCTTAACCTATTTTTCTCCATCTGTCCACCCCAACGTTTCAAACTATCCCCACCACGACGCCGCTATTTACCTTCCGCTAGATACTGCCCGAAACGCCGAACACTTGCTTCAAATTATCAAGCCATCTCTACTTGTCTTCTCCAAGTTTGATATTTGGCCCAACTTAGTTTGGTGCGCTGCTAAGCGTGGGGTACCGATTGCGCTCATCGCAGGAACGTTGCACCCCAAGTCCAAACGGTTAACCTCCTTGGCCCGTCCCTTTTTCAGAGATGTCTATCGGCATATTTCGGTGCATTGTGTGATTTCGGAGGGAGATGCACAACGGTTTCGTCTGATTTGTCCGGCGCACACACAAATTGAGGTAACGGGAGATACACGCTTTGACCGCGTCTATCAACGGGCAATCGCCGTCGATGCGACGGGTGAGCTGTTCCCGGGACAATCGACCTTGCAACGTCTAATCTTGATTGCAGGGAGCACCTACCTGGAGGATGAGGGGGTAATGCTTGAAGCCTACCACCGCCTACGCGAGCGTACAGCCAATAACCTACCACATCTAATCCTCGTACCTCACGAACCGACAGTAGAACGAATTGACGAAATTCGGGAGCAGCTTGACAGACTGAATCTTTCACATATCTGTTTTTCAGAATTACAGGCAGGCGTGAATCTAAGCGAAATCGATGTCATTGTGATTGACACGGTCGGTTTGTTAGCACAGCTGTATCGGTTAGGGGATGTCGCATTCGTCGGGGGGAGTTTTCACGGAAGCGTCCACAACGTGATGGAGCCAGCGGCAATGGCAAAACCGATTCTATTCGGTCCCACCATTTACAACGCTTATGAGGCCGGTATCTTGAAGACACGAGGGGCAGCGCAGCTCGTTCACAACGCCGAGGAGATGGTAGAAGCGGTTATAGCGCTGCTTTCGGATGCAGCCAAACGTACTCGAATGGGACAAATCGGAAAACAGGTCATTGAGGAAAATCTAGGGGCATCTGAACGAACACTCGCTCATATAAGATCCTATCTGACAAAGTAGCCGGGCTGTCGCCGAGCAGATTACTCATTATGTTCTACTCTTGTGTGATATCGGATCGTTAGGACAGGACGACGAGTTTCATCGGGATGCTCCTTGGAAGCGAAACGGACGGATGCCGTACCGTCTCGCAGCGCAAACAGGTAGCCGTAGCTATAATCGGGGTAAGTTAGCCAAAAACGCGCAGCGTCTGTTACCAACGTCCCTTTCCAGATATACCGCGTTTCAGCTGCTTCGATTTGTGTCAGACCATCAATCCGATGTGCGGTATCCTCCGAACCGTTGTAATCCGCTGGATCTTCGCCGTTAATACCTTCCAACATAGCTTGCGCCGGTGGTTTATTCCACGGAAAATTTTGGTGCATCGCACTGTTATAGGTGAGTTCATTTTCCTTCGCTGGCTGCGATTTCTGTACACCTTCATACCAAGGGAGCAGCACACGCCGAATAATAATCTGCTGAGAGGAACTGTTTTCGACGGACTCCGCATAAAGACTAATTGATGCGTCCAAGATGTTTGTCTCCTCTACAACGCCGATCTCATCAAACGCATCCATGATATCAAAAGCGACAAAGAATACACTGCCAATAGGTGTGCACAGCAGAAAGTCTTCCCCGCCTGCGTTATAGTTTCTCTCCTGTTTTTGTGCAGAGACGATGAGCGTCGTATCCCGTATTACCCCTGAAAACGTTAACCCTTGACCGTCACCGAAGGTTATCTCCATCGTCTCCGGCAGGGTCATAGAGACCCCTTCCTGCGCCCCAGTTATCCCTTCGCTTCTTAGGGTATATCTCTTGTCAATTTCGAGCGGACTGGTGTATAGCTGTACAATATTCCGCCGAGAATCGAGCATCGCGGATTCGATTTCAACGTCTGGCTCAATTCGGTAGTTTAGCACATTCCCCGCCGATTGTGGGTCCAGCGTTCGGTCAAAACGCAGCTGAACGGCGATCTGGGACAAGGGAGTTGCAGAGGTGAGGTGTGGTGTTCCCGCCGAAGTCGCAGCAGAAGTGCCAAGTTCAAAAAGACAAACAGAAAAGAGTATAAAGAGAGTTGGGAGCAATCGCCGTCGATTTGACATTTGCCTCTTAGCCTTCACACGCGTCCTTGCCAAGAGCGGCCTCGCACCTGCTTGAAGGGAGGCATCTTCGGTGCATCGGTTACCGATTCATCTTTATGAGAGGTCGCACGCATGTAGTGCACGGCGTAGCCGCGGCGACGTTTGCTAGAGTTGTTAGGGCCGCTTTGGTGCAGCGTGAGGCTGTGGTGGAAGCTAATACTGCCCGGTCTTAACGGCACAGGAATAATGGGCCATTGATCGCTGCCCAAGTCCGCTATAAACGGTTTTAGCTGTTCACCCCGCATCATACCCCAGCGGTGTGTGCCGGGAACAAAATTCAGACAGCCGTTCTCCGTTGTTGCATGGTCGATGGCTGTCCACGCCGTCACTAAATCTTTCGGGAAGATGTCCCGCCATGAAGCAGAGTCTTGGTGCCAACCTTGCGCTGTACCCACTCCCGCCGGTGCCTTCATAAACAGTTGATCGCCGTACATCTTGATGTCATCGGTGCCCAACAGCGCCGCGATAATGTTCACAATCTTGGGATTACAGACATGCGCCCACATCACCTCGTCGTAGACAGCCAGGTTGTATAGCTTGCGGACCGATAGTACTTGATTCTTAACGGGTTTTGAACCGTCCCGGAAAATCGCCTCAAGTTGGATGCTAGTCTCCGGGATATTTTCTGCTTTACCAGCAGCGATTAAGTCGGTATGAGTAGCGAGGGTTTTAATCTCTTCCATAGACAAAACATCCTCAACTACGAGGAAACCGTTGACTTTAAACTGTGTAATTTGGCACTCAGTTAAACCGAAGTCTTCGGATCGATTGGCGTCGCGTGACGCTGGTCTGGCCATGGACGAAACCCCCACTATTCCACCTTTTTAGCTCGCGTTAGGTTAAGTTCTCACAGATACAACGCTCATACAAGGAAAAACGTGTTATGCTCTACATTCTATTAGTGCGGTATCCCTAGCTGATGCATTCGTCGATGAATCGCTGTACGCGCTTCAACAAAGGGACGCTCTAGGTAGGTGAGATGATCATCTTCACCGTGGTGGTGTGTCGCTGTGCCAGGCTCATGTCGAGGGGCAGTTTGACGGATATAGGTCAAGTTACCGTCAATGAGTGTGAGCATATACTGAGCGGCGTCCTTATCGAACATCCACCACTCTCCACCGCAGGCGACATAAATCGGCGAGGTATGTGCAAATATACCTCTGCCCCAACCGTCGTGATGCGGGATGCTAGTATAGTTAGGCGCACCACATCGGGCAGCAATCCAGGTGTGTCCATCCACTTTCACTTTTGCTTTCAATTCCAGTCGTCGGGTGCCCTTACTATCTTCCGTCGAAGCCACGACACGACCAGCTTGAACAATTTCGAGCGTGTGAATTGGAAAGATGCTCTCCGCCCACGCTTCGACCTCCACCGTGCCAGCCCCTGACAACTGCATTGTATCACCGATATTGTGCCCGTCTACGGTGAGGTTAATGATAGGACCGCCACTGTGAAATGTTCGTCCCTGCGATACACTTTTGCACCAATTGTCGTAGGTGAACTCTTGGTCAGGCATATAGGCGTAGGTACGGTAAATACCGACAGGCACATCGCTACTCATCTTGTCCGTTCCGCCGACCAGCGGCAAGCGGTAACCGCAGTTGAGGTAGCGGTAGTATTCAAGGTGATTGAACGGCGCATGACGCAGCATCTCTACACCATCTACACGCCCGGTAGCAATCAGCGCTGCAGGTTCACCATTCGGGCTAGGGAGATGCGGTATAATGACCGAGCCGCCTTGTGCATGGCACTGATCCGCCCAATCACTCATCGTGATTTCCAACGTTCCTCCGAGTTCCGATTCACCAGGACCGTCACTGCACCACGGCATCACCGGCTCCTTTAAGCCCCAGAGGATCAGGTGCCCCAGAAAATGCTGCCGGTTTTCCTGACCGACATAAACAATGTTATTCCCATCTTGCGAGATACTTGGCTTGCCTGTGAAGTCCTCCGTGTTAGTGAAAAGGTTACCCCACTGTGACGGCAGCAGATTTACGATATTCAGGTCTTCGCCTTGCGATTCCGTGTGACTGCCCTGTGTCGAGAGGAAGTGAACATGCGAATCGCCACTATACCAACCATCGGCGTTCATGTGAACCCATCGTTTGAGGCGCAAGGTCAGTTCGCGTTGCCCCGGCTCTATATTCACCCGTGCCCGTAGCGGCTCATACTCAAACCCCCGCGCAATATCCACGATGACCTCGCCACGCGGCAACCACCCCTGACAACGACCGTCAATATAGGCGTAGGTGATTTGTCCGAGTCGGAGATCGCCACCGATGTCAATATGCCAACTACCGAGGTTCGAGTTGACCTGATTGTGGTGTCCGTATGGCTGATAGGGTATACCTTCGGGCGACCGGAAGTGGACGCGGCAGGGAACGGGTTTGCCTGTGTCATCATCAAGGACAGTGGTATGCACCCAATTCCGTCCACGGTCTAGGAGCTCAACACGCAGGCGTGGCGTTTCGACTACCTTATTCTCTTCAACATCACCCCATTTGACCTCACCGACCTTTTCGTCTCCTTGTTTCACTGTCACCGTTGCTGACGGAAGAGCAGCGACTTCGATATAGGCGGGACTTGACTTGGGATTCTGCGCTTCTCCCCAACCGGCAAAATCATCATTGACGAAATCATCCGCCGACGCTTCGGGCAACGGATACGTATAGGTCGCTATCCCCCGATCTACCTCCACGTCAAGGTCAAACGATTTTTCTGCGTCTTCAGGATCGGTCAGGATTAGCCGCGCTTCACGCTTGCCGTGCCGGACGAAAGGATGTTCCTCAAGATGCGATAAGGTGACGCCGGCAACGATAAAACGCGGCCCGATCGGCACAATCTCCAGCGATTCGATCTCGCGATCGGGATGTGGATTCTGCCAACCCCACAGATAATAACCACGCGCAGAGCCACGCGACACCTCGGTTTGACGGCGCCCTATCTCCTCCCATCGCCCTTCATAGCGAGGCATCAGTTGGTCGTTCTGGTCGGGGAGGGCGTGGAACGGCGATCCACCTGCGGACAGATGGGCAATTTCAAACCGCTCACGGATAGGAATACGAATTTCAGCACCACCTGCTAGGCGGAACACGTAATCCGCAACAGGCTTGCCTAGCGCCCCACCCTCCATCAGGTCAGACTCTAACAAACGGTGTGCGATGATAATACCATGTGCGGATTGGTTGATGGGAATGGTAATACTTCCCGACGCATCATTAAGTGCAATGAAACATTTAGCATCGTCTGCGTTTATCAAAAATGGAAGACCACGGAACGCTTGCTCCCCGATCGGTGCGCTTGCATTTGCACCTAAAACTTCCAGTCCCGCGTTGCATGACGTCGACAAGTTGAGCGGTTGATAGTCTGCCATGAGAGGTAGCTCCTTTCTATTGTGAATTTCTGTGACAGGACTTTCGGAGTGGGCGCTTAGATTTAATGGGTTATTTATCCGCCACTCCCCAGACTTTACGTCTAGATTCCCGTAGAAAAGTTAGGTTCCTCGCGTGTGATAATTTCAAGCAGTGCAGGTTTTCCCGCCTCCGTCTCTTTCTGGGCGCGTTGAATAGCAGGGATAATATCCGCCGGATCCTCGACCTTTTCGCTGTATCCACCCAATCCTTCTGCCACCTTTGCGTAATCACCGGTAAGAAACTTCGTACGGAAGCGTTCGGTTGCAACGGGCATGTGCTTTTCGTAACCACCAAGCGCAGAGTTGTTGAACATGATCGTTAGGATGGGTATGCGCTCTCGTGCAGCGGTTTCAAAATCCATTCCCGCCATACCGAACGCAGCATCTCCCATGATATTGATGGCGAGTTTTTCCGGCGCAGCCATTTTTGCCCCCATGATTAAGCCGAGCCCATATCCCAACTGAGTGGATTTCCCCCAACCGATATAGCCGTGCGGGGTAATCGCTTCATAGAAGGGGAGGACCTGATCGCGCGGATTCCCTGAATCGTGAGTCACAATCGTTTGCGTCCGATCAACTGCTTGATTCAGATCCCAAACGACACGATACGGGTTAATGGGGGCTTCATCTGAAGTTAGTTTCGGCATCCACTCCGCTAACCATTGCTCCTTCACGGCTCTGATCTCTCCAATAACTCCGCCACTGTCGCGTCCGCTTCCACCCAACTGCTTTTTCGCTTCATCGATCAGCTGTCCCAAGACAATTTTTGCGTCGCCAATAATCGCGTAATCGGCAGCGTAATCTTTATTGATGTCTAATTCATCGATCGAGTTGTGGACCAACACCTTCCCATCAGGAATCGGTGTGGACATAACCGACTGCGACAAGCTGCATCCAAGCCCAAAAACAAGGTCCGCTTTCCCTAGAAAATGCTTCACCATTCCAGTGCCGGTATGTCCACTAGCACCGAGCGCCAGTGGATGGTTTTCAGGGAACGCACTTTTACCCGCCATCGTTGTCATTACGGGAACGCCCACCAATTCCGCAAATTCGACTAGTTCGTCCGTTCCATCGGCGTAGAGGACGCCCTGTCCCGCATGAAGAATTGGAGACTCAGCGTCAAGCAAGGCTTTGACAGATGCAGCGACATCGCTGGGGTTGCCGGCGGGTTTAACCTTCTGAGGTGGTTTGTAATCGAAACTGTCGTCAATATCTTCGCTAGCAACGTCGGTCGGGATTTCGAGCATAACGGGTGCAGGATGCCCTGTCCGCAGCAAGCTAAACGCGCGGCGCATCATGGCCGGAATTCGGTCGGCAAAGTTGACTTGAGCCACCCATTTCGTGACGCCAGGATAGTTTGGAACAGCCTCAAAATGGGTGGGAATGCCGTGACTGCGGCGAGCGACCCCGCCCGGTAACATCAGAATTGGAACAGAATCCGAAAACGCTTGAGCAACCCCACCAAACGCATTTTCGCTACCCGGACCGGACTGAACACAGGCAACACCCAAACGGTCACCGTTAGAAATACGACTGAACCCGTCTGCCATGTTGATTAGGGTTCGTTCTGTTCGCGCCATAATCGGACGGATGCCGACCCGCGCGCAAGCGTCAATAAGACTGTTCGCCGGGAAACAGAACAGGTTTTCAACGCCTTCAGTTTTCAAAATCTGTGCGACTGCATCAATACCTTGCATATAATCTCCTTGTGTAACTAAAATCTATTGTGAGTTTCTCCATTGCATAGCTATAGAATTTTGGTAATCGGTTACGTCCCCTAGACAACAACAGTCTAAACCGGTATTGGTCATTTAACGGCGCATTTTACGCCAAGGCGTGGTATCGCGTCAAGCCTAAATTCGTACCAACAATATATGTTTGCAACGAATGAGGCCCGGTTACTGAATGAATTGATAGATATGCTGCGACCTTTCTACTGATAAAACCAATCTATCAAGAAGATTTTCAGCATGACCGATTCCCCGTAGGTTGAGGTGGAGCCAGTGTAGTAGGTTACAAGGGCTTCATCATCAACGAAGGTTACCGCAGCATAGGCACTGTCGTATCCCACATGGTTTTCGATATCCTTGATATTTTCCCACGTTTGCCCCTCGTCTTTGGAAATAGATGCTGACAGCGGGTTTCGGTCGCCTTGGTGGTGATGATCGAGGTCGACGTTGTGATTCCATACCAGCAGCAGATCGCCCGTGCTAGGAATCGGCTTTACTAATGGCGGGGATGCCGGTGCCGCGAGCCCCGTTGATTCGGGCGGCGTCCAACTCTCCCCGCTATCGTTGGAGTAAGATTTATAGACCGACCCAAGACTGTTCCGCATGACTGCGAGGAGAGAACCGTCTTGCAATTCCACAACCGAAGGTTCTTCAGCACCCCGCTTCGGTAGGTCCATTCTTACTTCACTCGGTTGCCACGTATGACCATCATCATCGGAATAGTAACAGAGCGCCTGATAGTGATCGCCCCTACCGTGAAATGCGCCGTGATGTGCAGGAAGCAGAATTCTCCCAGAGCGGAGTTGAAGGATGTGGTCGCAGTTGGTGAAATTCATTCCCGATAGGGAAGAAATCTGACGGGAATCGCTCCACGTTTCGCACTCGTCGTTAGAGCGTTTCATGTAGATCCTTAAATCGCTGACGGAATTACGCACAGTATAGGTAAATAGTATCTCGCCTGACGGGAGCCGGAGCAGGTTGGGATGTTTCACGTTCATTTTACCGATATTATCTTGCAGCATAAATGTATCGCTCCAACTCCGTCCAACATCCGTAGATATTTTAGCGGAAATACGACACGGCATGTTATCACCAACCCGGTGATGGGCGTCTGTTATATCCGTCACAAGTGAAGGGCTATCCGCATAGTATTCGCACCAGACCAGCATCAGCCGATTATCCTTCAATGGGAAGATGAGTTGGTGGTCATTCCGCGGATGTCCGGGGCTCCATGGGCAGACGGTGAGTTCGTAAATTTCGTTCATTGGCATGTGGAGAGCGAAAAGGATTACAACCGACTACCGTCAAGGGCAGACCGGAAGGCATCAAACAGTGTCTCAACCTCCTGCTTCAATATACTGGTATTCACCCTGAGTGTGCCCCGTCTCGAATCCGGATCGCCCAGAGAAATGGACACGGATTGTTCTTGAAGTATCTTCACAAACTTATCCAAATCAAGATCGCGGGATAACTCTATTGGGAATATGTTGGATCCATTCTCAATATGTCCGACATGAATTCCCGCCAACGTATTGAGCTTGTCAAAGAGCATTGTCGCACGTTTCATAGCAGCATTGAACCGTTCTTCAAACCCTTCTGCGCCCTTCAATGCTAGTGCCGCCGCAAAATTAGCAGACGCAAGACCGCCGCCAAACATACGACGGTCGTGGTAAAGTCCATCGCAGAATTGAGCGGTTCCTGCGAGCACGGATCCGAAAGGGGCCCCAAAATACTTGTAGAGGGATACATACACGGTATCGAACATCAAAGCGTATGTCTTGGCTGAAATACCAGTTGCGCCTGACATCATGTAGAGGCGTGCCCCATCGAGATGGGTGCCAATCCCTCGTTCCCGGCAGTAATCGGTTATCGCCTGCATTTCATCGAAAGGAACAACTTTTCCCTCCTGACGCCGAACAGGACTCTCGATCATGAGTGCACCGACCGGAGTCAGCACCCGTCCCAACTCGGAATCCTCGACCGTTCGCTTCAATTCTTCAACCGTGAAATGAGGGCGGCCCTTCGCTAACGGCAGGAGGTTGATATTGCTAAGGCGGGAGACACAGTCACCACTGTCTTGATACAGATGGCTCTGTTCCTGTACGATTGCACGTGGCTTGTCTCCACAGAGCATCCGAACCGCGAGATGGTTGGCGAGGGTGCCGGTCGGCATAAAAACGGCGGCTTCCTTGCCTAACAGCTCCGCCATTTTTTCCTCTATCTGTTGAACATTGCCACCCAGCGAATAACTGTCTGCTTCAAACCCAAACTCCTCCTCGAATTCAACCAAGGTCTGAAGCATCGTGCGAGGCGATTTGGGCTCGCCATCGCCCCCGAAACTAACGAGTGTGTCCTGAAGAGGGTCCTCAACAGGAACGCGAGATGTTGATTGAGACGTATCTGTAGGAATTGTGCACATAGAATTTCACCTCTTATACTCAAAGACTACCTCATTTTTATACACACAGGCATCGGCACGTCAGCCACGTGCCCTGTTGCTGTCAGCTTTCCTGTGTCTGAATCAATCCGGAATGTGACAATGGTATCCGTGCCTTGGTTCTCCGCAAAGAGGAAGGTACCCGTCGGATCAATGGCGAAGTTCCGCGGTGTTTCGCCCTGCGTTGACTCATGATCGACGTAGGCGAGGGTCCCCGTCTCTGAATCGATAGCGAAAATCACGATGCTGTCATGGCCTCGATTGGAGCCGTAGAGGAACTTCCCCGACGGAGAAACGTGGATATCGGCGGTATGACTCGTATCCTCAAAATCGTCAGGTAGTGTTGGAATCGTCTGAATCTCCGCCAGCGATCCGTTTGTTTCATCATAAGTGAAGGCTGTCACGGTATTGCCTATTTCGTTGATGACATAGGCATATTTATGGTCAGGATGAAAATCGAAATGACGCGGTCCCCCTCCCGGCGCGACTGCTACCCACGGCGGATCATTTGGGATGAGTTTCCCACTTGTCAAATCAATCTTATAGATCAAAATTTTGTCAAGCCCCAGATCCGGCGTGAAGGCGTACCGATTGGTTGGATCAATAACGATTGAATGCGCGTGCGGTCCTTGCTGCCGCGCCGGATTGACGCTTGAGCCTTCGTGTTGAATGAAGTCGGTCGCCTCCCCTAACGTTCCATCCTCCTGTATGGGAAGCATACAAACACTTCCGCCACCATAGTTTGCCACAAGCGCGAATTTTCCTGTTGCATCAACGCTCAGATGGCAAGGTCCCGGACCGATTGTTGATTGTTGATTTAAGAGGGTTAGTGCTCCCGTTCCCTCATCGATGGAAAATGCGGTAATCGCTCCGCTAGACTCCCCACCAAAATCCGAAATCTCATTTACCGCGTAGAGATATGGTTTCTGGGGATGAAGCTCCAAAAAGGACGGATTGTCCACGCCTGCTGCCACACTGACGTATTCGAGAGCACCAGAAGATATGTCTAGACGGTAGACGTAAATCCCTTCACTATCCCCTTGCGTGTAAGTTCCGATATAAACGAGCATTTTTTCTAATTCTCCTATGTCATAGTTTGTTGGCTATTAAGTATATAGATTTTAGTGATTTACGAGGTTAAAGAATAACAGATTTCGTATTAAAGAACAAGTCCATTAATTCCTAAATGCTAGTTCTGAGAACTTTAGAACAAAATTTACGATTTGATTCATCAAGATAGTGTATTCTGTAAAAACAGGCTTGACAAAAACCTTGAAATTCGCTATAATACCTATATTATCTAATATAGGTACAAAAATAGGAGAAAACATGCCTACAAGAACAATCACTTCAACTGAAGCTCAGAATAACTTTGGTCAGATTATTGATGCTGTCGTTCAGGAGCACACCCGTTTTATTATTAAACGCCGTAATGCACCACAGGCAATAATGATGAGTTTGTCAGACTTGCGGCAACTGTTATCAAACGCTACTGAAAGAAAAAAAATCGATAGTGTCATTCAAGAATTGGCACCGGTTTATAAGCTAGGGGAAGCAGTAAACACGCCAGGTGAATAATCTATTAGATGGTAGGAATGGCTCCAGCGAGCATTCAGAAGGATGTGTTAATATGACAGATAAACGGATAATTTCTAGGGTCATGGAGGGGAATCAGAAATACGGGCTATTAACAGGGAACTGTGAAGACATCTTGGCTAGCATCCCCGAGAATAGTATTGACTGCGTTATTACTTCTCCGCCGTATTGGCAGATGCGGGAGTATAGCATAAGCGAAAAAGACTGTGATTCAGTAATTGGCACGGAAAAAACACCTGAAGAATATGTGATGAGGCTTACCCGAATTTTTACCCAGGTTCAAAGGGTACTGAAAGTAGGCGGGTCTGTATGGTTGAATCTAGGTGATAAATACCATAACAAGAATCTGATGGGGATGCCTTGGCGGGTTGCACTTGCCATGCAGGAGGATAAGTGGATTCTGAGAAATGATATAATTTGGCATCAGATGAAGGGAACACAAAGTGCACAAGATAGGCTTAGGGGTGTACATGAACACATTTTTCACTTTGTAAAAAATAAGAAATACTATTATGATGCCGATAGTATCAGAATTAAACCGAGCAAACTCCCAATAATCAAGGGCAAGGAGATTATATCGGCCACAGGAGTAAGCGGAAAAAAATACCGCAGGCAGATTCTTACATCTAAAGAGCTCAATGAAGACGAACGAACTCAAGCGCTTAAAGCACTAGATGACACTTTGGAAAAAATAAGGATTGGGGAGTTAGTCGATTTTAGAATGACGATCAGAGGCACCCAACGCACCTACCATAGCAATAACGCTAAAATCAGCGGGCGTGCCAAAGAATTAGAAACAAAAGGCTTTTTTATTTTGACTAGCAAAGCCAAAGGCTATTTGCCATCAGATGTATGGAATATTGTGCCAGAAGATGAATGGAGGAAGGATGTACATTATGCAGTGTTTCCTACTGAACTGCTTCAGGTGCCCATCAAGGCGACTTGTCCTATTGGAGGAATTGTTCTTGACCCGTTCATGGGGACAGGCAGCACTTTAATTGCAGCCAATCAACTGGACAGAATCGGACTTGGAATCGAAATCAGTGAAGAATATGTGAAAATTGCAGAACGTAGATTAGAGACACCTCAATTATGCTTGAGCATTTGAGAGTCGTGCACTAATCTTATTTTGGAATTCAGTAATTGTTGGAAATCTATCTTCATGTGCGCCACCTAACATCTTTCTGACGCCTTCTGTATCTGTGCTGACTCTCCGGCTAAATTCTAATTGCCAAGCATTGAGACTCTCATCCCATACTGTCTTAAATGTGCAAAAATGGATGGCGTCTTCATCTGTCGCAGCGCGTAAATCGCCGGCGTCCGTAGCGGATTGTATGTAATCAAGTCCAACGTCTTGAATCACAAATACAATTTTCTTTTTCCAATATTCAACAACCATCCCTTTTTTATACACCTGTTGCATCATCGTTTTTAAAAATTCATTTGCCCAATTGATTCCATATTTATAGTTCTGCTGTTTAAATCGACCAGTCTGCTTGAAGTCTACAACTCCTGGCCAGGGCGTTCCAGTTGTACCCGCTGCTTGAAGTTCAACACATAGAAAGTCCTCTATTATACCTCTTTTCATCTTTGCTGCTACAAAGTCGATGCTGCCTGCTACACCACAAGACACCTCAGATGCCCACTTTATCTGATGATCATCCGTTACAATGCCAAAATATAATTTCTCGATTGTGTTATAGACCACTTTTTCTTGTAGCCGATGGGGACATACAATAATCGGAGTTATCTTTTCAAGGAAATTACCCTTGTAGCCTACAGTACATACTCCTACTTTGATTTCGGGCTCACTTTTCCTTGGCTTTCTACAT
>JAJEAL010000017.1 GCA_022822785.1 Candidatus Poribacteria bacterium
GAGACAGCTTAAACTCTAATCTTTTGAGAAACACAGGAAATATTACGACCACTGTGACTATTAGACCGAGCAAGTTCCCAACGATAAGTGCGAGGACCCCCTTCTTCAAAACAGCTAGCAGATACAGTGTCAAACCGGCGGAGAGCAGCACACTTGCCATAGATGTAAAGACGAAGTATTTTGCCCGCTCTAACATGCGCAACAAACATAGAAATAGGGACGAAAACGGTTGTACAAATAGTATCAACGCATATATCTTGAGGAGATGAGCAAGGTTCCTATCTTGTAACAGAATTCCAGCAAGATACTCGCTTAATTTCCAAAATATTATCGCGCAGCAGGTAATTATTAGTAACGCCCATAAAAATAGGTTGAACAGCAAGAGACCACTTTTTTCTTTATATTCCGGGGCATAGTAAAATCGAGTAAAAGCGCTATTTATAGGCGATGACACGAATCGAGACAATAGGCTAACCGTTATAGACATCAGTCCGATAATACCAAAATCTTGGGTTGACAAGAACGAGGTATAGATTGGAAAGAGTAAGACGAATAGCGCGCCCTGAGATATACTGCCGATGCTATAGACGCTTCCCAGCTGTATCGTTCGTTTTATATGGTCTCTTATCATACACTATAAACCGCATATTGCTCGTTGTCGTACAGCAGTTTCAGGGAACCCAAAGGGTATTCAATTCCCCGTTTCGCCGCCAATTCTACCTCTCGTTTTTGAATCACTAATGTATTAACGTTGTATCGGGCGCGGAAGTGGTCAAAGTCCGGCTTCATCAAATAGAGATACGCATGATCCTCACCCATATACTTCATCCCTCGTCCCGGCTCAGACATGGAAGGGTAGTAAAAACGCGCATCCGTGCTCTCCATGCTTCTCGCTAGAGTATAACTAAACTTTGTCGGTATAGTAATTATATTCTGTCCGCTTCTCTCATTCAAGAATTTGATAACGTCCTCAAGCGTTGTTTCTATTGGAGGGAACCACAGATTGTTTTCAATCCTACTAGAGCTTAGATAGAGAAAATTCGCCACAACACATCCGATGTGAATCAGGGCGATAATATAGATTATTTCGTACGGTTGCTTGGTTGCGATACAGTATTTGACAAAAATCAGATGGAGAAAAGCTATCGAATATTCAAGATATCTTTCAGCCTCGCCGAGAAACAGAGCGAATTTCATAGATGTAATAACAAACGCGATGAAGCTTGCGAGAGAGAGTCCAGTTACATACCGGATAATATTATCAGAAAAGAGCCCCGTGAAAGTCCCCGATGCAGAAAACCACCAATATAGGAACAGTGGGAGGATTGGTATCGAATATAGGAGAATGATTGGTGTCGCTTTGGTAAAAACTATCCTGCAAAATTCCCGCGGTTGAGACAGCAGGTAAGCTGGCAGGGCAATAAGATCTCTTAAACTATTCCTTTCCGCTATTGGTGTCGTACTTTCTCTTATAGCGGTGAAATACCATTTATAGTGTGCCCATTTACGGGCAAGTAACTGCCTGACGCCGAGTTGCGGAACAGCTAGGCAGAAACCCAAGGTCGCCAATAGCGGTAGTAGCGGAATGAAGTCTCGGTAAAAACAGGATAGCACAGCCGAATTGATCACCAACACTTGCGTTCCAAACTGAGAAGAAAGCACTGTCAGCGTTCCCAGGAGCGGACAAAGTATGTAGAGGTAGGGGAATTTAAACAGATAGCCAACACCAAAAAAGGTGAAATAGAGCAGAATTAAGAGATTTCCTAGGGTTCTCCCTCCTATCGCTTGTAATCGAGCGGTCACCGGATGTAGCTTTGGACTGGTAGCGTAGAGCAGCGCCACCGCTCCTGCAGCGGAGCTGAATTGCCCATAATCGATCTGCCAGACATGCTCAAACAGAACATGGGTTAAAAAATAAATTAGTAGTATGCTCGCCAAATCGAATGCGAGGTTGGTCAGCCTGCCAACGAGCACCCAGTGTTTCGGATTAACCAGTGCGATAACGGCATGCGGTAGCGGAGGATAGCCCCTGATACCGGGGACGATCGAGTCCTTCACGTGATGCCTACCGATTCCCTTTACCCCCCCGAGGTCGCGTCGCAATTTCATGAGCCACAGGTGTGCATCCAAATCACTACCCGCATGGAGCAGAAACATCAGCCGTGTTACAAGACCCAAGAAACAGATGCCTACCACTTCAATGTAGACCATTTTCACGGCTTTCCTTTCTTGTTAACGGCTACTCCTATCAAGGACGGGCATCTGCAGAGACAATACCGTTAAACTTGGGAACCGGCCCTTTTTAGTATACCATACGGGCCATCATATCGCCGGCGATTCGATCAAATGCGTTTCGTTGTCGCTGCGTCCAATCGCTCCAAGGTGGGAACTTATCCGGTAAGCCTGCTCGCTCCTGCAATGAATTAATACGTGCGTTTAGCATCTCTCCTATCTGCTGGATATTAAATCCGTCTAAGCCTAAAAAATCGAAAATTTGCTTCATCTTGACGCTGTCCAGTGATTTCATGTTCACCTGCAGCCACCGTTGATTATCCAGTTGAGAGAACAGCTCTAGCGCTTTCTTATTAAAATTAGCCCAGTACCACGCACACTTTTCAAAACGCGAAAGCTGTTGCCACATCTCGCAATATAGGGTGCCGGGGTTGGGACGCAGCCGACTGTAATCCCACCAATCCTGCTCGGGCGAAACAACCGATGAATTTGGGTCGTCCTCTTTCATGGCAAAAACCCCACTATGTGAGAGCTTCCGATTATAAAAGTCATGCCAATCCATCAAAGAACGTACTACTTCCCGCCCGTCTCGAACGGGAAAAAGGAATTTGCAGTCCCATAGTTCATCGATATATGGAATAAATGGCAGATAGTTTGGATTTTTGTCTCCATATTTTAGACCGCTAGACAGCACTTTCTGAATCGCTTCCGATTTCGCTTCCTGAATGACCTGCTTCGGATTCGTTAATATACCTTGATATAGATTTCGTGCTTCGATGCACAGGTTCGGTTTCTGTTCCACGAAGACAGTTGCGTTCTGTGCCATATCTAGCATTTTCACGAGCGCTGTTGTGCCACTCCGCGCACAACCAACGATAAAGAAAATATCAGCCATCGCCATTTCCTTATGTAGCGTCTTGTCCGAAAGCCCTAAACGGGGATAAACAGTTTAACTTAATCTTATGTTTTTTATGGCTTACGGGCGATTAGTTCAAACACATTAACGAGCCCCATATACCTTGCATTGTAATTTGGCGCCGGTGGGATGGTGTGTCTATCACCGGTAGTCACAGTTCCTTCCGCCCCTAGGGTTACGACCTCAAATCCAGATCTGTCCAAGGCACGTTTGGTGCCGGTGGGGGTCATGATACAGGCACCGGTGCTCGGTGAAAAGCCCTTTCGTTTGTGAGTGAGTGCATTCCAAAAGGTGCGAATACCGTACCGTCTTGGGTGGAAATCTGTTGACGGATTGGGTTGTTGGATAATATTGTAGAGATACCAGCCGGGACCATTGGTGCAGATATAAAGGTCTCCGCCCTTTCTCAGGAGGCGAAAGAAATTTCTAAAAACTTTGTGGTAGTCCGTTAGATATACAACGCTATAACAGAAAATCGCATCGAAGGTCTCTTCACAATTAGGTATATCTTCTAAACTTGCCCGACAAAATTCGACGTTTTTGAAATCATTTATTGAGGCGAGTTGCGCGCTAACAGATAAGCGTTCCGAATCAATGTCCACGCCGACAACCTGCGTTGAGGTCTGTGCCATTGCAAAGGTCCATTGCCCAAATCCACAGCCTGCATCTAGAATCCTGTCCTTATCAACGAAGCCAATACGCCCCAAGTGTTTCCTATATTTATCCAATCCACTAGAGTAAACCCGCTGCAAAAATCCGGTGTCATTTGCGCTTAAACGGCGCAGTAACCGGTCTGGGATCTCTATCTTGTCGGTCTCAGGCATCGAAAGATAAGCCTCTAAGATGTTTGTGTATATTTGTGTGATGAATCGAATCCCATAGCAATCGGCAAATCGCGCAAGACTTTTTCTTCTGCCTCAATCGGGTCAAGCCCTGCGAGGCGTGCTCGTGCCATAGCCTCGCCGACCTTTAGTCCAGCGGTATGCAGGGCGATAACCGGTTTGGGGCCCAAGTAGCCGGTTGCCACGCTCATGTAACCGGGTGCCGGCGATTTTTGCGGCACACACGGAATAGCTGCGCGATCGATTTCTGCTCGATTTATATTTCCAGTGATATGGACAATCGAGAGATGTGGGCTCAGCGTTAACAACTCATCAACGGTTATCCCTCCCCCACTGCCGATGAGGCAAGCTGGGCTACGGTGTTCAACCAGAACAACGAGATCCGTATCACGAAACGCAGCTTTAGCAGATTCTGACCCTAAGGACTCTCCAACAGATAGGTCAATATATTTTATATCAGCATCGAGTTTATCAAACGCCTTGACGCTGCTATTGCCGAAGATACCACTCCCCACAACGACAATCTTCGATCTGTAAATTTCGATTTCCAACTCAAACGCAAGTTTAACCGCCAAATAGCCGACGTAGGTGAAGAGGTCTAGCGTTGCCTCCCGTTCGTTTGTACCCAGAACCGTAATTCCCGCTCGCCGACATTCCGAGAGATCTATATCCGCCTCGCGAAATTCCCACGTCTCCCACATCAACGGGAGGACAGCGGTTGGTTTTAGGTAGGCGATTACCTTTTTATCAATTGGGCGCACGAATCCGAGGTTCGTTATGATATCAACCTGCGACAGTATGGATGGAACTTTATCAGAGACCACCTCAATCCGATCTCCTACTCCCCAGCTTTGTGCGAGTTCAAGTGTGAGCTTCCGCACATCAGCAGCTTTGCCGTACCTAGAGTCCCGTGTAATTGCAAAAACTCGGTTTGAACCCGCTAGAGCGGCAATCAAGGGGGTTACAACATAGTTTCCGCTCGCCGCCTCTGTGAAGACTGTGAGCCCCAATAGGTCTAGCTTATACCTGTCTATTGCATCGCGGCTGAGTTTCTCAATGCGTTTGATGTTCATTTGATAAACTGCCTCAACCACCACTCGAAACTCAACAGCGACCAGATTAGGAGCCGCTTGTTTTCTACGCCAGCATTGTGAGTTTCGAGAACCTGTCGCACATATTCAGGATTAAGGTATTCATTAATTCGCGCCTTATCATCCAGCAGAAGGTCTTGCACATAGTTTTGACTGCTGCCGCGGAACCACGATTCATCGGGTCCGCTGAAGCCCTGTTTCTTGGCTCGTGTAATTGATTTGGGGATAATCCGCCCCATCGTTTTTCGCAGGATATCTTTGCCGACATCTGTCCGTTCCAAACCGACCTTCCCTGTAGGAGGACTATTCGCATCGAACGCTTTCCAGTTATGGAAGTTGGCAATTTTGTAGCGGACGGGTGTCTGACAAGCCAAGTCGACTAAGTCATTATCTAGTAGGGGCACTCTCGTCTCCAGCGAATGTGCCATCGACATTTTGTCTTCAACCACAAGCAGACCGTGCAGAAAGGTTTTGCATTCAAAGTAGAGCGAGTGGTTGACCTGTTCCTCCCAGCTGTTGCACTGAATTCCCATCGGATAGACATTCCGAAATGCCGACAAGGTGTGGTTTTTGAAGGGAATCCCCCCATCAATATCCATTTGGCGTAACTGATCCTTAACTTCTTGGTTGAAAATCAAGGGTTTATCTTTATTATATACCAATCTCTGCCAGTAGCGGTAATAATTGTCGGTGTAACTCTCGGCACTGTTTCCTATCGCTGCGGCATATCGCCACGGATAACCGCCAAAGAGTTCATCGCCTCCTGTTCCAGACATGACTACTTTGACAAACCCGCCCGCTAGCCGAGCTGCATAGTAGTTCGGATAGCACTGTCCTGCACGCAAATCTTCCAAGTGCCAGATGAGATTCGCCATAGCAGCTTCCATATCGTCAGAATGCAGTACACGCTCGTGATGCGCTGTTCGGAATAGGTTTGCCATATATTCAGCTGACTCGCGCTCGTCAAAGTTTAATTCATGGGTTGCAGCTTCCGAGAGGTCAAAACCGATTGTAAACGTAGAGATTTGTCCGAAGACACAGGCAGTGATAGCGGTCACAGTTCCTGAGTCCATACCGCCGCTTAAGTAGCTGCCAACCGGAACGTCGCTGACACACTGTCGTTTAACAGCTTGTGTCAATCGGTCATAAAGGTGGTCTTCAAGTTCATCTTCGGGCATATTCGTTTCCTGCCCGAAGTTAAAATCCCAGTGTTTGGTCTTGGAAATTTTTTGTCCGATAGGATTGGGAGATAAAGTAGCGCCTGGTAAATTGAGCTCTAAATAATGTCCGGGTGGAAGTAACTTAATCCCTGAAAAGAGGGTACGGTCACTGAAAACGTTTTGGAATGAGAAGTATTCGTTTAACGCTGCGAGATCTACGTCCGGTGTTTCAGGCAAATATTCCAGAATAGATTTGATTTCAGATCCAAACAGAAACGTTTCTTCGTTGGTAAGGGTATAGTAGAGCGGTTTGATACCGTAGCGATCGCGCGCGAGCCAGACCTTTTGGTTACGACTGTCATACAAGGCAAGGGCGAACATCCCGTTGAATCGGTGAATACAGTCCATCCCCCATTTGTGGTAGGCGTGGATGATAACTTCGGTGTCAGAGGAACTAAAAAAATGGTAATCGAGCTTTTCTAGCTCTTGACGTATCTCTCTAAAATTGTAGATTTCCCCGTTGTAAATGAGCCAGATCGTACGTGATTTATCGGACATCGGTTGATGCCCACGTGGGGAGAGATCGATAATTGACAACCTTCGGTGTCCGAAAAACAGGTTCCACTTTTCTGAATACAATCTATTTTGCCCTGAAGGTGAATCGATTACAGATAACAGCGGGCAAATGTCGTGAAATTGGCTATCTGTAAAATCTTGGACGAGTGAGCGATTGGTTACGGTCTGTGCAACGAGGTAACCGGCATCGTCTGGTCCTCTGTGGGCAATGACATCTACCATCGGTTTCAGACGGTCTACGTAAAGGGGACGGTGATTGAGAGAGATTGCTCCTGCTATGCCACACATAACTTAACCTATGGCTTGTTGAAGGCTCTGATAGACCAACGCCTGTTCAACCTCTGTCATCTGTACATAGAGCGGCAGCGTCAGTCCCAGTCGATCTGCCAAATAGGCATTGGGAAATTGTTCGGGACGCAGCGCATATTTTTTCGCGTAGTAGCCCTGAAGTACTAGGGCATGTGTACCCTGGCGGGTTGCAATCCCTTTCGCTTCGAGTCGCATCATCAGTTCGTTCCGCCCTTGGTGGAGCCGATCCACATTGTTGAGATTAGGTTCTTTAGGACGGAATAGGCAGACATAAGCTTGATATCCGTGGACGAAACCGTCAGGGACTGTTGGCGTTTGCAACCATTTTATCCCAGCCAACAGCTGGTTGTAGTGCCGGGCACGTTGCAAGCGCGTTTCTAAGATCGATGCCGCCCGATCCATTTGTGCACAGCCGAGCGCGCCCTGTATGTCTGTCATACGATAGTTATAGCCGAGGTGATTATACTCTGATAACAGAAACCCGGCTTTGCTCGTGTGGCGTGAGAGATCGGAACGTGAAGCGCCGTGATCTCGTAAGATACGCGCCTGTTGATCGAAATCTTCTCGCTGTGTCGTGATCATGCCGCCCTCGCCGGTGGTGATAGACTTGCGCGGGTGGAAGCTGAAGCAGCCCATCTCGCCAAATGTGCCTGCATGTTTTCCGTGATATTGGGCACCGAACCCACATGCAGCATCTTCGACCACCCACAAGTTATGCTTTTGAGCGATTTTCTGAATTGGCTGCATCTCGGCACATAGCCCAAATAGGTGTACCGGGATAATCCCTACCGTTCGTGGCGTAATCAGGTCGTCAATCGCTGCTACATCTATATTGAATGTGGATAGGTCAATATCGCAGAAGACCGGTTTCGCCCCCATGTATTCCACCACGTTAGCGGTGGAGATCCATGTGAAGGCGGGCACAATAACTTCATCACCGGGCTGCAGCCCTAACGCAGCGACGGCGATGTGCAGCGCTGTTGTGCAGGAACTGGTCGCAACTGAAAAAGGGGACTCTGTGAAAGCTGAAAACTTCTCCTCAAATTCTTTGACAAATGGTCCCTGAACCACCCAACCGCTGTGCAAGGGAGCGCGGATTGCAGCCTCCTCCTCTGGACCGAAAAACGGTTTGGTGATTGGTATCTTTTGAGGTGTTGTCTCATCTCCCGATTTCATCGAGGATCCTCGCTTCGCGGGACTTCAACAGTAGCACCGCCTTTTTTATCGGCATCTCGCCAATCTATCAACCGGCGCATCCCATCTTCCAGATCGACTTGCCACCGGAACCCTAAATCCTGTTCGGCAGCTTGGGTAGAGCCGATTCGGTTTGTTACAAAGGTTTGACCAGCGGATTGATATTGGATCTCAAGATTGCTACCCGTCAACCGCAGCAGTAACTCCGTCAACGTCTTGATTGATGTCCCAACCCCCCTGCCCACATTATAGTTTCTATCAGTGACGTCGGCTTGCATGGCACAAACGTTTGCCTGAGCAATATCGCTCACGTAGATGAAGTCGTACTGCTGGTTGCCATCCCCGTAAACAATCGGCGGCAACCCCTGATCGATACGGTCCAGAATCTTCATCATGACAGCGGTATAAGCTCCCTTATAATCTTGGCGGGCACCGTAGGCATTCATGTAGCGCAGCCCGACCCAACCTAGATTGTAACGATGTCCCAAGGCCTTAAACATCTGTTCGCCAGCAATTTTGGTTGCGCCATAAAAGGTGTAGTTATTATAGGGATGCTCCTCCGTCATGGGCAATTCGACAGCGTCCCCATATACTGAAGCGGAGGAGGAATAGACCACACGCTCAACCCCCTGTTTAACTGCTGCTTCCAGCACATTGAACGTGCCGCCAACGTTGACTTCAAAGGCAGAACGGGGGTATTCATAACAATGTAACAACCAAAGCGCTGCCAAATGGAACACGCCGTGAACGCCCTCCATAGCCGTCTCCAGTATATCACGGTGCAGTATATCTCCGCCGTGAGGATATACCGAAACTCTGGAGTCTTTCAACGCATCCCGCAAATTTTCTTGGGCTCCTCGCGTGAAATTATCGTATACAATAATCTCAGCAACATCCGTGTTGGTCAACTGATCGACGACATGGCTGCCAATAAAGCCGGCCCCACCAATAACCAAGATACGCTTATCTTTTAACTTCATAATAAATTTACCGCAGAGACACAGATAACACAGAGGTAAAATGTAAAACGTGAACACTCATGTTAAGAAATAGCGCAACAGAAACCGAGTTTTGAAAAAAACTGGGTTTCTCTGTCCCCTCCGCGCCTCGGCGGTGATTTTTCAACAATCGGCAGATGTAAGTCGATTATTATGACAATGATATTCTTGATGGCAGCAATTACACTGTGCGACATTGTCTATCAGTTCCAAACGGGTGCCACACTGACACATCCAGCCGTGTTGCCGCGCAGGGGTGCCGTAGACTAAGGCGTAGTCGGGAACATCCCGCGTTACGACCGATCCTGCACCGATGAAGGCGTGTTCACCAATGGTGATGCCGCAGATAACCGTTGCATTGGCACCAATTGTTGCCCCCCGCTTTACCAATGTAGAGTCATATTCATCGATTGTTCTGGGGATAGCGCTTCTCGGATTGATAACGTTCGTGAACACCACTGAAGGACCGCAAAAAACGTCGTCTTCGATGGTGACCTTTTTATAGACAGAGACATTGTTTTGGATTTTAACGTTATTTCCGATGCACACGCCGCTATCAATATTAACGTTCTGCCCAAGTGTACAATTGCGTCCGATTTGGCTGTCCTTCATGATATGGCAGAAATGCCAAATCTTAGTGCCCTCGCCAATCGAAATAGGTTCATCGATATAAGAGGATTCATGAACAAAATAGGATTTTTCCATATAGTTCCCCTTTCTCGACGACGTAGACACTCCGATTATGCATCACATTCTGATGCCTACGGGTTCACCGTTTCGGTTACGCGATTGCTGGGCGGCTTGTAGGACTCGCACAACGCGAAGTCCATCTCTGCCATCGCTTCTGGGCTTGCGATGGTTTATGATACAATCGAGAAAGTGCTGACATTCCAACTTAAGCGGCTCGGTCATTTTGATATATGGTATGGTGACATCACCAAATCGCGGACTCAAAGCTTCGCCATAGGAGGTATACCCCCCGTTGTGGTTGACCCCCTTGTTATAAATTTTGACCATTTCCGTGGTTTCCATATCGTCAAAAACGACCATTTTTTCACTGCCGACAATTGTTGTTAAGCGCAGTTTATGGGGGTCTAGCCAACTCAGTTGGATATGAGCCATTACCCCACCGGGAAATTGAAGGTTGACGAAGACCACATCGTCAATCCCATCTTGCAGATAGGTTGCCCCGCGAGCGGATACGTTCTCCGGTTCGGCATCAAGCAGATACATGGCAACGGAAAAATCGTGAGGGGCGAGACTCCACATCGCGTTTTCGTCGTAGCGGATCCGCCCCAAGTTGACCCGCTGTGCATAGAGATAGTAAATCTGTCCAAGCTCCTCTGACTGGATGAGCTCCCTCAGTTTTTCAATGGCTGGATGGTATTCCATCAAGTGTCCCACCATCAGGATTAGACCTCCAGCTTCAGAGAGTTCGACCAGTTCGATAGCGTGTTGCACTTCCAGCGTCAGCGGTTTTTCAATGAAGAGATGTTTACCGTGCTGAAGGGCTTTAAGGGCGAAAGTATAATGGGTGCGGGCTGGCGTTGCAATCACAATTGCGTCAAGATCGGGGTCGCTCAATAGGTCGTTATAGTTAGCAGTGACCGTGAGATACGGATATTGCGCTTTGATACTCTCCAGACGACTTGGATCTAGATCACAACAGATCTTGACACAACAGTTGGGGAGCTGATCAAAGTTCCGAAGCAGATTTGGTCCCCAATACCCTAAACCAACCAGCCCAAGGGTGATCTTGGATTCTTTCATACCGTTGCTTTAATCCGTGCTTTGCGGTAAGCATTTTGGGCAACCACAAGGGTTGCCCCTACATTGGATCAATTCCTGTAGGAGTTGGATTTCCCACCCGTTGGGCGAGGGAACCTTATTCCTACGATAGGGACTTAGTGGCGAATTATGGATACGCCTCACATAAATGTCAACACGCCCTAGTTTTTAGTATCCCTTTTGCTTGTCCACAACATTTTCTAACGGCTCGCTCTTGACATAGCGATGTAAGTTCTCAACGAACAGCTGCATGGCACGTGCCCGGATATGCTGTGAAGCCCCCGCACTATGACCGGTTAAGATTACGTTAGGTTCGGTCCATAGGGGGCTATCCGGGGGACACGGCTCCGTGTAAGTTACATCCAAGCCCGCCGCCGCCAATTTACCGCTGCGAAGTGCGGCGATTAAGGCATCTTCATCGACGATTCTCCCCCGACTGACATTGACGAGATAACTACCATCTGACAGTAGATTAAACTGTTCGTGCGATAGGAGCTTATGTGTTTCGGGGGTGCTTGGACAACAAACCATCACTACGTTGGATTGTGCCATGAACTCCGGCAGCCAATCTAGCTTCCCAAGCTGGGTCACTGTATCCGGCTTTTCAATAGGTTCTGGATCAACGGCAATCACATTAAACTCGAACGCTTTTGCCCGCGCGGCGACTGCACGTCCGATGCCGCCAAGCCCCAGAATCCCCATTGTCATCCCCGCCAATTCGATACACGGCACACGTTCCCAATGCTTACGCTTCATAAACTCCAGTTGCGTCGGGATGCTGCGCGTAAGTGAGAGCAAGAGAGCAAAAGCGTGTTCAGAAATCTGCCGTCCGTACAATCTTCGACAATTTGTCAGGATTACATCGCTCGCTTTGAAAGCGGGATACATGAAACCTTCAACACCAGCATGTGGCTGATGCACCCATTTCAACGATTCGGCTTTTGGGAAATCCGCTTCACCGATTGCCCCATAGATAATCTCGATTTCGGAGAGATGGGCATCAAGTTGTTCCCCCGGTGGCAGGAGGTGTATTTCGACCGCGGACGGGGCATCGTTGAGCATCGCTTCCACTTCTGGTTCTTGACGGCTTGCAATAAGAATTTTTGGGTTAGGCATTATCATTCCTTTCGCGAGTTGTATGGGACATGTAGGAGAATATTCTGAAGACGTTTAACAGCGGCTGTATAAAGAGTCGCGGAGATTGGGCAAACTATTATTCCCAACATTTTTTTGCAAGGCAATTCAAGTTGGTTCATGTCAAAAGAGAGTGCAGAGCGGCTTGGAGAAACCGAGTTTTCAAGAAAAAACTCGGTTTCTTTGCACGGTTTCTTTACATGAGCGTTCAAGTTCTGTAGACTGTTGGATCAGCGATACCCGCTTCTTCAAACCCCTTTATCCGTAATAAACAGCTATCACACGCACCGCACGCCCTGCCCTGTGAGTCAGGGTCGTAACAACTGAGGGTAAGTCCGTAGTCAACACCGAGTTCCGCCCCTTTTCGCATGATCTGCGCTTTGGTCATTGAGATGAGCGGCGTTTGAATCTTTAGCTCTGTTATACCTTCAACGCCAGCCTTCGTTGCCAGATTTGCCATCTGCTTATACGCTTCAATATACTCTGGCCTACAGTCGGGGTAACCGCTATAATCAAGCGCGTTGACACCGATGAAGATTGTATCGGTTTCTAATGTCTCCGCCCAAGCAAGCGCGAACGATAGAAATATCGTATTTCGTGCAGGAACGTAAGTGATTGGGATACCTGTTCCGATCTCCTGATCCGACCGTTCTTTGGGAACATCAATGTCATCCGTCAAGGCAGAACCGCCAAATGCACGCAGATCTATATCAACGATAACGTGCTTTTTTGCCCCCATTTTCTCCGAGATTTGCTTTGCACAATCGAGTTCTAGCACATGTCGTTGACCGTATCGGAAGCTCATAGTGTATACATCGTACCCTTGAGACTGTGCAATCGCAAGCACTGTCGTGGAATCAACCCCGCCACTCAAAAGCACAACCGCTTTTTTCGCCAACCTGAAGTCCTCCTCTGCTTATTTGTTAAAATGTGCGAGTTTGATTATAGCCAAACATCAGAAATTTCTCAAGCGAAAATGACTTGCCTCTATTCGTGTAGGGGCTTGTCACACGAAAACTAACAGGATCTGTTTTCACTGTTTGGTTGATTGGATCTTTTACACTTCAGTTTCTCGGCGGCATTGAACACCTGTTCAACGGTTATCGCTTCTATGACCGCACAACTCCCTTTTCCACATCCGCCGGGACGCTTGCCGGGGTGGCACGGGTTACAACCGAGTTCTACACCGCTGTGGACGACGACGTGTTCCGCTCCATAGGGCCCGTTGCGGTAGTGATTCGTTGACCCGAAAATACCAACGGTAGGGGTCCCGACAGCAACTGCAATGTGCATTGGTCCGGTATCGTTGCCGATATAGAAATTACAGGCTGCGATAAGTCCCGCGACCTGACACAAATTGCCTTCTTTAACAGGAATTGGGGTGTAACGCATCAGATTGGCAATTTGTGCCTGCAGCTGCCTCTCATCGGGCCCAGCAAATAACAGAATTTGCGCGTTCCATTTTTCGCACAACCGGTCCGCAATCTGTGCAAAGCCTTGTGGACTCCATAGCTTGTAGACCCAATTCCCGCCGGGGTGTATCCCAACCAGCACCTGATGACGATTGATTCCATTTTCTATCAGAAACGCATCCCGCTTTGCAAGTGCTGAAGCGGTGAATTGTAGTTGTGGTCGTGCGCCATTGACATCAACCCCATGTCGCCGAAGCACATCGAGATATCGGGTTACAGCATGGATATTCCCTCTTCTTAGTCGCATCCCCCAATGCTTCCCGCCAACGAATCGAGACCATGCGCTATCCCGGAGATCCACGACGAGATCGAACCGCTCGCGACGCAACAATTTAATCAGACGGATTTTTCCACGCCAGCCGGCGTGTTCTCCCTGCTTATCGTACATAAGCACCTGATCAATCTGTGGGTCGGACTCCAACAGACTGAAAGCATCGGGTCCAACAAGAAAGGCAATCTTCGCCTCGGGGAAGCGCTGGCGTAGCGGACTGATGACTGTTGTGGAAAGGGCAGCATCGCCGATGAGGCTAAAGCTGAAGACCAGAATCTTTCGGATCATGGTGTGTGATGGCGGTTCAGGCAAACTTTTGTCGCGTACGCTTCGATTAGTCTGACAGCAGTTGTCAACCCGTCTTCCATTTTAATTTTCTCCATCAATGCTTTTGCTCTTTCTGCCATCGATTGAGAAGAGATAACTCGGTTGATACGCTTCGCCAACCGTTTGGGGGTCATATCCTGACGATGGAGGGGTTTAGGAGCAACACCGATTTTGTGTAAGGTACGCCCCCAATACGGTTGATCTCCCCAGTGGGGAATAACGATGGAGGGGACGCCAGCTCGGCACGCTGCGGCGGTTGTGCCGGCGCCACCATGATGGATAACACAACACGCTTGACGAAAAAGAAAGTGGTGCGGTACATATCCGATAAAGCAGATATTTTTGGGTGGGTTCTCCATCCCCAGATTTCCCCAACCCGTTTGAATGATTGCGCGTTGATCGACACGTTGTACCGCTTCGACGATGACGTTCGTAGTTTCAACGTTTCTACTTCCACCTACCGAACCGAAGGAGATGATAATTGGAGGGGGCCCCTGAGCTAAAAACTGCTGAAGTTCCGGGGGAATCTCGTAATCAGATTCCTCAAGAAACCATGCTCCTGTGAATTTATGTCTATTGGGTAGGTCGGGTGGCTGTTTGCTGACGCTCGGTGAAGCGGCAATCAGATTTAATTCCGGAGAATAGATCCCCTCTAAACCGATGCACTCCCGTTTCTCGCCACCAATAGAGACGATAAAATCGTTAAACAACGGATCGACCCGCTTTTGTATCAGCCGGTCGACTATTTTCCAAAGTAGTATGTTTGACGGCCCCCCAAGGTTCGGTATTGGGAATGGAGGTTCGTAGCGTGTCTTAATAAAGCCGGGCCAATAGCTGACTGTGATCCAAGGCAGATTATTTCGGATTGCCGCTTCCTGCCCCGGTACATCTGCTGAATGACAGATTGCAAGGTCATAACCTTCCATTCCCTTGAGACAGTCCTCGTACCATCTGTCTGCTTTGTGAAGGATACCTTCCTTTGCGATGGAGATTGTTGATTCTAGTGGATCCTTAATCTGAACGAGTGTGTCCATCGCTTGATTAAGATGATTGAAATCAAAAGGAGCCCCGACAGGATAGAAATCAATTCCGCGTTTAGTGAACCGATCTCGATAGATCTCCGACGTGCAAACACGGACCTCGTGTCCTACTTTCATTAACCGTTCGGAGAGCGCGAGAAAAGGTTGGACATCACCGCTCGTTCCCCATGTGCTGAGTACGATTTTGAGTTTTCTAGTATCCTTTCTGTATTGTCGATTATTCATCTGTTTGGTTGTATACTTCTATTGTTGGGTTGTCCCATAGAACTGAATTTGGCTGCCCTTTTGACCCCGCAGGCACAGGACTAGTTCCGGCAAATCATCATTATCAACATCAGCAATTTTCATGTCCAGAATCTGTCCATCAAGTAACGGGCTCCTCCACGCCTCTACGTACAGGTCCCCCTTCTGCTGAAGGATGATAAATTGATCTGAGAGCTCGCGGGTAGTGGGAAGATTTTTCACCGTGCCAACAACCTCCGGCGTACCATCCCCGTTGAGGTCACCGACCACGATTCCTTCACCAAAGATTGGCGGCGTCTGCCATAAGAGTTGCGTTGTGTTATTGTCTATGCGATAGATTTGTAGGTGTCCTTCCAAATCGACAACCGCAACCTCGCTTGTGAATCGATCTATCGCAATCACGTGTGTAGCAATTGAATGGTAATCGACAGGTAACGGGCACGGGTGTTTCAGGTGAATTTTCCCCATGCGCCACACCCAGCAGCGCGTTGATTGTCCACGATAGGTTAATTGATTGGTATCAGTTTCCCCAAAGATTAACCGTTCCCCACCTTGAGCGATACATACCGATTCCTCTGCAAAAGTTGTTATTACCGTGTCCTCTCCCCATTCTACCTGTCGTGTTAGTCCCGGTGGGATACCAATATAAATTTCATCTCGGTCATCCTGATTCCTATCAGAGGCGATTAGGGTCCGTCGGGGTCGCGCCAAAGCCGGTATCTCATCGTTACCATATTGGGCTTCGGAAAGGTCTAGGTGTTCCAACAGGTCGATTCCATTCCATTTCAATACCTTCACGCGTCTCTCGTCCGCCACTATCACTTCGTTAAAGCCATCTCCGTCCGGGTCCGACACCTCAATTGCCAACGCAAAATAGTCCGTATTTGGCAGGCTTTGCCATTTGAGGAAGTAGGGCTGGAGGTTAGCGGCCGGTGAAGAGGTATGTAGTGCTGCTAGCGCAGCTGAGGCTGATAACTGACGATTGGCAACATATCGAAGATATCCTGTTTTAACTTCCCAGAGAAAAAGGTTGAGGTTCGTTATCAAATCGAGTTTGAGTATTTGTCCGGTAATCAACCATTGACACCCTAAGGATTTACCATATCTCCTCACCTGCTCAGGAGTCAACAAACTGCCATCTGTAGGGTATTGACGCCAATCCAAACGCTCTGGACCAATAAAGCTATCGCCGATCGCTTCCGTTAACTGAGAGGCAAGCAGGCTAGTTAAAACACGGTCAATCCTTTTTAGCTCTGGTTCTGTTCCATTTAGCGGAAGTAGCGCGACTGCCTCCTCACTGGAATCCGTCAGTAACTGTGCAAAAATCTCACCTGCAATACCCTTGACAGCACGGTTTACATCCTGCTCAGATGCAGCAAGCACTACTGTCGGGCAGTAGTAGGAGAGGATAAAAACGGTAAAGAGAAGGCAAATTGCAATCTTAAAGCGATTCTGAGTCGTTTTGATATTTGGCGTCATCCATCACTCCTTACGCTTCACACCCCACATTTCAATCAAAAGTTTAGCTTGACAAAACAAAGCTGTGTGTGGAATTATAGGGTATTCTTACATTCATTGTCAATCGTACACCGGCAAATCAGATGCACATTCCAGACTACTACGACACATTAAAAATAGATCGCCGCGCAACAGCAGAGGATATTAAACAGGCGTACCGTAAGCAGGTGAAGCAGCACCACCCGGACAAAAATCCGGGGCAGGAGAAGCATGCAGAGCGAATGTTTCGCCGAATCTGTATCGCCTATGAAATTCTTAGCAATCCCCAACAGAAGCTAAGGTATGATCTTACGCTTAAGGCGGCAGATGTAGAATACGCGTGGCGACCTCGCTCCTTTGAGAATTTGCGAAGGTCGAACCACACCCGACACAAATATCAACTAATGTTTCAGGAGTTGCTGAACGAAAACATTGAAACGGGTCTCGAAATTTATGAGCAGCTGCAACGTGAGCAGCGAAAAGGCTGCATTGACGACTTTTTAGGCTATACCGATAGTCGTGACTGTGAATTTCTTATCGCAGAAGCCTATCAGACGCTTGGGGATTATCGGACAGCTATGGAAATTTATGAATCGTTAATCGAGTCCGAAAAGCGGCGTCCATGTTTTCACCACTTTATCGATGAGATTAAGGAACGATTAAAACGGGTCTACTTCCATGTTTTAACGAACCCTCAGAACCTTGAAAATATTCCGACCGATTTAGAAAAGATTCGTGCTTTGAACTTATCCAAACGTGAAACAGCATGGATTTATAAAAGGTTATCGGAGTGCTATATCGATATTAATCAGATTAACCAAGCGAAAAAGATGTTAAGCATGGCGTTCGATCTCTATCCGGGTATGGCGGGTGCAAAAAAGATTTGTCAACAGCTAGGCATGGAGCACCTACTGCTGCAAAACGGCAAACGGTGGTGACCCGATTCCCAGAACTATTGCGACGGACCGGTGTTGGGATACACCTACGTTATCTATAATATCATAAAATGCTCCTGTTTTCTATTCATAATACACTCGGTCGGCAGCGTCTGGTTGCAATAGATGTAAAAGAAATTGGGTTGGATTTTTGTGCCTTTTGGGCTTAAACAGAGCGAATTTCAACCTCAATCCAAAGCATCTAAAGGCTGTGCCTCCTACCTCGTACCCAACCATCTGTTTATTTAGCTGCGCTTGTCATGCTCCAACAAATAAAACCAACCCTAAAAGCTAGAGGAAATCTGGTTGTCGGACAAGCCGGAAACCCATCGGGGGTATTTAACGCCTGTCTCTACGGTGCAATCCAAGAGGCGAAACAGTATCCTGAAATCCAAAATATCTACGGTATGGTCAACGGTTTGATGGGTATGCTAAAAGGTGACATAGTTGATCTGGGGCGGCAGCAATCTGTGACCCGTGAAGGAATAAAAAATGCTCCCTCCATTGTACTCCCCACCAGCTACGATTCTCCTGTGGATGAGGATTACGATCGTGCTTTAGAAATCTGCAAAAAATATAAGATTCGCTTCCTCATTTATATGGGCGATAGAGGGGCGATGACCACTGTTAACCGACTAGCGGAATTTGCTGAAGCTGATGGCTATCTACTCTGTTGCCTAGGGATTCCGCACGCTATTGAAAATACTTTCGGCTTCACAGATCATTGCTTTGGTTACGGCACCGCTGCGCGAGAAAACGCTATTCTGGTACGAAACGTCGGTCGCCATATCGAAACGAAGGGTGTCACGGCAGGCGTAAGAATTATTGAAACGGCAGGGCGTAATTCTGGTTGGCTTGCTGCAGCGACCGCCTTGGCAAAAGATTCTGATGATAGTCCGCCCCATCTGATTTATCTTCCAGAGCGGGGGCTGGATCCGGCTCAATTCCTTGTTGATGTGGAGGCGGTGCACCGGCGATTAGGTTATTGTCTAGTCGTCATCAGTGAAGGGGTGAAAGGCACGGACGGACACACACTACGCCCTAGCCCGGGGGGGGTAGGGGAATATCTGTGTGAACTTCTCGCCGGCCAGCTCCAACTCAAAGTAAGTTGTGATAAACTTGAGAACCTCCCTCGATTCGCAATGCGATCTGCTTCAGTGGTTGATTCAGGGGAGGCATTGATGGCGGGCCAAGCGGCTGTTCGTCGTGCCGTTGATGGGATGAACGGCTTCATGATTACCATCTCTCGACATATAGATCCCAACAAGCCCTATAGCTCCTTAATCGGCATGGTGCGGCTTAGCCTCGGAGCAAAGTCTGAGAAAGCGGTGCCGGCGACTTTCATTAATGAAGCAGGTAACTTTGTCACCGAAGCGTTTGAAAAGTATGCAACCCCATTGATTGGCGGAAAATTGCCCTCTGCTTTGGAACCAGATTCTATCGGGGAGGATGTACGATTGGAGCCACTTCCCCTTAATCTGCCTGACTGACCGTTCAGCAAGAATGGACTTTGACCATGAGTATGTTTCGTGAACATTGGATCGGCGGACTGGTCGCTTACAGTTCGTTTTTTGCGATTTCGCTCGGAACAACGCTGGCCGGGGTTTTCGCGTTTCAGAAGCCAATCAACTGGAATCCAACGGTTTCTCTTGAGCCCCTGAAAATCGCTGCCTGTTTTGCTATCGGTATCCTTGCAGGACTGTGGCCCGATGTAGATACCAAAAGCAAAAGCCAACAAATTTTCTATCGACTCTTCCTCATCTCTAACGTTGTGCTGATTTACGAGGGGCATTACGCCATATCAGCGTTCTTCGGCTTATTTGCTATGCTGCCGCTTATCGGCAATCATCGAGGGTGGACACACTCCAAACTGACGATGTTACTGTTACCCACGGTGTTTCTGATTTTGCCGATCTATTTTCAGCGTGACCAATTGGACCGACACGAGTTGTTGGCAGCACAGAACCTGGTTTTACTCAAAGATGGGCTGCCTTTCTATACAGCTAGCTTAATCGGGTACGCGACGCATTTGCACTTGGACGGTATTCTGTTACAGTCTCGTAAGGCACAAAGGCGTCGGGTGAGAGCTGGCTAAAGGGACTCATTTCTCTTTAGTCGTTATTGTCGTCGCTATCGGTTACTTGATACTCTGGGTGGGGCTGCGAGGCTAGCAATGGAACTGTCCCACAGAATCTGGATGAGACGCCGTAGTACAATCAAATCACTTATGAATGGATCAAAGCTGTGAGGCTATCAATTATGTCAAATTATCTAGAACAGGTGCATCATAGGGACTGGAAAGATAATAACTATCTGAAGATTCCCAGCTTCTTCTCAGATGAAGAGGTAACGGCATTACAAGGGTGGGTCAAAGACATTGAGGGTCGGAAACCGACCCATGACAAGTGGATGCACCATTTTGAAGCCACTCCAGATGGGACACGGCTTTCCCGGTCGGAAAACTTCGTGCCGTACCACGCAGGTCTGGAAAAGCTGTTGACGGATGGAAAGGTGCTGAAGGTTGTTTCGGAATTGATGGGCGAACCGGCGGTACTCTACAAGGAGAAAATCAATTACAAATATCCCGGCGGCGGTGGTTACGCGCCACATCAGGACGCACCCGCTTACGAGTTTGTTACATTTCATATTACCTGCTTAATTTCTGTTGATCCGGCGACACCGGAGAGCGGTTGTCTCTCTTTCTCGCCGGGGCAATACGAAAAAGGCTTCATCGCGCTTGATGAACAGGGTTGTATTGCAGAGGAGGTCGCTTCGGAGATGGAGTGGGTCGAGGTGCCGACGGAGCCGGGAGACATTTTACTTTTTGGATCTTATATCCCACATAAAAGTGGAACAAACCGCTCGAATCAGCCGCGCCGTATCATTTATGTGACCTACAACGCCCTCTCCGAAGGCGATTGGCGTGAACAGTACTATGAGGACAAGCGACAGGCTTTTTCGGAATACTCAAAAGGTAGTTCAACACAGGCAGGTCAGATCAGTAAAATCGGGCATTTCCGGGGGAGGACGGTGCTGAACCATGAACAATCGGATTGATCAAACGCTCGCGGAACAGATGACAGGCACCACAGCAGCGGAGAAGGTTGCCACCCTATTTGATTACATGGAGCGTAAGGGGCAGTCATTTTACGATGAATCGGTGACGCAACTGGAACATGCGTGTCAATGTGCGAATCAGGCACGGCTGCACGACGCAAGTACGACGCAAATTGCGAGCGCTCTATTGCATGACATCGGACACTTCCTGTTAGACGAACACAATGCCGAGAGCGATTTTTTGGAGGAAGATCAGAACCATGAGGAGGTCGGGGCAGATTATATGGAACCGTTCTTCGTAGAAGCGGTTACAACCCCCATCCGATTGCATGTGCCGGCGAAACGGTATTTGTGTACAACCGATGCATCGTACTACGACGGCTTATCTGAAGCGTCGAAAAGGAGTTTTCAGGTTCAGGGCGGGGTCCTGTCGGACGAGGAACGGGGGGCGTTTGAGCGCATCCCGCATTATCAGGCTGCGCTGCAGCTGCGACGGTGGGATGACCTTGCCAAGGTGAGGGGTTTGGAGACGCCAACAATTGATACGTACCGCGAGATTGTGCAGGCGTGCCTGAAATAGTGCAGAAATTCCAAAGTGTGTTAATTATCCCTTGACAAACTGAGGATTATCGTCTAAAATATATGCCTTGTCGGACCCGTAGTGTAGCCTGGTTTAACACATCTGCCTGTCACGCAGAAGATCGCGAGTTCAAATCTCGTCGGGTCCGCCAATTATTTATCCGTTTCGTATTAATATGGGCGGGTAGCTCAGTTGGCTAGAGCGACGGCCTTACAAGCCGTAGGTCACAGGTTCAAGTCCTGTTCCGCCTATGCCGATTTATTCCCGATTCACCGGGATGAAACCTCGGTACCAGAATTAAAAGTACCCCTTGTCGGACCCGTAGTGTAGCCTGGTTTAACACATCTGCCTGTCACGCAGAAGATCGCGAGTTCAAATCTCGTCGGGTCCGCCAGTTGTTAAAGCCACAGATTGTTCTCAACAGTCTGTGGCTTTTTCATATCTATAGATCGAAGGAGGACACTCTTGTGTTAGATCTCAAATTCATCCGTGACAACCCCGATGCGGTGCGAGCGATGTTAGCGGCTCGCCGGCTGACAGCACCGTTGGAGGAACTTATTGAAGCAGACCGTAAATGGCGTGACCTGTTGGGGGAGGCAGAATCACTCAGAAGTCATCAGAACACCGTCTCGAAAGAAATTGCACAAATTAAGAGAAACAAACAGGATGCCTCCGAGCAGATCGCTGAGATGCGGACAGTGTCTCAGAGAATTAAGACGTTGAACGACCAAGCACAGAGCTATAAAAGTGAAGCCGATAAGATTTTAAGGATCATTCCAAACATGCCGCACACTAGCACACCGATCGGGGACAGCGAAGCGGATAACGTTGAGATTAGTCGCTGGGGAGAGATCCGAAACTTCGACTTTGAGCCGAAGCCGCATTGGGAACTCGCGGAGGCGTTGGACATCGTTGATTTTCAGCGGGGAGCGAAGGTCGCGGGCAGCAACTTTGTGTTATACAAAGGGTTAGGGGCGAAATTGGAGCGTGCCCTGATCAACTTCATGCTCGATCTGCATGTCTCCCAACACGGGTACACAGAGGTCTCCCCGCCTTTTGTCGCCAATCGCCCAACGATGACGGGCACCGGACAGTTGCCGAAATTTGAGTCGGATATGTATCGGTGCGATCGCGACGAAGAGAATGAGGAGATGGATCTCTTTCTCATCCCAACCGCAGAGGTGCCCGTCACCAATATTTTCGCCGGGGAGATTTTGAACGGCGAGGATCTGCCGATCTACTATACGGCATACACCCCCTGTTTCCGACGTGAGGCGGGTTCTTACGGGCGCGAGACACGCGGGTTGCAACGGCTCCACCAGTTTGATAAGGTTGAGATGGTGAAATTCACCTTTCCAGAGACATCTTATGATGAACATGAATCGTTGCTGCGTAATGGCGAAGCGGTTTTGCAAGCCCTCGATTTGCCCTATCGTGTCATCTCTCTTTGCACGGCGGACCTCGGATTTAATGCGGCGAAATGTTATGATATTGAATTATGGGCACCGGTCGATGAGAAGTTTAATTTGGAAATTTCTTCGTGTAGTAATTTTGAGGATTTTCAGGCGCGTCGGGCGAATATCCGTTTCCGCCGCGAGCCGGGTGCGAAACCTGAATTGGTGCATACCCTTAACGCCTCCGGGACAGCGTTGCCACGATTGGTCATCGCAATCCTTGAAACGTATCAGCAGGAGGATGGGAGCATTCGGATCCCAGAGGCTATCGTGCCTTACATGGGCGGGGTTGAGGTGATTGGATCGGCGTGATCGTGCAAAATTCCTTAGAATCTGTTTGAAAAGTCGTTTAATTTTGGACTGATAGAGATCTTAAAACATGTCCCGCAAGTGATTTTGTTTGAAAGATACTTGGACAAATTAACTTGGGATCCGAAAGACGCCGAATTTTGAAGAAGGGAATAGATTACGATGATTCAAATTGCTGAACCAGTTACCCTAGAAAAACTGTCGAAAGTGGAACGTGAGCAACTGCGTAAATCCCTTGAAACGGACCCGACGACGTGGCGAAAAGAATGGGAGAATATCGTCGCACAGTTTCACAATGCCTTTGCTGATACACCGGAGGAAGAAGTGATGCGAGATATTGAGGAGGTAAGGTGAAGCAAACAGAGATGAAAGAGCAGAATACCTCCGTCAAATACACCCGTTCTGAAATAGACACCCTCCCTGATGAAACTGATTGGGAGCGCGTGGATGCGCTGACAGATGAAGACATCAACGCGGCAGCCTCCTCCGATCCGGACGATTCGCCCACGGATGCAGACTTTTGGAAAGATGCAACAGTGGTCATGCCAGAAAACATGGTCATAGTTGATGCAGATCTGTTGGCATGGTTCAAAGTCCATACCTCAGATTACGAAACGCAAATCAATGCGGTGCTTCGATCGCATGTCGAGGCGAATGACAGTTAAGGCGCACGTCCAAACACCAGCCTTGTGGCGAAACTTCAAGAGATGGGCTAAACTACGAATAGGAGATGTGTAACAATGAGTGCAGATGTTAAAGTCGAGCAGAGCTCCGGGAATGTGTTTAAGGATGTGGGATTTTCTGATGCCGAAGTCGAGCGAGCCTTGTTGAAGGCAGATTTAGCTTTTGAAATTTACAACATCATTGAAGCGCAAAAACTCACACAGGCAAAAGCGGGGAAAATTCTCGGTGTTGACCCGTCTGATATTTCAAGACTGAAGAAAGGTGATTTTAACCGCTTTAGTGTAGAGCGATTGTTTACACTTGTCAATCGTTTTAACCGTAATATTGAGATTCGGATTACACCGGCGGAAGATAGAGCGGGACATCAGCGGGTCGTTGCGGTTTAGGGTCGTCAAATACCTCTGACATAAATCAGCAGCTCGCCTCCGTCCATGACGAAATCAGCAAGCTGAACCAGAACCACATTGATCACCTGAGTTGACATCATGATTTAGCGAGGATGCTGGATACGCTTAATTAACCAAAAATTTGGAGGCCTATATGCTTTATCTTCTCAATAATTGCCATGGATATAAACATTCTGAGGAATACGATGATCCCAATGCGTTTTATGATTTAGAATTATCAGGTTATAAAGCAAACTTTGAATTTCAGGAGGAGGTTGAGTGTGTAGTTGCCACCCCTGATTCTCATGGTAATGTTGATTTTGTTCACTTTACTTTCTCGCATGAATCTACCCGCACTGCCAATAGTGACGGCAAAAAATACCGAGTACTTTTTGGCAAAAAGATGGATTCTAAACGGCTTACCAAAATTGAGTCTGCTAAGACAGAACCTTACAAATCACTCTTTGATGTTAATGGTAATTTCAAGCGTCGTTCGGTCATTCAGATTTCAGGTTAGGTTTGGCTACGAGTTTGCCCTTCAATTATAAAGAAGCGGGTGTGAAAATCCAAAGGAGGATTTAATATGAACGCACAAATAGTCACTGTAGAAGGTGTGTTCCAAGAGCAGATTTCCTACCGAATTCCGCAATTCCAGAGACCCTACGCATGGGGAGAAGAAATCCAATGGCAACCTCTCTGGGAGGATGTACGCAGCGTTGCAGAGCGATTTCTTAATAGAAAGGGGAACGATAAAATGCGCCCACATTTTATGGGAACCATCGTTCTGCAACTGCAACAAAGCAATACAGGAGAAGTAACAAAAAGACTGGTAATTGATGGACAGCAACGACTCACTACCCTGCAACTGCTCATCAAGGCAACAGAGCAAGTGTTTCAAAGCCAAGATGATACGCCAAGAGCAACCCGATTATCAAAGCTAACAACTAATCAGGAAAGTCACTGGGGCGAAGATAACAGTAACGAGACCAAAATACGGCAGTCCAACTCTGATGATCGGGCAGCTTTCCGCGCTGCTATCACAAGCCATCATAGTATTAATCGGTATGAATCTTTGGCTATTAGTAAAGCTCACGAGTATTTTGAAATAGCTGTGAAAGATTGGCTGAACATAAAGCCGGAAGACAGAAAAGCTAGAGCAGATGCTTTGGAAGAAGCACTCACAAAGTATTTGCAGATAGCAGTAGTTGACTTGGATCCAGAAGAAAAACCCCACATCATATTTGAAACGTTGAATGCTCGCGGTGAGCCCCTGACACAATCTGACCTCATTAAGAACACGGTAATGTACGAAGCTGATGTCACAGACGATCCTCAAAAGGCAAAAGAACTTTGGGGGATGTTTGAGGATCAATGGTGGCGGGAAGAAGTAGACAAGAATCCCCACATTGAGAGATTCCTCTACTTTTGGATGATTATGCGAACAAAGCGAGCAGTTCCTGTAGATAGATTTGCACCGAAGTTCCAAAACTATGTAGAAACGAAAGATAGAGAAATCGGAAAATCGTCTATTTGGATTGTAGCGGAAGACATTAGACGTGCTGCGGGGATCTACAAAGATATAGAGGAGACCCGTATTCCCGAAATTAAGATCTCCTTGGAGCGACTGAAAGTAATGAAACTGGGTGTGGTCACGCCTCTGCTGCTCTGGTTGTATACATCTGAGGTGTCTCAAGAACAGCGTCAGAGGAGTGTCGAGGCGTTGGAAAGCTGTTTGGTGAGACAGATACTCTGCGGTTACAGTTCTAAAATCTGAACAACGTTGTCGTTGCCACCCTGAACTTCTTGGAGGATCCGAGTAAACTGGAACTTATCCTAAAATCTCTGGACAAAATGACTAATCATGATTTTGCTAATCCCACCGACATCATCGTAGCGAGTTTTGACCTAACCGGGCAATGGGCAAATGATCAGGAGTTATTCGATTGCCTTACCAGCCAGTCAATGCGAGGTGCAGTCCCTCGTAAAAAAATGGTGCTTGAAGCCGTTGAGATGTATTTAAGGGGCGATAAAGCCGAGCCGCTTTTGGACACTGCTAAATTAACTGTCGAGCATGTTATGCCAGAGAAGTGGCAGCAGAATTGGGTACTGCCGCCAGATCAGGATGAAATTGAAGCCATTAATAACAGAGACAAAGCTATCAAATTCATAGGGAATCTCACCCTAGTAACTGGCAAATTGAACAGCAAGCTCAAAAACAACCCATGGGACGAAAAACAGAAGACGTTGGACAACCATAGCAGCTTATTTCTTAACAAGCAATTGCTAAGTGATGCCCCCGATGTCTGGGAGGAAGCAGCCATCGAAGCCCGTAGCAGTGAATTAGCGAAAATAATCATGAAGATATTCCCCTCTGCTGAAACGTTCTTGACCCCGTAGTGGAGTAAACTGCAGAGAATATCCAACAACCAGCTTTATCGACTGTTGAGGAGGTGTTCTACCGGTAAATGACCTTGAGAAACATTCTACTGTTAGTCATCATTTTAGGTGTGTTTGTGAATCTGCTTGCGAACTCGATATGGAATTATCTTCCAGATAGAAAAGTTTACCCTGGGACCTATACGGCTGCTACTATCACTATAATTATTGTGTGTGCACTGCTTCTTATATTTGGCAGTGAAAGTTCAACGAAGGGCTTTTTGGCAAGAGTCTGGAAGCCAGACTTTCTGACTAGACTTCAGCCAAAAATAATACCTCGAAAGAAAATTACATTCATATTGAATACAGAAGGTGGGGCACACGTGCATTGGGATCACACAGAATTTAACGGTGACCTTGCTATGTCTATTCATAGTCTATGGTATGTGACGAACTTGACCGACGAAGAGATATGGATACTTAGAGCTTACCTTGAAAGACCCAGAACTGATGGCAGCATATCGTTCCCAGAATATTCCTATGATAACATTCGAATCTCACCTAGAGAACCCACTAAAATGTCTGTTGATTTTTGTATCTGTCCACCCACTTGCAAAGAAGATGAAATCTTTAAGGGAAAAATTGTCTTCATTGATCACTTCAATAAACAGCATAAGGTTAAAGTTGCTTTTAAGCCTCCTATACAAGTTGGGGCACCTGAAGACGATGACATCCCCTTCTAAAGAACGGAGAAACAGATCATGCAATTCAATAAACGCTTCATACTCCTTGATTTCATCAGCCTGCATGAACTGAGTCTGATTGGCAAACTAATCCTCATGGATTGGGACCTATCCCGTTAAATCTTGGGATTCTGAATGAGAATATCCGATAATGAACATTATCAGACATTTTAAGCAGTTTTCAGGAAAAAATCGAAAATCTTGACCCAGTAAACACGCGGGTTTTGCCAGTCTCAATAAGCAAAAAATGTCCGATAATCAATGTTACCAACATTTTGGGGTTATTCCTTTGGCGCCTCCCCGAATCTACCAATTTGATCGCTCTTAGCCTTGCAATCAGTGTCCCGAACTGTTCCATTAACGACTGTTGCGGAGTTGAGAGCAAGGTTGTAAAATCAGTAGAACAAAGGAGACATTTACCAATAACTCCGACCCGCTCGAAGTTTCCGAAGTCCCCCTGACAAGGGGGATTTAGGGGGTTGGCTGTGCATTGAAAGTGTATCAGTAATTCTAAAATCTACTATAAATAATGAAAGGAGTTAAGTCATGCCTGTGTATAGTACTTTGACCCTCACAAAACGGTTGTATTTAGACTATTGGACAGCATTCGGAGAATACCTAGAACAACGCAACGGTGTGATGAAGCCTAGAGCACCTCAACCGGACCAATGGATAGGTGCTTTTACATTTAAAAAAACAGGAGGTTGTACACTTTATCTCACGATTAACAAAACAGATAGCTGGATACGCGTTGCTGTCTATACGCCGGGTGAAAGAGGGGAGGCTTATTTTCACCTTTTAGAACAGGACAAGACAAAGATTGAAGCAGAAATCGGGAACAAATTGAAGTGGGAGAATAAGGAAGAAAATACAACGGACCGTTTCATATCACTTTATCTGTATGGTGTTGATCTCGAAAACCGCCAAGACTGGGACCGACAACACAAGTGGATCTGTAAACAACTTGAAACCTTTCACAGGGTCTTCTCGCCGCGGTTTCAAGCCCTCAACGCCAACGATTACCAACCCGAAACAGAGGAAATATCGTGAATCCTAAAGAGACGGGAACGGTTGCGGAGTGACGGGCAAGGTTGAAAAATCAGTAGAACTAAAGTGGACCCATTGTCGAGGCCAAAATATTGGAAAAATAAGTAAGATAATTGAGAGTTGCTGTGTACTTCTTTAGCTCAGATACACCTCAGCCGGTGTCGCATAATTGAGACTCTGGTGAGGTCGTTTGTAATTATA
>JAJEAL010000085.1 GCA_022822785.1 Candidatus Poribacteria bacterium
AGAAACGCTCGAGTCACTGGAAAAGCTGCCAGAAACCGAGTTTTTTCTTCAAAACTCGGTTTCTTGTCTGGGGGTTCTACCTCAGTGAACCAATTTATGGCTTTCTATTATCTGGTTACAATGAAATGTCAACAGAACCTACATATTTTGATAATTCACCATAGTTTATTAATCAAGTTTATACGCGTAATCTAACCGTGAAAAGGTTAATTCGCTGATTTGTTGATTGAGGAGAATGATATGCACATTTCTGAATTGGATACGCCCGCACTTACGGTAGACCTCGATGTTCTTGAACGTAATATCTATAATATGGCAGCCCTCTGCCGAGAGATTGACATAGACTTGCGCGTTCACACAAAAACCCACAAAGTACCGGAGATTGCTAAAATGCAGGTTGCCGCCGGTTCAAAGGGAATTACGTCTCAAAAGCTTGGCGAAGCGGAGGCTATGGTTGATGGCGGGCTTGATGATATTCTAATTCCTTACAATATTGTTGGCAAGCCGAAGCTGCAGCGACTAACCCAACTTGTCAAACGGGCAAAGATTACCGTAGCTCTTGATTCAGAGATAACCGCTGAAGGGATTTCTGGACAAGCTGTGGCAGATGGTTGCACTGTGCGGGTAGTCATTGAGCAGGATACAGGCGGACGGCGCGTCGGCGTGCAATCCCCCCAAGCCACACTTGAGCTCGCCCAAAAGGTGACGCAGATGCCCGGACTTGATTTTCAGGGCATTATGACCTATTCGAGCAACATACGCGCAAAACCATTTATTGAGGAAACGGTCGACCTTCTAGAGGATGCCGGTATCCCTATCAACATCATCAGTGGAGGCGGGACAGGCGCCGAACAAGCTTCCAAAGATATAGGTTGCACTGAAACGCGCAGCGGTTCATATGTCTACGAAGGCATGACACGTATTTCTGGTTCGGCAACCCTCAATCCGGATCGATGTGCCTTGCGGATGATTGTGACAGTTGTGAGTACGCCAACTGCAGACCGAATTATCGTTGATGGCGGTGCCAAGACGTTCACCAGTTATCCTCCCACCCCTTATGGCCATATCATCGGACATCCTGATGTAAAGATATACGGCATGTCGGTCGAACACGGACATCTTGATGTAAGCGAATCGGAGCATAAATTCCGCGTCGGCGACCAATTAGCCATCATCCCGCTACATCAAGGTATGACAAGCAATTTGCACGACGAGTTGGTAACAGTGAGAAATGAGCAGGTAGAAACGGTTTGGAAAATTGCCGGGCGTGGCAAGGTAAAATAGCCAAAGACAATCAATCCGAGGTTTAGAGCCCGTAAATCGCTTTCAGATTTCCACCAAGGATGCTTGCGGCTTCTTCGCCGGTGAATCCGATATTCCTTATACCGTTTACACCATTCACGGCGTCCCCACTAGGTGAGTTAGATCCAAAAACGATTCGATCTGCGCCAATTCGTCCGCCACGTGCAATGTTTTTGATGCTAATTGGTTCTGCAGCAGCGATAAGGGTTGTGCCGAGATAAATATTGGCATTCTCAACCGCGGCTTGGACAGCCAGTCCCGTCCACTCACGATAACCCATGTGATCCATAATGATTGTTACATCAGGGTGGCGTTTTGCTAGTGTTCCAATGAACTCTGGTGAGCACCCGCTCATCGGCGAGCCGGAGTGGATGGTAGCGGGAATACCAAGCGACTTGGCGAGTTCCATTACTGGATCAACACAGGGCGCGTCGAGGCGATAGCGATGCGCTGCCGCCATTAGCTTGACTGTCCGGGCACCAGCATCAACGCATTGCTTGAGGTCATCGCAAGCAGCGGAACCCATTGTGGGATTAATCAGGCAGCCCGGCACGATACGCGGTTCACCTTTCGCTTCTTCTAGCAGATGTGTGTTAATTTCTGCTGGGTTGGGTGGTAATCCGCCGGGAAATACGACACAGACATCAATGCCAGCCTTATCAGCAACGGCTATCAGACCAGTCTTACCGTAAGGCTCACCGTTAAATTCGGCGGGCATATAGGCTTCAAAATCCGCAACAAATTGTGTAGCCATAGAGTTCTCCTTAGCGTCTATCTGATGCGTTTCCCTCGTTGACACGGGGAGAGTTATCTCTTTTGTCCCGTGAGGGAAGTAGAAGGTTAGGTTTTCGGATAGATATCTAATAAAAAAATAGATAGAGAGAAAGTTGATAGATTAGAGAAACGTTTCCCATATTCACAATATCACCGCTGTACGAGTTCAATGAGAATACCGTCGGGATCTCTTGCACAAACTACCCCTCCGGCATCCGGTGCTCCGACGGGATCGGACAGGAATTCTACACCTTTTTGCTTCAATTTTTCGACGGTTCCCCACACATCCTCAACAAAAAAGGTGAGCCAACGCACACCAGCGGAGAAATCGTAGGAAGGCGTTGGTGGCGGCGATTCGATGCCCATCAGTTTAATAAGTGTTTGCCCAGCTTGTAGACGCACTTGGCGAAATCCTCGTGGTGCCAGCCCAGCTCCGACCGCTACTTCTTCGGGAATCTGGATGTCCAGAACAATTTCCAAGCCTAAGCATTCATGGTAGAAATGTAGTGACTCGTCAAAATTACTGCACGTAATAGCGATGTCAACAATGGGATGCGTTAATTGTAACATAGCAATCAATCTCTCCTTTCGATGCCAAACACCACCACAAAATAGATTTGGTAGAATTTCATCGGCATTGTGAAACGTCCACCATGCCTCAAAGGCTCCGGGTGAATTAACTCAATAATTTCCGTGTACCGATTTGGCTGACATTTTCCTCCCTATTTAAGCAGCAGGAAAATTATATCATGATAGTGGGATACCGTCGAGAGAAAAGCAAGCAGTTGGTGAGCCCGCAACAGAAAAATGGCTTCGGCTAAACGTCATATGGGAAGTTGTACCCAATCAATGTTAGCGAACTTGATATATATCACCGCTTGACAATGTTTCTCACACAGTGTTACTATTTTTCAAACAGAAATTCAAGGAGGATTGATTGATGGATCATCAATCTTATAGTAGATTACAGGACGACATCCGCGAAATGGAAACGCCGAGCATCGAAACTTGGAAAAACGAGTACAGCGATAACGATTACACTATTGAAATCACGAATCCAGAATTCACGGCAGTTTGTCCTAAAACCGGGTTACCGGACTTTGGAACGATTCAGATTACCTATGTTCCCGATGAACAATGCGTGGAACTCAAATCGCTGAAAGAGTACTTTTTATTTTTCCGGGATGTCGGGATTTTTCATGAGCACGTTGTTAATAAAATTCTGGCTGATTTTGTTGTGGCGTGCAACCCGCGGCAGGTCGAGATTGTTGGGGATTTTCACATCCGCGGGGGTATGAAAACCGTCGTCCGTGTTAATTATGAACGCGAAGACATGCCGCAAATCCAGTCGTAGCGGATATTCAGGGAAGTTATCAGTTTATGGTGATTTTAGAATTACTTAGACACTCCCAATGCACAGCCCCCCTAAATCCTCCCCCGATTTTATCGGGAGGTGCCACTTATCAGGGGGACTTTGGCAACTTCTCGAAGATCGGAGTTGTTGGTAAATGTCTACTTATTTATCTAATTCACCATAGTTGAAATCTGCCTCCCGCGCAAACCCTTATGCCCCTATACTTCCCACCTACCACCGACTCATCTCAAAATTATGTAATCCGTGCCGGAATACAACAACGCTGCCTCCGTGCGCTAGAAGCATCTTGATCTCATACTGACTGAACCAACTAATAACCCCCGTGATCATCTCCCCACCTCTGAGGGTTAGGCACGTCGGAATTTTTTCCCTGCGGCAACGTGCAAGCACACGGTCATCAACCTGAAATCGCTCAGACTTATGAACAATCGAGACCAAATTTTGTGCTTTTAATCCCGCGTCCACTTCAATATCCTGAATAACGTGGGACATCTCATCCTTTTTGTACATATACTTGATGTTGAATTTTTCAAGATGATGCACGTCTCCATCGGCTAGGACAACAAGGGTATAAGTTAGGCGGCGGTTGATGATACCCTCAATGCGTTTCCCATAAAGTTCAAAAACCATCGGCGTTTTTCTCCGAATCTGCTTTTGGACATAAACACGTCCGTGGCTTTCGGCACGGATTTGGGTTAGCAGCTCTGGAGATAGCTGCCGACGGCTATGATATGAGGATTTACGGTGTTGATTTGGACGCTTGGATTGACGAAAATTTTTTCGTGGTTGTGAATTTTGCATCTTTTTTCGTTTTTTAGTGTTAACCCAAAAGGAAATTCTTGTTTAATTGTATACTTGCTGAGAGATGTTTCTAAAATAACGCAAGCAACACATGTCGGTCTGCCGGGGCTAAGGTTATGCCTCCTCGTTTCGGATATATTTCACATCCGTCAGAAAAACCCTTTGTATACTCATTAAACGTGTAGGAATGGCAATTCTCAATCTGTTGGGCTTGGAAACTAAGCCATTGCAATTGGGTACTTATCGCCGAACTAGGGGACCACCCCGCGCATAAACGTCAAGACTCTCTATCAATTCGTTTTAACATAAAAAAAGGCGTCTGGGAAAGATATCCCAAACGCCTCGGTTGAAATGGAGTTGATGAATCCAGAACATGTGGTTATTCGCCGCCACCACCCCCACCGGTACGACGTGGAATGTTCTGCGATCTCATATACTCCGTGATTGTGGTAATTTGACTTTGCGAGTATCTCAAAGCTGTGTTGACCTGTGTATCGCTAGGTGGGACCTCAGAATATTTACTCCACAGCCCATCAAAGGCGTCAAGCGCGTCGTTATAGTACTCATCATTCTCACCCGCTAACAACATATACGCTTCACCAATCTGGACTAAAGAAAGGTCGGCGTATTTAGTAGTCGGATAGATTTTGATGATTTCTCTGAACCCAGCGATGGCATTTTCCACAGCTTCTTTCTGTTGATCTTCAGGCGCCACTTTTGCCCGATCGAAATTGGCAGTGGCTTGAATATACACATCTGCCGAGAGTGCGCTCTTGGTATCGCGCAGGAACAGTTCGGCATTCTCTTTCGATTCCGCATTGATACCGGGAACCGCCAACGCCTTCTCATACTGTTCGATCGCCATTGTATAGAAGCGGATACGGTCTTCTTCTGTAGCATCGGGGAGCACCCCTTGGTTGTAGTAGGTGTTACCGATGTTGAGAAATGCCTCAGCTGCAAAAGGACTGGTTGGGTAGTTCCCCGCGAGAACTTCGTTCACCTCAAAGACCTTTGCTAACCATTTCTCCTTATCCGCTTCATCCTCGGTATTTTTCTCAAGCAACGCATAGCAAGTCGAAATTGCGGCGAGGGATTCAGCTGCCTGTTCATGCTGCGGATTGATGTTGCGCACCTTGGTATATTCGCCAATAGCGTTCTGGAACTGTTGACCCGCAAAGTACGCCTCACCCGCCTGATACTGCCAGAACGGTGCCTCCGGTGCATTAGGGAATCGTCGAGCGAGGTCCATGAACACAGATGCTGACTGCTCAAAGAAGCTAACAGTTTTCTCAGAAAACCCTTCGTCGAAACCGAGCTGCATCCGTCCCAACTCATAATAGGTGGGAGCGAGATAGCCCAATACGGTCTGGACATTTTTTGCGACATCCGCTTGTGACGAAACAGCGAAAATGCCCTTATCCGCATACTCGACGAATTGCTTCAGCACCGGAACAGCACTATTGAGGTCATCAGGTAGCTTGATTCCTGTGCCGAGCGAATAGTAGATTTGCCCGGCTGAGAAGAGCGCGTTCTGAATAAACGGACTTATGGTATCATCAATCTCATCAGCAGATGCCATATTAGCCGCTTCAACATAGGTGGTAGCGGCTTGTCGGCTCGCATCGATATACGGTTGCAAATCGGTGCCCGGCTTGTCGGAAAAGAGTTTCCGCGCTTGGTCAAAATAGAGGAAACCGAGATTATATTGTGCCGAAACTTTCTGCGCAGTCGTTTGCGCTGCGTCGCGAGCAGCGATGGCTTGAGCGATTGCCTCCTCCATACGACCTAACTCCACGTAAAGGTCAGACCGACGAATACCACCGTCGGCCGCCATGGATTGGATGCTAGCATTAGATTCACCACCGAATTGGTTAATCAAGGTTTCATATGCTTTCAGTGCATTCTCAGCGTCATTCAATCTCTCTTGGTAAATCAACCCCATCCGATAATATGCTTGTGCTCGGATGAGCGGATCTTTCGACAGCTGAATCGCGTTTTGATAGTTGAGGAGCGAATCACTATACTGTTTAAGATGCTCGTCCTGAGCATACGCTATAGAGAAGTAGGAACGCCCCTTCTGATCGTCATCATCGGTATGCTGAATCACATACTGATATTCTCGCACGGCTGCTGCATGATCGCCAACAGCAGTATTCAAATCTGCGAGACGGGTATGTGCTTGACTAATGAGATCTTGTCGGGCTTTGTCCTCTGTCTGACCCTCATACGAGGTAGTCTGACGAAATGCTGCAATCGCTCCATTGTTATCATTAAGCGCGTATTTTGCCAGCCCTATTGTGTAATAGGCACTGATTGCGGCATCAGCATCGGGGTCGCTGTCAGTAACCTGCATCGCAGTACTTACAGCATTCTGGAATGCAAGCTGCTTTGCACCTTCATCCGTGCTTTTTTGACCGATCTGATAGTAGCAAACCGATGCCTGATATAGCGCATTTTTCGCGAGCTCATTATTAGGGAACATCTGAACGAATCCTTGATACTCAGCGAGCGCTTTTTCGTGATTACCGTCACCGTAATACAGGTGCCCAATTTTCAGCTGGGCGCGTGAACGAGAATCTTCTGGCGCACCAGGATTCTGAACAATTCGCCTTAGACTCGCAATGAGTTCGGCTTTCTCTTCTTCAGATTCGAGCCCTTGCCTCTCAATAGCGGTCGCTTTGACCAAATCTATATGACCCAAAGTCTTTTGGATTGTGGTGTTATCGCTACTGCCATGCATTTCGTAAGCAGCATCGGCAATCTCTAGCACCTTTGGCCACACGCTTTCATTTCCAGCTAGCGCCATGTCACGATAAGCGAGTGCTAGTCCGTAATAAGACTCAACCGCATTTGGACTATCCGCATAATCCGCAATTGCTTTTTCAAAGGCAGCGACGGATTTATCCAGGAGCGCCGCATCATCATCTGCGGCTTTAGCGGCTCTGTAGTAACACAACCCAACAAGATACTGTGCATCATCGGCATATTCACCTGTTGGATTACCTGCAACAACGCGTTCGTATTCAGCTGCTGCCTCGGCAAATCGTTCTTCAGAGCGCAGCAGGTCTGCCAGCTTAATTTCTGCAAGTGACCGGTTATCCGTATCCAGACCGTCCATTATAGACTGATAATGCGCCACAGCTTCGCTGTTCTTGCCCTCTTTAACAAGACTTTGTGCAATTAGGAGCTGTGCACGTTGATAATTATCGCTGCCTGGGAGGACCGCTTGGTAGAGTTCACGCGCTTTGCCCCACGCATTTAGTTTTTCGTGGGAGAGTGCTTGATTCATGACACAGGCTTCAACCTGCATTGGACGCTGGGGGAAATCGTCATAACGTCCCTGCTCGACGCCGTCGAGGTAGGTCCCGCTTTCGCCGCCCATAATTTCTGGGCCCTTGAACTTATCGATGGCTTGTTGGTAAGCACTCACAGCCTTTTGGAGCAGCGCTTCGTTGAAGACCGCGTCTGCATCGCCCTCACGATAGCCCTCCGGTTTGGAGGCTTCATAGTATGATCGCGCTTCCTGAAATTTTCCAATCAATTTGATTAAGTGGAATTTCGGGAAATCACGATAATCCCAAAGTTTAGCGTATTCCGCGGCGGCATCCTCATACTGCTTAAAGTCATTAAATTTCAGATCTGCAAACTTCAACTGCACTTCAGCCGCGAGCAGGTCAAGTTCGCTATCCATTCGGTTTTTATCAATAAATTCCCTAGCGACAGTTTCTAGCTCATCCTTTCGTCCAAGCGCATTCAACGCCCAGATAGCACCATAGAGTGCATGAGACGCAACGGGGTCTGCTGGGAACTCATCGACAGCTTTCTGATACCACATAAGTGCTTCTTCATAGGACGCGTTTGCAGCATCTGTTTGACCATCATCCTTCAAGTCAGAAGCTAGCTTATAATTCGACTCCCCCATCTGATAGGTAACATAAGGGATAAAATCGGTCTCTTCGGGATGTTCGTTCAGAACACGTTGGTATGCAGCAGCAGCTTCGGCCCAAGCGCTTGACTTGAAGTAGCTATCGGCAATACCAAGTTTCGCTTCACTAATAAAGTCGCATTCTGGATACTCCTCAAGCAGCACGTTGTATGATTCCACAGCGTTGGTGTAGTCTTGCTGCTCGTAGTAGGTGCGTCCAATAGTTACCTGAATTTCTGCTTGTAGGTCTCGATCGTCTGTATTCTGCAGAGCGAGTTCATAGTTGACGCGTGCATTGTCATAGTCTTTCTGTTTTGAATAGATTGCACCCGTATCAAAATAGGCAGCGGTTACATAGCCACTCGTCGGGTGTTCCGTGATAAATTGGGTATATCTGCCAATTGCCTCTTCATCACGGGCAAGTTGATTCAAACAGAAGGCGGCTTTGTACATCGCCTCCGCCTGCAAGTCTACGAAAGTCTTAAATTCTTCGGTAGCCAGCTTATCAAATTCGGGGTAAGCCTGCTCGTAATTTTTTTCGTTGAGGAAGGACTGTGCAATTAGGTGTTGTGCATCATCTTTGAAATCTGAATTGGGAAATCCGTCGAGCACTTCTTTGTATGCTCGACGCGCTGCATCATATTTTTGCAGTTTATAGTTGAGCTGTCCAATTGCGTACCAAGCATTTTCGACAAACAGACTATTGGGGAAATTTTCAATTAAGGTGTGGAACTTAGGTTCAGCCAGTTCAAATTTCTCCTGTTTGTAAAGGACGTGTCCCCATAGGTAGGTTAATCCTTCTTGATGCTTCGGTACAGTGGCATTCGGTGCAACCTTTTCAATCTGCTCGATTGCATTATCATAGTAGGTAATATCACCGCTCTGCTCAGCCCATTTTGAGTAGCTGACGGCGATTTTGTAATTTGCCAGTGTATTGAAGTCTTTATCAATGACCTCAGTTTTTACACCCCATTTAACAGATTCTTCAAGACCTTCATTGTATTTTGCAATTGCCCCTTCGTAATCATTTTGACTGTAGAGCTGTTCTGCTTCGTTATAAAGTCGTTCGACCTTTTTCGAGCTGCCTGCGGGCCAGAACAGAACGACAGCTAAAGCGACTCCGGCAAGGACGCCTAAAAGTCTCGGATTCATTAGATCTCCTTTCAGATAATAGTTAGAGGAGGTTGTTGTATTAAAATGCTCCCCTTACCCCAGTAGGGTTTCAAGTTAGGGAACGCGGATCCGCGTTCTGCACAGAAATCGTAGCATATTTTGGCAGGAAACACAAGCTTTTTGTTAAGCTACGGATAGAGGTTAGTTTTCTACTTTGTTTTTCTTTCAATTAACCTTACTAAAGTTTGACAGAATCATAAACTTCCGTAATTGAGAAGCTGGGTAACGGTACATTCATCAACATCTCAACGACACCGTTCAATGAGCGATTACCTCCCCACCCAATTTCCGCTGAGGTTGGCATAACCACAACCCCCAAAGGCTGTGAAAAACTCTCTTTCGCGGCAATTGGCTCAGGACTTGATAACTGTGCAACTGTCATCAGGTCGGGGGACCCATCATGGACGGTTATGGCTTTCAACGCATCGCTATCATTAATGGGACTGCTATCACTGACAGGATCCGGCTGGTAACCCTCCCACCTTAACAGTTCTGCAAGTGATTCAGCAACCTCAATTTCTTTGTCTGAATTTTGCTTACCCTGAACAACATGTTCAGGAGGTGTCTGTGTGATTTCAACAAACCGCTCCCGGTTGCTGATCAGTGCTCTATTTCCGCCTTGGTTCAAGGAAGAGATTGGCTGGACGTTCAGGACATGCGACAAGTTTGCAGCATCAAAGCGATCTTGTTCTTGAGGTTGGAAGAATTGATCTGTAGATAGGCTAGCGAGCACCGCAAGCAGACTGACAAGTACAGCGAGCAGCTTCCACGCATAAGCGGGCTGCTGCTTAACCCAGCTCATAGGAAAGTCAATTAGCTTGCCGGACGCATAGATAGATTGATGTAGAAACTCTTGGAATCGCCAAGTGATTGATTGTGCAAGCACGGTCGTCCTCCACCAGATAGGACGAGGACGCTCTTCAATTATCCGCTGCAGCTGCTCTCCAAATTGATTGTAATAGCCTTCTGGAGGTTGTGGAGGGACATGAAGATGAAGCAGTGCCTTTATTCGCCTCAAAGATTCCAATTCGAGTTGACAATCCTGACAAAATCGCAGATGTTCAGCAACGATCATGGTTTGCCGACCTGAAAGTGTATAGTCTATATAATCAGACAAACACCGCTGAATTGAACGACATTGAGGTTTCATGTTTTCCTCATTAGGTTTTTATCGCTGCTAGGATAGACCACGTAACAACATGAATATCTGTTGTGTGGTTCCAGTCACTTTATGTGCTAGGGGAAATCTGTTGCGTCTATATAGGGTTTCAACAGATCTTTCAATTTTTGTTTTGCATAATGCAAGCGGGAACGGACGGTTCCTTCGGAACAGTTGAGAATCGAAGCGATTTCTGGGTGTGTTAAGCCTTCAAACTCGTGAAGGATAACAACGGTTCTTTGCTTAAGAGGCAAGCTGTTGACCGCTTGGGTAACCCATCTTTGTCGCTCTTTTCTTTCAGCGTTCAAGTGAGGGTTGTTTGTCAGATCTGCAGTTCGCCTCAGATCTGGATGAATCTCCATTTCATTAGTGGCTGAAAGCGAGGATTCACGACGCCGGTCTCGACGCTTGACGAGATTTGTAGCATGGTTAACAACAATACGGTAAAGCCATGTCTCAAAGGCAGCATCTTTACGAAAGCTGTGAATAGATTCATACACTTTCAGAAACGTATCTTGCATGACATCATTTGCGTCTTCATGGTTTTTTGTAATCTGCACGGCAACCCGATAAACGAGCCGTTTGTACTTTTCAACCAGAATCGCTAATGCTGTCATGTCCCCTTCACGGAGTTCATCAATGAGCAACGTTTCGATCCGTTCCACAGCATTTTCTCCTTAGATTTTGCTGCCCTCGATTCTTTTAGACAACTCAGCTTCAAGAACCGTTCAAAAATTTTAATCTTTTACAAAAAGCCGGATTGAATAAGTGTTATTTTATCAGATTTTGTGCTTCTTGTAAAGCCTTTGGTAGTGATTTTTGCTTACAAACTAGTTTGTATAGCGCGTTGGGAATTTGTAACCAAAAAAGGGCAACGTGTCTATGACACGTTGCCCTTTTTCAAACATCGCAGTAAACAAAACAGTTTGCTTACTCTTTGGGTTTGGTAACGAAGGTAATCGATACTGTAGTTGCATTACCGGCGCCATCTGTGACATCAATTTCAACCTTGTAGGTTGTCTCGTTGGCGATTTCCTGTCCTGCAACTGCGGTCAACGTTGCGGTCTGACCACCCACGTTTGCAATCCAATTGAGGTCAGCACCCGCTTCGTCGGTCAGCATAATGCTTCCGGTAATGGCTTCGTCGAAATCAAACCGGAAACCAGCGGCATTGATTGCGGCAGGATCAACATCTGCATCGCCATCAGCTACCGTACCATTCGTAATTGAGGGAGCGGTCACATCTGGGTCAGAAACGGTATACGGACCGACCGCTTGAGAACCGCTGGAGCCGTCACGGTTTGTCCATCCAACGTTCAGGGTTGCAGACCCTTCCGCCAAGGCGGGAGACGCTGTCCAGTTGAGTCCGGATCCGTCTGCTGCGGTGCCATTGACTGTCGCCGCGGTAACGCCCTGATCAAACGTCAGCGAGAACACCTGGTTTGACGGAACTGTAGCACCAGCGGCTGGATCTACCGTAACCATTGTCGCCGGAGGTGGACCTTCTTCTTCGGCAGCTGCATCATCATCATCATCATTTGCTGCTGCGTCATCATCATTATTGCCATCGCCACCACAACCGGTGACCATAAAGGCAACAAACATGATGGATATTATAAGGGCTAATACGCCCCAGAATTTGTGCTGCGTGAGTTGATACATTTGTTTCATGTCTCCTATTGTTTGCCGCAACTCGTTTTTGTATACTAAGGTTTATGAATGCTACTGTCCTATGAACTTTTCGTAACCCTCGTTTATGTGAAAGTCCCTCAAGTCCAATTGACGACTTCGTTCTGGCAAGGGCGAGTTGCGACTAAAAAATAATAACTTGCTTCCAACGAAGCTAGACATCCAAGGCATTCATAAAATGGTCATTTTGACCTTTGCGTTTCTTATCGCGGCGACCTTCTAATGCTTTCGGAAAGCTCTCCGCGTGTGGCCACAACGCAGGCTAAACGTTGTATGTTCATTTAGCCTATCAAACTTTGTGATTTTTGTAAAGAAAAATCTTCACATTTTTTTACAAATTTTGATTGCTAAATGTTTGATGAGCGATATTCTACCAAACTTTGCAAAAAAAGTAAAGTGAAAAAAACGAAAAAAGTTGACATACTCCCAAAGCTAAAGCATTGGGATTCTTAATGAGTCCCAGCTTCAACAGTGGAATTGCGCTATCAACAGCACAGTCCCGATTCATCGGGATCTTACGGTGCCTAAATTCGGGAAATTCGCTTGGAGAATCCGGTTTCCTAGGCCGATGTTTATACCCCAGCGGGATACCAAGTTAGGCAATATAGATTGGCGTATTCCATGAAAATGGAAGCAGATTTTCGTAAGAAGTACAAGTTTTTATTACAAAGATAGAAGGTAGCAGCCTATAGAACGTCTTAAAATATTGAGTAAATCGTTTTGTTTGCTTTTTAGCGGTTGAATCCTTCCATTTCTAGAACAGGTTCATCTGTTCTCCTGTGAGATGAGCCGATTGAATTTTTTCTAGACGATTGGGGTCCGATAACACATCAACGACCTTACCCAGTTGATTCGGCGAAATAGGGTAAGCTCCCTGCTGAATAAGTTTACGTGGGCCCTCACTGAATCGAGAGTGCTTATCCCAGTTACAGGCAAACACGAGACGCCCTTGTTCCAAAGCGAAACCCGCTGCGCGAATTGCTCCCCCGTTTGCTATCGATTCAATAACAATTGTTGCCATTGACAATCCACTGATAATCCGATTTCGCAGGATAAGATTAGCGGGTGTTGGTCGCGTCGTAAAGGGGTGCTCGGAGAAAAGTGCGCCATTTTCACAGATCTGATCGGCAAGGCCCCGATTTTCGTTCGGATAGATTGACAGCAGATCGCCGCCCACAACGCCAACGGTTGCACCATCGGCGGATAATGCCCCTAGGTGTGCAGAGGTATCAATCCCCTTGGCAAGTCCACTAACGATGGTCAACCCCGATTGAACAAGGCGTGTTGAAAGTTCGAGTGTTGCCAAGATTCCCGGCTCTGTGGGAGCTGTTGTACCGACAATAGCGACAGCTTGCTTGCTAATTTGAGATAGATTGCCTTTTTTACAAAGGATTGCTGGAGCATTTGAGATTTCTTTGAGCTGCGTCGGGTAGGCTTCCTCTTCAACACAGAGAATGTCAATACCACGACTTTTGAACCACTTGATGTGGCGGCGGAATTCAGGAACCCGCATCCTTGCTTTTAAGATCCGCGATGCCAACAGCGGGTTAAAGAGTGGGATTCGCGCAATCTCGGACAGCTCTGCATCAAAGACAGCTTCGATTGTTCCAAAACGATTGAGCAAACGCTTAATTCGCATTGGTCCGACACCGTCAACTGACGCGAGCGCGAACCAGAATTCTTGTCCGGACATAGTTCATTGCCAGCCTTAGTGTCCTTCTTTCAATCATGCAACAGAACCTGAAGGCACACAATATCAGCATTAAAGCGCACAAACTTCCTCATATTTTAGGCTAGAAATTGTTACTTAATACACATAACGGCGTGCCAGAATAACAGCGTGCATCTGGTGCTGAGCAACATCGATTCGCAAAGGGGATTCACGGGGATGGTTTTGTACACCGCCGATTGCCAGCGGATTATCCGTCGGATGGCCACGGATAAACCTGTTCATCAGTGGGCTGCCAACCTGCCAAGAGGTTAATTTCTTTAATCCAATCTCAATAACACGACCGAATTTTTCTATATGCTTGGTATCGTTACGCTGCACAGCAACTTCATAGGCATGGACAATCCCTTCATACGCATAGGCGGTGTTACGCCTTCGGCCTAGGGTTTTATGAACGTCAATCATCCAATTGGCAAGGTCAATGACGTAATCACCGTACTTTTCCGTATCGTGCCAACCAGAGGTAGCAATCTCAAAGAAAACCATTGAACTCCACTGATAATATCCCTTCGTTATAGGCGAATCTGGATCTTCTTGAAGGGCTTCTTGGATATTGTGTCGATAACCGGCATCGGCAGAAGCAATAATAATGGATTGCAAATCTTCACGTCCCATATACTTCGCAGCTTTAATTAGTGCAAGTAGAGATTCACCATCAAAGTAGGAAGAGGGCTGTCCATAGGGGTGTCCGCTGGAGATGCTGTAGCTTTTATGCCAAAGCCCTGCCTTCGGTTCCGTCTGTATACGTGCCCTAATGAGAAACCGAAGGTACTCTTCGAGCAGTTGTCGATAGTTTTGGAATTTTTCCTCGGAGATATGGTTTTTGGCAGCACGTAGGTAATCAATGTGAGAGAGTGCACAAAGTGCGACAGTCCCCATGCGTCCGGCTTTTTCCCCCGGATACGCTACATAGCGGTGCCCATCAGGAGTAAGTTTTGAGTTTCGAGCGAAGAAATCCATCGCTTTCTCAACAGCTGCACCGACCTCTGGATTCGGTGAATCGTGATATATCGTTGCCAATCCCCACATCGCTCCAGCTTGTCGCACCTGATTGTCACCGGGATCGTAAGCCTTTTCAACCCAATCGTAGATGTAGGTAAAATTGCCCTCTGGCTTTTGGTGATTGAGCAGAAACTGTGTTCCCAGCTCAAGCGAACGGTCGAGGATTGCCCGGTTCAGCGGCTCTGTTCGCTGAAAATCGCAAGAGAGTAGCAGCACAAAAGAGATTGTGATACTTAGAATCAAGGCGGTATAGCCTGATATTTTTTTCGTTTTCGTGGCTGAATCTGTACTGTTTTTGTTCATAACATCCTACTGAAAATGACTACCACCTTGCACGGCAGATGGCATTTTATAGATAAAGCGTAGCCCCTTTGCGAAGCTGCTAATCGCATGTTGTGTGTTGTCAATCCGTAATTGAGAGTCGGTAAGGGTCTTGCGAAAGCCGCCTTGTGCTATATTGGGACGTCTCAAGGCAGCGGCATCAGATTCCCCGTATTGTAGCATGAGTAACCAACGATATCCCATTTTGGCATGTTCTTGATAGCGCTGCAACCGCTCTTTATCTCCGACCAGTTGTGCGGCCTGGATGGCGTCTCCCAGTCCCTCCATGTAACTTCCCGTATTGGCGGAAGGTGTTCCATGAAAACTGCCGTAAGTCTCATCATTGGCATCCAAATTTTGCTGTGTCAGCAGTTGGTCGGCTAAGAAAAAAACATAGTTGGCGTATTTCATTTCACCAGTCTGTTCATAAAGTGAGGTGAATGCGGAAATAGTCCACGGGAGGAACGCATGTGACTTCCATTTTTCTCCATAATAGAACTCTAGGGCCCAATCCATGCTCTGTTTGTAACGGGGATCCCCGAAAACCTGGTACATGCCTGCTAACGCATACAGTGCTTCACCGGGGTAAATCCTCGATTCCCAACCGGAGTTTTTTTCATATTCGTAGTCGCCGTGATATACATAGGTACTTTTATACTGACCGGTGTTATATTTTTCTTGTAGGAACAAGATCATGTTTGCCAATTTCGTCAGGAAGGTATCAAATTCTGTCGTCCCTGTCAGCTGACGAATTTTAAGCATTGTCAGCATGGGCAGGCTAATTCCGCCGAGTTTCGCTTTCCGGGCAAAAAGGAAGTAAGCTTTATCGGTATTGAGTAACCTTATGGACGCCAAAAGATACTGCACACTCTTCCTCGCTGCCTCAAGATAGCGCGGTTCTCCTGTTATCTCATAAACTAATACTAAAGAAAATGAGGTGCCGGCTTGGCGCAGAAAATTATCATCGGTTTTACTACTGAACTTATCCGTAACGGGATCATACCAATATCGAAATCGTCCATGATGCTCCTGCATAGCGATAATCCAGTCAGCACCGAGGCGCATTGAATGCTCCAGTGCTTCCGCGGTTACGTGTGCATAGCGTTCCGGTTGTGGTGCCGGAGGGAAAATAGTATGCCAGAACCGCTTTGTTTCTAAGCGAATAGCCTGACGTTGCTCCGATCCGGAAAGATTTTTCCAATAATTCCACCCCTTAGGGTATTGGCGCGTTAGATAGTAGGCGGCTCCAACCCCGGTGACTAGCAAGATTAACAGCACTATAGCAGGCACTCGGAACTTACGGAGCAATCGATTGGTTTTCATCAAAATCTTCGCAGTGGAAACCCCGTTCTGTAGAGCGGGGAGGAAACTGCGCTCCTTTTCGTTGTAAAATGTCGCTAAAAGCGGAACCTTGCAAGACCCGTGGGGGAGGCAATTATAACAAGCCTCCTCCTTTAGGGCGGGGTAACTGACTGGTTCTCCCGTTGCGTATTTTCGTTTATTTTATCATGCACCGGGCGAAATTGAAAGTGAAAAACATCTCTGATTCCTATTCATCTATCCCTCAAGTAGACATGAAGCATCGTATTGAGATTCAATCAGATATAAACGCAATTGAGAGCTCAGGGCGTATTATTTTATAGAGCGTTCAATAGACCAATGCCGGTCTGAACTTTGGACGACAACAACGTCGGTAAGATTTGTTTGAGCGAGCATCTCTTCGACTTCAAGGAGGGTAAGGGCAGCAAGAAAGGAATCGTAGAAGAGTTTCTTTTGGTAGGGGGTATCATCAGCAGCGTAAAGATTAACAAGGGCTTGGGCAGCTTCGGGTGTCTCGGGCCGCATTAGGTCACGGATGAAAATCAGACCGCCGGGGCGGATTACACGACTAATTTCTCGAAAAGCCCCCATCGGATTAGGAATATGGTGGATAATGCTGTTGGAAATTACACCATCAAACGATTGATTGGGATGCGGCAAAGCTTTCGCATCGACATGTTCCAATGCAATCCGATCTGCTAACCCAGCTTCAGCAACGTGCTGTTCTCCGAGTGCAAGCATGTTGGCTGACAGGTCAATTCCGGTGATTCGGATCTTGGGGCAGCGCTGCGCTAAGAAGATGGGAATTTGAGCGGGACCTGTTCCTAGGTCGAGAAAATGTCCCTCATTCGCTCCCAATTCAACCACACGGTCTACAAATGCCGCGTTGACGGTCGAGTGATCCATGGCATCATACGCTTCTGCTTCTTCGCGGGTATCCATGACTTCAGGTTCTAAAATACGTTCCATCGACTCTCCCTTTCGGTTATTTTATGGTGCACTCTATTGTCGAATACTCCTCGGAGAAGGGACAATAATCTAAGTTTTGGCGCAGTGAACTGGATTATCGTAACAGACCGCTCTCCTTAATGAGACGGGTGACCATTGTCACGTTATCATGAATCTGATTGGAATGGTCTTTTGTATACATCCCAACCGCGATCGCATCAATTGGCTTGATACGTTCGAGTGCGGACCGAAATGCGGGAAGTGGTTCACTTCTGCCTGCAGCGAGAACTTTAATTGAGATTACCGGCAGAGGCACAGCTTGAATCGTTGCAATCGCTGCGTTTCGATCGGCGTCGAGATACATCTCACGGTGGCGGGTGTGATTGTAAAGCGCACAAACGTAAAAATCAACATCATATCCTTCGTGATAGCACTGTTTCAGAATGCGGGGATCATGCGTTCCTAAACCGGGGGAGAATCCCAAATCTCGGATGAGTTTCAACGCATCATGCAATGTATCCAACTTTCCTGCATCATAAAGCTGATCCGTTGTTCCTCCATGATGGTAGATGGCTATTGGCTGGTAATGGGCAATCAATCGAATATGTGCTGCCAGATCTGCATATTCACTTCCTTTCGCTGTCTGTGCAATCCACTGTATTTTTCCACCAGTGTTTCGGTACTCATTCAGGACCCGCATAATGTGGCGATCTGCCCGCGCCAGCACGGCGTTAATTCCGCACCGTTCCGCTTCGCGCAGGTCTGCCATAATCTGATCGGCAGTGTAGTAATCCTCCATCTCCTTCGACTTTGCAGAGGAATGATGGGAAATACCGCTATATGGGTTCCCACCAATAATCAGGCGGCTCACCCGGTGAGATCCAATGGCAATCGTTGGTAATTTCATGGCACACTCACACCTTTACTTTTAGGTTATCAAGTGTAAGCGTCAGTGCAGATTGTGTGCCATGCCAAAAACTAGGTTTTTACCATATAGAACATCGCTGTTGCACAGAATTGGGCAAACTTACCGCCCCGGTTATTGACAATTTGGTGCGAGTTTATTTACGAACTTGCTAATATGCCAACGGATTGTTTCTAGTACATTATATTTAGTATTTTACACGTAGGAGCGACAGACCATGTGGCGGTACGGAAGTCCCAGCGGTCGACCTCTCTCGCGCATCAAGAATTTCGTTTAACTGATCGACCCCATCGTGTTTGTCGTGCAGTTTCAAGACAGTGCCAACAATCGCGCGAACCATCCCCCGCAAAAAGGCATCCGCTTCAATCTCAAAATAGACCAAATCTCCCTCCCGCCAACATCGGCAGTTACAAAGGTCACAGATTGGGTTGATTCGCCCACTACCGGAGCGTTGAAAAGAAGAGAAATCCCGCACCCCAACCAGTGATTGGCAGGCTGTGTTTGCGCCTTGAACGTCAATTGGCTCAGGAAAAAAGTAAGTATTGTTCCGTAGCAGCGCGGAAGGGTATGCACGATTGAGGATCGTGTATCGATAGGTCCGACTCACCGCGCTGAACCGGGCGTGGAAATCTGGTGAAACCTCTTCCACGTTAATAATAACAATATCTCGCGGCAGGGTAGCATTAAGTGCCTTCTGAAAGGCGAGTGGTGGCATCTGCGAACGCGTGTGGAAATTGGCAACCTGACCGGCGGCATGCACCCCTGTGTCCGTCCTCCCTGCCCCAATAATTTGCATTTCTGCTTTGATAATCTTTGTGAGCGCGTTCTGGAGGGTCGCCTGAATTGTTTTCACATTGGGTTGGATTTGCCAACCGTGATAGTTTGTGCCGTCGTATTCGATTGTGACTTTGATATTTCGCATTGTGATTTACAGCGTCACGTTTTCCACTTGATTCTTTTTTTTTTGAATGCTAAACTATCGTGAAATTGGTTTCTACATTCACAGAGGGAAAATATGCGGATTAGTGACGCCCAAAAAGCGCAGTTTGCAGAGAAGGGATTTTTCATCCTTGAGGATATCTTCAGCGAGATGGAGATCGACAATCTCACTGTTGAAATTGAAAAGTACGTTGACGAAGCGAACCAACAGCTTAAGGTGGCTGGCGGAAAAGGGATAAGCCGTCCGGACGAGATTGTGTTTACCGCTTTCATTGCAGAAAAGAACGAGAAAATTCAATCTTTTGTCAAACAGGATAAATTCGTCCGACTGACAACGGATCTCATCGGTCCAGATGTGCGCCTCTATTGGAATCAGGCGGTCTTTAAATATCCTGAAACCCCCCAAGAATTTCCGTGGCACCAAGACAACGGGTATACCCCTCTTGATCCGGAACAGTATTACACCTGTTGGCTAGCACTTAGTGATTCAACAGTGGAAAACGGTTGTATCTGGGTGTTGCCCGAAAGTCATAAATTTGGCACACAACCACATAAGCGAACAATGTTAGGGCAGGTCGGATATTCGGGCGACAATCCGGGGGTGTCCGTGCCGCTGAAAAAGGGAAGTATGGCAGTTTTTTCATCGTTGCTTTTTCATCGGAGTGGTCCGAATCTGACGGAGGGTGTCCGTAAGGCGTATATTATTCAGTATATACCGGCTCACGCGAGAAACGCAAGAAATAACGACCCCTTTACGGATCGACTCTGGGTTGCAAAAGACGGTAAACGGTATGATGGCGAACCGTTAGATGGGTAAGATTGGCAAGCAGTTTCCGGTGGTTCGGACAGGAGACTATGGAAACTAGCATGGATGATATGACACTCGAATACTCAACCAATGCTGTCAACTGGGCAGAATTGGCTGAGGTGTACCGTCTAGCACCGTTGGGCACGTATGATCCAGCGCAGTTAAAACGGGCTTACGAACGGAGCGAGGTTTGCTGCTTTGCATATCGTGGCACCCAGTTAGTTGCCGCCGGGCGTGCACTGTCCGATGGGGAATATTTCGCATTCATTTGTGATATTGTTGTGCTACCGGAATTTCAACGACAGGGGATCGGGACACGCATCATGAATGCGATGTCTGAGAAATTAGCTGCTGAAAAGACTCTCCTCGCCTGTGTGATTGGGCAGGAGGGTTTCTATAGAAACCTGGGGTTCTTGAGACATAAATCTGTAATGGCACTGTATCCTAATGCCGAATGGTATAAGGAGAACGGGCTTTTGGAGTGAAGGAGGATAACGTGGAACGACTTGAATACGGAAATACAGGACTCGAAATTTCACGCCTCTGCTTTGGGGCAGGGCATCTGAATAATATCTGTGCGAATTACGCGGAAGGTGGCGACCTGCTGCGTGAAGCATTTAATCAGGGAATTACCTTTTGGGATACAGCTGAAGGGTATGGAAGCCAGCCACATTTGGGTGCAGCGTTGAAGGGTATTGAACGCGGCCAAGTCGTTATCCAAACCAAAACTGGAGCCAAGGATTATGATGGTGCCCAGGAAAGCATTCAACGTTCGCTCCGAGAGATGGGAACCGATTATCTTGATGTGCTTTTGCTGCACGGAATCTCTTCACCTGAAGATTTGGAGTCGCGCGAGGGCGCTCTGTCAGCGTTTCTGGATGCCAAAAGCAAGGGACTTGTCCGTGCCATCGGCTGCTCAACACATCTCCACACTGGACCGGTCATGGATGCGGTTATCGATCACCCGGAGATTCAGGTCATTTTGGCGACAGCGAACAAAGAAGGGAGAATGTTGGAAGGCGGTCCATTGGATCAGCATCTGGAGTATCTCCGGCGGGCTTATGACCTCGGCAAAGGATTGAGTATTATGAAGGTTATTGCAGCGGGGCGGATTGCTGAATCGGAGTTTGAGGATTGGATTCGTTGGGGATTTGAGTTGGAGATTGCACACGGTATCAATCTCGGGATGTCCAACCGCTCAGAGATTGATTTCGATGTGCGAATTGCACGTGAACATGCGAGGCGACGGCTCCGCAAGGTTGCGTGAGAAACGATAAAGGCTTTTGATTCTTCAAACCGAGGAGGTGTAAATATGACAGCACATACACATGACGCTTCACCGACATCGACAGTGGTTCCTGCTTCCGAGACGGCTGAGCGGATGGCGATTGCTTGTGCGAATTTTCTAGAAGCTTTGACACCCGATTTGCGGCGGAAGGCAGAATTTGCGTTTGAAGATGCTGAACGTCAGCGGTGGCACTACATACCGCGTGAGATGTTCAATCGCAAAGGGGTATATATCCAAGAGATGAATCAAAAACAACGGGAGGCGGCTTTTAATCTGCTCTCTACGGGGTTAAGTCCAACAGGCTATCAAAAGGCAACGGCGATTATTGATTTGGAAGCCACACTCGGCGAGCAGGAACGGATGGAAGGGGTAGCGCGGCTCGCACGAGATCCCGAACTTTATGCCTTCAGTTTTTTTGGGGATCCGACGAATCACAGTCTTTGGGGCTGGCGAGCGGAGGGGCATCATGTCTCCCTGCATTTTACCGTTGTGAACCGGGCGTTGATTACACCGAATCCGTTCTTTTTTGGCTCTAATCCGGCAGAGGTTCGACATGGGCCCGACAAAGGATTACGGATTTTGTCTGCGGAAGAAGATCTTGCCAGACAGCTGTTGGAATCTCTCAATTCGGATCAGAAAAGTAAAACGGTTATCAACGAAACAGCACCTGACGACATTCTGACGCGAGATGTTCCAAAAGTCGAGATTGACGCTGCTGAGGGGCTAGCTGTTGAATCAATGACAACCATACAACGTGAGGTGCTCGTGCAGCTCATTGACACCTACATCAATCGGCTTCCGGATCAACTAGCGAAAATTGAGGAGCAGAAGCTGCGCGATGCAGGCATAAATGATATCCACTTCGCTTGGGCAGGACCGGCGAATCGTGGACAGCCGCACTATTATCGTCTTCACGGTTCCTTCTTCTTTGTGGAATATGACAATACGCAAAATAATGCGAACCATATCCACACCGTTTGGCGACATATCGAAGATGATTTCGGTATAGATTTACTCCGTTCCCACTATCAAAACGGCCACCATCACGCCTAAAATGAGGTCAGACACTGTAAAACCGTGCGGAGGCACAGATTCTTCGCACGGTTTTACGGTTCGAGTCGGTTCGCCCGAAACCATTCATATATCAACACGCTTCCCGCCACCGCAACGTTGAGCGATTCTACCTTCCCCGTCATTGGCAGCCGGGCCCACTCTTCGGTTTGTGCACGCACTGCATCCGATATGCCTCGCACATCGTGCCCCAAAACTATGGCGACCCGTCCTTTCCAATTTTCTTGATTCCAGAGTTTCCCGAGATGCGGATCCGCTCCCATCGTTCTGAACCCTTTTTCACGCAACCATCCGAAAAGCCTTGGGATGTCCGCCGTTTGGACAAGGGGGATACTGAACAGGGAGCCGTGACTGCCTCTAACAGATTTCGGGTGAAAAATATCCACGCAGGGTGGGATGAGGAAAACGGCTGCAGCCCCAACAGCATCTGCGGTACGGAGAATCATCCCAAGATTGCTTGGCGTTTGTGTTCCATCCAGAACCAGAATCAGTTCGTCATCGGCCAGGGAGATGTCCTGAAACGACACCTCGAATAGGGCGAAAGTTGCGACAATGTGCGTCTGTATGACATTGGGCGGTGCCTTATGGGGTGAAGCATATACATTGCCGGCGGCAGCTGATAGTGTATGTAACACTTGCGTTGACACTGCGACGAGTGCTGCACCTGCGTTTCGCAATCGGTTGAGCAGCTGCTGAACAGCTTTTTCACGGCATTGTTCCTCACAATAGAAAACTTCGACCGGTTGTATACCTGCATCAAGGGCTAGATGCAAGATTTCAAAGCCTTCGACGAGAAAACGTCTCTGCCGCTGTCGGTATTTACGTGCCTGAAGTTTGCGGGCGGCGGCGACTCGCTGGTTATTGACACTGGTAATAGTAGAGTGCTGCTGGGTAAACATAGGATTGTGCTTCTGTTAAGCAACTATTTTCCTGCAGGTTATAGAAGCGTAGTGTAGGGTTTCACCGCGTCTATTTGTAAGCAGGTGTCGTTGAAAAGCGTAGTTCCGATTGTCGCTGATGGGATTGCTTTTTACCGTTCAGCCTAACTCTGCGCCGGCAGCGTTTGACGTACGTCCTGTCAAATGTCAATACGGCTAGCTAAATACTCGCGAGAACCACACGCTCAATACCGGCATAATCCTGGATGACTTCACAACGTTGATAGGCTGGTTCGGATTTAATCAGGTCTTGAACAGCGTAGCTTTGGTTGTGACCAATTTCCAAGATGAGTTTTCCTTCCGTATTCAAGTACTGGGGTGCATCGGTTACGAGACGCCGAATGATATCAAGTCCATCAACCCCAGCAAAAAGTGCAACCTCCGGTTCGTGCTTCCGAACATCCGGCGGGAGGGTCGAGGCCTCGTCAACACTCACATAAGGTGGATTGGACGCAATCCAATCAAAATGGGTGTCGGATAGTTGCTGCAACGGTTCAAACAGATCGCCCTGAAGGAGTGTGAGTCGATCCGCGCAGTTATGGTTGAGCGCATTCCGCTCGGCTACTTCTAGGGCCTCTATTGAGAAATCTGTGGCGATTAGCTCCCAATCGGGTCGGTGATGAGCAGAGCTGATTGCGATGGCACCACAGCCTGTTCCGATGTCGACGAACCGACACGGTTCCTTCTGAAGTTCTAGCACTGTCTCAACTAGGATTTCCGTCTCTGGTCGGGGAATTAGTACACGCGGATCTACATAGAAGTCGAGTGCCATAAACTCTTTGTGGTTTGTGAGGTAACTCACAGGGGTATGGTCAATCCGCTTTTTAATCAACTCCCGAAATTTTGAGAGTGCCTCTTGGAAAACGGGCATCTCAAAGGAGAGATAGAGTTGCAAGCGACTCTTTTGCAGGAGGTGTCCGAGCAACAGTTCCGCATCTAACCGCGGGGTGGGGACTTCATGACGTTCAAAGTATTCCGTCGTCCATTCGATAAGGTCAATAACGCGCCAGGTTTTCACGACGATAAGTTCTTCAACTGCTCCGCTTGTTCCGCGTCTATCAAGGCATCAATGAAAGTGTCAATCTCTCCATCTAAAACTGCCTCCAACTGATAAACACTTAAACCGATACGATGGTCTGTCACCCGACTTTGAGGGAAGTTATAGGTGCGAATTTTTTCACTTCGATCGCCGCTGCCAATCATGGACTTCCGCGTTTGGGCGCGTTCAGCTTCCTGTTCAGCTTGCATCTGTTCAAGTAGGCGGGAGCGCAAAATCTTCATCGCCTTGGCTCTATTTTTATGCTGGGATTTTTCATCTTGGCAAGATACAGTGAGTCCTGTAGGGATGTATGTAATTCGGATCGCGGAATCGGTTGTATTGACGCTCTGACCGCCTGGGCCCGATGAGCGAAACGCCTCAATCCGTAGGTCTTCCGCGTCAATTTTGAGGTCCACCTCCTCTGCCTCCGGCAATACAGCAACGGTTACCGCTGATGTGTGGATTCGCCCGCTAGCTTCTGTGGTAGGGACGCGCTGCACACGGTGTGTACCGCCCTCAAACTTTAGCCGACTATATGCCCGGTCCCCGCTGATAGAAAAAGCGACTTCTTTGAAACCTTTTAGTCCGGTGGCATTAGAGTTGAGCAGTTCTATTTTCCAACCTTTATGCTCCGCGTATCTTGAATACATCCGGAAAAGTTCTCCGGCAAATAAACTGGCTTCTTCTCCCCCGGTTCCCGCACGGATTTCCACAATCACATTCTTTTCAGCGTTTACATCCTTCGGTAGCAGTAAGATTTTCAGTTCTGTTTCTAAGTTATCTCTCTGCTCAGTAAGCAAATCGAGCTCCTGCTTAGCAAAGTCAATAAACTCAGCATCGGTCTCCTGTTCAAGCAGCGCAGCGGTCTCGTCAATCTCTTTCGCTGTTTTTTGATATGCTGTATACTTCGAAACAATCGGCGCGAGTTCCGCGTGTGACTTCGCAAGTTTTTGTAAGTTTTGCCGATCGGCAATTTGCACAGGATCTGCTAAGTTCTTTTCAATTTCTAAATATGTCGCTTCTATCTCTTTTAACTTCTCAAGCATGATTGAGTACCATCTTAGTGTTAAGTCAATGTTGACGCGACTGTATCGGTAACATTGAGATTTGGATTCTCCATACCGATGCCGGCTTCACGTCGCTTGTTTGATTCGGTTCGCGCCTTTTTGTACCACGCCTCAAACTCCGGTGTCCACGCACTATCATGCAACGTTGCCCGTTTGCGATAGGGGACATAGTTGCCGAGATGCCAGAGGGTATTTCGGTAGAGCGCAAAATCCCCCGATTCTAGATGCAGCTGTACCGCTCCGGGCATACTGCGACAGTATTCAAGGCAGAGCGGTTCCCGTACTTCGGCGGATTTGCCATCAAGGTCTATGTTCGGTATGGGGCGGTCTGGGAAACGTTCAATCTCTGCCGGCAGGTCGCGTCTCAGATGGCTGCCCGGGACAACCCATGTCGAACTATCTTCATACAACGCGCAGTTAATCTGATTGAACAGATTGATGTCATTGAACGCTTCATCCCACATTGACAACGGTAAGCCTACGGCGTTATCACGCCAATCACGGTGCCATGGCGTGCAGTATGGCATCTCCGCAGGTTCAAAAAGGATACCAAAATGGTCTCGATTCCCATGACGATGACGTGGTGTTAGCACTCTGGTGATAGCGTCAACGAGCGGCGGCAGGTTAGCGTAGTCGATGAAAGGCTGTTGATCCAGATCGTAGTGTGCAACGGGTTGGAGGCGCTGCACTTGGGGACCACTTTGTTCACGGGCAATCGCTTTCGCCTTGTCGCTGACGAGCCGTAGGTCTCGAATCAATGACGGTGGAAGAATCTTTTGGAAAACGGTGTAACCGAGCATATAGTATTGTTCAATATGCTTGTCAGATACTTGAAATGCCATACGTTATTTCCTTTTCCGTCCCTTATTTACCGTGAGTTTTTCTTACGAACTCTACGGAGGCGGATGGTTACCTCCACAATCACTTGATTTAGGTCTTATCGCCGCAGTGTTTGGCTGCTGGCAGCTGTGTATCAAACCTATTTAATTGTCATCGGGAAGTCCATACCTACGGCGGAAGCTTTCCACACGTCCTGCTGTATCGACAATGGTCTGCTGCCCAGAGTAGAATGGATGGCACTTTGAACAAATTTCCACGCGAATCTGAGGTTTGGTAGAATAGGTTGTATAGGTTGCACCACACACACAATTGATGACACTTTCCATGGTTTCCGGATGGATATCTGATTTCATTAGGATACTCACCTCCTTACGATCTTAGAATTGTCTAAGAAGATTGGGAAGCCTAAGACAGTTTAACTCTGTAGACTGATTAATAATGGCTTCCCCCTTTTGGCAGAGCTCTGAGAGTTAAATAATCTGCACTTGTAAGTTCTTAGGTACATAATAAACGCATTATGTTTATCTAACAGCGGACGCTACCACTGATACCGTCCGCCGCGGGCGGGCGCACTGGTTTTGGTATTGTTTATCATCATTTCGATAAACTGCTCATTTGTTTGAGTTTTTCCCAAATGTTCGACAAGGAGCTCCATTGACTCAGCAGTATTCATCTGTCCCATGAGTTTTCGTAGGATCCAGGCTTTGCTGAGTATCTCCGGCTTCAGCAGCAGTTCCTCGCGTCTAGTTTTGGATTTAGCGATGTCAATGGAGGGGAAGATACGTCGTTCTAGCAAAGAACGCTCTAGGTGGATCTCCATGTTTGCCGTACCTTTCAGCTCCTCATAAATATGCTCATCGCCTCGGCTTTCCGTATCCACTAGGACAGTAGCGATGATTGTTAAACTGCCACCTTCTTCAAACTTACGTGCCGCTCCAATAAATTGACGTGGCTTTAAAAACGCAAGTGCATCAATACCCCCCGACAATGTCTTCCCACTGTGCGGTGCCACAACATTACAGGCTCGCACGAGGCGTGTCATGCTATCGAGCATAATCACTACATCTTTGCCATATTCGACCCACCGTTTGGCTTTTTCAATAACCATGTCCGCAACTTGCACATGCCGTTCCGGATGTTCATCAAACGTAGAGCTGATAACCTCCCCTTTTATGGACCGGGAAACATCTGTTACTTCTTCTGGACGCTCATCAATGAGGAGGAAAATGAGCATGACTTCGGGATGATTCTTCTCAATACCGTGGGCGATATTCTTTAAGATTGTGGTTTTGCCGCTGTAAGGCGGAGCTACAATCAATCCACGTTGCCCCTTACCGATCGGAGACATTAAATCGACAATGCGTGTTGAGAACTCCCTCGGATTGTGTTCAAGTCCGAGTCGTTCATAGGGGTATACGGGGGTCAAATTATCGAACAGGATTTTATCCTTTGCAGCCGCTGGATGTTCACCATTGACTTTCTCGATTTTCAATAGTGCAAAGTAAAATTCATCTTTATCGCCTCCCTTTTTAGGGGGACGGATCTGTCCCTGGACCTCGTGGCCTGTACGGAGGTCAAATTTGCGTATTTGCGAGGGAGAGACATAAATATCATCGGTGCTTTGTAAATAATTATAGCTCGATGACCGGAGGAAGCCGTATTTTTCCGGTAAAATCTCAAGAATACCTTCTCCGAATAACATGCCGCTGCTTTCCGCTTTGGCTTCAAGAATTTTGGCAATGAGCTCTTGCTTACGGAGGCTACTGTATCCCGTAAGTCCAAGCTTCCGAGCCATGCCATTCAATTCGGAGATTGTCATCTCTTGGAGTTTGACAATGTCCACATTCTCCATAGTTTTGTTACTCCTCATTGCGCGATCCTAACTGTCTATAGATTGTTTAACACTTATATTTTCTTAGGTCAACCCCAAAATTAGCACAGAGCAGTTGCAGCAGGCAATTCATGGTTGACGCTACACTTTAGGGACAAAATAATATACTCCAAACGATCATATAAAGGGCAAGCAGCAACATCATAGAGAGGAGATATGCAACTATTTACCAGTCGACCTCTAATTGGCAATCGTTGGCAGCAGAGTGGAAGGAAATTATCGAAAAGAAAGTTGAGTCAAATTAAGATTAAAGACAAGGATACGCAGAATAAAGGTTGGTTAAATCATAAATTGTAAGGAATTCCCAAACGGGCGACATCGAAGAGGCATCAAATCAGGGTTTGAAGGCATTCAGGATAATATGAAATATGTGTAGCAGATAACTGTTGGTGGGAATTATTCCTATTAGTCATTAGATTATACATCAATAGATAGCTTAACGTCAAGGTATTTTATTTAGGTATGCTAAAAATATCCAAATACACCAATGAATGAAGACTTCAATTTAGTGAATTTACTTAAGTTTTTTCGATTTACAGATTTTACATTTCTGAACCTGCTTCAACCTCTATCTGTGCTTCACCGTCCACGGCTGTCGTCAATTGCAAGAAAAGCTCCTCAAGCGTCATTTCGATAGAACGCATTTCCAACAAGTTCCAACCGTGTTGGATGATGCTTGACGAAACCGCTGCGCGAATATCCGTATTCAGTTCATAATTGATGTGGAATCTCGGATTGACGCTATCATTCAAGTCTGGAATTTCGACACGGTTGACACCCGGGAGATTTTCGAGGACGGTTTTGATCTCTGTTTCCGGCCCCGACACTTCAAGATCAAGCGTTTTAGTATTCTCCAATTCTGCTTGTCCGTGATCTCCAGCATTAATAGAAACAGCACGCCCCTCCGAGAGCCTAATGCCACCAGCGATCTTGCCGTCATTGATGATGATCAGCCGCTCACAGGTCATGCTCGCTTCAGGGAGGATATGTGTGCTAAGGATGATTGTATGTTCCTTGCCGAGCGCTTTAATCAGTTCACGGATCTCAATAATCTGCCGCGGATCGAGTCCGGAGGTGGGTTCGTCCAGGACAATGACATCTGGATCGTGAATCAATGCTTGCGCTAAACCGACTCGCTGACGATAGCCTTTGGACAACTGCCCGACAATCTGCCCTCGCCGCTCCGTTAAGCCACAGGATTCAATCGCTACTTCCAATCGCTCAGCCCGTTTGCTTCGCGGTACACCTTTAATCTTAGATACAAATTCGAGGTAACCCGTGACAGTCATTTCTGGATAGAGCGGCACACTTTCGGGGAGATATCCGATATGCTTACGAACTTCCAAAGATTCCTTGAACACATCGTATCCGGCGACCATCGCATTGCCGCTGCTCGCGGGCATAAAACAGGTCAGAATTCGCATGGCGGTGGTCTTGCCAGCACCATTGGGTCCTAAAAAACCGATGACCTCGCCTTTGTCGATACGAAAGGAAATTCCTTTCAGTGCCTGAAACGGTCCGTAATTTTTTGTAAGATTTTCAACTTCGATCATTCACCGATCTCCGGTAATAAATGCATAGGACTTCGATTCCAGCTGTATTGATTTTATCTGCGTAAATACTTTGACGGGATTTCGGATGCAAAGTTGATTAAACGCATCCCTTTTCAAGTCTGTTCGCCATTTATTGTTTACTTAATCAACAAAGTTGATGCAAATGCCTGCTTTACCGTTGAGCATCAGGGCAGTGGAGAGTTCATACTGACACCTCTATTGTCCAACCTTGTGAGGAGGTGAAGCCTTCGCAAGAATCTGGGGCTATTTCAAAAAGAGAAACACCAATGTCGTCACTTGGAGAATTAATAAACCAATTATTCCAATATTAAGGCGCAAATTGCGTTTTTCAAGTCTGCCAATTCTGTTGAGAATCGTCTTATCGTTTTCAACGGACTCCATTCCGAGTTTTTCAACCTCATCAAACCTCTCCTTGAATCTAACTTCACCAATTCGGTCTAAGATTGTCTTACCTGTGGTGAGTAATTCAATTGTACCACGAACAATGTTATTAGCAGATTCTTGAATTATTTTCACACTATTTTTTGTCTCTTCAATTCCGTTGAGAATCGTTTTATCATTTTCAACGGATTCCCCTCCGAGTTTTTCAACTTCATCAAACCTCTCTTTGAATTGAACTTCACCAACTCGGTCTAAGATTGTCTTGCCTGTGGTAAGTAATTCAGTCGTACCACGGACAATGTTATTAGCAGATTCTTGAATTGTTCTCGCGCTATTTTTTCCATCCTCAATTTGATCAACGGCAGGCTTGAGTTTGTTCAACTCTTCTAAAAGATTGTGAACCAACGTTTCTGTTTCTAAAAAATCAGAATTATCGGACATTTTGAGTTCCCCCTAAAAATTGTTGATTGAAATTTTTAACGTCTTGAAGCATCCAATTCAACAGATTTTTTTCGGTATAGACAGGATTCATATGATATATGGCATGTGCAATCACCCTCGTTTGCAATGTGTTTAGGGCAATTTCAGCAATATCCTCTTGAATCATCTCGAAATTTTGAATACTCTCAGACCACTGTTCAAATTTTCTCAGAAATTCCAAAGTAATCTCCTCTCGTTTGGCAATGGGGAGATCTGTGAGATTCTGGAAACCTGAACGAATATCGCTGAGTGCTTGTTTAATCTCTTGATCTTGATTCGGCAGGAGCAATCGGGCAAACCCGCTCAAAAGATATAGGCCAGGATGGCTCGGAAAGCTTTCCAGAGTTCTTCTGCAGCCCCCCAGAAGCAGACGGGCACCATCTACCTCATTCAGTAATGGTTGATCCAACTCATTATTGATATCCAATACATTCCACCATTCCTGCGGTTCAATTCGTCTTGCTAGTTGCGAAAGCGGTTCTGTGAACGGCGATTTTTCAAGGTAACTTAATAACGCTTCTCTGATCGTCTCATCTGTGTGACAAGTTCTAGCAACTTCAGCCATCGTTTGAATCGCTCTACGGCGTTTTTTTGCAATCTCCTCATATACAAAATCAATCAAGCAGCCCAAGCATTTTTCAATTAAGTTCCTGCCTTTGAGTTTTTTAACTTTTTTATTGATTACCGTTCGATCCTGAGTCTTATAACGGGCAATGTAGTCTTGCAATTGTGCGAGATATTCCTCTTCTGGTCTTCTAACAATTGTTACTTCAAATTGTTTAGGACCGAAATCTATTGTGTAATTCTGAACAACACCGATGATTGAAAGACGGTAGATAGCTTTTTCTCGCTTCATCTTTATTGAATCACTACCTCCAAATGGAATCTGTATTTCCTCGGACTGGTTAAGTTGTAATGTATCAAGGAAAGGGTAAATCCAACCCTCTAATAATTCAAGAATCGCCTTTTTTTCAGCACTTGTGCCTGGAAAGCCTTTTTTCAGAAACCACATCATTCGGTGAATATCGCCTTGCCGAGCCCGAGGTGGATCCCGCAGTTGTGAGATCTCGTCAATGCTGCGGTGCCCATCTAAAGACCTATCGGCGTTTGCTGCGCTATCGTCCGAAAAAATAATGGCGCAAATCGAGTTTTTTCTGTCCCTACCAGCCCTTCCTGCTTCCTGATAAAATGCTTCCAATGACTGGGGAATTCCGTAATGGATCGTATAACGAATGTTTGGTTTATCGATCCCCATACCAAAGGCTTTGGTAGATACCAGAAGGGGAAATTCGTTTGTTTTGAATCTTTGCTGCACACTTCGTTTATGTTCGTTATAGGACCGTTCTCTATTGTGATTGGGATTCGGCTTGAAGGTCTTTGGAGCTTTACCGCTGTAAAATTCGACAGGAATATCGAGTTCATGGGATAGAAACGTCCACACCTTCTCACCAAATGCTCCATTGACATGAGGAACAAAGACAATGCCGGAATGTGTATGGTGTCCATTCGGTTCATAAAAGCTGTCCACATTTAACCGGAGTTGGTTAGGTATAGCATTTAATATGTCTGAGAGTTTCGATTGCTTTTGATTTGAGGGAACCGTGTAAAGGCTAAATTGCAATTCTGGGCGGTCAAACGTGCTCAGCTGAATCTTAGCTTCCTCGTCGCCAATTCCGATTTCTCTTTGAATATCTGTTAACACCGCGTAGGATGCCGTTCCAGTCAGCGCAACAATTGTCGGTGGCATGTCACGAAAACGACAAACGGCTTGCACAGTGCTAGCTAAATTAAGGTACGAAGTTCGGAAATCGTGTCCCCATTCAGAAACACAGTGGGCTTCATCAATTACCACATAAGGTACTGAAAAAGCGGTGGTCATTCGACCTAGTTCCTCTTGGAACTTTTTAATCTGCAACCTTTCTGGAGAAATGAATACAATCTGAAATTCTCCGTTTCCCATTTGCCGAATAATCTTTTCTCGCTCCTTAGTTTCCTGTTCACTATTGATGAACGCGATTCGATCAATCCTATTGGTTTTCAGGTTTTCCGCTTGGTCAAACATTAACGAACGCAGTGGGTCAACCACCAATGTCACACCGGGCTGCAGCAGCGCAGACAACTGATAACACAACGATTTACCAGCCCCTGTCGGCAGCAAACCGATAACAGGCTTCTGTGCTAAGGAACGGGTCAAAATCTCAAACTGTCCTTCTCGAAAGTCCTTTTTCCGGAAGAGATTCTGGAGGAAAAATCGGAGTGGTTTCCGTTTATCGTCAGTCATGGGATAAGCAATGGGTTCGCTAGACTGAATCTGGTCCCGATCTTTCGGTGTATGTACAGAACGTATAGAAACAGCTGCACTATGAGAACCCAAAAGTTGATTACATAAACCGGGATCTGGTGTGGTATACCCGTGACGCTGCAGCATGGAAATATCAATCAGTAAGTCGCCATCAAATGTCTCTGCATTTTGCGAATCCAGCACGTGTGAGTTTGCATGGATGCTAAATTCCGAAAGTTGGCCCTCCGATATGCCGCTACTAGCTCTTTCAAATTCGGGAGTTGCGTAAATTAGCAGCTCAACTTGGGGAAGTGGTGTGTTAATCTCAAGCAAACTGTAGAACGCTTGAAGGGTTTGCAAAAAATCTAAAATGGCAAGTTGGGCACAAGGGACATCTCTTTCAATGATGGCTAACTTCCACTTTGGCTGATTCAATGAAAGTGCTGAATAGCGTAAGGTCCAAAGAAGTATTTTCTGTAAACGTGCTACAGCAAAAGGAGTCAGAACTAATTGCAAAGCCTTTTGTCCAAGTTCCGTTTCCCATAGTGGAGATTGATAATTTTGCTCAATTAGGGCAAAAAACGGGTTTGTTGCAAGTTTATCTCTAAGACGATTTACATCTTGTTCAATTCTTTGTTCCAATCTGCCACATCTTACGTCTCGTGCAGGGATTCTGAAAACTTCCCAACCGCTGTTCTTGAGACTTTCATCTCGTCTTTCATCGAGCCTTCGTTGACTTGGTTCCTCGTGTTGTTCACCATCAACTTCAAAAACTGCCTTGATTTGATCTGTTTCTAAAGCAAAATCTACTTTCTGTCCGAAAAACTTGGATGCCGCCTTGCGATCAATCAAAGTTTCAAATAGTTGTTGGGGCTCAACCAACTGAGTAATATGGCTTCCCAAAAATTTAGGGAGCAAATTGGAGAAAAAGTCCTGTTCCTCATCACTATCAAACGGTTGGTGGGGCAATTCGATCTCTGGGGTCAAGCGAGGATCAATAATATAGTGCGCTCTCTTTAGTAGGTTCAACCATTCTTCTTCAGTTTCAACGTTAAGGTTCTGGTGTAGAAACTCAAAACTCCCTGTTTCGGATTCCTCGTCTATAGGGATGTGTGGATGAGACAACCGGGCTAAAGTGCGCTCTACCAGTAAGGAAGGGAAAGTTGGCAGTCCCCTGCTAAGCAGATTCTCGTAAACAGCAATCAATTTGGAATCCATTGGCGTTAGTTCTTGGGAACCCTGGGGAGGAATAATTTCCTCACAACTGAAAGTACACAGACACTTCAGAACAGATTCGAGATCCAATTCGGTTATGTTGGGCTGCAAATTGTGTAAATAGCCTAAATAGAATCCACAATTGTAGAACTTCACTTCAAATGCCTCATTATTTGTCTTAGGTAGATTGAATAGGAAGGACCTGTCTCTCCTAGTTTATGAAATCCGATTGAAGCGCAAATTCTCTTTGCTTCAAGCAGTGATCTAATATCGATCATTGACGTTTTTCAATCCTTTATCCTTCAAAAACTAACTCACTGGCTCGATAAAGATACCACACCACAACGAAGATGTCAATCCTTGAAATTCGATTGACCGGCTCTACAATCTTTGATATACTGACACAGTTTAAGACACAGTTCCATTTACTTAAATCAATCTATTTAAGGAGTGGCGCATGAAGATTGACAAGATTGAATCTTTTTTCATCGGTGGTGGTTATGTGGTCCGTATCCACACTGATAACGGTATAAGCGGCGTGGGTCAAACCGCTTGCTGGGGTTATCCTGAAGCGGTCGATAGAATCGTTGCGACCTTTGAAAAATACCTAATTGGCCAGAATCCTTTGCGTATTGAACACCACTGGCAGTATCTCTATCGCATGGGTCCGTTTCGTGGCACTGCCCTCTGCGGCGCGATCAGTGCGGTGGATATCGCATTGTGGGACATCAAAGGAAAGCATTTTGGTGTGCCGGTATGGGAGTTGTTGGGAGGCAATTGTCGGGATAAAATTCGTCTACATCTTATGGCTGGAGGATCGACGCCGGAGACGATGCTTCAGGCTGCGAAAGATGCGGTGGAGGAGGGGTTCACTGCGCTGAAGTTCGATCCGGTGGTCGGTGGTTATCAAGACATGGCGTTGGACCGTTTGGTTAAAACTGCTCGCGATTTGGTTGCAGCAGCACGGGAGGGTGGAGGCCCCGATCTCGATCTGATTGTCGAAGTCCACCGTAAGCTGACGCCGATGAACGGCATTGTTTTGGCGGAAGCGTTGACACCGTTTAATATCTACTTTCTAGAAGATCCCATCCAGATTGACAGCATCGTATCGCAGGCGGAGCTCGCCAAACGGATGACCGTTCCTTTGGGGAATGGTGAACGCTTGACCACTATCTGGGAGTTCCGTGAACTACTCGCCGCCGGTGGACCTCAGTATGTTCGACCGGATGTGGCGTTGGCAGGGGGATTGACTCAGTGCAAGAAGATTGCAGCAATCGCCGAATCGTATCACAGCGCGGTTGTCACCCATAATTTCTTGGGACCATTGGTTACGACCGCTTCTTTGCACCTAGACGCAAGTATTCCTAACTTTATCACCCAAGAATACACCAAAGGCGACGAATCGCCTAACAACGCGGTGTATAAAACCTGCTATCAGCGGGAGGGCGGTTATATTCCGATTCCCGAAGCACCGGGGCTCGGTGTGGAGTTGGATGATAGTCTGATAGAGCAGAGGCCCTATCAGCCAATGAACACCGGTCAGACGCTGCTGCGGGAAGATGGTTCAGTCGCTTACGCTGTGTGATAGACGAGGGGGCAAGGTAGAGTACAACTCACCCTCAATTCGGTTTCACGCTTAACAGATTGGGCAACACATGTAAGGTCTGGATGGTCTCTCTCCACCGCCCAGTTTGCGTTCCATCCCGGTCTAGCAGAATTGGACGGATACCGGCAGCATGTGCGCCCATGATATCTGCCTCGAAAGAGTCTCCGATATGAACCGCTTCTTCCGCAGTTACACCAATAGCACTCAAAGCGTATTCAAAGATAGCTGCGTCCGGCTTCGCGCTCCGTACCCGCTGGTCATGGGAGGCAACGACCACATCAAAATACGGGGCAAGGCCAAGCTCTTCAACCATGGCGTGTAGGGGCGTATCCCAGTTGGAAATGATTCCCATCTTTAGGTCCATTTGCTGCAATTGGTCCAGCGTTGGCAAGACATCTTCATAAAGGGTGGCGTTGTTACGCGAAAACAGGGCATGTTCGTATTGCAAGACCTCCCACGCAATCTGCTCTACATGCTCACGCACTCCCAACTTTTTAAGAATAGCGCAGCAGGCGTCAAGTTGCCTGAATATCGTATCCCGTATATTATTTGTCGGTTTTGAGGCTTCATACGCTTCGGTCAGAATTGCTCGGGCTTCGTCGTAGGCAGACCAATCCAAACGCAGTTGATACCGATTAGCAATCTTGCGGATGGTTATATGGAGTGGTTGTGTCCAAAAGATAAGCGTGGCAAAGAAATCGAAAAAAACAGTTTTTGTCATCAAGTTTCCTTATCATACTGACGCGATTTGGTTTCTATATCATTTACTTTTCGACAGCTAAACCCTGAAAAGGTTTACAGCCTTTTTCAAGGTTCGACGATCAAGTTATTTAAGCTGTTCAGTCAAGGAGGTTTCCTATGATACCGTGGATCTTTACCCATAGCCCACTCGAACATTGGCTGCCCGATTACCGGCGGACATTCGACGCTTGGGAGGATGGGGGTGTGCGCGGAATTGTGTTCGGTTATCTACGGTTCACGCAAGATGATGGCACATCAATTCCCACTTTTGTTCCTGATCCGGAGGTGTACAAATCGTTCGGGGTGAGGCCTCCACCGGAGGCGCCGCGCGACGTGGAGAAAGAAAAGCAATTGCACGCCATGTTAGATGACGCTGCCTCACGTGATTGGCATATTATGACCTTTAGTGTTCCCGGCGGCGGTGGGGCACGACCGTTAGAAGAAGACCCTTACGGCGCGGTGGGGTTCGCTGCTAGCGTTCAAGACACGATGAACGCCTATCCTCAAGCGCACGGTGTTATCATAGACGGTCCTGGGGAGCAGCATTATGAACTAGCCTTCCACCACGGCGGGGAGCTGCTCGAAATCCGTGAACATGAGCGGCATCGTTTCGCGGCTTTAGGAAAGGATATTGATCGCTTGGAGCGGGGTATCGCACACTTACGGGAACGGCTTCACAACCTGACGCCATCTCTGGTACGGTATCATGCGCCGGGTGGGATGCTAGCAGCGTTAACACTGTTTGATATCAATGAGGATGTACTTTACTGGTTGCGGACCCGTCAGGAAACTGCGTTGGGTTACATGCAGGCTGTACGCACCCAACTCGACCAGTTGGATCGTAAGGTGGAATTGGGCGGCATCCCACGCACGGCGACCTTTTCGTCGCTTACCGGACAGAACTATCAACAGATGGCGTCGCTTTTCGACTACATCTTCCCCAAGCACTACTTCTGGCACCGGGGGTTCGATGGGATGTATGGAACAATTGCGCGTTGGGTACAAAAGCTTTCTGAGTGGAATCCCACGCTGACGGAAGAGGATTGCTTTGCGGTGGTAACGTCGCTATTTGGAATTGAACTGCCGGGGATTCAGTCATTAATGGATATGGAATTGGGGTTTCCGGAGGAGTTCTTCTCGGAGGTTGTGTGGAGCGAAACCCAACGTGCACTGGAGGCTATCGGGGACGATGATAAAGTCGTCGCTTGGGTATCTACGGGACGTAGCCCACATGCCGGCGATGCGATGACCGCAAGAGACCTTCACAACATCTTGACGACCTCCGAGCGTGCGGGATTGAAACGATTTCTCTTTCACCCGGATCCAGATCTCGGTGCGGCGGAATGGCGAGTGATTTCGGGATTATGCGGGAATCTATGGAAAGAAGACCTGAGTGGATATTGGCCCTCCGACACCCAGAAACCAGATTCGTTCAGTGGCGGTAGAAAGCCGCCCCGTTCAGAGTGAGCGGTACAAAGAAACCGAGTAGTAAGGAACAACGATCGTCGTTCCCTACGGTTTCTCTGAACAGCCTTTCTATTCACATTAATCTCCATATTTTTTGGACAAAGGAGTTGTATTTTGCGGACAAAAAAATATAGAGTTGCCGTTGTTGGAGGAGCAGGGACTTGGGGCAATAGGTATCTACACGCTTATGCCAACCATCCAGCCTGCGAAATCGTCGCACTAGTTGACCGCGCCAAAGACCGCCGAGGGGTTTTCGCCGATCGATACGGGATTGAAACCCTTTTTGATACGCTAGATGAGCTGTTAGATAGAGAAGTTCCTGACATCGTTTCGGCGATTCTTCCGACATCGCACAACCCCGATACAGTAATAGCGTGCGCCGAGGCTGGCGTCAAAGTAGTTTCATGCGAAAAACCGATATCGGTTGAGCTATCCCAAGCAGATGCGATGGTGCGTATTAGCCGTGAACACGGCACCGTTTTCGCCTGCGGAAGCGTCTATACGGGAATTCCATATCTGCTAGAGACGATTGATTGGATTGGAGCTGGACATATCGGCACACTGACTGGCGCTGCTATTCCGACCGGGTTGCCACGGGAGGTGTCGGGCGGCGGATGCGTTCAACTGACCTTGCTACGATTGCTCACCGGTATGGAGGTAGAATGGGTCGAAGGTTGGGCGTTACCGCCGGACTCTGACTGGATGCCGCCTGTTGATATTTCGGCGTCGGAGATTGATTGCCCTGCCTACGGACGCCTAGGATTGTCCGGCGGCATTGTTTGTGAGATTCCTATACCACCAAGTGGACGGGGCGGTGCCTGTCCGGTCACAGTTACGGGAGCAAATGGGCAGATATGGATAACTGCTTCGGGACCTGTGATTATCCAAGGGAGTGGTGCAGCTTCTACCCCTGTCTATCCCGACTTTCTTGACACTCCTGCGCCTGATGACTTCTTTACACGGCGGATTGAGTGGCTTATGCAGGCGCATGATACGGGGCAGGATGTTTTAGACAGTGGGCATGGCTACCGCCAAGCGTTGGAAATCGCAATTGCGCTAAAGCAATCTGCTCAGTGTGGGCACCGCCGCATCTCTCTGCCGTTGGCAGATCGCTCATCACGGATAGTCCCGCATCCCTATCGACTGTTGGGTGGTGATGTGGCAGGTTGGGAGAGCATTGGTTATCAGGGACCGCCAAACGCTGAGTAAAATACGTGTTGGATTTTACGATATCTGTGAGATTTTATATGTACTATATACTTGTCGCCCCGTTAGAGCTATGTTGGTTTATTGAACTGAGAACTTTTACTTCTGAAGGAGATACAAACAGTGGAAGCATTTAAGGAACATGTTGGACTTGCAGCACCGTTGAATCGGTTGAATGTAGACACAGATCAGATTATTCCGAAGCAGTTTCTCAAACGGATTGAGCGCACCGGCTTTGGGGAGTTTCTGTTTTACGATTGGCGTTTTCAGGACAATGGGGAGCCTAATCCGGAGTTTGTCCTGAATGACCCTCGTTATCAGGCAGCGAGTATTTTGGTTGCCGGGGCGAATTTTGGCTGTGGTAGTTCGCGGGAACATGCACCGTGGGCGTTGCAACAGTATGGGTTCAAGGCGGTTATCGCACCTTCATTTGCCGATATCTTTCGTAACAACTGCTACAAAAATGGTCTCCTGCCTATTATCCTACCGGCCGATGTGAACGCGGACCTATTGAAGCAGATTGAAGCACAGGAAGGGTACAAGTTGATGATCGATTTGGAAGCACAGCAGGTCGTTCAGCCTGATGGCACGTCGCATCCCTTCGAGATTGGCGACTTTGAGAAACATTGTTTATTGAATGGTTTGGATGAAGTCGGTTGGACGCTGCAGTTTGATGAGAAGATTTCAGCGTATGAAAGACGAACTGGAGCTTAGTGCAACTCGATCGATGAGATAATCAAAGCTGGTGGCGTGTTAATCCCCCGTCGGCACATAGGAGGAGATTATTATGGCTGAGAAACAGGTCACACTGCCTATAATAGGGATGCACTGTACGAACTGCTCGGAAACCATCGCACGCGAGTTAGGTAAACTAGACGGTGTGGGAACGGCAAACGTCAACTATGCCACAGAGAAAGCAATAGTCACTTTCAATTCTTCTGTACTGGATGAGGGTGTCATCATTGAAAGAATTACAGACATCGGTTACGAGGTAGCAACAAGCGAGATTGAGTTGCCCATCACAGGGATGAACTGTGTCAACTGTGCATCGAGCGTCGAAAAAGCACTTAACCGGCTGCAGCCGGGAGTCGTCTCTGTGAACGTAAATTTCGCCACGGAGAAGGCACATATAGCGTACCTCCCCGGTCAGGTGACCCACACCGACTTTATTGCCGCGATTGAAGAGGCAGGTTACGGTGTTATCGAATCAGAACCCGACCAACTGGTTGATGCTGAACAGGCTGCCCGCGAACAGGAGATTCACGATCAGACGCGCAAGTTCTGGACTGGCGTTGCTTTTTCTCTTCCTCTCTTCCTTTTTAGCATGGCGCGTGACTTTTCGCTGCTGGGTACCTGGTCTGATGCCCTGTGGGGCAATTGGCTGATGCTTGTTCTGGCGACACCGGTGCAATTTTATGTCGGATGGGACTATTACACGGGTGGCTTCAAAGCACTACGCAACGGTGCCGCTAATATGGATGTGCTGGTTGCGATGGGCTCGTCCGCTGCTTTTTTGTACAGTTTACCTGTCACCATTGCGTTGACACTAGGCAACACGGCTCTGGGCAGCCACGTCTATTTTGAAACCGCAGCAGTCATCATTACGCTTATCAAACTCGGCAAACTACTGGAAGCTCGTGCGAAAGATCAGACGGGGGCTGCGATCAAAAAGTTGATGGGACTACAAGCAAAGACAGCACGTGTAACGCGTAATGGACAAGAGATTGACATTCCGATTGAGCAAGTAGCCGTCGGCGATGTGGTCATCGTGCGTCCGGGGGAGCGGATTCCGGTTGACGGGGTTATTATCGAGGGGCATTCGACCGTCGATGAGAGTATGCTTACCGGGGAAAGTGTGCCGGTAGATAAGGGGCAGGGCGATACGGTGATTGGTGCGACTATCAACAAACAGGGAAGGCTAAAGTTTGAAGCGCACAAAGTCGGTGCAGAGACCGCACTCGCACAGATTGTTCGACTTGTCCAAGAAGCACAAGGGAGCAAAGCACCAATTCAGCGTCTCGCCGATCGGGTGGCGAGTATCTTTGTGCCTGCTGTCATTGCGATTGCCACTTTTACGCTACTGGCTTGGTGGGTTGTCGCGGACGCTGGTTTTACGCCATCAATGATTCGGATGGTAGCGGTATTGGTTATCGCTTGCCCTTGCACACTTGGGCTCGCCACACCGACCGCCATCATGGTCGGCACAAGCAAGGGGGCAGCGCAGGGCATCCTTTTCAAGGACAGTAAGGCACTTGAACTCGCGCATTCGCTCAAGGTAGTTATCCTTGATAAGACCGGCACGATTACGGCGGGTGAGCCATCGGTAACGGACGTAGTGGCTGCGGCGGAGGGCACCTCACACTTTATTACCCAGGTGTCAGATGATGAGGGAGACAAGGAAGAAGCTGCAATCCTATGGTTGGCTGCCTCGGCAGAGCGGGGGAGCGAACACCCAATCGGTGAAGCCATCGTACGGTCGGCGCAGGCGCGTGGGTTGCCCCCGGTAGAACCTTCCGAGTTCAAAGCGTTAGCTGGACACGGTGTTATCGCTCAGGTCAAAGGATATCAGATCGCCTTGGGCAATCTCAAGATGATGAACGAGCGGCATGTTGAGCTCAGCGGTTTGGAAGCCGAAGCTGCAAAATTGCAGGCAGGTGCGAAAAGCGTAATCTGGGTCGCTGTTAATGGTAAAGCGGTTGGCTTGATTGGTGTAGCGGACACCATCAAACCCGGTTCCAAGGAGGCAATCGCTCAGATGCACCGTCTGGGTTTGCAAGTGGTGATGGTTACCGGCGATAATCGTGCTACGGCAGAAAGTATTGGTAATACTCTCGGAATTGACCACATCCTCTCCGAAATCCTGCCGGAGGATAAGGCGTCGGAAGTAAAAAAACTACAACTGGAAATGAAGCAGCAGTCTCAATCTATTGGATGTGTGGCAATGGTCGGAGACGGAATCAACGACGCACCGGCGTTGGCTCAAGCGGATGTGGGTATCGCTATTGGCACAGGTACAGATGTCGCGATGGAGGCGGCTGATGTTACCTTGATGCGCGGAGATCTCCGGTCTGTGCCGGAAGCGATTGCACTTAGCAAAGCGACTATGCGCGTTATCAGACAAAACTTGTTCTGGGCTTTCTTCTACAATGTTCTTCTCATCCCGGTAGCAGCGGGTGTGCTGCACCCGTTTACCTTCTTACCAATGATGCTGCGCGCCCTGCATCCGGTCCTAGCTGCCTTCGCTATGGCTTTTAGTAGTGTGACCGTCGTTGCCAACAGTTTGCGTATCCGAAAGTAATTGATTTAGGATTGTAAGCTTTGACTCCACGAGGAAATCGCCATGAAGATTCGTGACTCACTTCGGAACATCATTGTCTGTGTGATGTGCCTGATTCCCGTCGTAACGGCTTTGGCTGATGACTATTTCGATCAGATTACAGTTTTCTCCCACGGTCGGATTACCCGCTTTGTCGAACTACCGATAACTGTTTACATTACGCCGGCGTTACAGACAACGGGATACCTGCCCGCGCTGCGGTACGCGATGCGACAGTGGGAAGCGGTCTCGAATGGCAAAATTCAGTTTCAAGAGTTGGCAACGAATGAGGACGCCGATATTCGGGTCCGCTGGGGATATAGTGGCGTGGAGAATACGGATATGACCTATGGCAGGGCAGAACTCACACGCCACTATGCTGGGGATTTCTCCGTCGAAATTATCCTCTCTCTGCCTAAGCCATCCATGACGGACAGGTTATCGCAGGAAGAGATTCGGACGGTTTGTCTGCATGAATTTGGCCATGCTCTTGGACTGTGGGGGCATAGCCCTAACCCGTTGGATGTGAGTTTCTCGGCGTCCATTGCACAGCGTCCAACCGCCCGAGATCGGGCAACGCTGCTGAGAGTCTACAGCACCCCGCAAGATACGCTTCAACACGACCTTGCCATTAGCGTTTTGAAAAAGCAGATTGAAATTGATCACACACACGCACGTACGCATTATCTGCTAGGTACGATTTACGCTGACAAAGGGGACATCGAGCTAGCTGTTGATAGCCTCAAAACCTGTCTTGAAATCAACTCGGACTTCCAGCCAGCACGGGAAACCCTTCTACAGGTATATCAGAAAGTTGGTCTCTCCCAACCAGCAGTTGATCTGCTTGAGGACACGCTCGAGCAGAAGCCTTCGTCCAACGATTACAACACGATAGGTGTGATGTATTATCGGACCGGCGAAATCGATCAATCTATAGCAGCTTTCCGAAAATCGCTCGAAATGCACCCTTACGATCCGATACCGCGAAACAACCTCTATCAGATATATAGAGAGCAAGGGATCGAGGCGCTAAACGTTAAAGCGTATGAGGAAGCGGCATCATATTTTTATGAAGCGCTCCAATTCAAACCTGATGATGCGATTTTGTTCCGCCTGATGGGGGATAGCTATGCTAGGGACGGCGATCTCAAACGTGCCATCGCGCAATATCGCAAGGCAGTCGAATTCGATCCCGCCGATTTAGAGATTAAACAGAATCTCGCCGGATATTTGAGCAATTACGGTGTGGAATTGACAGATGCCCAGCACTGGGAGGAGGCAATTACAGCATATCAGGAGGCGCTGCAACTAATCCCAACACTGAACATCGCGTATGCGAACTTGGTGGATGTCTTGTGGAAGCGAGCGAACACACACCGCAAGTCAGGTCATATCGACAAAGCAATTGATGCCTATCTCGAACTGATTCAGGTCGATAGGGCTGCCGCCGACGCACACAGCCTACTTGGCGAACTGTATTTGAAAAAAGGGGCATACCCACAGGCGATTGAAGCATTCCAATCAGCGTTTTCCACGAAACCTGATAATGGGCAATATCGCAAGAATCTTGTCGCTGCCTATCACCATTACGCACAACACCTCGACAACAAAGCGCGGTACAACGAAGCGATTGATCAGTTACGGCTCGCGCTTGCACTCTCTCCTGAACAGGTGAACCTCCGCTTGAGTCTTATCAATACCTATCAACATGCCGGTGACTTTTCAAGTGCCGAAGCCGAGCTGACCCAGCTCTTGGAAGATTCACCGCACGGATTGCAGGGAGAAAATCTCTCAAAAAATCTGCACGTTGCACGTGGCAATGCACTGATGAACCAGAAAGAATACACTGCCGCGCTTGCTGAATTTGAGAAGATTGATAGTTCAGCAAAAAGTGCAGAAATTTACAACACAATCGGCTACCTCCATCTGGTAAAAAAGCAACCGATTGCAGCGCTAGCAGCTTTTGAGTCCGCGTTAGTTCTTGCACCGATGAATAACGTGGCTTTCCAAAACCTACTATCAATAAAATCCCAATTTGCGAGGCAGCTTGTCGATGATCGGTTCCGCGGAACGAGAATCCTCGACGAGTCGGGACATTCACCGCGCCTTAAGAACCGGCTTGCCCTCGCCCGAAACAGTCTCGCTGTGTGTTATATCGGTCGCGATGAACTCCTAGACGCTGTGGAGGAATATCGTGCAGCAGTCGAGTTAGCACCTACGGCAAAGGAAGTAAGAATCGCATTGAGAGGTACAGGCAGACAGCTGATACTGGCACTACAAAAAAAGAATGCGCGCCAGCAGATAGGCGAGGTGATGGATTGGCTTCAGGAATTGGACGCCGATAATTTAAGCGTCGAAGGGTCACTTGATGGTGGAAATTAGGGAGCGTGGAAAGATCAGGACCTCCGCGCATTAAGTCAATTGGAAAGGATAAATGGAGGGGCAACCAATTAACGGATATTTCAATGCGCTGAGATTTTTGGGAATGAAATTGAGGGAGTTGTCAGATGAGGGACCGGCAGCAACGCCGGTTCACTGGCGAGTCAGCAAATCCGACTCCGTTTTGTTATGACAGTGGCAGACCTGTATGCCATACAGTTTCGGAAAGAGTCCGATACTGCTGTTAGCATAAGGTCTGCCAAATCCAAACTGGTGGAGAATCTATCCTATGTTCAGGTAACGCGCTGCATCGGCTTCCTGCCATTGGAATTGTAGAGGTGTTTTTTCGTGAGGCTTGAAGGGTTTTATCACCTCATCAATAGGTGTACCTAACACATCAATCCGCTCAAGATCTGCGACTCCGTAACCCATCTCATTGGCATAGTGGAACAAGCCGATCTGCAACGGCTCAAATCCCATAGTCTTCGTGGTTACAGCGTCTGCAGCAAACACATCGGCACCGGCAACAGCAATTCCGAGCGGAATCGAATCGGTGCCTCCGGGACCGTTCCCCTGCAAACCAACAGTGCCGTCAATGACTGCAATATCTGGCGACAGATAACGGGATAGGCGGATGAGATTGATATTTAACATTTGGGCTTCGCGCGGCAGTTCTCGATCCGCATGGCTATAGTAGCCGTGCATCTTGATGCGGTCTGAGAGATGGATTGTCCCCATAATCATGTTTTTAAGGGCGAGCGTTACCACATCGACATCATGCGTTTTTGCAACTGCGACTGAGATTGTGCAGGGACAGTCGAGCACAGTTTTGGGCATCCGCACAGGGACTTCGCTGCGATCGGCAAGAACGACAGGAGTCTCCTCCCAGTTTTCATCTTGATGAAGGTCCATTAACTGAATCGGAATGGTATATTCATCGAGTAAAGACTTGTAACCGAAATTATCGAAAGCCTCTCCTGAATACGCTTGATTAGCCCCTTCTGCGATGATAATCTCTTTCGGTGGCTCTGGCACAGTCAACAAGAAATCAATTGCGCCACGGATTGCGTCCACGTGTGTTGAGGCGAGTTGATTTTTGCTGGATAGGAAATTCGGCTTCAACATCACCTGCTCACGCAACTTGGGTGTGACATCAGCGCGCACGAGATCCAGAGCGGTGAAGACGTTTTGGCGTCGCTCGCCGGTTCGGGCAAGTCCGACCCTCGTTTGATTGGTAGCCATCGGTATCCTCCTTGTTTTTTACCCTTCCACATTCTCCCCACAACAATTGTATCTGAGGAATAGAGCGATTCAGGAAAAGTCGTTAAGTGATAATGGGCGAGATGGACTCGCCCAAACAGTCTAAACCAGAGCGTTTAACATCTGGGCAAAGCGAGGAACGGCGGTCATTGCATCCTCGGCGGCTTCATATTCAATTGATATATAGCCTTTGTAACCCTCTGCTTTGAGCATACTGACAATTTTGGAAAAATCTGCTTCCTCCTTGCCGCCAGCTTCCTGTGGAATCTCAGTTTTTGCATGAGCGGTTACGGCGTAAGGGGCGACACGTGCGAGAGAACCGTAGGGGTCTTGACGGAAATTACCTGTATCCAAATTCACACCGACCCATTCCGAGTCAACGGAGGTAACCAAATCGATAACCTGATTAGCTGTAGAGGTAATTCCGCCATGATTTTCCAACGCGAGCAAAACGCCACGGGGTGCAGCGTATTCTGCACACTCCTTGAGCCCATCGATCGTCCATTGACGAGCTTCTGCTTCGCTATGCCCTTCAGGTGTCCCTCCAGCGAACAGGCGTAGACAAGGTGCCCCAAGTTTAACAGAGATGTCAATCCAATCTTTGACATACTCGATTTGTGCGGCACGCTCAGCAGCGTCAGCGTCTGTGAAACGATTACCAACCGCTGCTGCTGATATTTGTAACCCAAGTAGATAACATTGACGTTTCAAGGCATACAAATAGGCATCATCGGTTGAGGAAAAATAATAGGCGGTCAACTCGACACCATCTATGTCCATCTCGACTGCCTTTTGAAGGAAATCCTCAAGACTCATTTGACCACTTGTCAAATACTGACGGAATGAATAGGCGGCACATCCAACTTTCATGCTTGTTCTATGCCTCCTCACGTTCTAGTAGCTCAATTTCATAGCCGTCCGGATCGTCGATAAACGCCATCTTCATGCCACCGGAGGTGAACTGTTCACGCCAACCGTCGGGCCAAATCTCAATGCCATCTTTCTCTAACGTGTCACAGCATTCGACGAGGTCCGGCACACCAATGGCAAAGTGCATTAAATCCTCTGGCACATTGAGTTCATAATCAGGTGAATAGGTTAATTCGAGGGTATGTAGGTTACCGGGCAGCTCTAGGTGTGCAATCTGATTGCCGGCAGGCGATTTGTCGCTTCGACTTTTCACGACGAAACCTAGATGGTCGCAATACCAATTAATGGATTTATCGAGGTCACTTACTCGAACACGGGTATGTAAAAAGACTGCCATTTGATTTCCTTTCTGTTACCGATTTTGGGTAAATCTACTGAGGTAGAAACAACTCTAAATAATGATAACACACGCCCCGCGATCAAGCAAGTTCTTTTAAGATCGAACACGACCAGAGAGGATTTATGGCAAATCTTTGTTGCAAAACGGTGTTAGGTATGAGATAGTTAAATGTGTTCACTCAGGCGTCGCTTCATTTAATTGATGAGGGGTGAAAGGAATAAATGGACGCCTACTACGCTAAAACCCAATCTACGATATTTTGCAGATTAGGAAATCTATGTTACGATGGAACCCGCAGCATTTGAGGCAGAGATTACGGCATATAGAGGGCGTCTACTATTAAGAACTTAGATTATAATACTACAATGAAAAAGATTAAATATTTACCGATTTTTATAGCGACAGCGCTCATTACGATTTCCATCAGTTTGGCTCAAGAGCCAACGGAAAGCCCTGAATTGGATTCTAAATTGTATGAGCTGCACTTTCAAAAGGGCAAAGAACACAATGACGATGGAGAAAGAGGGCTCGCCCGGAAGTATTTCCTGATGACAATTTATCTGCACCCGGACCACCCCGGCGCCAACTATCAACTCGGATTGATGGCATATAGCGACAACAATTATTCAGCTGCCATCTCATTCCTAGAGCGAGCAAGCATGGGGATGCCCAACAAGATTGAACTTTATTACTGGCTTGGGGGTGCATATTGGAAGAAGCGTCTAGCAGAAGGGGCGATACGAAGCTACCGAAAAGCGGTGGCACTTGATCCGGAGCATGAGCATCCCTTTTCGCTTTATGCGCTAGAAAATCTCGCCGAAGTCTATACCCGAACGGAACGGCTCCACGAATCAATGGAGGCGTATCAGGCTGCACTGAAACGCGAAACAAGAAGCGAGTGGATCTCCAAGATTAAGGATCAGATTGCGGAGCTCCACTTGACAATGGGCACCTATAAAGATGATGGCAATACACGGTATAATGAGAAGGGCGAAGTCATCGGTGGCGTCGGGGATGGGGATATGCGCACCAATCTCTACTTTGAGATAGCGAGACATAGCACTGACCCGGTGAAAGAGGCGATTAATTATCAGAAGTCGATCGAAGCGGATCCGGGGATGTATCAGTCGTATTTTAATCTGGGTTGGGCATTGACTCGGCAAGGGAAATACGCTGAAGCGGTTTCTGCTTTCATCCGTTCCGATGAAGTGTGGCGAACGGACCGAAGCTGGAATTCAGAGGCAATCCCCAAAATTGACGCGCACGCATTTTTAGCACTGTGCTATGTCGAATTAGGAGAACCCGAAAAAGCGCTTAATTATGCGGAAATCGCGCTAGATTTTGCTCCAAATTACTATTACGGCTTGCTATATAAAGCGAGAGCATTGATTAAACTGGATCGTGCTCAAGAGGGAATATCTATCTTGGAGGGTTTAGTTGACACAAATCCGGACGAAGCAGAAGCATTGTACGCACTCTATAAGGGCTATCGTGCGGCTTTGAAGCCGAAATTGGCACTTGCTGCACTATACCAAGCTGTCCGCGCTCAAGTGGACAAGCAACAGAAAACACGTTGGGAAGAAGAAATCAACGTGCTGGAAGAGAAATAATTGTTCATTCTCTTTCTTAAACCTAACTTAAAATAAGGAGAAAAGTAATGACCAGGTTCAGTCGTTATGCCCTGATTATGGGCATAGTTACTCTAACGATTTTATCGACGGGGGTTTTTGCTGCTGAGAATCCGTGCAATCCTTGCGGTGGGGAGGCGACGAATCCCTGTAATCCCTGTACCCCTTCAGGGCTGAAACACTTTGGAGTCGATGATCCCAGAGGCAGAGATGTGCTCACCTTCGATTCTAAGGCACCGCTAGAAAAAATTGTCGGCACCACTAACAAAATAACAGGTCACATTCAGGTCAATCCGAAAGACATCACCAAAGGATTAAAAGCATCCTTTGAATTGGACCTCGCCAGCCTGAAGACAGGTATTGACACACGCGATGAACACATGCGGGATAACTTTTTGGAGACAGCGAAGTATCCCACAGCAATGCTCACCATAAACAAAGTGACCAAAGCCTCTGATAAGATGCTTATGGATGGAAAAACACTCATGGTGGATGCGGAAGGCACTTTGTCGCTACACGGGGTTAAGAATAGTGTCCAGCTAAAAGACATTACGGTCACCTATTTTGACGAGAGTGAAGCCACCAAGGGCAGATTGCCGGGCGATCTACTGATAATTAACGGGGGGTTTTCACTGAATCTTCCCGATTACAATATTGAGGTTCCTCAATTCATTTTCCTCAAACTGGCAGAGACAATCAAGGTGAGCGTGGATTTGGCCGGCTCAACAGCGACAAAAGGGGCTGTCAGTAATCCGTGCAATCCTTGTAATCCGTGTGCAGGCGTAAATCCTTGTAATCCGTGCAATCCGTGCGGAGGAGCAAATCCTGGCAATCCATGCAACCCGTGTGGAACTTAGGATTAGGGAGGAATGTATCTGTGAGGGAGGGTTCCACACCCTCCCATCTCCAGAAATTTGGAAGCATCTCAAATGAATGTGTCCGTTATCATCCCTGCTTTTAATGAAGAGGAATCCATCGGCAAAGTCATCGCCGATATCCCCAAGACGTGCGTTCAAGAGATTATTGTTGTTGACAACGGTTGTCTTGATCGAACAGCTGAAGTAGCTCGCGCTGCGGGGGCGCGGGTGATAAGAGAAGAACGCAAAGGTTACGGTTCAGCGTGTCTTGCCGGTATTGCTGCGTTGAACGCGCCAGAAATAGTTGTCTTTCTCGATGGCGACTATAGCGACTTCCCGTCGGAGATGTCGTTGCTCCTACAACCAATTCTTGCCGGGGAGGCAGAGATGGTGATCGGCTCTCGGATACGCGGTGTGTGTGAGAGAGGAGCTCTACTCCCGCAGGCTCGCTTTGGCAATGCGTTAGCCACCTTTCTAATTCGGTTGCTATTCCGGGTCCGTTACACCGATTTAGGTCCCTTTCGGGCGATTCGCCATGAACGACTATTAGCAATGGATATGCAGGACAAGACTTTTGGCTGGACGGTTGAGATGCAAGTTAAAGCGGCAAAGATGGGGTTACGGGTATGTGAAGTGCCAGTTAGCTACCGGAAGCGGATTGGCCAATCGAAAATTACAGGAACGGTTAAAGGAACGATTTTAGCAGGATATAAAATCATCATAACAATTCTTCGTTACAGTTTGGCACGATGAAAAAACTAGAGAAAATTTGGTATCTGAAACATTTTGATATTTTCAAAGATTTGACCGAGAGAGAAATGGACGTCATTGACCGTATTTCATACATGAAACATTATAGCCGCCGTGACCGAATTTACGGACAAGACGACCCGGGGGATGTAGTTTACCTACTCAAAGAGGGACGGGTCAAAATTTACAAGCTGTCATCCGACGGGAAGGAGTTAACGTTGGCAGTGCTCGAAGCTGGTGAAATCTTCGGCGAGATGGCATTGATTGACGAAGGTCCCCGTAACACAATTGCTGAGGCGTTAGAGGATTCATATATCTGTGTGATACGTCGTCGGGATTTTGAAATGCTGTTGAAGAAGAAGCCAGACCTAGCAATGCACATCACCAAATTGATTGGACTGCGCAGGCGGGAGATTGAGAATCAGCTTGAAAACTTAGTGTTCCGCAATGCACCGTCTCGACTTGCTCTCCTGCTGATGTCGTTAGCAGAAAAGCACGGTGTTCGTGATAGTCAGGGCATTATCCTGAACGTGAAGCTTTCGCAGCAGGAACTAGCCAATCTGATTGGAACAGCACGGGAGACGACGAGTGCCCTCCTCAATGAGTTCAAACGACTCGGTTTGATAGACATCCGTCACCGACGAATCAAGATTCTGGAGCAGTGGCAACTAAAAAAAATTGCGGACGCAAAGATGAAGGAGTTTCCAATCAAGGTTGAACCTGAAGGGGAAAGTACAGAAGAAGAAAGTGAGACTGTTGTCCAGCAGTGATATGCCTCTTTCTTTGATTTGAGGGCCGCGATAGAAATTAATTGTGATAGACTCTTTTTTGTTTTATACTGGTAATGGTTGAAAACAGAGGACTTCAGTAAAAGTTAGGGCACTTGTGCAATATATATGGAAATGAAACGAAGGTGAAGATAATGGCACTATTTGAAAGACTCGGTATTGTAACGAACATCTGGACACAGTGTATGGAGGATGGCGACCGTTTTGAAGTTCTGGCTCGTCAATTTGGCGACGAGGGGTTCAAGGACATGGAGGTGCGTGAGGGGGATTATCTTCGTAATTCCGAATTTGGCAGCTTGATCGGTGAAATTGAAGCAGCGATGGAACGTTACACAGACGAGGAGTGGAAAGCAATCTGTGATGCGATCTGGAATGGGAATCAGGATTTAGGGGTTACGGCGGGGGATAACGCCCTTTTTGCGCGTGTCAGTGTATTTGTGGAACTAGCGAGGACTTTGACTCTGAGTTACGCTATGTCGCACTCGTGGCTCGGCGCCCCTGAAGACCTCGAAGCGGATAATCAACAGATTATCCGAGCGAAAAAGCTGGCGTATCTGCTGTGCCCAGCGAACGCACGGTTGCGGATTGTCGGACTTGCACCTACCGGTGGAAAAATAGATTCGCAGGCTGCGGTTGCCAATGTAAAACGGTACCGATCGTTGTTACCGAACTGCCCGATGGTTTTTGCGGTCGAAAACTCACGACAACCGGCGACCTTTACGCTCGATCTGGCGGTACAGGGCGGCGCTTTGCTGACCTACGACGAGGCAAATACCTACCGCGACGATGGCACAACGGTCAACCCGCCGGAGGCGTTCTGGGGTGCTGTGAAAATGGAGAACCTTACGTCGGTACATTTCAAGCAGAAAACAGCAAACGGGGTTTTGTCACAGGTCGGCGATGGATATGTCGATTTCGCAGCGATTGGCAAGCGTTTGGCAGCAGAGGACTATAGAGGTGACCTATTGCTCGAAAATACACCAACAGATCAGCCCCTAGAAGATGCGATTGCGAGCCGTGAATATCTATCGAAACTGCTATAGCGCGGAGATTGGGAATTGCGTTGCGTCAGGGAAGTGGTAGCAGCTGACTGTACGCCGGAGGCACGAACAAGGCGGAAGCAAGCAATTTCTGGGGTAGTCATAAATCGGATTGGAACACCTGTGACGCCGAGTCCACGACAAACGTAAAGCCTAGACGCTCCGACATAGAAAAGACCGGCGAGATACTTGTTTCCAACCTTGGGAGGGACAAAGGGCAACGAAATTTGTCCGCCGTGAGTGTGGCCCGACAAAACCAGATCAAATCCGTGGTGGGCAATCAATTCGATTGGTTGTGGGTTGTGCATTAAGAGGAAACGGGGTTCATCGGTCGAAGGCAGAGACGCTAAAGCGCGCTCTAAATCGAAATCTCCCGCGAGAAAATCGCCGCAGCCAATGAGCCACAAGCGATCGCTTCCCCGCCGTAACAAGGCAGATTCGTTCATCAGGACCTTGATTCCTCCCGCTGTTAATGCGTTGATGACTTCAACGCCATCGCCCTTCCAACGATTTCGCAAGGGAAACACATCAGTGTCTAAGCCATCGTTCCAGTCATTGCTCCAGTCGCTGTTCCAATGGTCATGGTTACCGAGGACAGCATAGGTGGGAATCCCCGCGTCAACAATAATTTCACCGATAGCCTGTGCCACCGGCTGTGCATATTCTTCTTCGTTGGTGATATAGTCTCCGGTTAGCACGACCAGATCCGGCTGTAAATCTACCACTTGTCGAAAGCAAGCTTGAAGATAATCTAGCGTTACCATCGAGCCGTGATGCAAATCTGTGAGTTGGACAATCGAAAACCCTTCAAAGGCGGGTGGCAGATTAGCAACTGAGATTTTGTGTTGTGTAATTTCAATCCACTGGGGTTCAATGAAACTCTCAGAATTGGTCAGTGTAATGCCGCTAATCCCCATGTTAAACAGCGACCTATGTAAGAATCTACTTCTTTCTGCTTTGGGTGACATAGATAGTATAAGTCCTTATTTTAACAGATATAGGACGCAGCGCGTTCGTAAGTCCCCCTGATAAGGGAGATTTACGGGGTTAAAAATCAAAAATCTACCCCTGTGTGCCGAATTTGCGTAAGTCCTGAAATATATAGAGATATGATTTTTGATAGCATAACACAACCTCGTTATTTTTGCAAGTAGGCATCTTAAAATACCGAAGTTTTAAGGATTAGGGAGAGAAAAATGGCATTTAGAGTCGGCGTGATTGGGTGTGGTCGCATGGCAAACACCATCGAAGATGAACAGATAGAAAGAAGGAGACAGCGTCCGTACCGTGGCGGCTTGGCACTCCCTTACTCTCACGCTGCGGGCTACGCTGCCGTCGATGAGACGGAAATTGTTGCTGCGTGTGACATTCATGAAGGACGACTGACTCATTTCGTGGAACGATGGGAGGTGCCCGCCGCCTACACCGATTATCGCGAGATGATTGAGAAAGAAAATCTGGATATCGTCAGTGTCACCACGCGCCCCGAACAACATGCGGAGGAGATGGTGTTCGCCGCAGAACACGGTGTTAAGGGTGTCTACGCGGAGAAACCGCTCTGTATGTCACTGGTGGAAACGGATGCTATCCGAGATGCATTTGAGCGCAATGGGGTTCATTTGGAGTATGGACCCATCTATCGCCACTGGGCGGCTTATGAGCAAGCGCGGACCATCGCTGAAAGCGGAGAATTGGGGGAAACCCAATCGGTGCTGGGCTTTGAAGGCAAGGCACTCGAAGGTCATTTCATTGACTTGCTGCTGTATATGCTCGGTGACCCGGAGCCGATATCTATTCAGGGAATCATCTCACAACTCAACCCGGCAGAAGGGGACACCTCCGGCATGAAATTTGTCCAAGACACATCAATCTTGACCGCACTGATCAAGTTTGATAACGGAACAACTGCACATGTGGCAGGCACCGGCGTTGGCAGGGAGATTGAATTGGTCTGCACTAACGGCGTTATCCGCGTCGTAAACGATGGCGAGGCGGTGCAGCTGCGGCGTCGAGATGCGACATCGGATGCGTGGGATACGGTCCCGGTTGAGCAGATACCGCCGCGGAGCGGCACTGTGCATCTCATACGCGACCTCATCCACTCAATCAAAACTGGAGAATCCGGCAAAAGCAACCTCCGGGTAACGCTTCTCAGTCAAGACATCGGATTCGGCATTTACGAATCTCACCTGCGTGGTGGGGTGCCCATCAGGCCGCCCATCCCGAATCGTGAGCGGTGGGTTTTTAGTTGGTGATTCTCTAGTCCGCTGAGTTAATCCCCTGTTTACGCTGTTGAATGCTGACGTAACCGCAACAGATCCGCGTCGGTGTAGAACAGTTCGTATTTCTCTATGAATTCAGCCAGCGTCTCCTCGACAGTCACAGTCGTAGTATCAAGGACGATTCGCTTCTGTATCAACGACGCCTCAAACTCCTCCTCGAACCGTTGTAGGACATATTCGATGTCTTTCTCCTGCACAACTTGATGGGTATGCGGGTTTTCCTTCATCCGCTTCGCAATCACCTCTGGCGCAGCTTTGAAAAGGACCAGCACCGCCCCCGGCGCACGCTCAAGGATTTTCTCCTCTATCCGTCGTGCCATTTCTGTCCGCTGCCCTTCCGGGCTTCGGAAGGGTGCCTTGCTATCTTTCCCCCCATACCCGTAGTACAACGGAGCATAGACCGCTTCTTCGATAACCAAGCCCATCAGGTTGTGATCGGGGTTACTATAGAAAGCGTCCGAGACGTGATACTCAATCATATAGCGTTGGAGCATCTCTAAGGCTTGGGGATGCAGCGTCAATAACGATTCTTGCGCCTCTGGTGTCAACTCGCTCGACGGCACGCTCATATGATCATGGAAATGGCTGGTTCCGCCCAACGTGCGCTCTGCCCATTTCATAATCTCCGCCGCTAACGTTGATTTACCGGCATATTCGCACCCGACAAAAATAAGGTTCATCAGGAGTTTCCTTCCATCATTTCTTATGAGAACTCTGGTATCAGTCCTGCCCTAAACATCTCTCTGATATTTGACATTATAGCAAAAACTGAAATAGCGATCAATCTCAAAACAAGCGTAGGTCTCATAGCACCAATCTAAAGCGTGAGCACTAGCAAATGGATCTTGACAAATTAATTCCGGTCGTCTATAATCGGGAATATGATGAATAAGATTGGTCAACTTTTAGTGTTATTTCTTAAGTTAGGCGTCACCGCTTTTGGCGGTCCCGCCGCACATATCGCCATGATGGAGGATGAGGTTGTTACACGCCGTCGCTGGCTAACGCGTGAGCAATTTCTCGATTTACTTGGTGCAACTAATCTCATCCCTGGCCCCAATTCCACCGAAATGGCGATTCATATCGGTTTTGTACGTGCACGGATTGCCGGACTCGTTGTTGCTGGTCTCAGTTTTATTCTGCCTGCGGCATTGCTTACATTGGGGTGTGCGTGGGTTTACGATCGGTTTCAGACAGTACCACAGGCGGAGGCCCTTCTGTACGGCATTAAGCCGGCGGTCATCGCTGTAATTCTCAGTGCGGTGTGGCGATTGGGCAAAACAGCGGCGAAGGGACCGTTTCTGATTGGCATTGGATTCTTGGTGATGCTGCTTGTGTTGCTTGGCGTCAACGAAATTATTGCGCTACTTGGCGGTGGGATTGTAGGCATCCTATGGCAGTTTGGAAGTCGGCTGGGAAAAGGGAAGATGCTACTCGGTTTTGCATGGCTTCCATCTAGCAATCTGGCATTGGCGGTTACGTCAGCGCCTTCGTCGTCGGTCACCCTATCTTCGCTTGGCCTTTTCTTTCTCAAAATCGGTTGTGTTTTATTTGGCAGCGGTTACGTCCTCGTCGCCTTCCTGCAAGGTGGATTGGTTGAACAGTATCAATGGTTGACGCAGCAGCAACTCCTCGATGCCATCGCGATCGGGCAGTTTACACCGGGCCCCGTCCTTACGACTGCAACGTTTATTGGTTATGTGTTGGCAGGCCCCGCTGGAGCCCTTGTGGCGACCCTTGGCATCTTTGGTCCATCATTTTTATTTGTTCTGACGACCAATCCACTTATTCCGCGCCTGCGCCAATCAGCGGTTGCTGGTGCGTTTCTGGATGCGGTCAATGCAAGCGCAATTGGGTTGATGGCAGCGGTCACAGTTGAGTTAGCGCTCCACACACTAATTGATTGGGGAGCCGGGGTGATTGCACTGATATCGGCAGTCGTGTTATTTCGCTATAAAATTAACTCAGCGTGGCTAGTGCTAGGCGGCGCAGGGATCGGCTGGCTGCTGAAGACAGTGATGTAAAGTGTAGTATGAGGGAAGCTATGGCAAAGTGAGATTTCGATGTATTGGGCCGGTTCCCACTTAGTGCAAGATCGACGAATAACCTCAACATCAGAGGAAAATAGTGTATCCGACGCTTATTGATTTTGGTCCCATAGCGATTCACAGCTTCGGCCTTATGATGGCATTAGGATTCCTTGCCGTCTTGTTAGTTTCACAGCACGATTTGGCGAGAAAAGGGTTGGATCCACGTCCGACGTCATCAATAATCTTCGCAGCTGCGGTCGGAGGACTCATCGGTGCAAAACTTTACTCAGCGCTGCAAGATGGCAAGATTGAGCTTGCTGAACTAATTTCAAATAGCGGATTAGTTTGGTATGGCGGTGTCATCGGTGCGCTTGCTGCTGTACTGTTTGTTATCCATCGGTCTCCTAATCCGATTCTGCCGACAATTGATACGATTGGTATGGCGACTTTGCTCGGATATGGGATTGGGCGAATCGGATGCTTCCTTTCTGGAGATGGCGATTATGGACCACCTTCAGATCTCCCATGGGCGATGGCATTTCCCAACGGCACGGTGCCGACAGCTATTCCGGTTCATCCAACACCGCTTTATGAAACAGGGATGTCGCTGATCGCTTTTGGATTGCTGTGGTCTATTCGTAAACAGAAAGAAGGTACGCCGGGGTGGCTATTGGGCGGAGCGTTTATCTTGGCAGGGGTTGAACGTTTTATCGCAGAATTTTTTCGACTAAATCAACCTGCTCTTTTTGGGTTGACAGGGGCACAACTCATAAGTATTTTGATGGTTATTATTGGGGCTTGTCTTATCTACTGGATCACGCATCGTCCCGTTGCAACAGAGGTAGTGAACGTTTCAACACCGCCTCCCTCCCCTAAACGCAGAAGACGGCGCCGACCATAGGAACATAAGATAAATCTGTAGGATGCGGACGAATCGTCGTTTCGGCATCTATCGCCGGTCTTGTCGCCCTGTTTTTCGCAGCCCCATCGTAATCTTCACAACCCCCCTTATCATAACAAGCGTTCCTGCAACTAAAAAGACGATAAGTCCCAATTGCTTAATTTGAAGGGATGGCCGAAGCGCATACCCTATAAACCCACCGATCATTATGAAGATCAGCATGTTCAAAAGGATTTTGTTCTCGTACCATCTTCGCATCGGTTTTTCCTTGTGAGTTTGGTCATGGTCCAATTACCGTTTTATTCCTTCGGTTTGCTCATCTCCAAACCCGTGTCCGATTGGTACGCAGCTTGAAAATGTGCATTACTTAAACAAGGCCCGCCGCATTTGTCTCACGGCTTGGCGGATGCGGTCTTCGTTTTCGACAAGCGCAATTCGGACGTATCCCTCTCCGTTGTGACCGAAGCCTGCGCCGGGAGAAACACACACTTCGGCTTCATCAAGCAGCCTCATTGCAAAATCCATCGAACTCATATGGTGATACGGTTCAGGGATCGGTGCCCACACGAACATCGTTGCCTGCGGCTTTTGCACCTTCCATCCGATCCGATTCAGTCCCTCAACTAGCACATCACGGCGAGTTTGATAGGTCTCTGCATTCGCTTCCACAACATCGGCATCAGTTCGTAGTGCCATGATAGCAGCGACCTGAATAGGCGCGAAGATACCGTAGTCATAGTAACCTTTAATCCGTGCCAACGCGTCAACCAGATCACGGTTGCCGACAGCAAACCCACAGCGCCAACCTGCCATGTTATAGGATTTTGAGAGTGAGATAAATTCGACCCCGACATCTTTAGCGCCCTTCGCCTGTAAGAAACTTGGTGCCTTATAGCCATCAAAAACAATGTCAGCATACGCGAGGTCATGAATAACAATGATATCGTTTCGCTTGGCGAAGTCAACAATTTCTTCAAAGAAGGCGAGTTCAATTACTGCTCCCGTTGGATTATGCGGGAAGCTCAAGATTAGGACCTTGGGGCGGGGCCATATATCCCTTGAAATCTCATCAAGGCTCGGCACAAACTGATTTTCTTCGCGTAACGGGAGACTGACAACGCTGCCGCCTGCGATGACAGTTGCGTAAATATGAATCGGAAACGTTGGGTTTGGGACAAGTGCCAGATCCCCTTCATCTATCAATGCGAGTGCGAGATGAGAAAGCCCCTCTTTGGTGCCAATCACTGAAATTGCTTCATGGTTGGGATCGATTTGAACACCGAAGCGTCGTTCATAATACCAACTGATCTCACGGCGCAGGTTGAAAATCCCGCGTGATGCGGAATAACGATGGTGGCGAGCTTCTTGAGCGGCTTCGGTCAGTTTATCTACGATGTGTTGTGGGGTCGGTCTGTCAGGGTTGCCCATCCCCAAATCAATGACATCAATTCCCTGCTGTCGCCTTTCATGGGTCAACTGCTTGAGTTTACCGAACATGTAGGGCGGTAATCGGTTAAGCCGTTTTGAAAGTGTGTGCATGATGGCTGACCTGAAAAATTTTGCGGGTTTGGCGGATTATACGTTGGTGGTGGAGCACATAATTTGTCATACAGAGACAACACAAATTACGGTGTTGTAAAGGGTAAAACGTTAAATATCAGAAAAAGTTTCTCGTCGATGCACTTGAGGATAGGTGTACGTAAGAACTAATGCCGCTGCTGCAAATTGTTATTCCTCCGCTACCCCTCTGCAAATCCTCGAATCATCGGGACATCATCTGTCCACAGTCCACCAATCTCATGCCGTAACGACCACTTGACATCGCGTCGGGTCCGCACAAATCCGCCTTCGACAGTGATGCCTTCCGTTTTGAGGTGTCTAACTTTTCGAGTCAGCGAATGTGAAATGATATTATAAAGCTGGAAATGATTGATTCGGCTCCAGCCAATGACAACTCGATTGGCGTTGATGGCTTCTGCTACCCTGAGAAAGTTCGCTAGTGGATTGATGATAATCACACTAGTCTGAATCCTAGGTTCAATCTGTTTTACTTGGATCAGCAATTCCTTGCGTGAATAAAAGGTGAGGATACCGACCTTATCAACGAGGTCAAATTGCTGGATGCGCTCGACTAAGAGTGGGATGAGATTTTTCGCGTCCTCTTTCGGCTCGATGAAGCACAACAACCCAGTCTCCTTGACGAAAGCGAGCACCTCATCAAGGTGCGCCACCGGTTCAGGGGAATCGAGGACCTTCAGTTTTTGGACATCCATCCAGTTCAACTCGCTCAACGGAGACGTGCAGCCCGTTACCTCTTCAATACTATCCTGATTGAAATCTGTATGGATAATAATCGGTTCCTGATCTTTAGTCAGGCGGACATCACACTCAAAGGCATCTGCGCCATCCTTAAACGCTTGCCTGAAGGAAACGATTGTATTTTCGGGGGCGCGGTCAAGCCCGCCACGATGGGCGAGTATTTTGACTTCAGTTTTCATAAGAACATTTTGAACTTACCGGTTCAATCTTCCTGAACATTCGACATTTTTCACGCTTCACGTTTTTTAGTCCAGATCTTCTCAAACCGGTCTCGTGGGGCGAATCCGAGAATCCGTTTTGCCTTCGTATTGGTGAACCGTTGATGTGGCATGTCAGTGAAGATACTGAACACTTCGCATCGTGATGGAAGTGCATCAAGATCGATTTCTAATCCAAGGCGGAACGCTTCGCCTGCATCTCGCCAAGATACTGCAAATGGTGTTATGTCCGTCCCTTCAGCCGGGTCATCGTGATAGCGGAAATTGTAAAAGAGGTAGCACAGGACGTAAATATCGTAGTGTTCGGTGAAGATTTTACAGATTTCCTGTCCGATCCCCTTTGAGATGGGGTATAGCCCCGTTCCCGGTTGAGGAGGAACATCTGGGTCTATCTCATAATCGTAGTGTTCATAGGTCGGGCCTGTGATTGTAAAGTGAGGTCCTGTATTGATAACCCTTCGGATACCGTGTTCGACAGCCGCCCGCATTGTATTATAACAACCACGTGTGCTTACGTCGAAAGCGAGTTGTCGATCATGACGAAGAACGGAGCAATTAACAATTACATCCATCCCTTCGGCTGCCCGCATGACCTCATCCAAAGATGAGACATCAATCTGCATTGACTCATGCTTGGTATCAATCGGCTTAATATCTGTGATGCGGAGTTGGTAATACGGCTCTAACGCTTTTTCAACATGGGGGCCCAGGTAACCGTGTCCACCCAGAATCAATACCTTCATACTTCACCTCCTAGACGGAAAATTGTGGGTTAAAGTTAAGTGATTCTTTCGCTTTGCGAATGAAAAAACGGGAATTGGGGAACTCTGACTGAATGTGAAAGATTTCCCATCTCCTTCCGCCGGAAGTATTGAGGGCGCATTCAAAGGCATGGATCGCATCATTCATTTCAAGCCACATTGAATCAAACGGTTGATTTGCTGCTGCCTCCGCGGTGACCAACGTGCCAAGTCGGAGACAGGCGACGTTTATGCGTGCTTCGCGGGCAAATTCACGACAGGTAAACTCGCCAAGATACTTTGACAAAACAGGTATATCCGTCGTTGGACGCGGACGCCATATTTCAGTGACCGTCCAATCTTCATCATGTGAATCGAAGAGGTGAAGGGTGCTTGCGTAGATTGCGCGGGGAACGTTCTCTTCAGAGGCTGCCATCAAGAGGTTGTAGGTACAACGCGTCTGGAAATCAATATCCAAGTTCTCCGGCTGGTTTGATTCTGCGCGAAGGGCAGATGGCATCTCCGCTATATGCACAATGGTATCTACTCCCTGAACAAGTTCATTTGTCGCTTCATCATGCCCAAGGTCGCATCGCACAAATTCAAACTCGGTTTCGACATCGATCAGATCCGTCAAACGAACCTGATGCTGGTGTGCCAGTGTGTTGGCTAATCCTTGCGCCAAATCAGAAGCGGCTGACGTGATAAGAATATTCATCTTGAAATCTCCAACAGATAGTACGAGCAACGATCCACGAAGCCTTCCGCGAGCTTGAGCGGGTTTGCGGATCATTGTCGATAATAAAAACAGGCTCAATATAGCATAACATTAAATCTACGGGCAAACAAAATATCGATACAGATTCACGACTCAGACCGTTGCTTCGACGGTAAACCCGCCAACTAGCGAATAGTTGGCTGCATAATGATGGAGTTTAGCGTTAATTTCCAATATCTCGTCCGGCGTGCGGTGGACGCCTTCTTTTGACCATACCGCGTCATTCGCCTCCACACTTTCCCAGAGCGTCATCCAGATATAATCGTGTTCGGATTGTGCGACACCGGCGAGATCCCCCTTGTACCCTTTGAGTAGCTCGACATTCAGACAGTGAGGCAGCGCTCGAATTGTAGGTAGAAATTGATGTAGCATAAAATCTTCAAATTGCTCGCGTTCAACATGCGGCTTTAGTTCAATCGTGTGAATGGCGCGAAAATGTGGCATCTCGTACTCCTTTACCAAAAACAATAAAAATGGGAAAGCAAAATACGGCTCTGCTTTCCCACGGGTTTGACTGCAAGTCGTTGATCCAACTCCTTATCTGCCACCGATAAAATCTTCTACCATCGCTAAGGCTTCGGCGTCAGCATATTGACGTGGTGGCGACTTCATGAAGTAAGCACTTGGCCCATAAAGTGCGCCGCTGATCCCGCGGTCCCGTGCAATTTTGCAGCAACGAATGGCATCAATTGCCACCCCGGCAGAATTCGGTGAATCCCAGACCTCCAGCTTGACTTCAGCTCGTACAGGAATATCACCAAACTCAGTCCCTTCAATATAGAGATAACACCATTTCCGGTCTTCGAGGAAGGGCACGTAATCACTGGGTCCGATATAGACGTTTTTGGGTTCAACCTCATGGTTGAGTTGGGAGACGACGGCATCCGTCTTGGAGACACGTTTGGATTCCAATCGCTCTTTTTCCAACATATTTTTGAAGTCCATATTCCCGCCAACGTTCAATTGAGAAGTACGTTCAAGTTTCACGCCGCGATCACTCATCAGTTTTGCTAGCGCGCGGTGAACGATGGTTGCTCCGAATTGCGCCTTAATATCGTCTCCAACGATAGGCAAGCCCGCGGCTTCAAACTTTGCACGCCATTCGTCGTTTTTCGCGATGAATACCGGCATACAGTTCACGACTGCACACCCTGCGTCCAATGCCTGCGCCATATACCATTTTGTCGCTTCTTCACTACCTACGGGTAGATAGTTGATGAGAATATCAGCTTCACTTTCACGCAGAATCTCAGCCACATCAACAATTTCATCGGCCGATTCATCGGCACTCTCATGGTAGTATTTGGCAAATCCATCCATTGTGGGCCCACGTTGAACGATTACGTCGGTCTTCGGCACATCTGAGAATTTTATGGTGTTGTTGATTTCGGCAAAAATTGCATCGGCGACATCCAACCCGACCTTGTTCTTATCTACATCAAAAGCTGCGACAACTGTAATATCACTCACATGATAGGGACCGAACTTAACGTGCATCAGGCCGGGAACTAACTCATCTTCTTTGGCATCTCGATAGTATTCAATACCTTGAACCAAAGAGGAGGCACAATTTCCGATACCAACAATTGCGACTCGAATTTCAGGCATTTTGGTTATCCTCCTTAGTATCTTATAATTAACATGTCACTGTTGATTATAACATTCTGTAGGTATAAATTTCCATGTGTATTTGATGGGTTCTGGTGAAGCGGTCAAATTGAATCTAATGGAAAAATTGGTCGTCGTACATTCTGATAGGTAAAATGCAGCGGATTTACCGCCGTCAGGCCAGGCGTATCAACTTCAATAATCCTTCCTGCGATGGGCTCATAGGCTGCGCGATAGGCGATGGCAGCTTTGACAACGATATGCTTCACCCCCCGTGGATCAATTCCCAAACTGAAGAGTTGATGCAGGCTGAATGGCACCTGACGCTTGCTAGTTAGTACAATTAAGCTTTTCTCTTCAACCTCGACAACTGCGGTAACGCCTTGATCTTGGTATCGCTGCCCACCGTGCCGAGGTTCCGTCTCTTCGTAGTAACCGTCGTGGATGAGACGGACACGCCCACGAATTGGGATCGGTGAACCGTGCTGATTATCCGATTTCCCGCCGACGGTCAGATTAATCTCGCCGCGAACACCCGACCGAATACATGCTTCCACCTCTTGCGGCGCGTAGAGGATACAGACGAACTCGTCTGCTTTTTGCCGTATCAATTCACTCAAAATGAATGTGCTATCCCCCGGCGAACCGCCCCCGATGTTATCTCCCATCTCGACCAGTATAACCGGGTGTGCATCGCTCTGCATTGCTTGGGTGACCGCCGCTCCGGCATCTGGAAGGTCAACGCCTAGCTGATTGTGCACATCCCACAACATTTTCGATAACCGCTTAGCCTCTGCTTGGGCGAGTTGCGGGTCGTTATCGGTTACAACGACAGCAGCAGGACCAATTTCATGGACATCGGCGTAAGGGTAGCCCGCGGCAATATTTGCAGCGAGCACGTTGGCTCCGGTTTCCAGCTGCGTCGCTTCCTGAAGAATCGAATTCATCGGCTCGGCACTGGTATATTGATGTAGGATGTTAAAAATCATGGGCGGTTTGGCAAAGGCTTGTGTGGGCTTAATCTCTCCGCTAATCGTGCACATCAGAATCTCTGCGGCTTGGAGACCTCGTTGACGCTGATCGATGTGTGGGTTTGTTTTGTAGATGACCAACGCCGTTGAATCAGCGACCATCTGCTCAGAGACATTCGTGTGGTGATCGAGCGTGGTAACGATGGGAAAATTGGCTCCTAACGCCTGACGCATCCGGCGCAGTACCTCGCCATCACCGTCAGGATAGCTTTCAACAACCATTGCACCGTGCAGGGCAAGCAAGACTCCGTCAAGATTTGGCACCGCCTGAATGCGCTGAATCAGGTCAGTAACGATTTGATTAAAGGCTTCATCGGTTACTCTACCCGCAGGCGTTGCAGCAGCCACTAGGGTTGGATGTAGGTTCCAACCGTATGCAGATGCGCCTTCGATAAAACCGCCGACCTCATGATGGGCTTCACCCCAAATATCAAGGATGTCATTATCGAAAACTAGACGTCCAGATTCAAATGCGGCACGATCTGTTGGCACGTTACTGAACGTATTAGACTCGTGCATGATGCCTCCAATTGCAACGGTTGCCATAATCTTTTCCTTCTCTCTGGTAAATTGCGATTGAATTTCCCCATCATGTGTGCTATCATTGGTACATTCATCAGTTGGTTTCGTTCAAATCGATATTATATCAGTTTTTGCTAAAGGATGCAAAGGGGCAGATGGATAACAGCTTGCTCCGATGCAAATCCACTTACGAGGTGATTCAATGAAAGTCGCTTATGCGTTTCGTCGAGGGGTCTTGTACCCGCATCAAGATGCAGGTATCGGATCGAAGGAACATCGTAGCGGATTCTTGAAAAAAGCGAAAGAGATTGGTTTTGATGGTATTGAATTGGGCCCCAGTGTGCTGGACCAGCCGGATGTCGCCACCCTCCGAGCGGAGCTGGAAGATGCCGGTGTGCCGTGTGTCGCCATACGTGGCGGAGGTGGTTTTATAAGTCCACGTAACGCTACCAGAGCAGGTAAGCAGTGGGAACAGATTATCAATTTTGCCGCGCAAATTGGTGCTGGAGTCGTCAACTCAACAATTGGCGGAAGCCCTGCCCCTGATCCGCGAGGAATCGGGACCTATCGCGGAGAGCGGATATCGCAAGGGTCTAGCCGGACTGCAAGAGAAGAGGATTACGAACGCACAGCTCGGGGACTCTCTGAGGCTGCGAAGGTCGCTGCCGACCAAGGGGTGGAGATTTCGATAGAGATCCATCAGAACACGATAGTTGATAACAGTTGGACCGCCTTGCATCTGTTAGAACTCATCGATCAACCCAACGTTGGCATCAATCCTGACCTCGGCAACATCTACTGGACTTACGATATACCAGAGGAATCCTGCGAAGACGCCATCGCTGCGCTCGCCCCCCATTGTAATTATTGGCACTGCAAGAATCTATATCGTGTCCATATTCCTGACCTTGAAAAATCGATTCTGTTGCAAGCCCCGATTCCCGATGGGGACATCGACTACCGATTCGCAATCTCGGCGATGTTAGATGCAGGCTATAGCGGTTATCTCGCCATCGAAGGTATGCGTCTCGGCGATCAATTTCACGGCGATGAAAAAAGCGTTGCTTATGTGAAATCGGTGGCAGCGGAGTTAGGTGGATAAGTACATTCACGAGTAAATGGGGTGCAGGTTTACTCATTTACTCGTTGATTTTCTTATTGTGGAAATCATACATATATCTTATGGACAAAAGAGATCTCGCAAAACAGATTAAAGCCGCTTCATACTTGACCGGAGAATTTAAGCTGCGGTCCGGACAAACGAGCTCGTTTTATTGGGACAAGTATCGCTTTGAAAGCGATCCGGCTCTGTTGTGTGCAATTGTGGATGAGCTGCACCAACTTTTACCTGTATCTTTCGATAAGTTGGCTGGTCTAGAGTTGGGCGGTGTTCCACTTGCAACCGGATTGTCTTTCAAGACAGGAAAGCCATGTCTATATGTCCGTAAAGAACCTAAAACCTATGGCACCTGCAATTTGGTAGAAGGTGGATTTCAAGTAGGCGACACAGCGCTGGTGATAGAAGATGTGGTTACAACTGCTGGGCAGATTCGGACTTCGGTATCCCAAATGCGTGAACTTGGATTAAAAGTTGGGCATGCTTTTTGCGTCATTGATCGGGAGAGTGGGGGACGTGAGAATTTGGCGGAGATTGGCTGTTCGCTTACTTCGGTTTTTACGTTAGGGGAACTAGAGCGATTGGCACAGGAATAAGCTGGATTGGTGAGAGCATTCTAGTCTAGCACTAGCACTGGTCATTCAGTCATCACGGAAGTTGATTGAGAGGTAATATTGAAAATTCTATTCATTGGAGACATCGTTGGGGGCCCCGGACGGAAAGCGCTTGCGAACCTCCTTCCACACCTGATTGAAAAAGCGGGAGGGGTAGATGCAGTCATTGTCAATGGAGAAAACGCCGCCGGTGGTAAAGGGTTGACCCAATCGGTGCTCGACGGAATCCTAGATTTGGGGGTTGATGTGGTAACGACAGGAAACCATGTCTGGGATAATCGTGAAATTTTTAGGTTCATCGATACAGAGCCGCATCTTGTCCGTCCGGCAAATTTTCCGAAAGGAACACCGGGGCGCGGTTGGCTGGTCACCACAGCCTCCTCAGGCACACGAATCGGTGTGATGAATATAGCGGGGCAACTCTATATGGACAACTATGAGAATCCGTTTCACACCTTTGATGCCATCTTCCCTCAGATGCAAACACGGACGCGCTTTATTCTACTCGATTTTCACGCAGAAGCGACAGCGGAGAAGATCGCAATGGGTTGGTACGCGGACGGAAAAGTGAGTGCGGTTGTGGGCACACATACCCATGTTCAGACAGCCGACGAGCAGATTCTCCCACAAGGCACCGCTTATATCACGGATGTCGGTATGACAGGGCCCCACGACTCGGTGATTGGCATGAAGAAGGAAGAGGTGATCGAGCGTTTTCGGACAATGCTGCCCCGCCGTTTTCAAGTTGCGAGTGGTAACATCATTCTCAGTGGGGTCATTCTGGAATTGGATGATGAAACGGGTAAGGCACTCTCCATTCAGCGTATTCGGCTCCCTATGAGCGATGTAATCAGAGCGCAGTAGCTCAGTCGTTATATTTTTATACCATATAATTCGTTCACAATGTTCCCAACAGGTAAGGTCTACAAGGTTCAGGAAATCACACGGATATTGCAAGGCATTTTGCAATCGGAGCCAACACTACAGGATTTATGGCTTGAGGGCGAAATCTCAAATTTAGGACGTCCCGCTTCCGGCCACATCTACTTCACGCTCAAAGACAACAATAGCCAGATTCAGTGTGCGATTTTTCGTTCTGCTGCCGCTCGTCTGCGAATTCCGTTGCAAAACGGGGACGCCGTGCTTGTTAATGGGCGACTCAGTATCTACGGTGCGCGGAGCCAGTATCAGATTATTGGTGAGCGTGTTGCGCCTGTCGGTGTAGGAGAGCTACAAATCGCTTTCGAGCGCCTCAAGGAACAGCTCCTTGAGGAAGGACTGTTTGATCCAATCCATAAGAAGCCACTTCCGAAATTTCCACAGAAGATTGGTCTCATCACCTCTGCGACGGGGGCAGCCATCCGTGATATCCTCAGAATGTTACAGAAACGTTATCCCGCAGTGGAGGTATTTCTATTTCCGACCCTTGTACAAGGGGAGGACGCAGCGCCAGAGATTGCCCACGCCATTAAGTCCATGAACCACATATCGGGAATAGATCTTCTGATTGTTGGTCGAGGCGGCGGTTCAATTGAGGATCTGTGGGCATTTAACGAAGAAGTTGTTGCTCGCGCGCTCTTTGCGTCGCGGATCCCGACTGTGTCTGCCGTAGGGCACGAAACCGATGTTACCATCGCAGACCTCGTCGCAGATCATCGTGCTCCTACCCCTTCTGCAGCGGTTGAAAATATTGTCCCAGATCAGGAGGAGCTTCGTCAGCAGCTGGCCGGTATCGAATCTTACTTAGCGCAAGACATTGATAGAAGACTTGACCTTATACGGACAAAGCTAGAAAATATACAGAGCCGAATTTCGCCAACACATCGGATTGATGCCATTAATCGCCTTCAGCAGGCGATTGATCAGCTTGATAACCGAGGGCAGCGTGCAGCGAAAGAACAGTTCAATGGAAAACAACGAGCGTGGCAAATCGCTGCTGCTCAGTTAGATACATTAAGCCCTCTAGCAACGTTGGCTCGTGGATACAGTATCTGCAAAGATTCAAGCGGAAATACAGTTACAGACGCTGCACAAGTTCACGTTGGCGAAGAGGTTCAGCTCCGACTTTCACGGGGGCAATTAGCATGTCGTGTGTTGAAAGGAGAGATAGATGGCTGAAGAGATAAGTTTTGAGGAAGCCTTAATCAAACTTGAGGAGGCGGTTGCCCAGCTTGAACAGGGAGATGCCTTGACGCTGGATGAGTCGTTGGAAGTATTTGAGGAAGGTATTCGTCTGACTCGACTCTGTCGAGAGAAGCTTGATGCGGCGGAATTGCGCGTACAACAACTGGTTGAAGTCGATGAAGATGTATTTAACATGGCACCGTTTGAAGTGGAAGATGACGGAGAAAGCTGATTTCTCGTCCGAGGGACAGCGTGCTTTGCCCTTATTTGCTGATTGTTACAAGGAGCTTTGGAATGCTTTTACAAAAAATCAATACACCAGCAGATCTCAAATCGTTAAATACCAACCAACTGAAACAACTCGCTGAGGAGATGCGTAGGTATCTTCTTTCGGTGCTATCAGAAAACCCCGGACACTTTGCGCCCAACTTAGGGACAGTTGAGTTGGCAATAGCCCTCCATTATGTTTTCGATACCCCACGTGACCAAGTCATCTGGGACATCGGCCATCAAGCATATCCACACAAATTGCTCACCGGTCGCCGTGATGCGTTTCCCACGCTTCGCCAGTATGGGGGTATCAGCGGATTCCTCAGCCGAGCAGAAAGTGAGTACGATGTGTTTGGTGCCGGTCATTCAAGCACATCGCTTGCAGCAGCACTAGGGGTTGCCACCGCTCGTGACGTTAACAACGAGGATTATAAAGTAGTTGCGGTCATCGGGGATGGTGGCTTGACGGGCGGGATGGCGTTTGAGGGATTGAATACAGCCGGCGATTTCAAAAAAGATATGCTTGTCATCTTGAACGACAATCAGATGTCCATCTCCCAGACGGTGGGTGCGTTCTCAAAATATCTGAACCGTCTCTTGACGAATCCGACCTACAATGCGCTGCGTTCAAGTGCAAAAGAGATTGTGAAGCGAATTGCCCCGGAGGTGAAACCGGTCGCCAAACGGATCGAAGCCGCCCTCAAGCCCGGCACTCTGTTTGAGGAATTTGGCTTTCGCTACTTTGGTCCCCTTGACGGCAACGACTTGGAAGCGTTGCTGCCTGTGCTTGAGGGGGTACGATCACTACATCAACCAATACTGCTACATATTGTCACCCAGAAAGGGAAAGGCTATCCGCCGGCTGAAACGGATTCCGAGGCATTTTACAGCGTCAGTGGCAAGTTTGACCTCAAAACCGGCAAGTCGCTCGTCCCCAAATCACCGCTTCCAACCTATACCAATGTTTTTAGCAGCACACTCATCGAACTAGCCGAACAGGACCCCCGAATTATTGCTATAACTGCTGCAATGCCAAACGGCACCGGGCTAGACAAATTCCAGGAGGTATTCCCCGATCGCTTCTTCGACGTGGGATTGGCAGAACAGTGTGCTGTTACCTTTGCCGCAGGTTTAGCAACTCAAGGTGTCAAGCCGGTAGCGGCAATCTACTCCACCTTCCTCCAACGCGGTTATGATCAGTTAGTACACGATGTCTGCATCCAGAATCTTCCCGTTATCTTGGCGCTAGATCGTGCTGGACTTGTCGGAGCGGATGGACCGACGCATCACGGGGTCTTCGATTTTGCGTATCTGCGTTCTCTCCCAAACATGGTGATAATGTCACCAAAAGATGAAAATGAACTTCAGCACATGGTGAAGACCGCAGTCGAGTATGAAAAGGGACCAATTGCCCTTCGTTATCCCCGCGGGTCCGGTTTAGGCGTTCCAATGGAGAGTCGCCTTGAATCCTTACCTATTGGAAAAGGTGAACTTTTACGTAACGGTGACGACCTACTGATTTTGGCGATTGGAAATCGTGTCCAACCGGCAATTGATGCAGCGGAGAAATTGGCAAATTCAGAGATATCAGCTGCGGTAGTGAACGCCCGGTTTGTCAAACCACTTGATGACCAACTCATCCTTCCGCTCGCCTCACGGATTCGGAAAGTGATTACGATTGAAGATGGCGTGTTGATAGGTGGATTTGGTAGCGCGGTTGTGGAAATGTTCACAGATAGCGGATTAACAGATGTGCAGGTCAAACGTCTCGGTATCCCCGATCATTTTGTTGAACATGGGGATGTTAACACCTTGTATGAACAGTGCGACTTAGATACAGAAGCGATTGTCCGTGAAGGATTAAAGCTAACAGATGAGCAAATTAGCCAATAACCGAGGCGAACTGAATGATGCGGTAGCGGACGCAAAGGTTGCCGGGAAAGACCGGAGGGATAGCAACGTTCCCTCGAATATTTCACATTCCACGCCCCGCGTATTACGCAGTCAGCGCAAGCAGCGGTTAGACACACTCCTCGTCCAGCGCGGACTCGCCGAAAGCCGGGAACAAGCGAAGCGGTTAATCCTCGCCGGTGAAGTAGCTGTTTCGGACAGTACGCAGGTTAAGCCGGGGCAACTTATCTCACTAGAGGCAGAAATTATAGTGAAACAGCCGCCGCGGTATGTGAGCCGTGGCGGACAGAAGTTAGAGAAAGCGTTGCAGGTTTTCCACGTTGATGTAGCGGACAGCGTTGCGATTGACGTTGGCGCATCGACCGGTGGGTTCACAGATTGCCTACTACAACACGGCGCACGATTTGTATATGCGGTGGATGTTGGTCATGGACAACTTGCCTGGAAAATCCGTCAAGATTCGCGTGTGTGTGTCATTGAGGGGGCCAATATCCGCACGATTGACGTAGATCGTTTTGAGCTGCCGGTCGGCATCGGCGTGGTTGATGTCTCCTTTATCTCTCTCCAAAAAGTCTTACCGGTTGTGAGCCAAATTGTTGATTCGATGGGAGATGTGCTCGCTTTGGTCAAGCCACAATTTGAGGCGGGACGGGAACACGTCGGGAAAGGCGGTGTCGTGAGGGATGTGAGGGTTCACGTTAGGGTCCTCCACGATCTCATCCGGTTTGTTCGTGGTTTGGGGCTATCTGTTATGGGGGTCTCTTATTCTCCAATTCGCGGGCCAGCGGGCAACATTGAGTACCTGATCTGGTTCAAGGCAGGGATTAAGACTCCTTCAACAGATTGGGAGGAACGTGCAGCGCAGATTGTGCAAGAAGCTAACACTGTTTTGCAATGATTTGATGGGGGCGCACTATGGCAATTGGTATTGGTATCATCGGCGCGGGCGGGATTTCTCGCGCACATGCACGCGGATACCTTGAAATTCCTGATGAAGCACGGATTGTGGGGGTCGCCGATATCTTTGAGGACCGAGCGCGCGCTGCGGCACAGGAGTGGGGCGCGGAATACGCATTTGGGGACTATCGGGAACTACTCGCACTTGCGGAGGTGGATGCCGTGAGTGTTTGCACGTACACCAAGGCGCACTGCGAACCAACCGTTGCCGCGCTTCAAGCGGGGAAGCATGTCATTGTGGAAAAACCGATGGCCGCCACGGCAGCGGAAGCGTATCAGATGGTCGAAGCCCAAAAAGCGAGCGGAAAAACCCTAATGGTGGGGATGAAATGGCGGTTTATGCCAGAGATTCGAGCGGCGAAAGCATTCATTGAGGCGGGAAATCTCGGACAGATTTATTACGCAGAAGCGATCGGCTGGCAGCATCGTGGTATCCCCGGCGGAACGTTCATCAAAAAAGAGACAGCCGGTGGTGGCGGATTCATGGACAATGGGGTCTACACACTCGACGCTGTGCTCCACCTGATGGGACATCCCAAACCGCTTACAGTTTCCGGCACCGATGCCAACATTTTTGGGCATTCCCCGGACGGGACTTGGGATATAGATGATTTTTCAGTGGAAGATTTTGGCACAGCCTATGTGCGGTTGGAGGGAGGGATTACGCTGTTCTTCGCGCACAGCTGGGCAATTAACTTCCCAGAGCAGTGGCAGATACGGCTAGCTGGCAGTCGTGGATCCGTTGAAATCTTTCCCTTCGGCTCGGAAACAAAACTGCGTCTATCGCACGGCGGCTACAGCGATTTGCGGGATGTCACCCCGGATCAACTGCCAGCAGGAAGCATAGACATCGGCTATGAGATTAAGCAGTTTGTGCAAGCCATTCGGGACGCAGAACCTTCTCCCATCCCCGGCGATACTTTCCTGTACACCAACGTGATTTTCGATGGAATCTATCAATCATCGCAGCTAGGACGTGAAGTTCCGGTCAACCTACCCTAGCGCCCTTTTACGGTTAAATCTATCTATCCCAGCGCACCTTAAAGACAAAATAAAAAAAGCACCGGGTAAATCATATTACCCAGTGCTTTTTGTAGAGTTATCAAGCGAAGATAGCATTTACCATCTATCGCGATCATCATCATCACGTCTGCCCCCGCCACGCCGCTCACCACGTGGGGGTCGAGGACGAGCCTCGTTTACTTTCACAGGACGACCGACAATTTCCTGCCCATCTAATCCAGCAATTGCTGCTTCGGCTTCACCACTATCGGGCATTTCGACGAATCCAAATCCTCTCGATCTACCACTGTAATGATCCCGAATAACGTTAGCAGTGTCGACCGTTCCGTAGCTTTCAAAAGCCTCTCGCAAGTCATCATCCGTGGCGTCAAATGACAAATTACCGACATAAATATTCATCTAAATTTCCTCTCTCAAAAGATGTTGTTTGAAATTTGCAAACTTTGTGAACTTCGCAAAACAAGCCTAGGATTAATTTCAGAGAACCTCATGACCCGGCAAAGCATCTATGAGATTTCAAGAAGTTAAATCTGGAAAATAAGATCTTTTCCCGCCGGCGGATGATTGGTGCTTCACTCGCCAAGACTCATCTCAAGAACAGCTCGTTCAAACTAAAGATTCTTCACCGATAGTGTAATCGAGTGATTCGCAGTTCATTGATGAATCGACACGGTGCCACCTTATAGCGTCCCCCCTGATAGTACCACCATTTTCCACTGCATCGCGGGACCTAAGAAGAAAACACCTATCAGATAACATCGTCGTCTCTAAGTTATTATGGATGCCAAGCCGTATCGGTTGAGGAAATGCAGACCAACTTCGAGCTTGCCTCACCCCTCCGTTCGTTTGGATAGTTACACATTTCTATCCGCACCAATTTCGCTTGACACTACTTCACTAAATATTATACGTCAAAATGGCACAAACATCCAGAAGGATTTTTTTTCTCAGAAATCGATAGAGATATACGGACACTTTTCGACACTTATAGCGTAAGCTTTACCCAACACTTTCAACGTTGAAAATTCCGTTTCAATGTGGGATAATCAATGGACTATTAGACACTATAGATGATGACTATTGTAACGGAAGGAGAGTCAGATGGATCGAAGGGCAGATGTAGTTGTGGTCGGCGGCGGGGTCATCGGATGCTTCATTGCCTACGAGCTCTCGAAAGCAGGGGTTGAGGTAGTGGTTGTGGAAAAGGGGCAGGTCGGCGCGGAAGCTTCCAGTGCAGCTGCGGGATTGTTGGTGCCCTTGCACATGGCAGAGGAGGAACGGGCGCTTTTTGAGTTTCACTTGGCTTCAACGCGGATGTTCCCCGCGTTCGTTCCGGCGCTCCAAGAGGAGACGGGCATTGATGTTGAGTACATCCCTTCCGGGATTCTAAGAATTGCTCTGAATGAAGACAAAGAGGCGGATCGACTCTCCCAGTTTCAAAAACTGGGAGCAGCCTTTGGGATGGCCGTAACATCACTGGACGCAAGGGAGATACATTCGCTTGAACCCGAACTGGCACAGGCGGTTTGTGGCGGCATCTTTTCCCACGATGAGGCGTACATCAATAATGGTCGTTTGGTTCTAGCGTTGGCGCGAGGTGCTTCCCTTCGTAAAGCACAATTTCTCGAAGGCTGTATTGCAACCGGCGTGCAGCGGACAGACGGGCGTTTTTCGGCACTTCAGACAAACGAAGGGGAGATTGCTGCTGAACATCTCGTGGTAGCCACCGGGGCGTGGAGCCGTGTTTTCTGCGAGGCGTTGGACATCACCATCCCGGTCGTTCCTGCGCGTGGACAGATGTTGGCGGTCACAACCATTCCGCGTCTGCTTCAACGTCCCATTAACTCTAGCAAAGGGGCCCTCGTTCCCCGTGCGGACGGCTCAGTCCACGTCGGGGCAACCGTCGAACATGTCGGCTTCGATAAACGCAACACGCCCGAAGCGGTTGCAGATCTATTGGAACGAGGGACATCGGTAGTTCCCGCCTTAAGTGACGGACGTGTTGAGAGGATGTGGTCGGGTTTACGGCCGTTCTGCGAGGATGGACTACCTGCCATTGGGGCACTTCCGGGGTGGGAAAATGTCTCGGTTGCGGCGGGGCACTTTACGATGGGTATCACGGGTAGTCCGATAACGGCAAAGGTTATCAAGGAGCTGATAGTAGACGGGCAGTGGGATCGGTCAATGGAGATTTTTTCGCCCGCTCGCTTCGTGGACTGTTAAAGGGAGATCTATAGAGAATTGAAGAAATAAGTTAAAAAAGAGAGGGAGCAAGACCAATGGCAAAGTATCGAGCCGCGTTAATTGGGTGTGGCGGCAAAGGTAGAGATCATACCAATACGTTGATTAAGAACGAACTGGTGGATTTGGTCGCTTTTTGTGATATTCGTGAGGAAGCGCTGCAAGCGTACCAAGAGATGTACGGCGTGTCCGCCCTGTACACAGATTATCAGGAGATGTTTGAAAAGGAGAACTTAGACCTCGTTGTGATTTCAACGCAGGCACCGCAGCACCACGCGACAACGCTCGCTGCAGCGACACATGGCTGTCATGTGCTCTGCGAAAAGCCGATGGCGGTGACCCTTGGGGAGGCGGACGAGATGGTTGCAGCGTGTGACGAAGCGGGGGTGCGATTGTCCATCAATCATCAGAAACGTGCTAGCGCGTACAACGCTTATGCAAAAAAATTGATTGCTGACGGGGAAATCGGTGAGATCTTTCTGATACGCGCTTACGAAAAAGGGGGACGCAAAGCGGGCAACGCGATGATGGAGATGGGAACACATCTCTTTGATTGGGTTCACAATTTTGGGGGAGAGGTGAGTTGGGCTGATGCACATATCACCGCTGCGGATTCCCTTGAAGCGGGCCCTCAGGACATCAAACATAGTCAGGAGGTCAACCCCCGTGACCGAGACGCGGGATTGGTCATCGGCGAGCGAGCATTCTGTTCGTTTGGATTCACCAACGGAATACACGCCGATTGCGACTTCTTGGCAGAGTCACAGGCAAATGATAGGGCGTACGGCTTAGACCTCATCGGCACAAAAGGGCGGATTGCATTGCGTCGAAGCGTTGCCACAGTGATGTTCATCCACCGCGGCGAATTTATGACACCTGTGGAAGGCCATCAGTGGGAGCCGGTTTCGCTGCCCGATGAGGACAGCATTACGGGTCAACATCTGGAAACGCGGGACATCAACTCCGTGCTTCAATCTCGCCTCATCCAGTCGTTACTTGAACCCGACTGCCCGGACGCCGATCCGATTTCGTCCGGTCGGGAGGGACGGGCGTCGTTGGAAATGATTCACGGCTCATGGGAGTCTCACCGACAGGGTGGGCGTGTCGCGTTTCCGCTCAAGGATCGTAGTCACCCCCTGGAACGTTGGCGAGAGGAGGCGAGTTAGGTGGTAGGTTGCTGAACCTTTGGAATGGGGGTATAATCAGCTATTAGGGATTTTCAGCACACCCTAGTCGTTTGTATTTTTCGGGGATTCATCGGAGATTCATCAAGGAAACGGTACGGGGCTTTAAGCCGCCAACCGCGTAAGTCCCAGCGGAATGATTGACTTTTTGCTTGCAACATGTTATTCCGATATGTTAAAATAATAATTACAGATGGCAGAGGCAGCTATCAGCTATAATCCTGACACTCCTAGGACTTACGCAGCTGGCTCATAAGTCCCCCTGATAAGTAGTACAGTCCGTCTGTTCCGTTCCGCCTATCCCGATGTAGTCGGAGAGGATTCCGATTTATCGGAACCGGCTCTCGGCTTGTCGGAGTCCCCCTGGTCTCAATTTATCGGACGATGCAATCGGGGATCTATCGGGGGAACGGCATAAATCAGGGTTCAGAAACCCAAACCACCTCACAAAAACGCACTAAAACGCACACTCAGGTAAAAAATATGTGAGAATATGTGACATTTTGTGACATCTGATTAAAATCAAAGCTAATGTTCATCAACGATCCGCCCACGACTTACGAAAATATGCAAAATATGTGACATTTTGTGACATTTTGTGACATCACAGCGGCTTGCACACTTCAGATTCTAGCCGCTCGTTTCATCACCCATCGTCCGGACGCGCAATGAATCGCGCTACTACGAACTGAAGTGCGTAACTCCTATTTCATTTGAAATCAATGGGAGAAAGGTAAACCCCAATAACCTGAAGGATGTCTTAGAGTCTGCAATTCCATCTCAAGTGGCAGAGTCTGTTAAAAAATCAGTCGGTAATCTCATATGTGCTGAACATGGACAGTCACCAAAAATCAAGGTAAAGGGGCGTAACCTCAAAAAACTTAGTTTTGAGATTTCCGGATGTTGCAATGCTCTCATTGAAAAAGTTCGTGCGAAATTGAAGTAAAAACATAACCAGTCGCCCCGGCCAACTCGGTGCTGTGCTGCTCTTATCGTCGCAACATAGCATGAACTGTCTGAACTCAAACGTTATTCACAAACGGAAACATCACGATGATAAGAAAGAAAAACTTTAAGACTGTGCTCAAAACGCTAGGCTTTACGGCTGAAGGGAACATCTTCCAAAAATCAATTGGTGAAGCCGAACTAAAAGTTGATTTTGACCGAGAAAAAATAATTTACCCCGAAGACAAAGGGTTAAAAGTCAATCGACGAGACACATGCAATTTTTCACAGAATGAGAATTTTGTTGTGTTTGAGTGTGTGCATCGGCTGCTAGAAAAAGGCTACAAGCCCGAACATTTAGAGCTTGAACCTACATGGCAAGTTGGGCGCGGCGCAAGCGGTGGGCGTGCCGATATATTGGTTAAAAACCAAGAAAATACGGCTTTGCTGATCATTGAATGCAAAACGCCGGGCGATGAATTTGACAGGGCATGGCAGAAGACCCAACAAGATGGCGATCAGTTATTTAGTTATGCTCAACAAATCGCCGAAGTACAATACCTGTGTCTTTACGCTTCTAGCTTCATTAAAAATAAGATCCGTGTTGACCACAAAATTATTGCGCATCGTGACGATGAGAAGCTTTTAGAACATGATACATCCCTGCTGTCTTTTGCCAAAGCTACCAACGTTGAAGACCGCTTCGCCGTTTGGTGTGATACCTACGGATTGGAATCCACAGAGGTCGGTATTTTTGAACACAACATTCAAGCCTACCAGATCGGTAAAAACAACTATACCCTCGCAGATGACACCAAAGCCGTTGATGCGGCGGATAAAGAGGGTAAATACCATGCCTTCCGAACAATCCTAAGGAAGCACAACATAGCGAGGCGAGAAAACGCCTTTGAGGTATTGGTCAATCTATTTTTATGCAAACTTGTCGACGAAGAGGACAACAAAGCCGATCTGCAATTTTATTGGAAGGGTATGACTTACGACAACTACTTTGATTTTGTCGATAGACTGCAAAACCTCTATCAAAAAGGGATGGATAAATTTCTAAACGAAGAAATCAGCTACATCAGTAACGAACAAATTGACGACGCATTTTGGACAGTCAAAAACAAACGCAACGCCACCAAGCGCCAAATACAACGTTATTTTAGAGAACTTAAATTTTTTACCAACTCCGCTTTCTCCTTTTTAGACACCCACAACGAAGAATTATTCAACAAAAACGCCGAGGTATTGTCAGAGGTTGTGCAGATGTGGCAAGGGTTACGACTCAAAACAGATGGTCAAAACCAGTTTTTGGGTGAGATGTTTGAACTTTTCCTCGATGATGGCATCAAGCAATCTGAAGGACAGTTTTTCACGCCGCTCCCTATCTGCAAATTTATTGTTGCGTCCCTGCCACTCGCTCAAAAAATTGCAACTACCTCCGAACCGATTAAAGCGCTTGATTACGCCTGTGGTTCAGGACATTTCTTAAACGAGTATGCCCATCAAATAAAGACCATAGTTGAAGAGCAGAAAAGAGACCTAAGCGACTATTATAGCCAGATTACCGGCATTGAAAAAGAAGATCGTTTAGCTAAAGTTGCCAAGGTTGCCGCCTATATGCACGGTCAAGGGCAGATCAAGATATTAGATGCCGACGCGCTCGCTTTTCATCATGAAATCTCACCGGCAAGTTTCGATGTTTTGGTGGCGAATCCCCCCTTTGCAGTGGAAGGATTTTTACAAACCTTGAGCGAAGCGGACAAAAAACAGTATCAACTCATCCGAGCCACAGGTGAAAGCAGTGATACCAATACCATTCAATGCTTCTTTTTAGAACGAATTCATCACTTAATGGCTCCGGGTGGGGTGGTCGGTGTGATTGTTCCTTCCAGTATTTTGTCCAATGCTGATGAAGTTCACACCCGTACGCGTGAGATTCTGCTACAATTTTTCGATGTGGTAAGTATTGCCGAATTGAGGAGTGGTACCTTTGGTAAGACAGGCACGAATACGGTGGTGCTCTTTTTAAGACGGAAGGCGCAAAGCCCCGAAGTCTCCGAGCATTACCTCAATCGAGTGGAAGACTTTTTTGAAGGAGACCACGAGAGTGCAGAATATCAAGATGACTGCCTGATAAAAGCCTATTGCGAGCATATTGAGATTCCTTATGAAGAATACATTAAGCTTTTTGCCCAAACCAGCGTTGAGCCGCTTGTGGAGTTATTGCAATACGATATTTTCAGTGACTACAAACAATTCTTTAGTCAAAGTACGGAAATCAAAAATCTAAAAAAAACGAGTACATTTAAGAGAAAAACGGCACCGGAACAATCCGCAGAATTGGAGCAACGTTTTATCGCTTACCTACACGCCATAGAAAAAGATAAACTCTATTACTTCATTCTGGCACACGAGCAAGCTGGCAAAGTGCTGATTGTTAATGCGCCGAATACCAACAAAGAACAGAAACAATTTTTAGGATATTGGTGGAGTGAAGCCAAAGGTAGGGAGGGCATTAAATACAACAGGGGTGAAACGGTCAACGATATTACCACTCCCTTGTTTAACCCCGATGATTTAAACGATGGCACCAAAATAAACACCACGATTAAACGCAACTTTATCGGTGAAACTATTCACCCGCTGCCCGAATACTGCCAGTATGCCAAACTCACTGATATGTTGGACTTTAGTCGCACGGATTTTAATAAAGCTATTAGCCTAAATCCAAAGCAGAATATTGATATTGAAACCAAGTGGGAGCTAGTAAAATTAGGGGATAAAGTTGACTCGATTAATGGTTTATGGGAAGGGAAAAAAGGTCCATTCTCTACAGTTAATGTAATCAGAAATACGGATTTTGTTGATGACGGCAAAATAGACTTCGCCAATGTTGCTGTTTTGGAAGTCGAAACAAAACAATTTCAAAGTCGAAAGCTGCGTAGCGGAGATATTATTGTTGAGAAATCAGGCGGCAGCAGCACCCAAGCTGTTGGTAGGGTTGTTTATTTTGATATGAAGGAAGGCGAATACTCATTTTCTAATTTCACGGGTAGGCTGAGAATTAAAGATAAAAATATTAATCCCAAATACTTAATTGTGTTTTTAAATTATTTTTACGAAAAAGGACTAAAGTGGACCCATTGTCGAGGCCAAAATATTGGAAAAATAAGTAAGATAATTGAGAGTTGCTGTGTACTTCTTTAGCTCAGATACACCTCAGCCGGTGTCGCATAATTGAGACTCTGGTGAGGTCGTTTGTAATTATA
>JAJEAL010000056.1 GCA_022822785.1 Candidatus Poribacteria bacterium
CCGAGGGACGAAAGTTTGGTAGGCACTGTTTTCAACTGTGCCTATGCTGTGCGGTTGGAAACCGCACCTACCGGGGGACGAAAGTGTCCACTTATTTCTCTAATTCACCATAAAGCCTGAATTTTCATACACTGCTTCTTCAAAAAAGTGGTATACATCTCCGGTGTTAGGCGTAGCGTCTTAACTCCTCGACTTTTGACACCTCATCTAAGGTTTCTCGTGCCTCCGGCGTTAATCGCCAGTCCGCTGCGCTAAAAATCTCATCTACCTGTTCGGGGAAATCTGCGCCGTGAATCGGGGCGGTTACTTCTGGATGGTCCAAGATCCACGCCACTGCTACCTGTGCGGGAGTCCGATCGTGTGCTGAACCGATGTCAATGAGCGTCTGCACAATCTTATCGACTCTTTCTGTCATCGCCTCGGCAAAATTGTATTTATGGGGGCTCAATCCCCATTCGGGCCCCTTCCCCCACGGGGTGTTGGCCGGTGGTTCCTGTCCTCGGCGGAATTGTCCGCTCAACAGTCCGATGGCGAGTGGACTGTAGGTCATAATTCCGAGACCGTGTTCACGGCATAGTGGCACGAAATCTGGCTCGATTTCCCAACGGTTCAGCAGGTTATATTGATTTTGGATACAGACAAACGGTTCCAAGTTTCGCTGGGCACTGATGCCGAGAGATTCCATCACTTTCCATGCCCGGAAGTTGCTGCAACCGATATACCGCACTAGTCCGCTGCGTACCATATCGTCTAATGCACGTAGGGTTTCTTCAAGTGGGGTTGTCGGGTCAAAGTTGTGAAGCAGGTAAAGGTCAATATGGTCTGTCTGGAGTCGCTTAAGACTTGCTTCGACCCCCCGCATCAGATTTACCCGCGATAAGCCGGTATGGTTCGGGGTATCCCCAAGCGTCCCGAAGACTTTGGTACACAGTACGATATCGTCGCGCTTCTCCTTTATCGCCTTACCCACGATGATTTCCGACCTGCCTGCACCGTAGAGGGCTGTGTCGATAAAATTACACCCGAGATCAATCGCCCGATCGATAACGCGTATACAGGTCTGTTCGTCCGCCTGACCGCGAAACGCTGTTCCCAAACAGATGCTGGACACCTTGACGCCGGTCTTTCCAATGTGTCGATACTCCATGTTTTCTCCTTACATAAGCCCGAGTACTTCGTCAATTTCCGACTGATATTGGTAGACTTGGCAGCTTTCAACCTCACTCATTTTCACTGCCCTTCCTGCCCGCGCCGACTCAAAGATAGCGTAGATAGCCGCCACATCCTTCATCCCTTCGGTTCCATCGACCTCTATCGCCCGTCCGTTCAAGATGGCCTCAGCCAGTTCATAATATTCAAGCGCGATAATCTTCCAATCTACCTTGCTATCCTTGTCGGTGATTCGGGTGGGAAAGAGATGTTCTGCGAGAGGGTCCAGAGCAAATCCGTCCGCGGATGCAAGCATATCTTCTTGAGGGATTTCCTCCGCGTCTCTCCGTTTCATACTGACTCGGCTGCCACGCGCTCCAAAGCCGTTGATGCATCCCTGATCTCCCAGAATGAGTTGACCACCGTAGCTACCTGTGCCGCCTCTACTGATCAGCCAGTTTACGGTCACACCACTCTCCATCTTGAATATGGCCATCGAGGTGTCTTCCGCGGTTGCCGGAACCTCGGTGTCCATCGCCCGATGCCGATTTTGGTAGAAAGTGTAGTTGTCACCAATGCTGTCCGCCTTACGTCTTACCGGCTCGATTAACCATACATCACCGTAAACCTCCGCGATGTCTCCGAGTTGGTAGCGGATCTGGTCTGCCATGTGAACGCCCATATCAACGATGGGGCCGCCCTTATCCTTAAGGTGCCGCCACGGAGTAATAAAAATATCATTGCCGGCACTAAGCGAGTGAAAAAGCCCCATATAGGGGGTGCCAATGGCGCCTATTTTCAGCAGGTGATTAACCAACCGGGCTGAAGGGTCACGTCGGTAGTTCTCTGCCACGGACAGTTTTCGGTTGTTTCGTTCTGCAGCGTCAATCATTTGCTGACACGCTCCAACCGTGATTGCCATCGGTTTCTCGACCATCACATGCAGTCCTAAATCGAGCGCCTGACAGACGACAGTGTGGTGTACTGACGGATCTGTCACGACATCTACGGCGGTGAGATCTGGCGTTTGGCGCACCATCTCCTCCAGATCAGTGAAGATTGCCGGCTGTACTCCGAGCAGCTTTTCCGCCTCGGTGGCGGCGAGTTGAGCGTTCTCACGGCGAATGTCGCATAGGGCGCACAGCTCGACGTTGTTGAATGGTGTTTGTGCCAACTCTCGTAAACCGTAGAGATGTCGGGTCCCCATACCTCCACAACCTACCAATCCTAGCCTAATTTTGTCCATATCCTCTCCTCGTCAATCCTTATCTTTCAACGCTTGAATCCCGGGCCAATCCCGCCACATGTCTTCACACGGAGGCTCCTCCTGTGTCTGCTCTAGGTCTTTTTTGCAGAAATCGTATAGTACCGCTTGCCGAATCTGCTTGGAGAAATTCTGCCCCGCCGCATGACCGATACGGTGATGCCAGAAGACGATATCGCCCGGTTCGCCGTGCGTTTCAACGTAGGGCGTCTGGTTGACTGATGCTAGCACGTCATCGTATCCATCGGTTCGTTCATGCTTATATTGGGAGTGGAATTCGTAATAGAACTTCAGGTGGCTTTTGGGCCAAACCGTAAATCCTCCTCCCCGGGGCGGAACGCGGTCAATATACCCGACAACGCCTAGATGAAAGGGATGTCCATCTACATGACAGGTGGTCGGTTTTTCCGGTTCATCGCCGTAAGGGAGTGTGCAGTAGATTCCTCGAATCCGATCGGGGATCCGTAGATTCCCTTCACCTAGAAACTGCTCTGCCATCCCCCAGACACTTGGATCCGTGGCAAGTAGCTTGACCATCCAATCTTCGCGCCCCGGTTCTCGGAAGTTCCATCGGAAGCCGCGTTTCGCATTCATCGAATCTTGGCATTCCTCGTCTTTTTTGATGGGCCCCACCCAAGTCTCCGGGTCATACCGGTCCATGGAGGGCGGTGCGCCGTCCCACAGCCGTTCCCGGGCCTGCGCCATCAGATCTGGATCCAAAACATTCCGTTTAACCAGATAGCCTTCCCGTTTGAAAAAGAGAATATCTTCATGAGATAGTCTAACCATCGGTTCAGCCTCCTTATGTTTGACAACGAAGTCTTGTGGACTAATGCTCAAAAGGTTTGCACTTCTGCAAGGGGGATTATAGTTAAATCTGTGGTCTTAGGTCCTTGATATCTTTCAACCTCGTTTCGCGATCGTCGATTGTTAGCAGATTCTGGGTGGCTTCTTCCTGTTTCAGCAGTTCTTCCAAAGCCCGATCCGCTTTAATGGTAAATCCTGCATCTTTGATCATCTGCAGCGTCTGTTTTCTCGACGCTCCCTTGGCATTTAGATAACCCTCTACAAAGAGCGAATTTGCCGGATAGAGTGCCATCACCTGCATATTTCGCAGATGTACCTCCCTGCCCGCAGCGATTCGGATCTCTGCCTTTGGGTTCAAAAAACGGTATAGACACAGCACACGCAGGCAATATTCTGGGCTGAGATCCGGTGGTTGTGAGAGGGCGTTGCCTGGGATTGGTAGCAGGAAATTGACAGGTATCGACTGTACCTCTAGCTTCCGTAGGGTCTTGGCGACCTCAACTACATCTTTCGCTGCCTCTCCCATTCCGACAATGATTCCAGCACATAATTCAATCCCTGCCGTTTGTGCGGCGTCCAATGTGTTGAGTCTATCCTGATATGTATGGGTTGTGCAAATCTTGGGATAGTGCGTTTCTGATGTATTGAGATTGTGGTTAAGTCGATCCAATCCGGCTGCTTTCAGCATGTCGGCGTCTGCATCGTCAATTAGTCCTGCACTTAAGCAGACCTGAATTGGATAGCGGGATTTTATTTCCCCAATCAATTTAGCGAGATGTTGAACTCGCTTTTTTGACGGGCCTCGACCTGCAAATACCATGCAATAGCGGTAAGCCCCTGACTCATACGCAGCCTCCGCTTCAGCTAGCATTTCTGCATCGGATTTTAACGCGTAAGCCTCAATATCTGCGTTTGACGACTTCGCTTGTGCACAGTAGTAACAATCTTCAGGACAGTAGCCATTTTGGGCATTATTGATGATATGCAGTTGGACCTCGTTACCGGTGTGTTTTTTGCGTACTTGATAGGCTGCATCAAGCAGCGGCAGGAGTTCAATCTTGGGTGAAGTTAATAGGTGCAGACATAATTCATCGGAGAGTATATCCCCTTGTAAACTTGCTTGGGCAAGTTCGTCATAAAATCTTCGTTCCATCTGTTTACAGCCCTCGCTTTTGCCTTTGCATCTGATGAGTGAGTATTGTAATATAAAAACCAATTGAGATCAAATGTTTTCCGATACCGGAATATAATTTGTTTCCTGGTGTACTTGACGGGTTAGATAAATTATTCTAATGAGTGCGGCAAAATAGCAGCTGTAAGAGGGTATACGCCTCCCTCATAGACGAAGGAGATATACGATGAAGTTGGGGCTTGTGACGTATAATATGGCAAAGGATTGGGACGTGCCAACGATTATTGAGAATTGCACGGCGACGGGCTTTCAAGGTGTTGAACTCCGGACTACCCATGCCCATAATGTTGAGGTGGATCTCTCGGCAGATGAGCGTCAGGAGGTACGGCAGCGGTTTGAGGATTCTCCGGTTGAGTTGGTGGGATTAGGGAGTGCTTTTGAGTATCACTCGACAGATTCTGAGGAGGTACGTCAGAATATCGATGGCACGAAAGAATATGTACGGTTGGCAGCAGACGTTGGTGCCCCCGGCGTCAAGGTTCGTCCCAACGGTCTCCCTGAAGGTGTTCCTGTGGAAAAGACGTTAACGCAGATTGGAGTATCATTGCGCGAATGCGGAGAGTTTGCCAAGAATCTCGGGGTCCAGATTCGGCTTGAGGTGCACGGCCGGGAGACATCGCATGTCCCCCATATCCGAACAATCATGGAGCTTGCTGATCACGATAATGTGTTTGTCTGTTGGAACTCCAATCCGGGGGAGGTCGAAGCTGGGTCTGTCGAGAACAACTTTAATCTCGTCAAGGCATGGGTTCAGTTGGTTCATATCAACGAGCTACATCGACGGGAGTACCCGTGGCGTGAACTATTCACGCTGCTGAAGGCATCTGGATATGAGGGCTACACATTGGCAGAGATTCCGGAGAGTCCCGATTCGGTGCGTATGCTGAACTACTATCGCGCCTTGTGGGAGGCGTTGTGCGATAACTCGTGAAGGGAACCCGGCTACCGGGCTGAAGAGATATGGGCACGGAAGCGCATAGGTTCAAGCAATTTTCGTGCGCTTGAACCCATGCGCTCTAGTTGTTGTTCTGATTTATGAGATATGGTTTTTAGGACTACGGTGCAGTTTACTCCCGTGATCGTCGTAGCGATTTTGGACGCCCCAAAATTTCGGCAAGGATAATCCCTTGTTGAAAAGTCTGAGCGGACAGCGGGATACCTGCAATTGTAGGCGTCGTGGATGGAGTAGGAGACTCGGCTGGAGTCTCCTCTTCTGCGGTGTCTGGCTTCGCAGCTACTTCAGGCACAGGGGATGGTTCAGGCGGCGCAGCGGTTACTTCCTCTTCAACGAACTCAGGAGGCGGGAACTCCTCGTCCTCCATCGGTACGTTTCCCCACGGTGGCAAGGTCACCTCATCTTCTTCTGACGCGACGTCTGGCTCTGCCTGTCTACCCCTCCGATTCAATGCCCTTGAGATAAGAGCCACAGCCCCAAAAATAATGAAAAGGATTAATTGGATCCATTCTTCCATTGATATACCCTTGGTTGTGTCTGGTTTAATTTCCTACGATAACCCTACTGCATGGGCTGAACGGGTTGTGGATCCATCTCCGGTGGGAGATGCAATTGATGCAATTGATTGGCGCATCTCCGTATCGGAAATGACATTTCGCAGTTCGTAGTAATCCATTACACTGATCCTGCCGGACGCAAAAGAATCAGCGATTGCGCGCGGCACCTCCGCATCCGCTTGTACAAGGGTTACCGTCATTTCCTCGACCAATGCCTTATTTTCTTCTTCCTGCGCTTGTGCTAGGGCGCGTCTTTCTTCCGCTTTAGCACGAGCGATTTTCAATTCTGCTTGGGCTTGATCCGTTTGGAGTTTGGCACCTACATTTTCGCCGATGTCAATGTCTGCGATATCAATGGACAGGATTTCAAAAGCCGTGCCCGCCGATAAGCCCTTTTCCAAGACTACCTCGGAAATTCGTGCTGGATTTTCTAAGACCGCCTTATGGCTTGCGGATGAACCGATTGTTGTAATAATCCCTTCGCCGACACGGGCGATAACGGTTGCCTCTCCCGCACCGCCAACAAGTCGGTCAATGTTGGCTCGCACGGTGACTCTGGCTCTAGCAATGAGTTGAATCCCGTCACGTGCAACAGCAGTAATGCCGGGACTGGTATCCCCTTTAGCAGGGACATCAATAATCTGCGGATTGACACTCATCTGCACAGCTTGTAGTACATCTCTACCGGCGAGGTCAATCGCGGCAGCCTGTGCAAAGTCCAGCTTTATGTTTGCCTTATCTGCCGCAATCAGGGCTCGCACGACATCTGTCACATTTCCTCCGGCGAGAAAATGTGCCTCAAGGTTGTCAATTCTGAGTTGCAGCCCTGCCTTTGTCGCTTCAATCTGGGGTTCTACGATTGATTTAGGGGGAACGCGGCGTAAACGCATGGCGACGAGATCGCCGAAAATCCGAACGCGCACCCCTGCTGCAAGGGCGGCAATCCAGAGTCCCAGTGGCACGAACCAGGCTAGCCAAAGGACAAATAGAATTATAATAATCGCTGGAATGATGTATGGAATAGGCATCTGAAACCTCCTTTTGGGGTTAGCAGTTCTAAAACCTGTTTGCCAACCTAACACTTAATTTTGGCTGATTAGGTTTCCATCCCGGAATGCATCGGCAATTGCACGGGGAACGCTTGCTTCTGCTTCGATAACTCTGGAACGCATTTCTTGTACTTGTGCCGTCATCTCCTGTTTGCGGGCGACTGCCATTGCGCGACGTTCCTCCGCTTTGGCTTGTGCTACCACAAGATCTGCCTCCGCTTGTTCCGCTTGCAGCTCAGCGCCAATATTTTTTCCAACGTTCACATCGGCGATATCGATGGATAGAATATCAAAAGCTGTTCCCGAATCAAGTCCGCGGTCCAGTACAGTTCTAGAGATGATATCCGGATTTTCTAGGACGTCCTCGTAGGTTTCTGAGGCACCAATTGCGCTAACGATGCCCTCACCCACACGTGCAACGATTGTCTCCTCACCGGCGCCACCAACAAGTCGATTGATGTTTGCTCTGACAGTAATCCGTACGGTAGCGATGAGCTGCACACCATCAAGGGCGACGGCTGTAATCCGAGGTGTTGTGATGACGCGTGGATTAACACTCACTTGGACGGCATCAAGTACATCACGTCCAGCCAGATCGATTGCTGTCGCTTGCTGAAGGCCTAAATCAATTCTTGCCTTATCGGCGGCGATTAAGGCATTAACCACACGGATGACGTTACCACGCGCGAGAAAGTGCGCTTCTAATCGTTCCATGTCAAGCGTCAATCCGGCTTTATGGGCACTGATTTGTGCATTTACAATTACCGGTGGACTAACTCGGCGGAGCCGCATTCCAATCAATTCAATAATGCGGACCCGTACACCCGCGAAAATAGCGGCAATCCACAGTCCAACGGGCACAATCCAGAAGAGCACTAACAACCCAACAATTATGACAATAGCAAGAAACAGGAGAGACATCTGTTCTGGTGCCATTCTTGACCTCCTTGCAGAATATGTTTGGAAATAAGTTGTTGGCGGCTTAAGTCGAGCAAGTCGGTTTGAACCTCAAATCCGTGAACAGCACAGCTAAAGGGTGATACGTGATATTTAGCCAAATCGCGATGGTACCACAACCCTTTACGCCCCGTTGTCCTCCGTTTACCTGATAAAATCGAAGTTCAAAATCTGCGCCAAATAAGCTTGTAGCAACTTATTGTAGTATGTTCTTTGCGTCTATCTATCTTCACAAGCTCCGGACGACAACCCGATTCCCTTCAACAAGAATAACTTCCACGTTGACCTCAGGGCCGATATAATCACCGAGTGTGACGACATCAATACGCTGATTGTTAATCAATGCTGCCCCGGCGGGACGTAAGGGGGTAACCGATTTCCCCGACTTACCCACCAAGTTGACCAAATCCGAGGGAGGGGCTTGAAACCCGTCCGCACGATTAGCAGCAATATGAAGAATAAACGATTTACCAAGACCTGTACGCGGAAGTAGCCAAAGTCCCAAAATTGCCACTGGAATGGTCAGTACAATTGTAGTACTTGCATAAATCAGAGTCGTTTTCAATCCAAACTGTATCCATACGAGTCCTATACCAGCAATAATTAACGCCACGCCCGGAATTCCGGCTGCACCAAAACCGGGCAGCAAGGCGATCTCGATGAACAGTAGTACGACTCCTAAACCGATAAGAAGAATTAGAAACCAAGACATAGGAACAGGGATACTTTAGGCTTCATCAATTGCTTCAACAAAGATTTTCGATCCTTCGACACTATTGACTTTTACGGGTGTATCGCGCAGAATAAAGTCACCGACAGTCACGACATCAAGCCGTTTGTCATCCACAAGAACAGTACCGGCAGGACGCAGCGGTGTAAGCGCCACCCCTGTTTTACCCACGTACGCCTGAAAATCTTCACGTGGTGCTGAATGAAATCCGGCCCCTGAATCCATAGCAGCATTCAAGACGAGATGGTTCCAGGTGCGGGTTTTGGGCAAGACATAAGAGAGTGCAATAGCAAGCGCAAATGCAAGGATAATCGCAAACGACATTCCGAAGAATGCGGTTTCCAGTTCGTAAGCATTTCGGAATACGAAAAAGACGCTGCCTAACATCAGAGCAACGCCTCCTATACCTGCAATACCAAATCCCGGTATCACAAATAGTTCAAGCAGAAGCAGCCCTACACCGACAACGAAGGCAAGTGCTGCATAATCCGCGCTAATATTCAGGAGCCTGTGTCCCCAAAAAAACAGTCCTAGACAGGTAAGTCCCGCAATTCCAGGAATACCGAAACCGGGGGTCCGAATTTCTACGAACAGCCCAAGTGTGCCTAACCCAAGCAGCGTGGCACTAATAAGCGGACTAGTAATAAAAAAGACAAATCGGTCCGCCACGGTAACTAGCACTGTCTCCTGTGTTGCATTTTTTAGAGACTTAATAACCTGTACACTAGCATTGCCAAATCCTATCTGCTGTTGCGCGATTGCGTCCGTGGTTAGGGCTTTGCGTTCCCCGTCAATTTCGACAATCTGATACAGTGCCAATAGGTCTTCAACTGTATCTGCTTCCGCATCTGCTAAGTTGTACTCCAACGCCTCTTCCGCGGTTAACGTCAGCAGCTCACCCTCTGCACCCCCGGCGGCGATAATTTCCATCGCTTCGCCAAGTTCCTTTCTTTCGATATACTCTTCCTCTCGGAGTGTAATAATCTCACCATCCATTAACCGAACGAGATAGAGTCGTTTGTCCACCATTGCGGCGGCGATGTCAGGGTTTCTACCTTGCCGTTCTGCTGTGGCGCGAATTTTTCCACGGATATAAGAGACAACCTTCTCGCTCAGCTCTTCCCCTTGGAGCGAGACTGGCGCTGAATCCCCAATTGCGCCGCCGTAGCGCATGACAATCTGATCGCATGACAGGGAAATCATTGCTCCGGCAGAGATCGCCTCTGTGTTCACGTAAGCGATTGTTGGAATCTCTGTGCGCTGGATTGCGTCGATAATATCTCGTGCGGCGCCGACCGCTCCACCGGGCGTGTGAACATCAAAAATAATTGCGTCCGCTTCCGCGTCCGAAGCTTGCTGAATGCCGTTATCAATATACACACGGAGCCCATTTCCAATTTCATTCCGTATGTTGATGACGTAGACGAGTGCGCCATTCGATGAAACGGCTGCCAACCACGGAATTAATAATAGGCTGCCAACGAGTATCAACAGACCACTGAAAATGCGTTTTTTGGTTTTCATGGGCTTTCTCCCTTGTGAAGTAACCGGTAAAACGTGCAAATGGTTTACTCAGTCATGCTGATTTTATGTGGTGACACAAGCAATGGGAGTACGAAAAATAGGGGGTGATTTATATTTCTATTTGTCCAGAGATCCTAACGACCATTCCTTACAAGGAAACACGGCAATTATACTCTCTCATTCTAACACGAAAAATGGGTAACGTCAATCTCAAACGCATTCCAAATCCGAGTACCTGCACCGATAATTTGGTCACAGCTATCTTTTTAGCGGGTGCTCTCGATCTGCAATAGGGAACGCAACTCGCTCTCCTGTCAGTTGCGATTCGTAAGCACCGAGAATCATTTCCAACGCTGCGACTGCGTCTTCGGCAGCAGAAATTGGCTTACGGTCATTTTCAATCGCATCAATTAGATCGATGACTGCAAGGTTATTACCGCTAGAGAAAGGTGTGTCGTCAACCTCCATCGTTTCCCATTTCTGAGAGGTATTGGCTGGTGACCAGCAGGGATATGGATAGATGACCAAGTTGTCCCCACCGCCACCGCGCATCGATATTCTGCCCTCACTACCAATAACTTCCATGCCGTAGTAATCGCCGCTCACTTCGTGCTTTCGGGAATCGAAGAATCCGGAGACGCCGCTTTCAAAGGCGAAGTAGCTGTTGACGCAATCGCCAGCGATAAGCCCGACAGGTTCGGTGGCGTCGCGTGCATCGTCGATTGTGACCTCTTTTCCATTCTCGGTGACGTGTGCTTGCATCCATTTCACATCTCCGACGAAAAAGCGCATCATATTAAAAAGGTGGGTGCCGAGTACGATCATATCCTCACCACCGCCGCGTCGGTCCTGTTTACCGTGGGCATGAATCGCTTGGACTGTTCCGATCGTCCCGTCGTGTATCATTTCCTTCACCGCATGAATTGAAGGCAGATAGACCGCCTGATGGGCAACAGCGACCTTCTTCCCTGCCCGACTTGCCGCTTCTACAATCTGGTCCCCTTCGGCAAGGGTAGCGGTCATCGGTTTTTCACTGTAGACGTGGCAACCGGCGTTGATACAGCCCAATAATATTTCGAGGTGGTCGGTTGTCCATCGAGGTCCCACGCTGACGATGTCGGGTGCCTCTTTGTCAAGCATTTCGCGGTAATCGGCGTATCCTCGTTGGACGCCTGTTTTTTCCATCTCCGCCTGTCGTCCTGTATCGTCCGGGTCGGCGATGGCGACAAACTCGATGTTTTCTAATTCGTTAAATGGTAGGTGCAGTCCGTGACCATAGTTCCCGGCACCGGTATGTCCAATCGCAGCAGCACGATACGTTTTCTGACTCATGAAATTCTCCTTTTTCAGCCTGACTTACGATATAAAAAGTGTGAGTCATGTTAGGAAATTGTACAACAGAAACCGAGTTTTGAAGAAAAAACTCGGTTTCTGCTCGCCCTACTAAAGCGCAGCAATATACCCACCATCAACGACCAAGGACGCACCGGTAATCCACTCCGCGTCGTCAGATGCGAGAAAGACCGACGCGCGGCCGATATCGCGCGGCAACCCGAAACGTGGCATCGCCGTTCTTTCGCTTGCTTCATGAATCTGTTCTGGCGTCAGGTAATCTTGGATGGCAGTCTCAATATAGCCGGGACAGATAGCGTTGACGGTAACGCCATATCCTCCAACTTCTAGCGCGGTGTCTCGCACCATGTTGACGAGGGCGGCTTTTGCTGAAGCGTAAGCGGGCCCACCGCCACCGCCGAAGGCGTGAACGGAAGCGATTTGGATGATACGTCCATATTGTGACTTTGTCAAGTGGGGGATGGCGAGTTTCGTCGCCACAAAAATGCCTCGCAGATTCACATCAATCACCTTATCCCAATCGGCTATCGTAATTTCTTGGCTAGTACCGGGGATATGGATGCCAGCGTTGTTGACAAGGATGTCCAACTCGCCAAAGTGTGAAACCGTCTTCTGAACTAGTCGTTCGATCTGCGAGTCATCCGACATATCGGTTTGAACGAACAAGCCTTGAGTTCCCAATTTCTCAAGTTCTTCAACTGTTGGGGTTGTCGTGTCCTGCTCATGGTATTTGCCACGTTTGGGTGTTTCTTGAACATCGGCAACAACGACCTTAGCTCCCTCACGAGCAAACTCAACTGCAATGCCTCGTCCGATACCAGAACTAGCACCCGTGACAATGGCGACTCGACCTTTTAATCTCATTGTGAGCTTCCTCCAAGTATGCGTCTAATGCGAATTAATAATATGTAGGACTTACGCCCTGCGGTAGATTTTTTACTTCAGCCCCCGTTTTTGCGGTAGGTCTAATGAAAAGATGTGCTTTGGTGCCAAAAAGGTTAGCGTTGCGCCGCGTGCAATTGAAAAAAGTGTCAGTGTCATCCACAGTCCGTGGTTGCCCAAACTGCTCAGTAGGAAATAGGTCAACAGAAAGATTGCGGTCGAAACCAGCATCGAGTTTCGCATGGCGGTAGAAGCGGTTGCACCGACAAAAACTCCGTCCCAAATATACGCGACTGAATTGATAGGTGCTGCTATCACAATCCAGATTAGGTAAGGACGGGCACCGGTTAGCAGGTCTGCTTTGTCCGTAAAAAAGAGTAACAGATGTGTCCCAAATAAGGCAAATACCAAACTAAACGCCGCCGAAAGTACCAACGCCCAACAGAACGAATATCGCACGGTGCTCTTTAAGTTAGCTATATTCCGTGCCCCTTTATATCTGCCAACGAGGCATTCCGATGCAAATGCGAATCCGTCGGTACCGTAAGCCAAGATATGGATAAACTGCAGAAGGATAGCATTGATAGCAAGTGCGGTGTCGCTCAATGCCGCAGCCTTTGATGTGAAAAACGCATGGCAGAAAAGTACAGACAGTGTGCGAATAAAAATGTCGCTGCTTATACCGAAGAAGCGTTTCAGGGCAGGGAGATTCAGCATCTCGTTTAGATGCCACCCGTTCCAGAGGTGTCTATATCTTTTCAGGAAAAGTCCAATGGTGCACAACAATCCAAAGTACTGGGCAATAACAGTGCCGAGAGCTACCCCATCCGACATCAGCATGAGAACCTTGACAAAAAAGAGGTTCAATGCCAGGTTCACCAGATTCACCGCGATGGTAACGAACATCGGATATTTGGCGTTCTGCATACCGAGAAACCAACCGTGAAACACGTGCAGGGACAGGGTTGCTGGCGCAGCGTAGATGCGGATATGAAAGTAGGAACGCGCAAGCCGTTCCACGTCGGGACCTGCATCCATCAGGTAGAAGCTAAATGCCGCAATTAATGGTTGAACGACGATGAGCAGCAAACCGACTAGCATTCCCACAATCAACGCCCGTTTCAGGATAAGGACGCTTTCGGTAGAATCTTCGGCGCCGTAGGCTTGAGCCGTGAGTCCGGTAACTCCCATTCGGAGGAAACTAAATCCCCAATACACGAAACTGAAGATGATACCACCGATGGCGATGGCGCCAAGATACTGCTCATTTTCTAGGCGCCCCATCAGTGCCGTGTCAACAGCACTCAACATCGGCACCGATAGATTGCTGATAATGTTCGGGATAGCGAGGCTGAGAATCTGCTTGTTCAGATTGCTATTTCGTGGGTTTCTCTTGAACATTGACACCTTTTGTCGTTCATGTCATCGGGGTGACTCGGAGAAACCGGGTTTGGCGCAAAAAATCAGTTTCTTTGGACGCACGATGTCTTACGTATGGAGAACCTCTCTCAAGATATGAGGTACAACGGTTCTAATCCTGCTGCTATCCTGTCAACATTCTCTGCTGCTGCAGCCGCACGTTTCCGTGAGGTGCCGTCAGTTGCCCCAGAGATGTGGGGTGTTGCAATGACATTCGGCAGGCTAAAGATGGCCGAATCCAAATCTGGCGGTTCCTGCCCGAAAACATCCAACCCAGCCCCGGCGATTCTGCCCTCCGCTAACACCTCGATCAGGGCACTTTCATCCACCAACGCCCCGCGTGCGACATTAATCAGAAACGCTGTGGATTTCATCAACCGCAAGCGACGTGCGCCTATGATGTGGCGCGTTTCCTCATTAAGATGTAGGTGCAGTGATAAAAAATCGGAGGTAGCAATAACCGAGTCTAAATCTTTCGGTTTCCCAGCGAATGCTAAACCAAATTCGCTCACCTCATTCGACCCAATATCGCGGATATCAATCGCTGATATTCTCAAGCCAAAGGGCATAGCACGACGTGCCAATTCTCTCCCGCTCGCACCGAAACCGATGATGCCCAAGTTCAACCCATCTAGTTCCATCCCAACTGGTCTGTATAGATTCCCCTGCTTCAGGTTCGTTTGGGTGACAGGATATTGACGAGCGAGCATCAACATGAACATTATCGCGCATTCAGCTAGTGCCACAGCGCTGAAGGCTCCGGGACAGTTGGCTACAGGTAGGTTCTTCGAGCGCCAATAGTCCAGATCGAAATGGTCAAAGCCTGTTCCAAGGATCTGCCAGAGTCGCACTTTTCCCGCCGCGGCATCAGCCATCTCTCGTGTGCCCGCTGAACCGCCGTGATCAATGACTACGTCAACCCCGTCAAATTGCGGCGCAATCGGTTGATTATAATCCAAGATATGCAGATTGTGCCGGTCCCCAATTGCAGCCACTACGTCGTCCCCTGACGGTTTGAACATTGAGGGGCCGAGTGGGTGGGGCAAAAACAGGACGGTCAATCTTTCAGCCATTGTTATTTCCTCCAATTGCACTTCGCCTAAACACCGATGCGGTGTTGGCGTCTCAATTGTATATAATTAGGACTTACGCAGCGATATCATAAGTCCCCCTGATCAGGGGGACTTAGGGGGTTAAAAATCAAAAATCTACCCCCTGTGTGCTAAATTTGCGTAAGTCCTGTATAATGTAGTCTTAAAGAACCAATGCCTATTGTTCGTCCGAATAAAATGCCAATAAAAGGATACCTTCATGAAGCTACTACTCACCCTCATCTGCGTCTTGTTACTCCTGTCTTTGTCATACGCTGATGCAAGGGTCCCTTCCAAATATGCGAAACAATCTGACGCATGGGTCCAGAGCGAGGAGGGCAGACGCATTGCCGACAACGTCCTGACGTGGCAGACACCGTACGGCAGTTGGCCCAAGAACCGTGACACAGCATCCGAGCCATTTGATGGGAACATGGGCGATCTACACGGAACGTTCGACAATGGTGCTACCACCAACGAACTGCGGTTTCTTGCCCGTACGTTTCGTGCGACAAACGAGCCACGCTATCAACAAGGGTTTCTCAAAGGTCTCGACCATATCTTTGAAGCACAGTACCCGACCGGTGGGTGGCCCCAGTTTTATCCGCCAAGCAACCGCTACCATCGCCACATCACGTTCAATGACGGTTCTATGGTCCGTATTCTCGAACTGCTCCTAGACGTCTCTGAATCAACCGATTATGGGTTCGTGGAAACTGAGTACCGCACTAAGGCCGAATCTGCCGTAATCAAGGGCATCGACTGCATCCTGCACACGCAAATCAAACGGGACGGCAAACTCACAGCTTGGTGTGCCCAACATGATCAAAAAACGCTTGCACCGACATGGGCGCGTTCCTATGAGCCGCCATCACTCTCGGGTGCGGAAAGTGTAGGCGTTGTGCGCTTCCTGATGTCGGTCAAAGAGCCCACTCCGGAGATTATCGCCGCCGTCGAAGGGGCTATCGAGTGGTTCAGAAATGTCGCGATCCACGGTATGCGCTTTGAGGAGTTCACCGACGCAGAGGGCAATGACGATAAACGGATCTTAGCGGATCCCGATGCGGGACCCCTCTGGGCGCGTTTCTACGAGATTGGCAGCAACCGTCCAATCTTTCTTGACCGTGACTCGGTGGTTCGTTACTCACTCACTGAGATTGGACAGGAACGCCGCGGCGGCTACGACTACTATGGCACTTGGGCTGCTAACCTACTCGCCAAGGATTATCCACGGTGGCGAGAGAAGCACAGTCTCAGGCGGGAATGACCGAGTGTCATGCTTGCTGGCTACCCGCTTCTTGCCTATATATCGCTTCAAACTTCATACCATTCGGAAACACGAATGTAGCATTCAGACTCTGAGAAAAGTTCCTGTCATTCGTCGTCTAACCCCGCTGCATGGCGATTCGCAGCGGGATCGCCGGCGGCATAAAGCGTTCCACTCTCTTGATCAATAGAAAGCATAACCGGCGTCGCAATTGCTCCTGATCGTGCCTCAAGTTGATGCCCACGTCGGATTAGTTCCTCCTGAACGCTCGAACCCACAGTCTCACTGACAGTCAACGCGCCAGCCTGCTTGAATGCCTCTTCACGGTTGGGATTTGGATCGAACGAATCTTGGTGATGTGCTGTAGCGAATCGTGGTGCGGTGACAGCCTCTTCAGGCTGCATATCAAACTCAATGAAATCAAGGAGCAAATTCAGCGCCGCTTGATCCTGCAAATCACCACCCGCGACACTAATCGCCAAAATCGGGCTGCCATCTTTCAGCACAAGTGTGGGTGTCAGCGTAATACGGGGTCGCTTACCCGGTTGGATACAGTTTGGATGCCCCGGAACTGTATTGAGGCTTCGCAATCGGTTTCCGAAACTCACGCCCGTTGAACCGCCCATACTTTTTTCACGGTAGACGTTAGCCGAAGGTGTGGCAGAAACTACATTCCCCCAACGATCAGCGACGACACAGGTTGTCGTTCCACCAACCCCCGGCCGAAATACGCCGTCCTCTTTCAACGGCTTCATGTTCTCTACATCTCCCGGACGGGCCTCCATCGACGCTTTTTGCATGTCAATCAGAGGTCGGCGAATCTCGGTATAGGCATCGGAAAGCAAGGCGTCCATCGGCACATCCACGAAGACGGGGTCGCCGTAATACTCATCCCGGTCTGCCATCGCTAACTTAAGCGCCTCCGTGAGCACGTGGACATAGTCTGCCGAGAAGTGTCCCATGCCCTTCAAATCAAAACCTTCCAGCAGACGCAACGCTTGACAGAGATAGGGTCCCTGCGTCCACGTGCCGCATTTGTAGACCGTATACCCTTTGTAATCTACCTTCACGGGGTCCTCGATTAGCGTCGTATGGGCGGCAAGATCCGCCCTACGAAGGAATCCGCCCCTCTTGATGTAAAATGCTTCCAATTCCTCCGCGATATCATTGCGGTGCTTGTTCCGTCCGTAAAAACGATCGGTTGCCGCTTGCAGCTTCGTCTCACGGTCCCCGGAGGTGATCTGTTCCTCCTCAACCATCCGACGTAGCGTGACAGCGAGATTGGGATGCCAATCCTCGTCCCCAGCGTCCAAGATGGCAAGTGTGGGGGTTACAATCTCCTCATACGTTTTCGTTCCATACTGTTGGAGCATAGTGATACACAAATCAACAACCGAGGGCACAGGCGCCATTTTCATATCACCTGCCGGGATGCCGTTTTTCATGTACCAATCGATGGCGTCTTGCGAAAGCGGGGCACGCCCTTGACCAGAAAGCGATTTAACCTCCCCCTTTTCCGCATCAAAAATGAGGACCGGCACCTCACCTCCGATAGAGCAGGCAATATGATCTGTGACATTAAGTGCGAGGATTGTCCCCGCCGCTGCGTCTGCCGCATTACCGCCTGCCTCCAGGATTTGAATCCCGGCATCAACGGCTCCAGCACCGCCCGCAGCAACTGCCCCTGTCTTACTAACAGCCTTCCAACCTATCTTATCTGTGTTTGGCATTGATTTTCTCCTTATATATGAATGATAGCAAACCGGAATGTGCACTCTAATAACCCTTTAGTAGCCCACGATCAGTACCAGAATATTCATTCTCCGGATGATCGACTGGGAACTTAGGGAGACATGTCTTTTTCAGTATCACAATCCTATTGCTGTTCGTGCCTTTGCTATTATTAGAAATTCCCCAACAGTTTGCAGTTTTTGTAAAGTGCTGCGTATTGATGAGTATACCTTCTGCTATCAACCCTGCTGCTGATGCTGCCTCCACAACCGCCTCTTCTAGCAATACGGATCCACTGCGTACCTCACCTACCTCAAAAGCGATCCAGCCTGTAGGTTTAAGCACTCTTCGTAATTCAACAAACACTTTCTTCATCTGCAAAATCCAATCTTCCAGACGTTTTAATTGCCAAATCTTGCCGGGCTCTATTTCTATATCGCAAAACCACATTCGCAGCCAGTTGTCCTGAGTGTAATTGACCGTATCAAGAAACGGCGGGGACGTTACAACGAGATTAACAGACTCGTTATGAATCTGTGCAGTTCGGTCCGCAGATTCCGTAAATAGACGTGCATCATCTCGCCAAAAGTGATATGGAATATCATGCCTGAGCAATTGCTTAGATTTCTTGAATATAAGCTGTTTTGTGTTTCTGTACTCCGGTGTTTGATCTTGCTTCTGATTAATCTTTCGCTGCGCCTGTACTGAGGTCGCTTGGTTAGGTGGAAGTGTGTAAACAGAAAAGAATCCCTTTGAATGGCCAGTTAGACGGTTACACGCAACCATTTGTAACCACGCATCCGTTTTATCAAACTTGTTATCTTCCTGTTTTTGGCGAAAGTATTCCCGCCATCCATACAATTCCTGAAGAGTGCTTTTTTCAAAGAAGACCAATAAATCGGGGTCTATTGTTTCATTAGTTGATAGATTTACCTGTTGCAAGCGCTGTTTAATATGCACTAAAGGTGGCGGTGCGAGTCGAGGTCCTGTTAGGATCTTAGACAAAGGGTTTATATCGTTTCCATAGGCACGGCAGCCCTGAAGTTGTGCCTCAACCAGCGTAGTTCCGCGTCCCATAAACGGGTCATAAACAACATCATCCGCTTGGCAAAACCATTTGATAAAAAATGCAGGCAACTGAGGCTTGTAACATGCACGGTATGAAATTTCGTGTAGGGAGTGCCCGGCGCGCTGCT
>JAJEAL010000009.1 GCA_022822785.1 Candidatus Poribacteria bacterium
GTTAGTTAGTCCTACCACTGCTGATATATCCGATATTGCACTACCTCCGAAGTTCAACGATTTCAAATTAACCAGGTCTGCTATTGGTGCTATATCTGATATAGAGTAATTGCCGATTGATAGCTCACTCAAGTTGGTCAAGCCTGCTATTGGGGATACATCCAATTGGGTCGAAAATCGGGGACTGACCCAAAGTTTCAGTGATTTCAAACCAGTTGCAAACTCAAGACCAGTCAGGTCTCTTATACCGACCGTTTCGGCAGTACGTATGTTGAGATCTGTCAGCATTGATATATCTGACAGAGTGATTGGATCATCTTCTGACTTACCAAGAGCGGCCTCAATACCATTACGAAGATTGGGGTCAGGAATCAGAACCAATTGCTCTGTTGTAGCGGAAAAAGTTATTGAATCAGAGATTCTAGCAGCGGCCACCGTGACGGTGTTTGTTCCTGGATTTGGGCCCAGCGTGAGCAGACTTTCTGCTCTACCTTTTTTATCGGTTGTTGTATTTATAACACTTAGTTGCCCGTTACCCCCTATGATGGCAAAGGCGACTGGAACCCCTTCAAATGGCACAAGATTTTCATCCGTTACTTTGACAATAAATGGTTTTGCTAGTGTTGTATTAATTGATCCTTGTTGCCCATTACCTGAAATTTTCTTCAGATACATAGGTGTTCGGCTTCGAAAATAGACTTTAGTACCTCTGCTTTGCAAAGTAGGAATATGTGTGTAAATAGATTGGTAGCTTAATAGGCTTCTACCAAGCCCCAGGCTTTTTAGATTAGTCAAATTTGTCAGAGGCGATAAGTCCGATATAGAATTCCCAGAAAGATTCAACTCTGTCAAATTAGTTAGACTTGCCAGAGGTGATAGATCCGATATAGAATTCCCAGAAAGATCCAACTCTGTCAAATTAGTTAAACTTGCCAGAGGCGATATATCGTATATGGAATTTTGGTGAATATGCAGTTTTGTTAGGTTAGTTAAGCCTGCTAGGGGTGATATATCTGAAATATGATTATACATAATCCATATCTGTGTCAAATGGATTAAGCCTGCTAAAGGTTTGAGACTGGATATAGAGTTATGTTCAAAACTCAAAACTGTCAAGTTGATTGCACTCTCAAGTCCAGTTAAAGAGTTTATACGAGAATTCGGAGCACCCAATCTAGTTAAACTTACCATATCATCTGCGGTAATTGTGGCTCCCTGCGTTTTGCCAAGTTTCTTTTCAACCGCTGTTCGCAGGTTTGTATCTGGAATGTTTATGATTTGCGCCGTTCCGGTCAATGGGATTGATATACAAAGTAACAAAAATGCGAAATGAAAAAATGGTGTTTTCATCATTACCTCTCTTGTTGGTGATTGTCACATGCGTGCCTAAATTGATCCAATTATAGGTAACCGTCTGTTGCATGTCAGTATTTCGACGATGTCTGCTGGTAGACTCACGCCAATTCTCCCCTCAAAGTCCTCAATGCTTCCTTCATCGTCACGAAACGAAACAATGAGATTTACCCCCATATCGCTGGCATACGTCAGGTCTAACTTGGCCTCTTCCCATCTTTTTAAATGTAACCATGCTATACCACGATCGTAATGGACAAAAGGATCCTTGGCAGCGCATATAAAGTCTCCCCGGTGTAGCGATGTTCTACCACAATTGTAACTGACAGCGGGATCGCTGGTGCCACGGGGATCACCGGAATCGAGTCGTATGACTTGGGTGTAGTCTTTTATGGCTTCCGCATAGTCTGCAATAACATCACCAGAATCGCCTCTTTCGTGATAGGATTTACCGCGATTGCGATAGGCTTGGTAAAAATTGGGATGGAGGTCTATCGCTTGGGTATAGTCCACGATTGCAAAGTCAAACTCCTTTATGGATTGATGAAACAAGCCAGTATAAAATGCTGCGTACGCTTCTTGGTGGATGTTCTGATTTTTAATAAATCCATGAAGATCATTGTAGATGGTTTCGGTGGATATGTTTTTTTCTTCTCGCAAGTAGGTTAACATGCACTGTTTAAGGTTTGCCGGAATAGTTACTATATCGTTGATATCGCATGGTTCAATAAACCCCTTTGGTGGTTGAACAAATATGCTTTTCTGAGCTATGATGCGATTTCTTGGATTCTGCGGTTCCTTGATTTGATATTTTTCGTTTATATCTTCGGTTCTTTGCAACAAGATAACTCTACCTTCCGCGGAAGGGGAGCCATCACAGGCAAAGAAAATAGATCTCAGATGGTCAGTCGTAAAGTCAATCAGATTGGTTTTACCGTCGTAGTGTTGAAGTTGGCTCATAATTTCAAAATCATCTTCACTGGGCTCGTGGCTGTAGTTTTTAGCTGCTTTCAGAAGTTCTGCCTGAAGAAACTCTATATCAAATGTTACCTCCGGAATTTTTCTCCTATATTCACGCCAAAGGCCTGAGGATACTTTCCCATAGTATGGATACTTTTCATGATGTTCAGGTTCACCGCGGTAGATATAATTACTGTTAGCTGATTTCTTTATCTCGCTGATTTTTTGTCTAATAGTATTTATCATTGATTCCTCCTGTCATGCAGCTAATACGGGTTAATCGAACGGATTGATAAACTTCTCTGTGACAACGTTCCGTAAACTGAAATCACTGTACGCCATTGAAGAATCCTCCGTGCTTTGGAGCCAGACAGCTCTACATTTGAATGCAAAACGTAAAGGGTAAAAAATTGCCTGCTTCACGTTTTACGTTTCACGCGACTATACACACAAACAAATAGGCTCATACAAAAAGAAAGTGCAAAACACACAGGGAAACCGAGTTTTGAAGAAAAAACTCGGTTTCTATTGCACGATTTCTTAACATGAGCGACAGATACTATTCTGCAGCACTGACTGCAATTTTGATTACCATATCCCCTTCAAGTCGGTAGGTTCCGTTGAGCGCGTCAAATCCATCACGAACGCGGGAAAGCGGCAACTCATGGCTTACCATGTCGGCAAACGGGAATTCGTCTTTTTCAAGAATTGGCAATCCGCGCACAAAATGTTCAGGTCGGCTGCCCCAGATCGCTTCAAGGCGGATATTTTTACGCATCAACAGTTGATTGATATTGAAATCGATGGATCCCATATCCACAAAATGTCCGACCTCAACGAAGGTCCCGCTCTGCTTCACATAACCCAAACCTTCCGGGGTAGCGGGCAAAAATCCCGCACATTCAAAGACCACATCTGCTCCTTCCCCGCGCGGTGTTTCCGATTTGACTAGCTCCGTACGCTCCTCAACGGTGGTGACCTCCTCAATGTCGATGGTGACATCGGCGCCCATCCGCTTGGCAAGTTCCAAACGCCTCGCCGGTCCACCGACAACGATGAGTTTGGCTGCGCCGCTAATTTTCGCACAGATTAACGTCACTAAGCCGATTGCTCCGGCACCTTGTACCACAACGGTATCACCGATCTGCACCTGGCCACGCATCACTGCGTGCACGCCAACCGTGAACGGTTCCGTCATGACTGCAGCCTCTGGAGAAGCAGTGGTCTTGATGAAACAGGTGTTCGGGTAAGAGAGGTAAATGTAATCGGCGAATCCACCACGAAAATGGGGACCTTCATCCGGATTCCACTGAAAGCCGTATGCGCCATAGCTGGTCCCCGGCGCAAGGATGACCCTGTCTCCTTCACGAATCGGATTGCCTACATAGTCTGTTTTTACCCCTTCACCGATTGCATCAATGACACCGACATTCTCATGACCGAGTAAGACTTCCCGATCGAATCCATTTTGCCAGTTATGCAGGTCTGTTCCGCAGATTCCTGCCAACTCTTGGCGTAGTAGCACCGTGTTCGGTGCAGGATCTGGCACAGGATATTCTCGAACATCAAAATCCTGTCCGTATGCAACGACCGCTCGACCTGTTCTTGCCATGGTTATTTCTCCTTGTGTGATTTTACGAAAGGGTTTATAATACGCTTTGCCAATATAATCACGATTATACAAGAATTTGCGTAAGAGAGCAACGGAAAAACCGCGGGTGAAACGTGATGCGTGAAACATGAAAACAATTTGCTCATGGGTTGATTGTTTCATGAATGAACCAATTATGGTAGATTTTAGATAGGACTTACGCACTTGAACACTCAACGTTTTGTAGTTCAGCGATTCGTTACCATCGGACACAATTCTCAACCCCTGATGAATCGGGCAACTACAGTAAAGTCTTAGGTTTGTAGTCGGGTGATTTATCGCCCGTCCGGACGGGCAATGAATTGCGCTACTACAAACTGAACTGCGTAACTCCTACATTTACGATAGGTGGTAACCTGCGTTACCTAGGAGAGATTAACATAATGTACAGTGCAGCAAAAATCTTTGAACAGCAACCCAACTTCCCATCCTGTCACGGCTCCACAATCACAGAGCTTCCCAACGGCGATCTGCTTGCCGCATGGTATGCTGGATCACGGGAGGGCGCGAAAGATGTCGCAATATTCACGTCACGCCGTTTTTACGGTAGTGAGGGCTGGATCGAGCCGGAAATGGTTGTCAACACGCCCGACTGTTCCGAGGGCAATCCTGTCCTATTTGCGGATACGAATAATCAAATTTGGCTGTTCTACGTCACAATGTACGGGAACCGTTGGACACAGTGCAAGGTGTATTATCAAAAATCGCTGACAATGGGATATAGCTGGGAGGAGAGCGTCGTTCTCCGTGAGGAGTTGGGCTGGATGACGCGCAACAAACCGCTCTATCTCTCCAATGGCGAGATTCTGCTGCCGGTCTATGATGAACGCAGTTGGCATTCGATGGTGATGATTTCTGGGGATGGCGGCGAAACGTGGGATACTTATGGGGATGTGTCGAGTCCTAAGGGGGTCATCCAGCCAACAGTCGTGCAGCGAGCTGACGGCAGTTTGCTGATGCTGATGCGGAGTCGGGATGGGGAGATTTGGCGTTCCACCTCTGATGATTTGGGGAGGACATGGACAGCAGCACGACCAACGGATTTGCCGAACCCCAATTGTGGTACTGATATGGTCCGCTTACACAATGGAAATATCGTACTTGTTTACAATGACACCCAGCGTGGTCGGACCCCTCTGACGGTCGCGCTATCTACGGACGAGGGGGAGACGTGGGAATACAAACAACATCTCGAAACCGAGGAGGGGGAATACTCCTATCCCGCTATTATCCAAGCTCACGATGGTGGTATCCATATCACCTACACCTACCGACGCACTAGTATTATGCACGTTGAAGTCGATGAAGAGTGGATTCAAGAATAGGACTGCCGGGCGTTTCTTTAGAAAATCAATCTATTACCTTTTTCCTGTTGCCTTAATTGTTAAATTGTGATAGAATTAATTGTCCTACTTAGATAAATTCCTAAAATTACACACAATTGGAGATTAATCCATATGCCAAATGCCCTTTTTGTTTATCCAGAGTTTCCACCATCGTATTGGGGCTATAAATACGCTTTAGACTTTGCAGGCAAAAAATCAGCGATGCCGCCGCTTGGGCTGTTGACTGTTGCCGGAATGTTCCCCAAGAATTATCAACTTAAGGTCGTTGATATGAATATTGATCCCTTGACGGATGCAGACATCAATTGGGCGGATGTTGTCTTAACCTCCACGATGGTCGTCCAAAAGGAATCACTTTATCAGGTCATTCAACGATGTAATCGGGCTGGAGTGCCTATTGTCGCTGGAGGGCCGCACCCCACTTCCTATCATGACAATATAAGAGAGGAAGCGGATGGAGAGGTGGATCACTTTTTCTTCGGCGAAGTGGAAGAAATATTTGAGGACTTTCTCACGGATTTTGAAGCGGGAGTTGCGAAAGATGTGTATCGGGAAAAGCGAAAACCGGATATAACCATAGCGCCTCCGCCCCGTTATGACCTGATTAACATCCATGAGTATGGGTCAATGGCACTCCAATTTTCTCGCGGATGCCCTTTTGACTGCGAATTTTGCGATATAACCAAACTGTTTGGTCGTGTGCCGCGCACCAAAAGCAACGAACAGATGATGACGGAGTTCGATCTGCTCTACCGACTCGGTTGGGAGGGGTCCCTGTTTGTCGTGGATGACAATTTTATCGGGAATAAGCGGGATGCCATGCGTCTGCTCCCTGAAGTAGTCAAATATCAAGAGGAGAAAGATTATCCGTTCAAGCTGTTCACTGAAGCGAGTGTGAACCTTGTCGAAATTCCGGAAATGTTGGATGCGATGAGCGATGCCGGTTTTGATATGGTATTTCTGGGAATCGAAAGCCCCAATGAAGACGCACTACTGATGACGAAAAAGAAGCAGAATACCAACAAAACGGAAGATGCAGGCAGTTATCTGCTTCGTGCCATTCGCACGATACAAAACAGTGGAATAGAAGTGACAGGCGGCTTCATTATCGGAATGGATGGTGACAAAGAATTTGATTCACATATTCGGTTCATTCAAGAGGCCGGAGTACCGATGGCGATGGCGGGTTTATTGACAGCTCTGAAAGAGACCAATCTTTATCATCGCCTCCAACGTGAAGGGCGTTTGCTCGACGAATCTACGGGAAATAACACCGACATCTCGTTAAATTTTGTGCCCGAACTTCCACGAGAACACTTGATTGCCGAATATAGACGGGTGGTTTCCACGCTGTACGACCCGACCTTGGAGAACTATTTTGAACGCTGCCTGACATTAATTAAGAATCTCAAGCCTGTCAAACATGGTCCGATGAGGGTCGGTAAGACGGAGCTAATGGCTATTGCTAGGTCACTTAAGCGACAACTTTTCTCCAAACAGGGCCCTGCGTACCTCCGATTTTTAATAAAGGTGCTCAAAGATTATCCCAATATGCTTGACAAAGCGATCCGCCTTGCCATTCATGGGTACCACTTTGAAAAAATGACGAGTCAGACGGTTGCTGTTGATAATTTCAAGCAGTATCTGGAGAAGGAATTCGACACATTCGAGGCGATTGTGTCTCAACCCCAAGAGCACCGGGAGACCAAGCAGCTTGTCAAAGCAGGCGTTAGTCGTGCCAGAGACATCCGTTTACACGCGGAAGAACTCTTGGCACGTGTGTACGCACAGTATGAAGACCTCCATGAGGACTTCAGATATAGTGTGCGTGATACCCTCGATGCCTTTCAGAAATCTGTGTTCAAACACTACCTTGATGCCGAGCTGGGTGCATTTAAGGAGACGGTTGCCCGATTCGCCAAAGCGGGTGGCCATCGAATCCATGAAGTTGGTGAACACACAGGTGAACTGTTAGCGCGTGTCCATGCACAATACAGGCGGATTCACGAGGATTTCAGACATGGTATCCGTGATTCGCTCATCGCTTTTCAAGAATCTGTGGAATCTTACCTAGATCAGCTCGTGGGGCCGGTCCCGATCGAAATCAAGAGTTTCGACTGAGCCTGTCTGAGGTATTCTTCTCAAAACCATGGGCGGCATCGAAATTGAAAATCTTCACTTTACCTACCCCAGTCGCAGTACACCAACGTTATGCGGAATAGATGCGGACGTTGATCCAGCATCGTTCATTTTGCTTACGGGCCCTACAGGCTGCGGTAAGTCAACGCTACTACGGACGCTGAACGGCTTAATCCCTCACGCTTCCGGCGGGAAATTATCCGGCAGTGTCCGCATCAACGGTGCGAGTGTTGCTAGCCAACCGATTGCTGTGACGTGCCAACAGGTTGGGCTGCTATTTCAGAATCCCGAAGATCAACTCTTCTGTATTATCGTAGAGGATGAAATCGCATTTGGATTGGAGAACCAAGGATTTCCGTCCCACGAAATCGATCGCCGGATTGATACTGCATTGGCACAGGTTGGGCTCACCGGATTTAGGAATCGTCGCATCGATTCGTTTTCGAGTGGACAGAAACAACGAGTTGCTCTTGCGTGCGTCTGTGCTATGCAACCGCAGATTCTGCTGCTTGATGAACCGACTAGTTATCTCGACCCGCAAGCCACCCACGACATCCTTGACATTATCTGTAATCTGAATAGAAAGCTTGGTATTACCGTTATTATTGCGGCACATCAAGTCAATGAGGTTGCACCATTGTGTGGTCGTGTCTGGCTCATGAATAACGGCGAACTAGTGTCCGACCTCCCGATAGATGAAGCGTTTTCCGACCTTGAGCGGTACTCTCAGCTAGGTGTGCAGGTCCCAGAGCTCGCACAGGCTGCAGCACAACTCGGCTATGCTGAACGCCCACTGACGCTCGACCACGCCGAGCAGCTTTTCATAGATTCAGCTCAGAACTCACAGCCTCCCCAATTTTACGGGACTGAAGCGCCAGAGGTTCCTTTCACTCCTAATCCTTCATCAGGGGAAATAGACGCAGCGTCTATCCTAACGCCTGCCACGCCCACCAATTCTGACCCGATTTTGGCAGATGTCCAAAAACTCTCTTTCCGTTATCCACAAACCGATGTTGACGTGTTGAAAAACATCTCTTTCCAGATTAAGCGTGGTGAAGTAGTGGCAATTATGGGAGCGAATGGATCGGGGAAAACAACGCTGCTCCTGCATCTAATTGGGCTCCTCCGTCCGTCAGTGGGACAGGTTTGCATTAAAGAAAAGGATACCCGACGTTCTAAGTGGCGACATCTCGTCGGTCAGGTGGGGATTGTTTTTCAGAACCCGGACCTGCTGCTGCAGGCAGCAACGGTGTCTGAGGAGGTGGCTTTCGGTCCAAAAAACCTTAGACTATCCCGTCAACAGGTTGAAGATCGGCTCGAAGAGATTTTACCGATATTTGACTTAGAAACTCTTCAAATGGAAGCGCCTTACGCCCTCTCGCGGGGGCAACGCCAACGCACCGCAGTCGCTGCGAGCTTCTCCCTCTATCCCGATCTCCTGCTTCTTGATGAACCAACAACCGGACAGGATTACTATCACCTGCAACAGCTCATGGGGATGCTTCAGGACAGGGTGCAGACACAAGACAAGACGGTAATCTTCTGTACCCACGATGTCCACCTCACGCTAGAATACGCAAGCCGAATACTGTTGCTGCATCGCGGAGAACTTATCTTCGATGGACCGCCTGATGTTGCCTTTGCGAATCCGGAGCTTTTAGCACAGGCATCGCTCGTCCCACCACTAATGATGCAACTACAAAGGTTACAAGATGATAAATCTCCATCCTCACACGAAAATCGTTCTCCTCGCAATCGTTAGCTGTCTAGTCATTTTGCTCGATAGTCCGATTGCCCTGTGTGTGTGTTTTCTAGTAAGCCTGGGCCTCCAAGCGTCAATCCCGCCGTCGTGGCGTCAGCTACGTCTACTCATCTTATTTATTGGATTGGGAACGTGGGGGTTGGTTTATAGCCAAGCAATTTTCTATAATCAGGTGCCGCGAACCGTGATTTTTACGCTAGTCCATGCGGATACCCCTGTAGTCGGGGTGCTAACCGGTGGGATTCATCTCTATCGCGAGGGACTGTTTCATGGTGCCGTTCAGTCGCTCCGGTTTAACACAACGTTGACAATAAGCTGTTTCATTATCTGGACAACCCAACCCCGTGATCTCCTACTCGCCTTTGTGAAGTTGCGCGTTCCGTACAGTCTCGCTTTTATGGTGACGACAGGGCTGCGCTACATTCCGCTTATCGGATCGGAGGCGAAAACTGTAATCCGTTCACAGCGATTACGTGGTTTTCGTTATTTGCGGCTAAATGTCCTTCAGGTTATCAGTGGTATCTTAAATAGTTTGCGTCCAATCTTGACCAACAACATTCGGCGAGCGACACATCTCAGCGAAGCTGTGGAGAGCCGTGCGTTTTCGCCCGATACCGCTGCTGAACGTCGAACTTCGCTGCGTGAGTTGAAAACACGGGGGCGGGATGTTATCCTAACTGCTGTTCTAGTGCTCTGTTTATTGGGGGTTATCTGTTTGAAGGGCGTCTACTTTCTCTATGCTAACGGAATCTACTACGCTTCTTGGCTGCGGGGTGCTTACAGCTTCGTGCGCGAAGTGCTATAGTGTGGGGAAAACTGTAAGGGAGACATAAAAAATGCCAGAACGTATCTTAGTTGTTGATGATCAAACGGCGATGCAAAATTTACTGACGGATCTGCTTGAACAGCGCGGTGCCGAGCCGGTGGCTGCCGGTACTGTGGAAGACGGATTGGAGATGGTATCGAAAAGTCCCGACGCCTTTGATCTTGTTATCCTTGACCTCGACTTTGGCGAAGGAGAAACAAATGGCCTCGCCGGCTTGGAAGAAATTAAGAAGATCAACCCGTCCCTACCGGTTGTTATCCTAACGGGCAAAGGTACTATCTCGACTGCTGTTGAAGCGATTAAACTAGGAGCGCAAGAGTACGTTGAAAAGGATTTCTATATTGAGGAGAACATGGAACTTGCGCTCACACGGCTCAACCATCTCATCCGCGCCACAATCGATAACAAGCGGCTCCGCCGAGAGCGTGAGTTCTATCGCGAGGAGTTGAAGGGAAAATATAATATTGTTGGCAAGAGCCGAGTAATTCAACAAGTGCACCAACAGATTGCAGAAGTCGCTTCCATTCCGCGGCCCGTCCTGATCCGTGGGGAAAGGGGAACTGGAAAGGAACTAGTCGCTGCGGCAATCCACAATAATAGCAACCGCCAGAAGCGTGCGTTTATTACAATTAACTGTGCAGCATTGGCGGAAGGACTTCTGGAATGTGAACTCTTTGGGCAAGAGGATAACGCTTTTACAAATTCATCGTTCCGAGAAGGGCGCTTTGTTTTGGCGGATAAAGGCACCCTTTTTCTAGACGAGATCGGCAATATGTCGATTGAGTTTCAGCAAAAAATCCTTCGTGTACTCGAGTACCAACAGTTTGAGCGGGTTGGTGGTACAAAGACAATCAAGGTTGATGTGCGCGTCATCGCTGCAACCAATAGCGACATAGAAGGGGACATAGAGACGGGCAAATTTCGAGCAGATCTGTACGATCGCCTCGCATTTGAAACTATCTGGCTGCCGCCGTTGCGTGATCGGAAAGAGGATATTGAGTTGTTATGTTACCATTTCATGGAACGCCTCGCAGCCGAGGTCGCAAGCATCAAACCTAAAAAGCTGGCACCTGAAACTTTAGAATATTTGAGCGGATACAATTGGCCCGGTAATGTACGGGAACTTAAGTATATTATCGAGCGTATCACGTATAAAGTTGATGGAGATACCATCTCCCCCCACCATTTACCTCAAGAGATTCTTACCGCTTACTCACAATCTGGCGATGAAGAACCCCTATCGAATCGGCTTGCTCAAGTTGAAAAGCAAATCCTCATTGACGTGTACGAGCAGTGCCGAGGCAATCTGGAGGACACAGCTCACCAACTGAGCCTCCCCCTTGAGTCGCTAAAACAACTGATGCAGAAGCACCAAATTGACCATGTACAGTAGCACACTGTCAGATAAATGCTAATGGTCCCGCTCGTAGTGTATTGACAAATCCACTACATCCCCGCACAGATGGCTTGGATATGTCTATCCAAGCCGAGCGGTGAGTGACTTGTCACAATTTATTTGACGAAGTAGTAGGATCAACATAGAATTGAACTATAAATCAGATTGGAGGGAGCCTTATCATGACTGTTGAAACAGCAGCGAAAGAGAAAGGTCAAGTTGAACATAGCGAAAATCCCGATTCGAGACCGAAGGAGCCCCATACTGGACAACCACCATACATTATGGACGAGACAAAAAATCTGCCGCCACCGCTGAAGCACGGAGAGAAATTGACACGGGACGAATTTGAGCGACGTTATGAGGCAATGCCGTACTTGAAGAAAGCGGAGTTGATTGGAGGAATTGTTTACATGGGTTCACCTGTAAGGGCTGATATTCACGGCAAACCTCACGGTTATATTATGGCTTGGATCGGTGTCTATTGTGCCGGAACGCCCGGTGTTGATTTCTTGGATAACACCACCGTTCACCTCGATCTCGACAATGAGGCGCAGCCCGATGCGTTGCTTCGAATCAACGAAGGCGGGACCTCTCTCCTTAACGACAAGGGTTACATTGAAGGTGCACCGGAATTGATTGTCGAAATTGCCGGGACCAGTGCGGACTACGATTTGCACGAAAAATTAGAAGCCTATCGTCGTAATGGAGTGATGGAGTATATCGTGTGGCAGACACAGGAGGGGCGACTCGATTGGTTCCATCTTGTAAGTGAGGAATACGTGCCCCTGCCCTCCGATGCGGATGGACTGATAGAGAGCTACGTGTTTCCCGGCTTGCGCCTAGCAGTGAAGGCACTCACGGGCGGTGATCTCGCAGCAGTTTTGTCCGAATTACAAAAGGGATTGGAGACCGCTGAACATACCGAATTCGTCAATCAGTTGTTAAAAAAAAAGTAGCAATTTGTGCTATCATAGAGTTGTGCATCAAATTTTCCGAATATTGGAGAGGAGGCAGCGGAGATTATGTCTGATACCTATGAGAAGATCTACGCACAGTCGCTAAGCACCCCGGATGCGTTCTGGGCAAAAGCGGCGGAAGATGTCCACTGGTACAAACAGTGGGACACAGTGCTTGATGACTCACAAAAGCCTTTCTACCGTTGGTTTACAGGGGGTACAACCAATAGCTGTTACAACGCCCTCGATCTGCATGTGGAAAATGGACGTGCTGATCAGGCAGCACTTATTTACGATAGTCCCGTTACAGACACTATTGAGACTTTCACTTACCGTGAGCTCCGGGACCAGGTCGCACATTTTGCGGGTGTGCTTGTCGCTCAGGGTGTTCAGAAAGGCGATCGGGTGATTATCTACATGCCGATGGTGCCTGAAGCGGTTATCGCCATGCTTGCCTGCGCTCGAATCGGTGCTGTTCACTCGGTGGTGTTCGGAGGGTTTGCCGCCAACGAATTGGCAACCCGCATTGACGATGCGAAACCGAAACTCATCCTCTCCGCCTCGTGCGGTATCGAAGTGGACCGGATTGTGGCATATAAACCTTTGCTTGATAGTGCGATTGAACTCGCAGCAGAAAAACCTTCACGGTGTATTATCCTGCAGCGTCCCCAAGAAGAGGCGTCCATGGTTGATGGTCGCGATCTGGATTGGTCGGAAATTGTGGAGGGTGCAACCGCGGTTGATTGCGTACCGGTTGCTGCAACAGATCCGCTCTATATCCTCTACACCTCCGGTACAACGGGTGTGCCGAAAGGCGTTGTACGCGACAACGGCGGTCATCTGGTCGCACTCAAATGGAGCCTCCAGAATGTCTATGGGGTAGATGCAGGCGAGGTGTACTGGGCGGCTTCGGACATCGGTTGGGCTGTGGGGCACTCCTATACCGTCTACGCGCCTCTCTTCAACGGTTGCACAACAGTTCTGTACGAAGGGAAACCGGTTGGCACCCCCGATCCGGGGGCATTCTGGCGCGTCATTTCCCAGCATGGCGTGAGTACCCTCTTCACAGCGCCCACCGTCTTCCGAGCTATTAAACGAGAGGATCCGAATGGCGATTATATCCGGAAATACGATCTGAGCGGTTTCCGGGCACTTTTTCTTGCCGGTGAACGATGCGACCCTGATACGCTGCTCTGGGCACAGGAACAACTCAACGTTCCGGTGATCGACCACTGGTGGCAGACGGAAACCGGTTGGCCCGTAGGCGCGAACCCCATCGGGGTTGAGACGTTTCCGGTGAAGCCGGGCTCCTGTACGAAGCCGGTTCCGGGGTATGATGTGCGTGTCTTAGATGACGATGGCGCAGAGGTAGAAGCGAGCCAGATTGGGAATATCGTCATCAAGTTGCCGTTACCGCCTGGCTGTCTCCCGACGCTGTGGAACAACGATGAGGGCTATCAGTCATCTTATCTCAGCACCTATGCGGGCTACTATTTGACAGCGGATGCTGGCTACAAGGATGAGGATGGCTACCTCTGGATCATGAGTCGCACGGACGACATCATCAACGTGGCGGGGCACCGCCTTTCGACCGGCGCGATGGAGGAGGTGCTGGCAGCGCATCCCGATGTGGCTGAATGCGCTGTCGTGGGTATCGCGGACGAGATTAAGGGGGAAGTGCCGATGGGCTTTATTGTGCTGAAAGCCGGTGTTCAACGCGACGAGGACCCCATTATTCAGGAACTTATCCAGATGGTACGCCAAGAAATCGGTCCCATCGCTTCCTTCCGCGTGGCGACGGTGGTGCAGCGGCTACCCAAAACGCGGTCGGGTAAGATTCTGCGCGGGACTATGAAGAGCATTGCTGATGGGGTGGAATACCGTATGCCGGCGACAATTGATGACCCGGTTATTTTGGATGAAATTACCGAAGCCTTGGCAGGTCTCGGTTATCCGCGACAAAATGCACAGTCGTAGGCCTGTTCTGTATACAGTGTCCTTCAGTAATGTACCAAAACCAAATTATATTATGGGCTGAGATAGATGACTAAATCAACGCAGCGCGTGGTTGATCCACGCCGTCTGGAATTGGCTTCGGACCCGTACCGGCCAGCATACCACTTTATATGTCCAGCTAACTGGATGAACGATCCGAACGGCACCATTTTCTGGCAAGGCAGATACCACATTTTCTATCAGTACAATCCCAATGGGGCTTTCCACGGCACGATACATTGGGGGCACGCCTCTAGTGCGGATTTGGTTCATTGGACAGACCACCCGATTGCGTTGCCGCCCGGTCCGGAGGGTGCCGACCGGGACCAGTGCTACAGCGGTGCAGCGTTCATCAACAAAGAGGGCGTGCCAACATTCATCTATCACGGCTTACCGGACGGTATCTGCCTTGCCACAAGCGAAGATGACCTGCTCATCAACTGGGAAAAACACCCGGCGAACCCAATTATCCCTAATCCACAGGCGGGAGATGAATTTCGGATCGGGGGTGCTCCATGCGCTTGGGTGGAAGGGGAGACCTATTACGCACTGACCGGAAACAGCGGTGCCGGCCCGCCGGATGTGGCGTATCTATACACCTCCAAAGATTTTGCTAACTGGGAGTATCTGCACCCCTTCTACGAGGGAGGGGTTTTCACAGAGTGGGGTGAAGACTGCGGCTGTCCTGACTTTTTCCGTCTGGGAGGTAAACATGTACTGTCGTTCACCAGTCACCCGCGCGGCGCGCAATTCTACATCGGCACTTATACCAATCAACGGTTCACTCCGGAGCGTCATAAGCGACTGGCACTCGGCGATACGGGTCGTCCCGGTGTCTATAATGAGGGCTTGACGCTGCTTGATGATAAGGGCAGACGCATTTTGTTCGGCAGGCTCCACGAAGCACGTTATAGCTATGTCCAACGTGCCTCCGGTTGGGCGGGGATGTTCGCGCTGCCGATGGTGCTGTCGCTGTCCGATGAGGATGATCTGCTCATGGAGCCTGTCCCAGAATTAGAGGCGTTGCGAGGTGAGCACACGCACTTTTCTGACATCCAATTGAACGGGGACTCAGACCACCCGCTTGAGGAAATCAGAGGGGATCAGTTAGAGATTCGAGCGGTGTTTGAATGGGAGAGTGCCGAGGAGTTCGGTCTGAAAGTTTGCTGTTCTCCGGATGGCGAAGAACAAACCCTTATTCGTTTCAACCTCAATCCGTGGTCAGCCAACCGTCCTCCGGAAGAGATTGGACCGCTTAGGGAGTTGATTTTGGACGCAAATCGGTCTAGCATCAGTTCAGAGGTGAGCAATCGAGAATCGGAACGATGCACGTTTGATCTTCCTTACGGCGAGTCGATAGAATTTCGGATATTTGTTGATCGGAGCGTGGTGGAGGTTTTCGCCAATGGTCGTTATTATTTGGCAAAGCGCATCTATCCTGCAAGGCCCGATAGTCTCGGCGTAGAACTATTTGCACGCGGTGGAAAGGCGACTGTGCGATCGTTGGACGTGTGGCAGATGGGGGCAATTTGGCCCATTGCATAGCGTTGATTCGTGGCTTCAGTTCAGTTGTGTTCCCTGTCTTTACTCACAGGACTTACGCAAAATCAGCACGCGGCGCAAGATTTTTTTATTTTTCACCCCCTAAATCCCCCTTATCAGGGGGACTTATGAACCAACTGCGTAAGTCCTAACTCATGAAGTGATTGAGGAGTGTTTCGTTCAGTGTATCTACTCTCTTATCAATTCTTTCAATTGAAGCAACAGTTCCGATGATAGTCAAGACTATTGGATTCATTTTTATAGCATCTAAAAATCTCGGAAACAAGAACGGAGGAGACACCCTATGGCAACATTTCGTCCCAGAGTCTTGATAGCTTGTGATGAGAATGTCCGCAAAACTTATCTACCACCGGAAGAGGTAGAACGGCTTGAAACCTTCGCTGATTGGGAGTGGTTTTCCTGCCAAGGTGGAGGCATTTACACCACGAACGAAAACCCCGAAACAGCAGCAGAATTCTCTAAGCATATAGGTGATATTAACGGGTTAGTTGTCTGTCACGGCTGTCCTACAATTACGTCAGAGGTTTTGGATGCCGCACCCAATCTGAAAATCATCGGTGAATTAGAGGGAGATCGTTTTGCCAGTCGGATTGACTTAGAAGCTGCATGGGAACGGGGAATCCGCACGGTGGACACGACCAACGGCTCCTCGTATCCGGTTTCAGAGTGGGCGTTGGGACTTATCCTGATTGCGTTACGCAATGCGGGGGCGCAATTCCGTCGTATCATCGCCGGCGAGACAACCCGCGATAACAGCGCGCTCGAATATGCCGGTGGACTCCTCACCGGCAAGCGGGTTGGGTTAATCGGGTGTGGTAATATGGGCAGGCGTCTTATTAAGTTCCTCCGTCCCTTCGAGGTTGATATTTGGGTACATGACCCCTATCTGCCACGGGAGATGGCGGAGGCTATCGGTTTTCTACAAACCTCATTGGATAACCTACTATCGCAGTGCGATGTCATCGTCTGTGTCGCGCCGTTGACACCGGGCACCCACCGGATGATTGGGGAACGCGAACTCAATCTGATTCAGTCAGGGGCGGCCTTAGTCAACGTCTCTCGTGGTCCAATTATTGACCCTGACGCACTGATTGCACGCCTCAAACGCGGGGATATTACCGCCGGATTGGATGTTTTCGATCCGGAACCGATTCCACCCGATAGCGAAATTATCCATCTCCCCAATGTCTTCCTTACTCCGCACTTTGCTGCTTTCACCGGCGACGACTATCCGCACTTCTTTGAGTTAATGGTAGACGAGTTAGATCGGTTCTTCCACGGCCACGAAACACTCTTCGATCTGACACCCCGCTCTCTTGCAAATCGTACCGGTGCTGAACCGGTTTAAGTTAGGCTGAAAAATAATCCGCTTGGCTCATGTTCGGAAATCGGCAATAAAGAAACCGAGTTTTGAAGAAAAAACTCGGTTTCTCACGCTTTTTGCGTTTTGCATTTTCTTTTGATGTGAGTCACCCGCTTAGACGCGCTGCAGAGTTTCTTCTAACCCCATAAGTGTGGCATACATTATCTGCACCCGCTGCATCGGGATTGAACGTTCCTGTGCCTCTTCAAGTATAGGACCGACACACGCCTGAAATTCTGTGGGTATGCCTTTCTGTATATCTTGAAGGGCGGAGTGCGTCGATTGGCTGCCAGCCAAAGGTGAGGTCAAAATCTTTTCGATCGCTGCTTCGGCAGCCCCTTGGCACCACGTTTTGACATGGTAGGGACCTAGATCTATTAAGGGAATCTCTTTCGCTGCAGCGAGTGCCTGAAGTTCTCTGACCATGCCGATATATTCTGTAGCCAGCTGTCTGTTGGACATGACACCAGCGTTATTCTGTCTAGAAAGAGTAGCAAGCAGCCCGATAGGTATCCAACCCACCATCTTTGACCACGTAGCGGACAGGATAGCGTCGGAGGATTGCGTGATAAGCCCTGCTCGTTGAAAAAGCCCCACAATCTCGTCAACGCGTTCTGATGTGCCTCCGTCCAGTTCACCAAACTGAGTGCCGCCATCGTATGTCCAATCCACTGTTCCCGGCACCGGACGCTCCCCTGCGACGACCGCAAGACCGCCGATCACTTTTTCCTTTCCAAAGACATTAATCAACAGTTCATCTTTCACTACACCATTCTGAAGAGAAGTAACACCCTCATGTACCTGTATATGCTTCGTTGTCGTTAGCACCGCTTCTGTGTCTTGGGCTTTTACAGTGTAGATGAGGATGTCGCATTCTTGAATACTTTTGGGATCATCAGTGGCGTTGACCTTGCTGTTAAACTCTTGCAGTCCAGTTAGACGGAGGGCACGTTGTTGCTGAATTGCATCAATATGTGCGCCCGGACGACCAATGATGGTCACATCACATTCCCCTGTTCGGGCTAAGAGCGCGGCAACGGTTCCGCCGAGTCCGCCCGGTCCAACAATTACCAGCTTTTTCATAATTGTCACCCCACTTCCTTCCATCATGCGTGAGTTATCCAAGATGTGATTAATGTTGCTACGTTGCTCATCGCAACTTCTAAGTTCTCCTCAAAATCTGATGCTGCCTTGTGATCCGCTGTGTCAGTCACGCCCCGTATTTCAAGAAACGGCACCCCGCTGAACGCGCACGCCTTTGCCCCGCCAATTCCTTCCCATGCCACAGCCAGTGCCCCTGTGGATTTGTGGAGCCCTCTTTTCCTGTCAGTTTCCACTACGTCTTCGTCTCCACTCGCTATGAGACCGAAGTGAACGCTGAACGCGTTGGCTGAACGTAATACAGATTTGAGATCTGCTATCGCAGCTTCTGAACCGTCGAATTTCGGAGGGGCGCGCTCATTAAATTTGTTATTGTAATCGTGTTCCACCGTTGTTGTTGCGACAACGACATCCCCAACAGACACTTTGTCCGCTAACGCGCCAGCTGCTCCGGCACAAACAATCACATCCCAGTTGCTGCGGGTATCCAGCAAGTGCTGCGTTTGAACGGCAAATTGAACCTTGCCCAATCCACCGCGTGCCAGTGTCACGTCCAGATCGGGAAGCTGTACAACAGGAAGCCTACCAACCGTAGCACTCTCGGCTTGGAAGCCTTGCTTGGTGCAACTTTGTAACAGGAAGTTTAACTCCTCCCGCATTGGGGTGATGATGAGCCTTTTCATAGATGATATTGTAGCATCAGGGCTAAAAAAGTAAAATCAAAAAGATTTCCTGTTAAACATATCCACGGTCTGGTTGTGTTGACAAATCCAACGGCAGATCCGAATAAATTTCTAACCGAGTGTTGATTTAGCAGTTGTTCAAAACGCTAGAAGTTGGTATAATATCGTTAGATAACTATCGATGATGGAGTGAATCAATGGCTGAAAATGGGAAACCAAGGAACGTTACAAGTGATTGGTGGCTTGGGATGCCCCATACGGTCGAGCCGAAGATCTTGGAATGGATAGAAAAATATCCGGACCGATTGGAAATACGTCACACGACGCAGTACACAGGGCATAAGATCTACGCGTTGACTGTGACCAACAAGGACATTCCGGCAGATAAAAAGAAAAAGCTGTTGACCACTGTTTCCCACGGTCATGAGCCTGCGGGCACTGCAGCAATTATGGATTTTATAAATCAACTGCTCACCGGCGAACATCTCAATGGGGCGGAAACGGATCTGGCGGTGGAGGCGGTTGTTAATGAAACGTTGTTGACCTTTATCCCAATCGCCAATCCGGATGGACGTTCTCGTGCGCCTGTTGACTGTTGGGACGGATCGATTTACGACGCCAACCAGTTTTTCGACTACATGAAAGGTTGTCGTCCTGATGGCAGCAGGTTCGATTGGCCCGAACCACGGGTGTGGAAGCAGAGCGAGGAAAATGTGGCGCGGGTTGGTATCACGTATGCACAAATCGACGAAGATACCTACGCCGAAAACTTCTGGGCACCGGAGGGAACCAAATATAATGCGTTGATGGAAGAGTTGGGAGAAACCCACTATTACGACGCCCTTTTAGATCTTCACCAGACCTACGAGCAGGAAGAACGGTACGATACCTTTGTCCAGTATGCGGACGCAGATTGGATGCCGAAAGCACAGCAAGAGTATGCACTTGCTTGGGGTGAGGTGATACAAGGTGCCTTTAAAAAGATTGGTGCCCACTTCAGCGGGGTTCATACCGGCGGCGATGAACGCTGGATTATTCACCAATTTTCGGTCAAATACGGGACCCCCAATCTGCTCTTTGAGGTTCAGAATAACCATCCCAACACATCGATGGATGAGCAACTCCTTTACGCAGAAGCCGTGATTCGTGGCAGCGTTGAATGGTTGCTGCACAGCACAAGTTGAATCATAACTAATCCACAGGAGCATTTCTATGAAGATTAAGCATGTCGAGACAATGACGTTGGATATTCCCTTTTACGCCGACCATGTCACTCGCGCCATGCAGCGAGCCAATACCCACAATGAGCGCGTCCATCTGTGTCGTATTGAAACTGACAACGACATCGTTGGATATGGCGATGGCGGCGTTTCAGATGCGGCCAGGCTGATTGGTCAGAATCCGTTCGTCATCATGAACGATGACTCCATCGGTTTTGGCGCGCAGTTGGCTGTGCTAGATATAGCGGGAAAAGCTGTCGGTGCCCCGGTGCACGCACTATTAGGTGATAAAGTGCGCGATCGTTGTCCAATCTCTTGGTGGGATATTGACATGCCCCCGGAAGACTGGGTTGCGGAAGCGGAGGAATCCCTCAAACGCGGTTATACCACCTTCAAGATGAAAGCCCGCCCTTGGTTCGACATCATTGAACAGATAGAGACGGTCGGGAAGGTTGTGCCGCTCGATTACAAATTTGATGTGGATTTCAACGGCTTCCTACTAACTCAGGCGAAAGCCGAAATCATCCTCCAACAGCTTGACCCTCATCCTAATATCGGTATGTATGAGAGTCCTTTCTATCTCCAGCAAGATTTGACGGGAGCCAAAATACTTCGGGAACGCATATCCAAGCCGATTGTTGAGCACTTCCGCGACGAGGTTCTGCACGCCCATTGTAGTGATGGCTTTGTAATCGGTGGTGGTGTTAACCAAGTTCGGCGGGATGCCACACTCGCTGGTGCCTTCAACAAGCCGTTCTGGCTGCAATTGGTCGGCACCGGTATCACGACCGCTTTTGCTGTGCATCTCGGCTCAGTCCTCTCACATGCCCAACTGCCTTACATCACCTGCTTCGAGCTGTGGGAACATAATCTACTTAAAGACGGGCTCCCGGTTATCGATGGATTTATCGATGTGCCAGACGCGCCGGGACTTGGTGTTGAGGTCGATGAAGCTGCCATTGAGCAGTACAAAGTCGATCCTAATACACCAACACCGACGGCGTTATATCGTCAGAAAAAACGTATCCTCCGCATCAGTTGGCCCGGTGCCGGCGACAAATCGCGTATTTGGGAGTTCACGGACGAATCCATTTATCAACAAGCTTTCTATCAAGGTAACCTCCCCGGCTTTGAACGTGGCGTGAACCTAGAAGTAATTGAGGACGATAATAGTGCTGGTTTTCAGTCACAACATGAGAAGCTAGTTGCATGTGGTCTATGATCATCGCCTCATGGTATCAAATGTACTAATAAACCAATGAACCCAAAGAAAGGAGTATTGTCATGTCAGAATATACAGTCCTTGGCAAAAGTCTACCGAGAGTTGATGCACTTGAAAAGGTAACAGGTGCGGCACAATACGGGGCTGATGTTCATCTGCCCGGTATGCTTCACGGTAAGTTTGTACGCAGCCAACACCCGCATGCAAAGATTGTTAGCATCGACACTAGTGAAGCTGAAAAGCTGCCCGGCGTCCGGGCGATTATCACCCAAGACGATGTTGAAAGCGGGCGCCGGGTCTTTGCTTCTGACAAAGTCCTCTATCTCGGTGAACCGATTGCAGCGGTCGCGGCGACAGATCCGGATATCGCGGAGGAAGCTGTGGACTTGATTCAGGTTCATTACGAAGTGTTACCTGTTGTTCAAGATGTAACCGAGTCTATTAAGCCGGATGCACCCCGCCTGCACAGCGATGATACGAAAGACGGTCCGGCCCGTCGGGCGATTAGAGCCGAGTTGAGGCAACTTGAGCGGGACGACTCGCAAGACCACAGTGCACAGATTGCTGAGCTAAACGCACAGCTGGACGTTCTTGAAGACGAAGTCTACTACAACGTTTCTGCCGAAACACATACAGCGGTTGGCGATGTGGAGGCGGGTTTCGCCGAGTCGGATCTGGTTGTGGAAAATACTTACGTCATTCCACGGGTGCATCAGACCTACATGGAACCGCATGTCTCCGTCGCTGATGTTGAGTCTACAGGCAAGGTCACGGTGTGGGCGAGCACCCAAGGTCCTTTCGCCATCCGATCTGGTATCGCGGGTACACTCGGTATTCCGCTCAATCAGGTGAACGTTATTGCGACCACAATGGGCGGCGGTTTTGGCGGACGTTTCGGCGTTGCACTGACCCATGTTCCTGCGGTTCTACTCTCTCAGAAGACGGGGCGTCCGGTGAAGATTCAGATGACCCGCGAAGAGGAGTTTACGGACGGTCGTCCTGCACCAGGCTGTGTGATTACACTGAAAACAGGTGTCAAGAATGACGGGACCATCGTCGCCCGTCAGGCACTCGCCTTTTGGGATTCCGGTTCCGTGTCGGGCGCTTCGATTGGTAGCACGCTTCGTGTCCGTGGTGTTTACAAAATCGCTCATCTAAAGGTTGATGCCTACGGTGTGTATACAAACAAGTCTGGAACTGCCGCTTATCGTGCGCCGGGCACCCCCCAGGCTGCCTTCGCCGGCGAATCCCAACTTGACGACATTGCTCGCAAGCTTGGTATGGATCCGGTCGAGTTTCGCCTAAAAAATATGCGTGAAGAGGGTGATCCCATCCCTGGTGGTGGTCAACGGGGTGGCGCCAGAGAACCGAAGGTCGGTTATAAGGAAACGCTGCAAGCGGTGGCTGATGCTGTGGGTTGGAAGAATCGCACGAAAGGTGCGAACCAAGGATGGGGCGTGGCGATTGGTGATTGGACAAACGGTTGTGGGCCGGGTGGCATGTTCGTCTCCATCCACGAAGATGGAAGCGCGCGAATCTTCCACGGCTCGATGGATATCAGCGGCACCGATACCGCCATTACCCAGATTGTTGCTGAAGTGTTGACCCTTCCCTATGAGCAGGTTGCAATCACCCGTGGGGATACCGATTCGGCACCTTATGCAACAGGCTCTGGCGGCAGCGTTGTTACCTTTACGATGGGGAACACCGCCAAGATTGCGGCTGAAGATACGCGTCAACGTCTGCTTGAACTCGCCGCAGAACGGTTGAATACGGACATCGAGAACCTCCAATTGGCTGGAGGAGAGGTGACTACAATTGTCGGCGATCCCCCGAAATCTATTGGATTCGGTGAGTTGGCTGCATACAGTCTCTCAACAACAGGTGGGCCTATCGTTGGCAAAGGCTCATTCGCTCGGCAGCCGACGGCCCCTGCCCTTGCCGCGCAAATTGCTAAAGTTGAGGTCGATACGGAAACCGGCAGAATCAAGGTGCTGAAAATGGCATCCTCACAGGATGTCGGTTTTGCTATTAACCCGATGGCGGTCGAAGGACAGATTGAGGGCGGTACGGTGCAAGGCTATGCGTGGGCGACCATGGAACAGATGCAGTATGACGAGAACGGTAGCGTGAATCCGGGTTTCGTTGATTACCGGGTGCCAACCACCGCAGACCTACCCACTGTGGAGTCGATCATCGTTGAAGTGGCAGCGCCCAAAGGACCGTTCGGTGCCAAGGGTGTCGGTGAACCCCCGATCACCCCAACGTTGGCAACGATGGCAAACGCTGTCGCTGATGCGGTTGGCGTTCGGATTACCGAACTCCCGATGACGCCGGAGCGGGTTGTCGATGCTATTGGTAGTAACGGTAAGTGAACTACCTATTCGACAAAAAGGCACACTTGATGTGCTCGAACCCCGTAGGTGCGGTATCTTACCTCACCGCGATACACTAAACAGCCCGTAGGCGGGGCGTCCTGCCCCGCCACGATATGCTATATTGAGATGGAAAACCTATGACCGGCAACGAACTTGCTGAATGGGTGATTGACGCTCGTCAACGCACCTTCGATATTGTTGCAGATCTCACCGATGAACAGCTAATGAGCCCATACCTTGCGATTGTCAACCCGTTGCTGTGGGAAATCGGTCATGTTGCATGGTTTCAAGAAAAGTGGGTCCTGCGGGACACATGCCAAGCGGAACCGATTCGTGAAGACGCCGATGCCCTTTGGGATTCGATTGCAATCTCCCACGAAACGCGCTGGGACTTGCCGCTGCCCTCTCGCGAGGGAACACTGTGGTATATGCGAGAAGTTCGGGACCGAATTGTGGACAGGCTGCAGCGCGGGGAGCCGAGTGAGGGACTAACCTATTTTGTCCGCTATACTACCTACCATGAAGACATGCACAACGAGGCGTTCACCTATACACGGCAGACCTTGGAATACCCTCCACCGCATTTTACCACCGTCCCTGAAAGTCCTCCGGATATCGGAGGTGGTGCATTGGTGGGAGATGCCGAAATCCCCGGCGGCACGTTGATGCTGGGCGCCACACCTGACGAACCTTTCGTCTTTGACAACGAGAAGTGGGCACATCCAGTTGAAGTTAAACTGTTCTCCATTGCGCGTGCCGCTGTGACTCAATCTGAGTTTGCCGCGTTCACCGAGGAGGATGGCTATTGTCGCAAAGAGCTGTGGAGTGCGGCGGGATGGGAGTGGCGCGAGTCCGTGGACGCAATGCATCCGGTCTATTGGCAGAGGTCGGGTAACGGTTGGCTGCGTCGGCATTTTGACAAATGGGCCCCACTTGAGCCACACCTTCCAGTCATTCATGTCAACTACTATGAGGCCGAAGCTTACTGTCGGTGGGCAGGTCGGCGCCTCCCTACCGAAGCGGAATGGGAGACGGCGGCTGCTGCGGAATCAGATTCATCAGGCGACGGATTCTCCTCGCGGAAACGTCGTTTCCCTTGGGGCGATGAACTCCCAACGCCAGAACATGCTAACCTCGATTGGAATGCGATGGGCTGCATTGATGTGGGAGCGTGTCCAAAGGGGGATAGTGCCTTCGGATGCCGGCAGATGATTGGCAACGTTTGGGAGTGGACCAGCACCCCCTTCCGGCCGTATCCGGGCTTTGAAATTGATCCATACAAAGAGTATTCAGAGCCGTGGTTTGAAACTCGAAAGGTCTTGCGCGGCGGCTGCTGGACGACCCGCTCGCGTCTCCTCAGAAATACGTGGCGTAACTTCTACACACCGGATCGCCGGGATGTGTTGGCGGGATTTCGGACTTGTGCAATTTAATCGGTTCATGACGGCTCTTGTCTGAATCACGGATTAAACAGATGACACGGATAACATTTAGTAGGTTTCAGAATGAATTAGACACTCTCAATACACAGCCAACCCCCTAAATCCCCAACCCCGCCTCCCAGAGGGCACCCGCCCCTTGAACCCCCCTAGAGGGGTCGGGGGAAACCATTATCAGGGGGACTTTGGAAACTTCGAGCGGGTCGGAGTTGTCCGTTCCGAGACTAGGATTGGTAAATGTCTCCTTATTTCTCTGACTATTGAACCTTGGGGAAGTCTCATTCGATAAATGGTGCATGATAGACGCGCAATGAATTGCGCTACTACGAACGGGGGTATTTATTGGCACCGACCTGTCGATTTTAGAAAATCGACCTGCGGAGAGCCAACATCCATGTATGGCTCAGTGCTCATTGCCTCTATTCCTTTGGAAAATTGATGATAAAACAAAGGCTACCGGTGGGTGTCAACCTAATTGAGGCACCCAAGCATTATCTACAACAGTCGTTAAAAGATGCGGTTGCAAATGGATTTCAAAAGACGCCAAAAAGTATTCCCGCGCTCTTCTTTTACGATGCAGCCGGTTCGCAGCTTTTCGAGCAGATTTGCAAACTGCCAGAATACTACCCAACGCGGACCGAGCACAAAATCTTGACAGATTATGCGGAGGACATTATCTCAACGATCCCCGGTGAAGTGGAACTCGTCGAGCTTGGCAGCGGGAGCTCTACCAAAACACGGGTTCTTTTTGATGCAATTCTCACTAATCAAACCCATCTCCACTACATACCCACCGACATCTCCTCCGATTTTCTACTCGAATCGTCGATTGCCCTCAAAAACGAGTACGATCTGCTATCAATCACAGCGATTGCGGCGGAACATAACGATGCCCTTCGGTTACTGCCCAAAGGCGCTAGCCAATCTCGGCTTTTCCTTTTTCTTGGCAGCAACATCGGTAATTTCGAGCCGGAGGCGGCGGTTAATTTCATCGGACAGATTCGTCGCCGTATGTGCACAGAGGATTACCTGCTGATAGGGTTTGATCTCGTGAAAGACCGTCAGCTGCTTTTCGACGCCTACAATGACGATGCCGGTGTAACAGCCGAATTCAACAAAAATCTACTATTACGGGTTAATCGAGAATTGGACGGAGACTTCAATCTTGATCTGTTCGACCATTACGCACCGTTTATCGAGGAGTCCGCTCGCATTGAGATGCGTCTGATTAGTCGGTGTGCTCAGGGGGTGTATGTTGAGGATCTTGGACAACGGTTCGATTTTGAGCAAGGTGAATACATCCATACGGAAAACAGCTACAAGTATACGATTGAAGGGTTTGGTTCCCTCTGTGAAGCAGCAGGGTTGATGATGTGTAAACACTACCTTGATGCGCGTAGTTGGTTTGCAGTCGGGTTGTTCCGTAAAACCGTGGGAGGATAAGTGCATGAACGAAAGCAAGATTACGCTGAGAAATGTCGAAATGCGTTTTGGCGATGTCGTTGCACTCGATTCAACGGACTTAGAAGTCGTTGAGGGTCAGACAACGGTGCTCATCGGGCCGAGCGGTTGTGGCAAATCCACAATCTTGAGGCTTATCATCGGCTTGTTAACGCCGACCTCTGGGGTCATTGAGTTTGAGGGCAAACCAGTTTCGCAGGATAATATTCTTGCCTTGCGTCGTCGAATGGGCTACGTGATCCAGGATGGCGGACTATTTCCGCATCTGACCGCTGCCCAAAATGTGACTCTTATGGCCAAACATCTCCAAACCGTTCAAGAGGAGGAACTTCAAGAAAAATTAGACGATCTCTGTGAACTGACACGCTTCCCAAAAGATGGGCTCACTCGTTATGCTGTCGAACTCTCCGGTGGACAACGCCAACGCGTCAGTCTGATGCGGGCCCTTACCTTAGACCCCGACGTTCTCTTACTTGATGAGCCGCTTGGGGCATTAGACCCGATGGTTCGTGCTTCTCTACAAACGGAGCTGAAGGAGATTTTCAACCGTCTCGGTAAAACTGTCATCCTGGTCACCCACGACATGGCGGAAGCGGGGTATATCGGAGACAGCATTGTTCTCATGCGAGCGGGTCGGATTGCCCAACAGGGAACGCTTGATGACCTCCGAGAGCGACCGGCTGACGAGTTCGTCTCGGAATTCATCACCGCGCAACGGAGTTTAGTCCAGTTGTGAAATGAGGTAAAGGCAAGCGCAAACAATGCAAAAACAACAGAAAGTAAACGGCAAGCAGCAAAATATCTCGCGTTTCACGTTTGACGCATCACGCATCACATTTTACACACTATTTGTCCTTCTGTTCATTTATGCTCTACCTTCCGCCGATTGTCAGACAATCAGCGTTGGCTCCAAGCGATTCACGGAATCCTATGTCCTAGGTGAGATAGCGAAGAAACTGTTAGAAGACGCGGGTTATCAGGTGGAGTTTAAGCAGGGGATGGGCGGCACGATTATCGTGTGGGAAGCGCTACAGAATGGGGACATCGCCATGTATCCCGACTATACCGGAACCATTCAAGAGACGATACTGAAATCGGTTACCCCAATGACCACTGAACAGATGCGGGCTGCACTCGCTAAACACGGTATCGGCATCACGGGTGAATTGGGGTTTAACAACACCTACGCATTCGCCATGCGTCGCGCGCATAGTGAGTCGGAAAACATACATAAAATCTCCGACCTCCGTGACCATCCGAATCTCAATGCCGGATTCACGCACGAATTTCTGGAGCGTAACGACGGGTGGGCACCGTTAAGTCGCCACTACGGTTTACAGATTAAACCGCGTGGGATGGAACACGCTCTGGCGTATGTTGCTCTGAATGAAGGCGAAATAGATCTCATGGATGCCTACTCCACCGATGCGAAACTTGTTGAATACGACCTGACTGTGCTCGAGGATAATCTCGATTTTTTTCCGAAGTACAACGCCGTATTCCTGTACCGGTTGGATATTAATCCGGCAGCGATCGACGCGATTCGTACGCTGGAAGGAGCGATTGATGAAGGGCTAATGACGCGCTTGAACGCCGAGGCTGAACGCACAAAAAACTTTGCAGCCGCTGTTTCGCTTTACTTCAGTGAAGCAGAAAGCAGAGAAGTACAGGTTGCCTCGGAATCCTTTCTTTCTAAATTGGTACGATGGACGGGGCGCCACCTGATGCTCGTCGGTGTTTCGATGGTAATTGCGATTGTGGTCAGTATTCCCCTTGGCATACGTGCTAGCCGTCCCGGAATTCTCAGCCAAATCATTATTGGGGTGCCGGGAGTTATGCAAACCGTGCCATCGCTGGCACTGCTCGCGATACTTGTGCCGGTGCCGACGCTCGGAACAAGTCCGGCAACCGCGATTGTTGCGCTTTTTCTTTACAGTCTTTTGCCAATCGTTCGGAACACCGCTGCCGGGCTTCAGAATATTCCGACGCCGTTGAGGGAATCTGCGGCTGCGCTGGGACTCGAACCGTCCGCACAGCTCACGAAGGTGTATTTACCCATGGCGTCGCGGACAATTCTTGCGGGTGTCAAAACCAGTGCAATCATCAACGTTGGAACGGCTACGCTTGCTGCACTCATCGGAGCAGGCGGGCTCGGCGAACCGATTATCAGCGGGCTGGCGCTCAACGACGCAGAGGTTATTTTGCAAGGTGCTATTCCGGCGGCGTTGCTGGCAATCTTAGTTCAGGTCGGCTTCGACGCGCTTGACCGCTTGATTATCCCGAAAGGATTGCGTATAGAGGAGGTATCTCAACGAGCTGCGGCAGGAGAGTGAGTTGAATTTTATTTTTCGCTCATATAAAGAAATTGTGCAAAGAAACCGAGTTCTGAAAAAACTCGGTTTCTCTGAGCTACTCTGTACTTTCTCTCGGCATGAGCGTTATTTTTTTGTAGATAGAAAAAGATTGGAGAGGAAAATGGACTGGGAAATCAAGAAGAGGGGACGCGTAACCTATTATCGAAAAAAAACTAACGACGTGTTTTCGGATCTGGTTGTTGAAACGCTTGACAACGGTGACCTTAAAATCCGCTTTGTTGGCATGACCGGTGCACTAGCAGCGACCAACGAATTAGGATTGGATGAGGTAGCACGTATGGATCCGGCAAGAGAGATACCGCGCATCTTTGACACTTGGGAGTTGTACTTGCGTGAAGCGGGGATTTGTGATTCTTTGGCGGAGCTGGATTTCTTGGAGGTCCACTCCTTTGGCGCAGCACCCAAAGAACCGCACCCACTAGTCGAACCGGCGGACTATGCGGCGGAAAAGGAACGCATCCGCCAAGCCTACGCCCAAGCTTATGCAGCTTACTGGAAGGAAAAGATGCCGGACAACGGGCTGCCCGTACGGTTTACCGTCTACCTAGAGGAACTACCGGATACCGCTGCCAGCTACGAATTCGGGGCTGTGGCACTCTATCAGAAATCGACGAAATGAATCCCGTATCGATTTTACCCTTTGAAGACTATACCTTAAAACCGCTTTTGCAACACCAGCTGGCTCTCAACGGTATGAGGAGAAACGCTCGTTTGCAGTTGCAGCTCAAAGGGTCTATGTTTTTTATTATAGCTCTTCGCAGCAATCCGGGCGTCAACTGCACTCACAACGTGATTTAGAATCGCAATTCCCAGAAAAGTTTTCGCCAGCTGGAATTTGTCATTGGCTTCTAGCCGCATGTCAAGGGCAACTTTACGGAGTGGAGAATCATGCCTCTTCCGTTCTTCGTCTTTGAACGCCCTTCGATCCTCCCAATACCACTTACCAACTCGTTCAAGCGGCTCGCCATTGTTATCCGTGTAGACATTGTGCCAATTATCAAACAGGGTAGCGTGCTCAAAATCTTCGATAGGATCCCAGTCGTCGAATTTTGTTGGTCCTTCAAAAATGACGTGGTCTCTCACATGTGCGCGATAACCCTCCCGAATCCCCTGCGCGTCATTACGCGTAATGAAATAGGCCGCAAGTAATCCCATCTCTGCCGCCAGCTGAAGATAGCCACGCTTTGCGCCAATGTAAAGCTGACCTGCACCGGGGACAAGTGCCGAATACAGAAACGCTTTTGTCGGAGATTTTGCCGGTTCCGGATTCAATGGCTCTTGGTGTCCTTCAATAGTTGGCACTTCACTCTGATCGGGTGGGAGCGTCTGTGTGCCTAGCGCCGAGATGAGCCGAAAATTTGTAGGTGAAATTTCCGGGCTGTGTTCTACCCCTAATTCATTCGACGCAACCCCCATCTGTACAGAAATCCCGATACTGACGAGTGTCGCGAGCAAAATCCAGCATGTCTGTTTCATTCGTTTCCCTTTGTTGTCAATTACAAACTTCTATAAACCCTGACCTGACATTCTTAGAATTGGAGGATAAGCGCAAAGACATTTAGGCGCTGCTGCTCGGGACCGCCCCCGGGAAGCTGTGCGAAGTCAATCTGATAGTTGAGCAATCGGACCCCTAAGCCATAGGTCAAATGGTCCGTGAAGTTAAGCAGATTGATACCAGGCTCTTCCTTGTAGCCGACACGGAGTGCTAAGAAACTTCCCAACCAATATTCGAGACCAATGCTCTTCTGTAGGTGCCTCCATTCAAATGCGTTTATGCCGACACCTCGATCAGACAGCAATCCCTCGCGTGTTATCTCAGGCTTTAATTCCTGTTCGCCTGCTAGTCTCTTTTCATTCTCTTCCTTTATGCCTTCATTCAGGCGCAGTAAGTCTGCCTCTAACTGTTCTTCATCCTCTCTTAGCTTATGGATAGATGCGGTCAGATCTCCAATCAACCGTACTTGGTGGTTCCCCTGATCGTAGAGCGTCACCGCTGTCCCGAACCGAAGTAGGCGCGGGAGTGGGTCGCTCTGATTTTCATCTATGAAGTGTATCCGCGTTCCCCAATTCTGCACAGCTGCACCGACTTGGATAGGAACCAATGTTGTGGGCACGTCGTACTGCACGCCCACATCAATGGCATACGCCCGGGCGCCTTCCTCCCCCAATTTTAGGGAGATAATTTTGCCGCTGATTCCTCCTAGCAGGTCCTTTGCCAACTTATCCGCGTATGAGAGCGTCCACACCCAGTTTGTTCCTAGGTTCTCTGTTCGTATAGGTTCTGGGGAATCGATTGTCACATCAATCGTTCCTTGCCCTTCGAGCTGAAGCATAGTTCCAAGGGTCCCCGCATCTCCGAGCGGCATGGCACCGGCAAAGAAAGCGTAATACAAACCTTCACCCGCGTCTCCAAAGAGTTGGGTCCGGTCCAAATACGAAATGGCGGCTTGCCTCTTGTCCATGATAGCTAGTCCACTCGGATTCCATAACGCAGCTGTAACATCGTTATTAATTGCCGAGAACGCATCGCCTAATGCCGCGGCCCGTGTACCACCACCAAGCTTAAGGATCGGCGCAGCCGTTGTCCCTTGTCCTAGCGATGCCGGAGGAACGGTAGCAATCGTTATTAGTAATAGTAGAACAACCGTACATAAAGTATCCACCTGTTTCATTCAATATCTCCTCACATCAGTGTCCAAGGGAATGATAAAACGTTAATGTTTACAACCGCTCCAAACGGAAAAAGACTTGCCTAAGTTTACATGCCTTTTGACCGGGAAGGGAAAAAGATAAACCGATTGCCCCGCACGGAACGCCTTCATTTGCCTATTCTTCATCGTTTTCAACGAAATCGAGTGCAGCAGAATTCATACAGTAGCGAAGTCCTGTCGGTGGTGGGCCATCGTTGAAAATATGCCCTAAGTGTGCATCGCATCTATCGCACATAGCCTCTGTTCTAATCATGCCATAACTGGTATCGGTCTCTGTTTCAATGCTGTCTTCTGAAATCGGTGCCCAAAAGCTGGGCCAACCGGTGCCTGAGTCAAACTTCGTCTCTGAACTGAATAGATCTGCCCCACAACAGATACATTGGTATACTCCCTTCCCCTTGGCGTTGTTATATTCGCCTGTGAAAGCGGGTTCGGTACCTTTTTGCCGGGTTACGTAATACTGTTCCGGGGTCAGTTGCTGCTGCCACTCTGTCTCCGTCTTTCTAATTTTCTCCGACATGTTTGCTCCTTTCTGTTTTGATTGCGATTGTTAGGGTAATGGTGCTCCGTATCAGGCTAATCCACATGTAAAATAATCTCATCCCCGTCCACAGTCACAGGGTAAGTCTTAACCCGCATACGGGCATCATACAGTGCCGTTCCGGTTTTGATATCAAATTCCCATTGGTGCCAAGAGCACTTGATAATCTCGCCTTCCCGTTCAAAATCGACATGGTACGTTTTGTCCGAAGTGACATGCGGACGTACCCGTCCTTGGCAGAGGGGCCCGCCTTTGTGCGGGCACATATTCCGTAATGCGTAAAACGTTCCGTCAACGTTAAACACACCGATACCCCCCTTACCCCCTGCCTGTACAATTTTCCGCTCGCCGGGTGGTAATTCGTCAACCTTTCCAACTATATGACGCTGCATCGCGAATCTATCCCTTCATCATGTTATATCAGAAAGCTGTTGCAACTCAAACAACGGTCCGCGTCGCAAGAGGTTTGACAATCGTTTTGAAGTATCACCTCTCCTAGGTTCCATAGTTGTTCCTGTCTCCCTAAAAATAATATAGCCTTTCTGAAAATCTAGAGTCTTAATTCGCAGCTTAAATCTTTCTGACGAAAACTGACTCAGATCTAGCATGTATACTTCATATTTGCGTCCTTGCTCCCGTATGTCAGAGAGACTTGCACGAACTAAATGAATAAGGCGTCCATCCATAAGTTCCCTGATTATACGATATTCCTCAGGATGGTCCTCTCTGTCTCGAAAGTCAATCCGGAAAAATGAATAACTTTTTTCTTTACAAAATGACAGCAGCTGATCGAGACTCTTGATCCTATTTGACATACCTTCATTTAAAGCACTGTCCTCCTCTAGTTCTGAAATTTTGATCTCGGCTATCTCACTAGCAGATTTTCCAACATCTTGGACACCAACAAGTCGAGCCTTTTCTCTTGTTCGTGCTTGATTTATTGCGTTGGCACTCAAAGTAAGATAATCGCGTGGTACGGCTCCAGACGCGAGAACAAGCCGATCAAGTGCTGTAGGGGATAAAATATTTGACAGAGATGAAATTCCAACATGTTTGGCGTAGCTCAAAAAGACTTGCTCAAGGAAAGTCTTAGCTTGTGAAGGTTTTTCCAATGTTACATCCAAATCAATGTGATCCGCATCATGTCCAGTCTGCAGACCAAGGGGCGGCTTTGCTTGAAACCAGCGTGTGAGATGTCTAATTCCCGCGACTTTAAGCCACGCATCAGAATCACGCACCGCACTATGAACTAAATCCAAAAGCTTGGGCTGCTCTGCACTTGGTAAATAGTGGAGGTCATCTAGAAAGATATAAAATTGAGTTTCATTTGTATCAGCGAACCGACGAATGGTTTTTTGCATATAAGGTACGAGTCTGCTTGCTTCATCAGCAGAGATGTTTTGTTTTGCGAGCAGACTACTGGTATCATCTCGTAATTTTGAGACTAAGGTTAGGCTTTGAGGTGCGTTTCCTTTTTGTGAATAGAATACTTGCATTTGCTCGCATACATCTAGACAAATCCATACAAATATTCTCTCAATTGATTCTCTACTATGTGTGTGAATGTTTATCCAAGAGGTCAGACAGTCTTCAGCCTCAACACGGCGTTTTGCTTCAACCATGAGTGCTGTCTTCCCTGTACCTCGCCTGCCAAAAATCAGATGATGCCGAGGCGTGATAGCTGTTAATATATTCTGAGCTGTATCAGAAACGTAGTCTAAGCTTGGTTGTGCTTCCGATGTCCTAGATCGGGATATTAGAAGTTGAGCAAGCTCTATGGCTTTTGAATTCCGTACTCCATCCTTGATACGGGTTACCACATTTTTCACTTCTCGGTCGGCCTTACGCACAACCACGAAACCGTTAAACCCTGTTCGGATAAGTTCAGGGTCAATAGAATTACCTACCATTGTAGCACTGTCGAAGTCATCTTCAGTAACATACACAGCGAAGATACTTTCTTCTGGATAGTCTTTTCTTTCCATTGACTGTATTTCAATTCCGGCTTCAGAAAACCTGTTTTGAATAATAGTTTCGGTGTTTATCGGGAGTTGTAATTGTATCATAGTATACACCCCTTACTTTGTAGGTAAATGCGAGTTGTGGACAGGAATAAATCTGCGTCTTTCTTGAGATCAAAGGCATCTTGCTTCCACGATATATTTGATTTTGGATATGGCTCATAATCTGCACGATTTCTAAGATCGCGGGCGTCTTTTAACATATTTGACCAAGGCGCGCCAGGAGGAAAGTCTTTCGGTATATGTGATGGTAGCTTACTGTGTCCTTGATGATCATCGCCTCCATGAAAAACAAATGCACACGCTCGCATTGCATGATACATCGCGTAATAGTATCGACTTATGGCACTTCGATAAAGGGGAGGTTTAGATCTGAGCAGCTTATTTGCGTCATGCCGGTGTTCATAGGCAAACCACCATCGATCGGAGGCAGCACTGTTGATCAGTTGAGATATTGTTTGTCCGGAGTCCTTCTGGAGAGATACCCCCTCTTTCCAATCCTTAATTTGCTTATCGGTAGCCGTAGATAGACGATTCAATCGATCATGGGGAAGAACTTGTGGCATGGATTGACTCCGCCAACCAAAGAGCGACTTATGTCAGTGGTAGAAAGCTTTCGCGCTTAAAATCACTGGCATAAGTCGCTAAGAGCATAAAATAGCTGTTTGGTAAAGTTTCAGCATCAACAAAACGTTTCGTTTATCATATACTACGCAGCACGTTCCACAACCGCATTAGCCATCTGCAACCGATGTGCATAGAGTTCACAAGCGTTCTCAACAAAGACGCGTCGTTTGAGTTCTGGAGAGATTCCGGGTAGGACAGTCGTTGGATCATCCCAATCCCAATGCGGATAATCGCTTGCATAAACGAGGATTTCATCCGCATGTAGCCATTCAAGGAACGTGTTCCTGTCTGCACGGGTTGGCGGCTGCTCCATTGGCTGGGAACCGAAACGGATGTGCTGGCGAATATATTCACTCGGCAGCCGCTTGACCCACGGCGTATAATCGCGTGTTGATTTCCAATCCGCATCCATGTGCCACATCAATCCCGGCAGCCAAAAGGTATCGTGCTCGATGAAAAGGAACCTAAAATTCGGGAACTTCTCAAAAACTCCCTCGCAAATCAGACTGACGGTGTGCGCCATCGCGATCTGAGGACGTGCCATGCGCATCTCCAGATAGTATGACGGATATCCGGCGGCGGTTGGCGCATTGGCGACGCCGGCGCCTTCCGCACCGAAGTGCACACAAACCGGCAAACCGTGTTCTTGTGCGGCTTCATAGATCGGATGGTAAAACCGATTGCCGAAGGGCATGCGCGCACCGGCAGGCATAATCACCTGAAAGACCGATGGATGCTCGCCAAGCCGATGAATCTCTTCGGCTGCTTGTTGTGGGTCTGTCGGAGCGATGGCAATAGACGCCTTGAAGCGGGTGTCTGCCTTAACCCACGTTTCAAGCGTCCAGTCGTTAAAAGCGCGACACATCGCTGCACCATAATCGGAGTTTGGATGGACCGCAGCCCCGTAAACGGTGGAACCGGTCAAGATAGCGATATCGATCTCGTGAACATCTAGGTGTTTTTCCCGTGCGAGCTCAATGTTGCCGCTAGGATGTGCATCTTGACCTTCCCACAACTCAGCACGGACGCCGCCTCGCGGCATGTTCGTATATCCAACTCCTGGCATCATCGCCCCAAAGTCTTTAATATGTTCTACATAATGCCGAGGCAGATAGGGGAACAGATCTTCCTGCTTCGCCGTTGAATGGTGTAAGTCACAGTCGATGATGTTGAATGTTTGTGTGTCAATAACAGATTGCTTTTGTTCGGTTTCCATAAAATCTCCTGTTGAAGGTTGACATCGCCTCTCAGCTATTGTGCAACTGCGTATACTACACACTGTCAGAAACTAAGCCCTTGGACGGTCAACCGGTGCGAGTGTCCAGAACTTTGATCGTAGAGGATATCTAATTCTTGGACTTGCTGTTGTGCAATCTGGTATAATGCACGACTGAGGTTGACCTGTGCTAGACTAACATTCTGTTACAGTTTCGTCCTTGTTTGTAGCTACTTCCAGAGCCCCTTAGTCCTAGCCGAAAGGTTGGATTTAGCAATCCAACGACAGCATAGCAAATTTCTGAGGTCTTATCTATAAATAATACCCTATAGAAGACGCGGATTCAAGTGCTGCGAACAATAACTTACGGACAAAATATAAAGCTACCCTCTAGATTAACCCATACTACACTGAATACGAATTGAAACATGAAAATAGGAGACAATCAATGAATGTTGCAGAACTGTTTGTAAAGTGTCTGGAAACTGAAGATGTGGAATATGTCTTCGGTGTGCCGGGGGAGGAAAATGCTCATTTCATGATGGCGTTAGAAGATTCTTCAATACCATTTATTCTCACGCGCCATGAACAAGGTGCCGCTTTTATGGCGGATGTCTACGGCAGATTGACCGGCAGAGCCAGCGTCTGCCTCGGGACGTTGGGACCAGGGGCAACCAATCTGATGACCGGCGTTGCTGATGCCAACATGGATCGCTCACCGGTAGTTGTCGTCACCGGACAGGCTGACAGCCGGCGGCAGCACAAAGAAAGTCACCAAAACATGGATGTGGTTGGGATGTTCCAACCAGTCACCAAATGGGCAAGTCCCATCATTAACGCAGAAAATATCCCTGAGGTGGTTCGCAAAGCCTTTAAGTTGGCTGAAACCGAGAAACCCGGTGCCTGCCACATCGAGCTTGCGGAAGACATCGCCTCCCAATCGACTAGCAATATCCCCATTCCGAGGCAACGTCTCCGTCGTGCGGTGCCGGACGATAAAATTGTCGATCAAGCTATGGCGTTGATTCGCCAAGCAAAACGTCCAGTGATCCTTGCAGGTAACGGGGCTATCCGCAAGCGGGCGAGCAAGCAGTTGCGTGAATTTGCCGAAGCCACGAACATTGGTGTTATTAATACCTTCATGGGTAAAGGTGCTGTTTCGCGTCATGCCCCCTATAGTCTATTTACCATCGGCTTACAGGCGAAAGACCTTGTCGCTTGTGCGGTTGATGCCGCGGATTTGGTGATAACCTTAGGTTACGACTTGGTCGAATACCATCCCCGTTTGTGGAATCACGGGAGTCACAAGAAAATTGTGCACATCGACTTCCTCCCGGCGGAGGTGGATGAAGATTACCGTGTTGATGTCGAAGTCGTCGGGGATCTTGCCCATACGCTGTGGATGCTCAATGAGCGTGTTAAAGACAGTCCCCTCCAGTTCGATGGTCATCAGCACGAGACCATTCGCGAGGAGATGTTAGCTGAATTTGCCAGACACAAAGATGATGAGACAGTCGGGATTATCCGCCCCCAAAAGGCGCTTTGGGACGTGCGTGAAGCGTTAGGTTCCGACGATATCTTGTTGAGCGATGTGGGGGCACATAAAATGTGGATCGCACGCTATTACCAATGCGATGAACCGAATACCTGCTTCATCTCCAACGGTTTTTGCTCCATGGGATTTGCCCTACCGGGGGCTATCGCCGCAAAAATGGTGTTCCCAGAACGCCGTGTACTCGCTGTTTGTGGAGATGGCGGATTTCTGATGAATGTTCAAGAGATGGAGACTGCCAAACGTTTAGGGACGAATATTGTGGCGATGGTGTGGGAGGATGGCGGTTATGGGCTCATCTCTTGGAAGCAGGATAATCAATTTGACCGTCACACCAATCTTTCGTTTGGCAACCCGGACTTTGTTAAGTTAGCAGAGTCTTTCGGTTGGCAGGGGGTTCGGGTCGAAAACGCTGCGGCCCTCGCTCCTGCTTTAGATAAGGCCTTTCATGCTGATAATCCGGTGCTTATTGTTATTCCAATTGATTATCGGGAAAATGCTTTGTTGACAGAACGTTTGGGCAATATTGCATGTCCGATATAATCGATTTTAGGCTTGACGCGGTTTATGAGTCATGGTATAGTGATTTTCCGTTTTGTCGTGCAAATTGTTAGCTTGCCATCGTACGATTTTACGCATAGAATTAATAGTTGGGAAAAATCAAAACTGACAAATTGATTCGACGGTGGATATCGACTAGATGAACTTGTACTTTGAATGGGATGCCAAGAGGTTATGAAGAACAACAAAGTCGTTGAACATGCCTCTAGCATATCTGATGAAATGCGAGATGAATACCAGTTTGACTATAGCAAAGCCAAACCGAACCGCTTTGCTTCGCGAATTGGACGAGACCAGTTGATGATCGTTCTCGATCCCGATGTCGCCGCTGTCTTCAAAACTCCTGAATCCGTGAACCAAGTATTGCGGGCGATCATCACTTTAGCGTCCAAAATGGAAAAAGGTATTAACTGAATTTTGTATTCTGTTTTTTTCATCCGCGCAAGTCGCGATCCAAGTCAACAAAGCTTTTTGTCAACCAATAAATGTAGGAGGAACAGATGCACGTAGGTACACAGCAATTTAATACATCAGATACAGATCTGGAATACTTGGCAAGGCACGGAGTTTTCAACAAGAATGAGAATTTTATCACATTCCACCGAGCGTACGGCTGGGATGTGAAGGAGTTGAAAGAGAAGAAGCAAAAATGTGCTGATTTTGGTATCGACATGGAGATGGTCGCGATTCCCCTCGCTCACCTGAACGTCAATGGGGGCGGCGTCCCTAACTTCATGCTTGGTAATTATGAGGAGGGTGATAAGGAGATCGAGCTTGTCTGCAATATGATTAAACAAGCAGCCGAGGCTGGCATACCGGCGATTAAGTACTACCTTTGTGCTATGGAGAACCAGCGCACGGAGAGCAAGCCGCCCGGACGAGGCGGTTCTCAATACAGTACCTGGAATCTGGAGGAAGCAGATTCCACCACGCCGAGATACGATGAACCCGTTACCGCCGAAATGAACTGGGCACGGATTACCTACTTCCTTGAGCGTGTCATCCCCGTAGCAACCGAGTATCAGATCCGAATGGCTTGTCACCCGTGTGATCCATGGCTGCCGCCCGGTTACAAAGGGGTAGATCGGGTGCTTGGGGGATTCGAGGGGTTCAAGCGTTTTATTGAGATCTGCCCCAGTCCCTACCACGGCGTCAACCTGTGCCTCGGTTGTATGGCAGAGAGTGTGCTAGATCCTCGCAACGAGGTCCCCGATATTATCCGTTATTTCGGTTCACGAAATAAAATATTCCTCTGTCATTTCCGCAACATCGTCGGTGCCCGTAACAAGTTTCAGGAGGTCTGGCCCGACGAAGGGGTAATGAATATGCGCTGGAACATGAAAGCCCTCAAAGAGGTCGGATACCCGCACATGGTTGTCCCTGATCATGCACCGGGACATAAAGACCCGGAGAGTGGTCGGCAGGCATTCGCCTATGAGTTCGGCTACATCAAAGCGATGATTCAAGCGGTCATGGACGAGGGTTAGATTTTGCCTTTGTTCCCAAGGTAGGGGCTAGCTACCTATAGCCCAATCTACCGCCTTATCTCCCATGTGCCACAATCCGAGTTCTTGGCAAAAGCTTGGGTTCTACATGGTCAAATTCCACTATGCCGCGCTAGAGAAAAGGTATGTCCCGCAATCAGCTACCGCCCCAAGGGCACAATTGGGCAAAAGTCAAAGCTCGGATGCAAGTGGCACAAAAGGACGATTGTCCTTGGCACAGCGAGCGCATGTTTATTGGGGGCAGCTACTTTGGCGGCGAGGATGTCCTCCAGGTTGCGAACGAAGCGTATCAGATGTATATCAATTGCAATGGACTCTATGCCGCCAAGATATTTCCCAGCCTAGTCCGTTACGAAACCGATATTGTCGGTGCCTTGCTAGAAATGATAAATGCGCCAATCGGGGCAAGTGGCAGCATCACCACCGGTGGCACCGAGAGCTTGATTATGGCGGTCAAGACCGCATACGCATGGGCTCACGATCGCCGTCCGGGGGCAAGTGCACCTGAAATTGTAGTGCCCCACGCAGCCCACCCAGCCTTTGATAAGGCAGCACATTTGATGGGTATTAAGGTCGTGCGTTTGACGGAGAGCCTTGATTTTCGTGCGGATGTTAAAGCGCTGGAACATACCATCAACAACAATACCATCATGCTGGCAGCGTCCGCCCCTTCCTATCCTTTTGGTGTTACCGACGCCATCCCCGAAATTGCTGCCCTCGCAGAGAAACACGACCTATGGCTGCACGTGGATGCCTGCCACGGCGGTTTCATTTTTCCTTTTGCCCGTAAATTGGGCTACGCTATCCCCGACTACGATTTTGCGATCCCCGGCGTTACGTCAATCTCTGTGGATGTGCACAAGCTAGGCTATGCCAACAAGGGGGTATCTGCGCTGCTATTGTGCGATGCCTACTTAGAGACCTACCAACGATATACCTTTGAGGACTGGCCCTCCGGCACCTATTCAACGCAAAATTTAATGGGATCGCGTTCGGGTGGAGGGCTTGCATCTGCTTGGGCGGTACTGAACTACCTCGGCGAGGAGGGATATCTTGAGCGGGTGGGTAAGATTCTTGAGACCAGAGAACGATTCCTTGACGGTATCCGGGGAATTGAGGGATTGGAGAGTTGGGGCGATCCAGAGGCATACCTTATCGCTTTCGGCTCTAGCGCCTTCGACATCTTTGCAGTCGATGAAGGCATGACTGAGCGTGGTTGGTTAAGCAGTCGCCTGATCGACCCACCGGCTATCCATCTGTTCCTAGATATATCGCACGCAGCCATCGTTGATGACTATCTAGAAGATCTGGCTGAAGTTGTCAAGACGGTGAAGTCGGGTGAGATTCGGAGCAAGGAGAAGGGGGCTTCGTACTCAAGATGATACACGAATCAATCTCTCTCTACTATTAGGACATTGACAGGAGGCATCAAACCTTATGACACCGGATGTGGCACTTGATAAACGAAACCAATTAACTCAGGACGGATATTGTGTTGTTGACAACATCTTGACCCAAGACTTTCTCGAAGAACTGCGGCAAACGTCAGATCGGATGCTGGACGCTGTAGAACATCCGCCACACTGGAAGTATCAAGGCTCAGACCTTCACGTGAAAGGCACCGATGAGCCGGCAATTGACCGCCTCATCCACTGGCAGCCGACGCGCAACGCGTTGGACGAGATGGGCCTGGGTGATTTTAAGTCGACCGGCGGGTTCATCATCTTGAGCAAGCCTCCGGGTGGACCGCCTCTGTATTGGCACCAAGATTGGATGGGATGGAACGACCCAATCAGCACTGCCCCGTGGCCCCAGTATCTATTTCTCTCCTACTACCTGATAGATACTACCCTTGAAAACGGCTGTTTTCGGATTATCCCTGGCACACATTTGAAGCGTATCCCCTTGCACAATCGGTTGGTACAAGCTCATGCACAGGGCGGCTACTATGTAGAAGATGATGATCCATATATGTTTTGTGACCATCCCGATGCAATCGATTTGCCGGTGAAAGCGGGATCGCTCGTGATTGCGGAGGGACGGGTGCTGCACGCGGCACGAGGCAATCAGAGCAATCAACGGCGCACACTGCTCCTCGGTTGGCACACTCGTCCACCGACATCACCGGATTATTGGACCGGTGATGTGCCTGAAGTCATTAAAAATCGCGATCCGGATGCCATATACGAAGCGACGCGTGAACCGGGGGAATATCTCGTCTGAAGAGTGATGATAATGTTAGCACCTTAGAATTGAAAAGGAGGAGGAATTGGATCATGAAACTCGGAATTGGATTCGGTCAGGCTGCCCTAACGGAAGAGAATCTTCAGTACGCTAAACAGCTCGGCGTATCCCACGTTATCATACACGGTCCCCGCTTTGGAGAACAAGGTGTGTTGGAGTTCATAGAATTACTGAGAGTCCGAAAGTTTATCGAATCACACGGTCTGGAGGTCGCCGGTATTGAAAATCTACCACGGGATCACTGGGACAAGGTCCTCCACGGCGCCCCCGGGCGTGATGAACAGATTGAGAAAATTTCTGAAACGATTGAGAATATGGGCAAAGCGGGAATCCCAATCCTCGGTTACTATTTCAGTATCGCTGGGGTGTGGGGACATTGGCGTGCCTACGATAGTGGTGGTGGACGCGGCGACGCCGGACTCAAGAGCTTCGACTACGACCTCGTGAAAGATGCGCCGGTTATGGAAACAGGCCGAGTGAGCGTTGAGGAGATGTGGGATCGCTTGACGTACTTTCTGGAACGTGTTGTCCCAGTTGCAGAAAGTGCTGGTGTTAAGCTGGCAGCGCATCAGGATGATCCACCGGCGGAAGAATTGCGCGGGACAGGACGGCTCCTGACAAGTCACGAGGGAATGAGGCGGCTGATTGAAGCGGTGCCGAGTCCAAGCAATGGATTGGAATTTTGCCAGGGAACCGTCGCGGAGATGGGACCGGATCGAGCAGTAGACGCCATCCGTTATTTCGGTGGGCAGGGGAAAATTTTCTACGTCCACTTCCGCAACGTTAGAGGTCAGTTTCCAAAGTTCGATGAGGTTTTCATTGACGAAGGGGATGTTGATATGTTTGAAGCCATGCGCGCCTACAAAGAGGTTGGCTTCGATGGCGTCATTATTCCTGATCACGCTCCCCGTGTGGCAGGCGACAGCGGCCATCGGCGTCAAGGCGTAACATTTGCGCTGGGATACATGCGGGCGTTAATGCAGATGGTTGAGAAATTGCCCTAGCGGATGATCGATAAATCAAGTTGCTTAGCGTAGTAGGGATAACCCTTGGGATTGCCCTGCTCCGGCTGAAATCAATGTCAGGTTAGGAGAACTATATGAACAAAGTCAAGATCGCCCTAATTGGTGGCGGTGGTATGGCAAATGGGGTTCATTACCCCTCGCTCGCAGAATTTGACGATGTGGAACTGGTCGGCTTGTGCGATTTAATCCCATCGAAATTACAAGCTACAGCTGAGCGGTTTCAGATCGAAAACGCTTTCACGGACTACAAGCAGATGCTGGAAACGACCAGTCCAGATGCTGTCTACATCTTGATGCCACCACAGCATCTATTTGCCCCGGTCATTCATTGCCTATCCCAAGGACACCACGTTTTTATCGAAAAACCGCCTGGCGTAACGCTTCATCAGATTAAGGAGATGACATTGGCAGCTGAGCGGCATAACTGTAAAACGATGGTCGGATTTAACCGACGCTTTATTCCCCTCATGCGCCAAGTCAAGGAAATTGTGGAAGCAAAAGGCCCCATCATCCAATGTATGTCTACATTCCACAAAAACTCCCCGAACGCACTATATTACGATGGTATCATTGATGTGTTGACCTGCGATGCTATCCACGCTGTCGATGCTCTCCGTTGGATGGGCGGCGGGGCAGTCAAGGCGGTGGCGAGCGATATTAACAGCTTCGGTTCGGATCGGGAAAACAGTTTCAACGCCATAGTTAAGTTTGACAGCGGTGCGTCAGGCTATCTCTGCACCAATTGGGCAGTCGGTGGACGTATCCATATTTTTGAGATGCACGCTCCCGGTATCTCTGCGTATATTAATCCGGACGTAGGGGGCAGCGCTGTTATCCATAGCGGTGGGGGTATCCAAGAAATTACAACCGTTGAGGCAGCGGGAACGGATGCGAATCACAAGGCTTATGGGTTCTACGGCGAAGGTCGCCATTTCGTGGATTGTATTCAGGAAGACCGCCAGCCAGACACCTGCTTTGCGGATGCGGTCAAGAGTATGGAGCTCGTTCAGGAGATTTACCGGAATCGGATCGATTGAGAAGTTGTTCTAGCTTCAGTCGAACAGTGGCCCAATAATAGACTAAAAATCTGAAAGGCAGGAACTTTCATGGCAGAACCTGAGTTTTCTCAGCATCCAACGGAGATATTTGGTTATGCCTTTACTGACCTCACTTTGGAAGCAGAGACAGCACGTAATAATCAGTTCTGTCCATTC
>JAJEAL010000047.1 GCA_022822785.1 Candidatus Poribacteria bacterium
CCTAAATCAATTCCAATGACCTTACTCATTTGAAATCCCTCCATAAATCCAATAATGATTGTCAATTGATTACTAATATAGTTAATGGTTATCCGCACACTATTTGTGTCTGATAATCCGAATCCATCGGAAAATGCTTAATCTCTTCACCTGAAGTGTCTGGTTATTCCGGCCTGCTGAAATATCCTGTCTCCTGTTTTGATGACGCGATATCGATTGTTGTTTAAGATCTAATGCGCGGGAAACGAACCCCAGCAGTTGTGGCAAATCTATCGGTTTTGATATGAATGTGTAAGCACCTGCTTCAAAAACGTCAAATTTTACACCCTGTGATGTGTTTGCACTCATAATGATGGCAGGCACACTCGGCTGAAATCGCTTAATTTGTTGAAGCAATTCTGCACCTGTTGTATCCGGCAGATTAAAATCTAGGAGCGCAACATCTATCGAAACTTCCCGAACAATTTCTAAGGCTTCATACCCAGTCTTTGCGGACACAGCATCGTAGCCGGCACGAGTTAAAACCTCGCCCAAGACCTCCAAAGAAGCCATATCATCATCAACTAGAAGAACTCGATAACTGTGCCGGATCATCTTTCAGTATTCCTCCTCTCCCATTCCTAGCGATACACATATCCTAGCGGACTGAATTCCGAGTTCAGGTAGTAGATTATCAGGCAATATACGTGCCAACCCAAGAACCATAGGCAGCAACGCACGCAGCAGCCGGAAGTTTCTTAGAAATGCCAGAATGGCAACATTGCCTTGGGGAATGCTTGCCAATATGACGCACAACATTTGACAAGTGTACCACGCTGCGTCCCCTGCCTCATATCGCTCAGACACAAGATTGAGCGTACTACTGAGCACCAGCTATCAAAGTATTCGGCGCTGATAATGTACTGTACTACAAAAATGGGAAAAGACAGGTTTGAAAATCTTCACTTAATGAAACCATCGCTACTTCGCTTCCAGCCAACTCGCCCCCACATGGATATCAACCTTGATAGGCACATCAATCTGACAGGCGTTCTCCATCAGGTGTTTGATTTCTGTCAAGACCTCCTCCTGCTCGGATTTTGGCACTTCAAACACCAACTCGTCATGGACTTGTAGCAGCAGTTTCGTCTGCTTCCCATTCTTCGTCAGATAATTATGAATCCCAAGCATGGCAAGTTTGATGAGTTCTGCAGCTGTGCCTTGCATTGGGGCGTTGATAGCGACACGTTTGCCAAACTCTTGCGTGTTTCGATCAGCCGCTTGAATCTCCGGCACATAACAGCGTCGTCCGAGGAGCGTCGTGACATATTCTTGTTCCTGCGCCTTTGCAACAATCCGGTCAAAATAGTCGCTGACACCAGCATAAGTCTGAAAGTAGTTATCGATTAATTGTTGGGCTTCACCAAACTCGATCTGAAGTTCGTTGGAAAGACGGAACGCCCCTACACCGTAGACGATCCCGTAATTCATCGTTTTTGCCTGACGGCGCATATCATCGTCAATTTCCTCCGGCGGCAGACCAAAGATAAGAGATGCGGATTGTGCATGGATATCAAGATCCTGCTCAAACGCTTCCCGAAGACGGTCATCTCCAGAGAGGTGCGCGAGGATACGCAGTTCGATCTGCGAGTAGTCCGCAACAATCAGCGTATGGTCCTCATCGCTAGCCACGAATGCCCGGCGAATCTCCCGTCCTTCAGCGGTTCGCACGGGGATATTCTGTAGATTTGGATCGCTGCTGCTGAGGCGTCCTGTCCTTACCCCGGCTTGGTGGAACGATGTATGGATGCGTCTTGTATCCGGATTGATTAGCCCAACTAGTGCGTCGGTGTACGTAGATTTGAGTTTGGAAAAAGACCGATACTCCAAAATTAACTCCGGTAATGGGTGGAGCGGGGCCAGCCTTTGTAAAACTCTAATATTGGTTGAATAGCCTGTTTTCGTTCGCCGTGTCAAATTCTTCGGCAAATCGAGCTCTTCAAATAAGAGCTGCCCAAGTTGTTTTGGTGAATTGATGTTAAATTCCTGGCCCGCTTCCCCGTAGATCTGATCCATCTTCTGATCAAGACGCTCTTGAAAGTCCCGTGATAATTGTCTGAGGTAATCACCATCCACCTGAATCCCTGTTAATTCCATATCGGCAAGCACTGGGATCAATGGCATTTCAATATCACGGAAAATATCCGTCAATCCTTCTGTCGCTAGCTCCGATTCAAATTTGTTCTTGAGTTGCAGCGTAATATCCACATCTTCACAGGCGTACTCTGTAATCTCTGGGAGCGGTACCAGATCCATTGTGATCTGCTTCGCGCCTGTCCCGATAAGATCTTTAATCGGAATCATTTTATGGTTTAGATGGGTAAAGGCGAGGTCATCCAGACCGTGGCTAGATGATGCTGGATGCAATAGCCCAGAAGCGAGCATCGTATCAAACGAGATCCCCCTTAAATCGACACCATGACGTTGAAACACCTTAAGGTCATATTTTATATTCTGCCCGACTTTTTGATAACAAGCATCCTCAAGAACGGGCCGGAGAACCTCGAAAACTTGATCTTGGGAGAGCAAAGCTGGCGAATCAAGGAGCGAACTCAGAATCGGAATGTAATATCCCTCATGCGGGGCGGTGGTGATGGCAATCCCAACAATCTGGGCATCAATTGGGCGTTTTGAGGTAGTCTCCAAATCTATCGAAAATTCCCCAGCTTCCTTGAGTTTCTCAATGAGACGCTTCAAACTAGCTTCATCCGTAATCATCTGATAGTTTGTGTCCGCTTTTGGTAGGTCCCGGTCTGTTGTAATCTGGTCGAGTAGGCTGCGGAACTCAAGTTCACGGAAAAGTGATAGCAACGCTTCATTGTTTTTATCTCCAACCTTGCATCCTTCAGGCGTAATAGGCAGTTCAAGAGTGGTTTCGAGGGTTGCCAGTTTTTTGCTCAATAGCGCATGACTCTCTCCTGCCTCCAACTTGTTACGGAACCGCCTTGGCACTTCATCAAGGCGCTGGAGCAGAGTTTCGATTGTTCCAAACTCAGAGAGCAGCTTAGGAGCGGTCTTTTCTCCAATGCCGCTGACACCGGGTATCTGATCAACACTATCGCCTGTAAGTGCAAGGTAATCCGGGATTTGATACGGCTCTATCCCGTAACGCCTTTTGCACGCTGCCGCATCGTAGATTTCGTATCCGCCACGCGGGTTGACACGATGCACCTTAATCTTTGGAGTGATCAACTGGAGCATATCCTTGTCATTAGTCATAATCAGCACATCAAATCCAACTGCTTCGGCTTGTTTTGCCAAGGTCCCAGCAACATCATCCGCTTCGTATTCGGACATCTCCACAGTCGGGATGCCAAGCCCTTCGACGATTTTTTGAACATAGGGGAATTGGGAAATGAGTGCATCCGGAGTTGGGGGACGATCTGCTTTATAGGCGGCATAAAGTTCATCTCTTTTGCTTTTACCGCCACGATCAAAGCAAATCGCTATGTACTCATTACCTTCTTCAAGCAATTTCAGCAGTGTTCTCGTGAAACTAAGGATTGCGGCTGTCGGTTGACCTTGAGAGTTGGTCAGCTGTTGTTGCATTCCATAAAAGGCGCGATAGACAAACGCTGTACCGTCAATGATTAGTAACTCTTTTGTATTTTCTTCTGCCATTGTTTCTTACCTACACTTTTTCTGTATGTTGTGCACTGAATTATGAGCTATTAAGGTTAAGCCAAGCAACAAGTGAGTTGCTCTATTGAACGCTTTTGGCTGTCTCGGCGGTTGCCGATATAGCCCTGTTATAACGCCAACTGAAGTACTACCGCCGTACTTGCAACAGCGATCGGTGCGGCAATGATAGTTTGAAGGTAGGTATGCCTTTTCCGGTGCACCCTTGCCCACGCAATGAACGGCAACAGGATGAACAGATAGACAAACTGGCTGCTGATTAGCGTCGCGAGTCCTGTCATACACCCTGCAGCAACCCCACTGTGGAAGCTGACTTTCCACACTTGTGTGATTAGGGTTAGCACGACCCCGTTGATGACACAAGCTATACAGAGCCAGACAATCTCTCGCGGCGCATCAAGGAGACATAAAATGCCGATGCCAACCAGGGCACTTACAAGCGAAAATATCAGCGGTTTAGCGCGTTGTTCTCTGACCGTTAATCGGAAATCACTCAGTCGCCCTAGACGAAAAAGTATAAAAATAAAAAGCATCGGCAGCACACTGGCAAACAGTATGACAATCACCATCCACAACAATCCCTGCTGCATCGTCGTGACGGACAGCCAAACGATTATCAGGATCGACGCAATCGGCAAGAGGAATGGATTGAAAAGCACAGATATAGTAACCGCAATTCGATCTAGCATTTGTGTGTTTAGCGCGTGATGTATCATCTTAGACTCAGAACTAGTATCAGGCATGATTGACTATTTCTGGCGATTTATCTGGGGTCCAACGAATCTTCCTATGATTCCATTCTCGATAGATTAGAAAAGCACCCAATGCCAATAATCCGTTGTAGAATATTCGCGTGACATAGATATACAACGTCATGAACTCCCCGACTGTCACGTTCTGAGTCAGCCAGTTATTCCCTTCACTTATGCTCCATTGGTCTAGGAATGGCTTCATAATATCGCGTGTAATTAAGTCGAAGGGCGAACTAAAAATAAGCACCCCTGTGATAATTATCAAACCCTTTGAGCGTGTACGGATGCATAGGAATACCAGCAAACCTGGAAATGCTAACGTTAGGATTGAACTAATGCCTAAAAGTGCGTATTGTACAAAATCAAACATCGGCAAACCCTCCCCGTTTTTTCGCATATAACGAAACGATATCATCTATTGTATCATATCATCCGTGTCCGTGCACATTCAAATACACTGTTTTCTCTTGACACACCCCCTTTATTTCTGCGACAATAATTTGATAGGAACCTGTATCTTGAAGGTTCACTGAATTGTTGATGCCTTTAGACTTCAATTATATTAAGCGAGGAGTACCACTACATGAAACAGTCGTATCGATACACCTTAGCAATTTTTCTGTTTGTTATATCTTCTGTCTATGTCGCTGATGCCCAAGTGATTGGTGGCACACTGATTTTTGGGCGTGGCGGTGATTCCGTTGGACTCGACCCTGCACAGGAAGAGGACGGTGAGTCCTTCAAGGTGTGTGAGAACATCTACGACAGACTTGTACAGTACAAGGACGAGAGTACGGACATCGAGCCAGCGTTGGCAGAATCGTGGGAGGCATCGGAGGATGGGTTGACGTGGCAGTTTAATCTCCGCAAAGGGGTTAAGTTCCACGATGGCACCCCTTTCAACGCGGAAGCAGTGCTTTTTTCTCTAAACCGTCAGCATGATCCAAATCACCCCTTCCATAATGTTGGGGGTTCCTATACCTATTGGTCGTATACCGGATTGGCTAAGATTGTAGAGAAAATCGTAGCGCTAGATACGCATACAGTCCAAATCACTCTCAAACGCCCGTATGCCCCTTTTATCTACACCATCGCAATGACACCTTTTTCGATTATCAGCCCAACTGCCCTCCAGAAATGGAAAGAGGATTTTAAGAATCATCCGGTCGGCACGGGACCGTTCAAGTTTGTACGTTGGGACCGCGAGGATAAGGTTGTCTTGGAGGCGAACAAAGACTATTGGGAAGGACGTCCACCGCTTGACCGAATCATCTTCCGGTCTATCCCTGACAACTCAGTCCGCCTTATCGAGTTACAAAACGGAAGTATTCATGCGATGGAATTCCCGAATCCGGATGATCTGTCCCAGATCCGTGAAGACTCCCAACTCAGGATCATCGAACAACCCGGTATGAATGTCGGTTACTTGGCAATGAATTTCGACAAAAAGCCTTTCGACAATCCCAAGGTTCGCCTCGCCGTCAACCACGCAATCAATAAGCATCAGATTGTCACAGAGCTTTATCAAGGTATGGGCATTCCCGCCAAAAACCCTATTCCCCCGACAATGTGGAGTTATGATGACTCCATTGAGGAATATACCTATGATCCGGCAAAGGCGAAAGCGCTGCTCGCAGAAGCAGGTTACGCCGACGGTTTCGAGACAACGTTGTGGGCATTGCCGGTGCCACGTCCCTATATCCCCGATGGGAGTGCCCTTGCCGCAGCCATACAATCGGATTTGCGTAACGTTGGAATTAAGGCAAAGATTGTGACCTTCGATTGGGGAACCTACTTGGAAAAAACCAAACATGGTGAGCATGATACAGCAATGCTCGGCTGGTCTGCTGATCTCGGCGATCCGGATAACTTCTTCTACTACCTCCTGAGCAAGGAAGCAGCGAAAAAACCGGCGGGAAACATTGCATTCTATCGCAGCGATGAGATGCAGGAACTTCTGGTCAAAGCACAGTCAACTATGGATCAAGCCAAGCGGATCGAACTCTATAAAAAAGCCCAGGCGCTTTTTCACCGCGATGTTCCTTGGGTTCCATTGGCACACTCTAAACAGATTTTAATCATCAACAAACAGATTAAGAATCTCAAACTTCACCCAACGACATGGAAGTATTTTCGACAAATTTGGCTTGAAAAGTGACATAGCGCATGATTGTTTATATCCTGCATCGACTCCTCTCAATCGGATTATCGCTCTTTGGTGTTTCGCTGCTCGTTTTTTTTATGGTGCATCTCATCCCTGGCGATGCAGCCCTCGCAATTCTTGGCGAGCGTGCCACAGAGGAGACGTTGACGGAACTTCGGCGCCAGATGGGGCTAGACCAACCGCTGTACAAGCAGTACGGAGTGTTCCTGTGGGATTTAGCGCATTTTGATCTGGGACGCTCATTTAAGACAAACCAACCGGTCATTGACGAAATCCTCCGTAAATTCCCTGCAACGGTAGAGCTCACGCTCGCAGCCATGAGTTTCTCAATTTTTTTCGGTATCGCTGCAGGGATTATCGCTGCCATCAATCGCGGGAAGTTTTGGGACTACACGGCGATGTTCGGATCACTGGCGGGGATTTCAATGCCGATTTTCTGGCTTGGATTGATGCTTATCCTACTGCTTGCTTATACCTTCCCAATTTTTCCCAGCTCACAACGGCTCGACGCTGTATTAGATCTTGACATCCAGCACCGTACACACTTTTATCTGATTGATACCCTGCTCGCCGGCAACTTTGCTGCGTTTCGAGATGCAATCGCGCATCTCATTCTTCCTGCGATAACACTCGGCACGGTGCCATTAGCGATAATCGCTCGTATGACACGATCTAGTCTCCTAGAGATCCTTAACCAACAGTATATCGTAACCGCTTACGCAAAGGGACTCCCCAAACAGGTCGTGATCCTTAAACATGCCTTAAAAAATAGCATCATTCCTGTGTTGACCGTCATTGGTCTTCAATTTGGCTACCTGATGGGAGGTGCGATCTTAACGGAACATATTTTCTCTTGGCCCGGATTGGGTTCGTGGCTGCGGGCTGCTGTTGAAGCGCGTGATATTCGTCCAGTACAAGGCGGTGTTCTCTTTGTCGCTACACTTTTCATGACGGTAAACCTGATTGTCGATCTGCTCTACGCATACTTTGATCCGCGCATACGGATCGGAGGAGAGGCAACATGAAGGAACATCGTCGTCAATTTTATAAAGAACTGCTGCGCCAGAAATCAGCGGTGATCGGGGCGTCGATCTTAATCTTTTTCATCATTACCGCAATCTTTGCCCCGCTGATCGCAACACATGACCCCCGCAACGCAGATGTGACGGCACGACTCAAAGGTTGGTCCCCAGAGCATTACTTTGGAACCGATAAGGTCGGAAGGGATATTTTCAGCCGCATTGTCTACGGCTCACGAATCTCAATTAAAGTCGGGTTGGTCGCGATGACGTTTTCAATCTCGATTGGTGCCCTATTAGGTATTATCGCTGGCTATTATAGGGGTTGGCTTGACAACACTATCATGCGGGTGATGGATATGATGCTTGCCATGCCGAGTATCCTGCTAGCGATGGTTATTGTCACAATCTTGGGGCAGAGCCTAACAAATGCGATTATTGCTGTCTCGATTGTTTACATCCCACAATATGCTAGAATCTTACGCGCCTCTGTCCTTACCATCCGCGAGCAGGATTATGTGACTGCTGCCCACGCTATCGGGGTAAGCGATTTTCGTATTCTAACCCGCGCGATTTTGCCCAACTGCCTTGCGCCTCTGATTGTGCAGGCAACACTGGGCATGGGTGCAGCTATCTTAGATGCCGCCGGTCTTAGCTTTCTTGGACTCGGCGCCGAGATTGGGGAGCCCGAGTGGGGCGCCATGCTCAACGAAAATCGGGCGCTGATTCGTCGGGCACCGTGGACCGTTATGACGCCGGGGATTGCAATTTTCTTGATTGTTTTAGGGTTCAATCTGCTAGGTGATGCGCTGCGGGATGTGCTGGATCCACAGGTGAAAACATAGAGTGAAGCATAATGCACGAAACGTAGTTAGCTCATTGATTCGTTCCTATACACACTACACAGGTTTTGCATCGGGAAGTAGTCTTTTGTAGCACGATCTGTTAGATTGTGATCCCAACCTGCAAACTAACAGTTTGCGCTACATACTAGCAATTTAGGTTGTATTAAGAAAGGATAAAAATGAAAATTACAGATATAAAACCTTTGCCGGTATGGGGAGGGGCTAGGAATTTCTTCTTTGTCAAGGTCGAAACCGACGAGGGTATCTATGGAATCGGCGAAGGTGGAATTACTTGGCGGGAACTCGCAGCGACGGAATGCGTCAACCATCTCAAATCCGTTCTGATTGGTGAAGATCCACGGCGAATCGAACATCTGTGGCAGGTGATGTTCCGAGGCGGTTTTTTCCCTGCAGGACGAATTGCTTGCTCTGCAATCAGTGCTATCGACATTGCACTGTGGGATATTCGTGGCAAAGTGTTGGGGGTTCCTGTCTATGACCTTCTCGGCGGACTTGTCCGTCAGAAAGCGGTGTGTTATCCCCACGCCGGCGGCAATTCGGCAGAACGACTCGCTGAACACGCACAGTCGCTCGTGGAAGATGGCTGGAAATTTGTGCGTTGGGGGGTCCCACAGCAAGGGGAGGTCCTCGACCCATCCTGGGCAGTTCGGGAAACTATCAAGCAGTGTGAGGCTGTTCGAAACGCCGTTGGGGAGGAGATAGAGATTCTGATTGATGTTCACACCCGACTTGACCCACCACACGTTATTCCGCTCTGTCGCGCTTTGGAGGATTATCGTCCTTATTTCATCGAAGACCCGCTACGCTCCGAAAATATGGCCACCTACCATCAGCTTGCCCGGCATGTCGCCGTACCATTGGCAGTGGGAGAACAGTACGCCACGAAGTGGGAATTCCGCGAACTGGTCGAACAGGAACTGATGCAGTACGCACGGATTGACCTCTGTATCGTTGGTGGGATTACAGAGGCAAAGAAGATTGCCGGTTGGTGTGAAGCGCACTACATTGATCTGGCACCGCACAATCCGCTCGGCCCGGTTTCGACAGCGGCGTGTTTGCACCTCGATCTCGCTTCGACGAATTTCGGCGTGCAAGAACTGCCAAGCAAACCGGGAACAACGCTACCCGATGTCTTTCCAGTGCAGTTAGAGTGGGAGGATGGCTATCTCCTACCACCGACGAGTCCGGGGTTAGGGATCGAATTTGATGAGGAGGCGGCACTAGCGAATCCGTACCGTGAAGTTGATGCACCGCAGTTGCGTCGACCTGATGGCGCGTTCACGAATTGGTAGGGAGAACGGTAAGGTAACCGAGTTACTATTTGAAAACAGTGTTAAGAAATACTTCAAAGTTATTAGTTTTCAGAGTAAATTCGGAAATTTGCAGGGAACAAAAAGGGGGAAAACCCGCATCATGACTCATTTCTGGGCGATTTACACAGAAAATCAACTCGGAAAAGTACTCGGAGCCCTTAGTTGAACGCGCAATAAACCGCGCTACTGCGAACCTACGCATTGCTAGCTCCCTTAGTCAATCTATTGCATAATTTCCGAACATGAATGTATATTGATTAGGAAAACTCCCTGCACGCATAAAAAAAGCGGTATCATCACGTATACAGTGGCGTAATACCGCTTTGTGTATTGTTTTAAGATGCAGCCCTACCGTAGAATGACAGACTTCATCAATGAGATTTTCCATGGAATCGAGGATAAAATTGTGACGATGCACGTAAAAGATGTTACAATGTGGTCTGCACAACCGATCAGCATTATCAGCCGTGTGGATGAAGCGGTCCCGGGTACTGGCATGATGGACTATGCGACAATACGCCGGCGGTTGGACGCATTGGAAAATGATGTCCCAGTGCATGTAGAGCACTTCCCTGAATTGGAGACAATTACGGGTCAGCAGTATATCCGGCATATCGGACGAGAAATTGGCGTGACCATCGGCTAGTAAGTAGCTGACGCTTTGCATCACATCTCCAACCGCCTGCTCCGGATAGCCTTTCGTTGTATAGAATGTAAGTAAGTAGAGACTTTAAGTAGATAAACGAAGGAGAAGTTATGGCTGAAAAAGTGACATTAGGTACAAATCATCCCTGGAATATCGTGGTTGTGGTGTCGGACACGTTCCGGACAGCGTATCTAGGTGCCTATGGGAATAAATGGATCCATACACCTAATCTGGATCGTTTCGCCCGAGATAGCGTCCGATTTACCAATGCACATCCAGAATGCCTACCAACAATTCCGACGCGACGCACTCTGCACACCGGTCGGCGGGCATTCCCGTTTCGGGATTATCGCCCCGTACCTTGGGATAACGTTTATATCCCCGGTTGGCAGCCACTGTCGTCAGAGGAAAGTACAATAGCGGAGGCACTTGTCCGTCAAGGATATCACACCGGTTTCTTCGCGGATGTGCCGCACTATTTCGTGCCGGGGATGAATTTCACGCGTGGATTTCGGCAATGGGAGTATGTCCGGGGTCAGGCGGAAGACCGGTATAACGCTATCGCCCATGCGGATGAGTCCCTGCTATCACGTTACCATGGGGGGACAGATCGGATTCGGGCGCATCTAGTTAACGTGCAGCCGGAGCAGGCAGAAGAAACGTGGCCCACAGCACGCACTTTCCGTGCTGCGATCCAGTTTGTTGAGCAGAATTATAATAATCGCCCATTTTATTTGTATGTCGATAGCTTCACACCACACGAAACTTGGGAAGCTCCGCTTCACTACTACGATCTCTACGGGAGTCGAGAGGACCGGGAACCGATTTATCTTTCCGCACCGTATGGACCAATTAGCCGCAATCCTGAAGTTGAAGAACGTCTACCGAGCATACGAGCAAATTATGCTGGGTTGGTGACAATGGTAGATACATGGTTTGGACGATTGGTTGACACCATTGACAGACTCGGACTAAAAGAAAACACACTCGTGATCTTCCTGAGCGATCACGGGACCAACTTCGGCGAAAACCCTGACCGTGTCACCGGAAAACCGGCGGATTTCATGTATCCGGGCACAATGGACATCCCGATGATGCTACGCCATCCAGAAGGGATTGGTGTGGAAAGCACCCGCGATGAGTTTGTTTATACCTTGGATATACCGGCGACTGTCATCGCTGCTGCGGCTGTCGAGCCGATCGGTAGAATAGAGGGACAAAGCTTGCTCCCACTGGCAGAAAACGGCGGCGGATTTGAAGCACGGGAGTATTTGACCTGCCGCTACGGAAACTCTGTTTGGTACAAAGATTCAAAGAACTGGTTCTTCAGCAGTGTGGATTTTGAGAATCCCCGTCTCTTTGACCTAGAAGCGGACCCAACGTGTCAGCATAACATTGCGGCAGCTGCAGAAGACAGGTGCACTCTCGCGTGGCAACGAATCTTGGCAGACGCAGGCGGTCAATTACAACGCTATGAAAGACAGGAAAAGACCGATGCACTCGGAAGGCCCGAGTTTGCGGAGGGAAGATAGGTATCGAGGGATATAGCGCTATTTACTTACTAAACCTGAAGCCTGAATTTTTTGTATATATGGAGAAACAAGACGAATGACCTCACATTTCTTTGAAGGTATTGACGGAATCGAACGACAAGGGAAACCTAGAGATTATGGACTAACAATGGTTATTGATTGGGGTATTGGGCTGCATGAACAGGAAGACCTCATTGAGATTGGTGCGGATCACTTCGATTTTGCAAAGATCGCCGTCGGGGTCTCCCGCCTGTTGTCAAATGATGTACTAGCAGGAAAAGTGAAAAAGTATCGTGAACATCAGATCGAGCCATTTGCCGGTGGTATGTTTCTCGAATACGCAGAGGTGTCCGGGAAGGCAGACCTCTATCTTCCGGCAATCGTTGAGGCGGGTTATCGTTGGGTTGAAGTATCGGATAACTTGGGAACAGTTTCCGTTACGTGGAAACGGAAGATGATTCGTCAAGCAGTCGATGAGTACGGTCTGCAGGTTATGGGGGAAGTCGGCAAGAAAGAGGGACTGGAAAGCGAAATTCCTTTTCCCGACGATGCACAAGGATGTCTTGACACCGGCGCAGCACTCGTGCTCCTAGAGGCCGCTGAGCTGGTCAGCGAGGATGCTGACACAACACAGGCAGTTGAAGCGGTTGTTGAGCGCGTTGGATTGGAGAAAGTTATGTTTGAGTTACCCGGCCCGTGGATCGCTGGGGTGACCGCACACCACATTCATCACTTGCGCCGCGAGCTGATCGCTCTATACGGTTCGGAGGTCAACCTAGGCAACGTCGCGCCCGCTGATCTCGTATCCTTGGAGGCGTATCGTCGAGGGCTTGGGGTGAACGCCGGTGAGATTAAACATGAAGCGTGATAAACAGCAGTTCATTAATTCAATTTCTTAACATGGACCCAAACCAATTAAGGAAGGATATTCAGTATGGTTTATGGAAGTGGCGATTATCGATATGAGGTTGTAGAAGGGTGGGGACAGATACCACAGTTGGGGCTTGCCTCCGCTGTCGCTTGCGACTCTCAAGACCGTGTCTATGTATTCAATCGGAGTCCGAACCCCGCCATGCTCGTTTTTGAGCGCGATGGCACGTTCATCGGTTCTTGGGGCGAGGATATTTTCCAAATACCGCACGGCATTTGGATTAGCCCCGATGATGAGATCTATACAACAGACACCGGAGACCACACCGTTCGAAAATTCTCGCTTTCTGGAGAACTTCTCCAAACGTGGGGAACTGTGGATGAACCGGGGCCGCCGGGACAGCCATTTAATCAACCGACCCGTGCAGTCTTATCCCAGTCCGGTGAGCTTTTCGTCTCGGACGGCTACGGGCAGTCGCGGGTTCACCGCCTGACGCCTGATGGTGAAGTCATTGTTTCGTGGGGAGCCCCGGGTTCGGGACCCGGTGAATTCAACTTGCCACACGATGTTACGGTGGACAAAAACGATCGCGTCTATATCTTAGACCGAGGTAACCTTCGGTGTCAGATTTTCGACGCTAACGGAGAATATCTGACGGAGTGGCGAAACCTTCGTTCTCCCAATGATCTGTTTATCGATTCGGATGATGTTATCCATATCGCAGAAGGCGGGCAGCGCATCACTGTCATGACGCTTGACGGTGAGATTATCACCCAGTGGGGCGAGAAAGGTGAGCAACCTGGACAGTTTAGCAATTCACCGCACGGTATATGGATCGACTCCCGTGGTGATGTTTATATCAGCGAGGTCATCGCCGACAAACGGTTCCAGAAATTTACACGGGTTTAATAATCCAGCCAGTCAAAGCGACGCACTATTGTTGTGTCGCTTTGACCTCTCTACGCCGAGCGTGTAGCACAGGTTCAGTATAGCCGTTTGGCACCGTCGCTCCCTTAAAAACGAGATCCAGCGCCGCTTGAAAGGCGATACTCTTGTCAAATTCGGGCGCCATGTTTCGGTAACTGACATCCCCCTCATTCTGTCTATCAACAACCGCAGCCATCCGTTCAAAGGTTTCTATGACCTGCTCCCTTGTCACAACGCCGTGATGCAACCAATTGGCAATATGTTGACTCGATATGCGCAGCGTCGCTCGATCCTCCATGAGTCCGACGTCATGGATGTCTGGCACCTTTGAACACCCAATCCCCTGGTCAACCCAACGAACCACATACCCCAGTATTCCTTGGGCGTTATTATCCAATTCTTGCTGAATTTCCTCTTCACCGAATTCCCTATCTGATAACGGCGGCGTTAGGATATCGGACAAGCTTGCACGTTCCCTGTTTGCAAGTTCTGTGTGTCTATTTTTGACATTCACCTGATGATAATGTAGGGCGTGGAGTGTGGCAGCTCTTGGCGAAGGCACCCAAGCAGTCGTCGCCCCGGCTTCTGGATGAGCTATCTTTGTCTCCATCATTGCTGCCATCTCGTCCGGCATCGCCCACATCCCTTTACCAATCTGGGCTTTACCAGGGAGACCCGTCTCAATGCCGATATCCACGTTCCAGTCTTCATAAGCGAGCATCCACGGTTGGTTCTTGATGTCAGGTTTAGGTATCATCGGTCCTGCTTCCATACTGGTGTGGATTTCGTCACCTGTCCGGTCTAGGAACCCGGTATTAATAAACACGACCCGTTCTTTCGCTATGCGGATGGACTCCTTCAGATTAATAGTGGTTCGACGTTCCTCATCCATAATTCCAATTTTCAGTGTATTCCGTTCAAGTCCCAGGGCGCGCTCGATTCGCTCAAATAGTTCAACTGTTGCTGCAGCCTCTTCAGGACCGTGCAGTTTGGGTTTAACAATGTAGACACTGCCCGATTGACTGTTGACATATTTCCCATTTCTTTTGAGGTCGTGTATGGCTGCTAGCGATGTAACCATTGCATCCAAGAAGCCCTCGGGTATTTCCTGACCATCCGCTGTGGTAACCGCATCGGTGTACATGTGAATCCCAACATTCCGAATCAACAGAAGACTTCGCCCCGGAAGCGTTAGCGTTGTCCCGTTCGGTGCCTTAAAAGTCTTATCTGCATTTAGTCTGCGAATCATCTGTTGTCCATCCTTCTCAAAGGTCGCTTCCAGTGTGCCTTGCATGATGCCGTTCCAGTTGCTGTAGACCTTTGTCTTGTCCTCAGCATCAACTGCGGCAACAGAATCTTCGCAGTCTTGAATTGTGGTAACGGCAGACTCCAGCACTACATCTTTTACACCTGCAGGATGATCTTTTCCAACAGTATGACCACGGTCAATTTGGATTTCAATGTGTAACCCATTGTTCCTGAGCAACACAGCGGACAATTCACCATTTTTTTCGTTAAATCCGGCAAATTTACTGGGATCAGCTAAACCCACTTCGCTGCCATCGTTAAGCCTTACAACCAATTGATTGGTTTCACCATCATTTTTGAGCGAGAATTGCGTAATTTCTGAAAACCTCCCCTGTTCAAGACCGACTGTTTCATCTAGGAACGCCTCCACCTGGGCGATGACGGCAGCGCCGCGCTCAGGATTGTAACCTATATCCTTTTTCTCGGGGCCTTCTTCCGAAAGCAGATACGTGCCGTACAACGCATCATACAAGCTCCCCCAACGGGCATTAGCGGCATTGAGCGCGTAACGGGCATTATCTACCGGTACCACTAGTTGGGGACCCGAAACTTCCGCGATTTCGGGGTCGACATTCGCTGTGGTCGCGTGGAAATCTCCACCTTCAGGGAGCACGTAACCAATCTCTGCGAGAAACTCCTCATATTCATTTGGTTCGACCGGTTCGCCTCTAGTAGATAAATACCATTCGTCGATCCGCTGCTGCAAAGCGTCCCGTTTGTCCAGAAGCACACGGTTTTTGGGTGCAAGATCGACCACGATTTCACCTAGCGATGTCCAAAAGGCATCCGCTTCCACGCCTGTACCGGGTGCAATCTCGTCTCGGACCAAACGATGTAATCCTTCATCAATTTTGAGTTGACCGACCTCAATTTTATCTGCCATTCTTTCATACGCCTCCACGTTTTAGGGCTTTCCAAGCCAATTAGATTTTGAATATTTCTGTATCTAATTTCTATTTTAATCCAATCTGTCTTATCCTGTCAAGATGGTTACCTTTCAATAGGGCGATTTTGTTGCATATTTTGCCAGTTCTTGTAGAAGGTTCAACATTGCTCCGGGGGCCTGTCCAGTGGCATTAAAACGTGTTAACGAATCCGCTGAAGACAGTACATACCACACTTTTCTCTTTGGATTTTGACAATCAAGATTATGTATGGTATTATACGGTATTTCATACTAATTTTCGATTACTGTGTTACAGTCCAGAAAGAACGGCTAGCGGTCTGATCGTCGCTTGTCCTCAAATGAAGTGAAGAAAGTACAGTGAAAGGTGTTTCACTACGCAGTAATCTCCGTAAAAATGAGATTTAGATTTAATCGCAGAACGCAGCAATCAAAGCTTGGAGGCAGAACACTCAAACCGATGAAGAAGCTCAAATTAGGCATTCCCAAAGGGTCGATACAGGAATTCACTATCGACCTGTTCAAACAAGCCGGTTACACCATTACAATCAGCGGCAGGTCGTACTATCCACACATTGATGATGACGAGATTGAAGCGATGCTGCTGCGCCCACAGGAGATGGCACTCTACGTAGAACGCGGTGTCATTGATGTCGGGTTAGCCGGACAAGATTGGGTCCGTGAATGTCAAGCGGATGTGCTAGAAGTCGCATCCCTTACCTACGGCAAGCAGACTACCCAACCCGCGCGGTGGGTGCTAGCGGTCGCGGAGGATTCCCCTATCCAATCGCCGGCAGATCTCGAAGGAAAAGTTATTTTTACTGAATTGGTTGAAGCAACAAAATCATACCTCGCAGATAATAGCATCAATGCGACGGTTAAATTTTCACACGGCGCAACAGAGGTAAAGATTCCTCACCTCTGTGATGCAATCGTGGAACTCACGGAAACTGGCAGTACCTTAAGCGCCAACCGATTACGAATCGTTGATGTTGTCATTGAATCAGTAACGACCCTGATCGCGAATAAAGAAAGTTGGGGCGATAAATGGAAACGGAACAAGACAGAAAGTTTGTATATACTCCTTTCGGGCGCATTAGCGGCACAAAACAAAGTTGGACTGAAAATGAACATCGCCCAAGAAAACCTGCAATCCTTGCTCGCCATTTTGCCTGCAATGAGAAATCCAACGATTTCCCAGCTTAGCCAAGATGGGTGGTATGCTGTCGAAACGATTGCTGATGAACACGTTGTTAGGGACTTCATCCCAGAGCTTAGAAACGTGGGGGCAGAAGGCATTATCGAATATCCGTTAAGCAAAGTGATTCCTTGATACGTGAATAGTAAAGCGTGGGGCAATGTTCTATACTATTCCGGTGCAGCTTCCCCTATATGTATGACATAGAAGGAAAATCGAATGAAGTTTCAGGTCAATTTATGGTTTTTCTTTATTTTAATCTGGGTGATTACCGGACTTGGATGCGGTGAAGATTCGTCTTCTCCTTCTGTTCCCTCGGGAGAGGATTCTGGACAAACAACAAATACAGATGGGAAGAAAGCCGCACAATCTGGCACAATAATGGGGGTCATTACTGATGCCATGACGGGAAATCCGATGCCGGGGGTAATGGTCAGCCTATTGGATCAGACGGTAGAGACTGGCACAGATGGCAGATATGTTTTCACGAATATTAGCTATGCGGACAACTACAATTTAACGATTACAGACATTGATTACCAACCCAAAACCCATCAATTTGCACTTAGAGCGGAACAGGTAATATTAGATATTCGTCTCGTTCCGAAGTTTGGGGCGGTATCGGGGGTTATCACTGATGGCACAACAGGACACCCGATTCCGGGGGTAACTGTCAACCTATTAGATCAAACGCTGACAACCCAAGCAGATGGCAGATACAATTTTATGCAGGTCAGCTATTCGGAGGCGCTTAGTTTAACCGTTACCGATATCGATTATCAAGCCAGAACAGAAGTTTTTGAGCTGAGGACCGAACGAGTTGGACTGAACCTCCCACTTGTGCCCTTAACCAATCCCGAAGCGGAAATTATTCAGTTCCTTGAGGGCTTCTCGGCACTAATCGAATCAGTGGATATGGGAAAATTGGGCGCAATTCAAGGACTCTTTTCGGAGGCATATCTTGCAGGAGATGATCCGGTCACACTATTTGGTTTAGCGTCAGGTTTCATTCCTGCAACGTTCGACGGAGTCATTGCCGCGGTTACCAAAGTGTTTGAAGAGTATGATGCTGTCCAATTTCGGTTCCATGAAATTGAGGTGGATGTGACTCATTCACGTGAGGTATCTGCACGACTCACCTTAGACATCATCAGCGAAAAGGGACCACGCCCCGACAGAAACGAAATCAGTGTTGAATGCCAAATGGATTTTCGTAAAGAGAATTCGGCGTGGAAAATTGTTTTCTGGCAACTTTTCAGAATAGACATCGTTTTGTGAGGTAAGCGATTTAACCTCAGTATCAGATAAGATACGTGCTCTATCTTCCAACGGAAACATAGTCGGCATTTAGCCCAATAAAATTGGTAATTGTAGATGTTGTATGGCGATATGACAGACGATTCTATCCAAAATCAGATTGACGCATTGCGGAAACAGATTCACTATCACGAACGCAAGTATTTCATCGAAGATCAGCCGGAAATTTCAGATCAGGAATACGATCGGTTGATGAAACAGTTGGAGCACCTTGAAACCGCGTATCCTCAGCTCGTCACGCCTGACTCGCCAACGCAGCGGATCGGTGGGGAAACGGTCCTCGGTACGAGCGTCCTCCACCGCGAACGGATGTTGAGCCTTGATAACACATACAGTCCCGAAGAATTATACGATTTTGATCAACGGGTGCGGAGAGCATTACCTGATCAGCCCGTTACCTACGTAACAGAATTGAAAATTGATGGCTTAGGTGTTGCCTTACTGTATGAAAACGGAAGGTTGATACGCGGTGCAACGCGTGGGGATGGCGAGTATGGGGAAGACGTGACACTAAACCTACGTACCATCCGCGCCATTCCGCTGAAGCTAGCGTCAATCCAACCGATACCAACCGTTTTGGAAGCCCGAGGCGAAGTGTTCATCCCGCGGAATCGATTGGATGAAGTGAACAGACAGCGGATTGCAGAGGGCCAAGCACCTTTTGCAAATGCACGGAATGCCGCTGCAGGGTCTGTTCGCTTACTGGATTCCACGATCACAGCATCGCGTCCGTTGGATATTTTTATTTATACCCTCGGTTATGCGGAAGGAATCGAAATTACAAAACACACGGAAGCGCTTGCCTTACTTACGGACTTGGGTTTCAGGATGAACCCTTACACCGAAATACATTCATCAATCGAAGATGTGATTGCGTATTGCCATCAGTGGACTGCCGATCGGGAGACAATCCCTTACGACACAGATGGAATCGTGGTAAAAGTGAACTCCCTCCGACAGCAAGAGATGCTCGGCACTACAGCAAAAAGCCCCCGTTGGGCAATCGCCTGTAAATTCCCCGCACGCCAAGTAACAACACAGATTGAAGCCATTGACGTACAAGTTGGGCGTACTGGTGTTTTGACACCGGTCGCAATCCTTTCCCCGGTGCAGTTGGCAGGCGCGACGATAACCCACGCCACACTACATAACGAGCAAGAACTCATTCGCAAGGATGTCCGCATCGGGGATATCGTAATGCTCGAAAGGTCGGGCGATGTAATTCCAAAAATTACTGCCGTCTTGACAGATCAGCGCAAGGGTACTGAAAAAATCTTTCGCTTGCCCGACCATTGTCCAGTATGTAAAACATCAGTGCAGCGGTCAGAAGATGAAGCAGCAATCCGTTGTGTCAATGTGGTTTGCCCCGCCCAACTGAAGCGACGCATTGAGCACTTTGCTTCGCGGAACGCACTAAATATTGATGGGCTTGGTCCTGTACTCGTTGATCAGCTGGTTGAAGTCGGATTGATACACGATGTCGCTGATCTTTACAGCTTGAAGCAGGCGGATCTGGTGAATCTCGAGCGGATGGGCGAGAAATCCGCGGAAAACCTCATCAACGCCATTGAAACGAGTCGCCGCATTCCGGTCGCGAAAGTACTATTTGGATTGGGTATCGCTCACGTTGGCGCGAATGTCGCTGAACTGCTAATTGACCATTTCTCCTCGATTGATGACCTTGCCGTTGCAGATATAGAGGATATCGAAAGCATTCACGGCATTGGCTCACAAATTGCGGAAAGCATTCTCTATTTTTTTTCACAACCACGGGCGCAAAAATTACTGAAACGACTGAAAGATGCAGGCCTTCAATGGACAGCCGGATTAAGTGAACTTCCGGGGGATTCCACTAGTATTTTCGCGGATAAAACTTTTGTTTTAACAGGTTCGCTTTCGACGATGACACGCTCTGAAGCGTCCGACAAGATTAAGGCACGCGGTGGCCAGGTTAGTTCCAGCGTTAGCCGAAATACAGATTATGTTATCGCTGGAGAATCAGTGGGGACTAAGTATGATCGTGCAGTGGAACTCAACATCCCAATCTTAACGGAAGAAGCGTTTACCGAAAAGCTATAAAAGGAAATTTTCACTTTCAATCTATCCGCTTTTATGCTATACTTTTCAACAGCTGCTTGAAAAAAGATTATATTTCTTATCAGAGATAGGTTCCACAGAATCACCTTGCATACTACAGAGATACCGGTCCGCTTAGAGGGTTGAAGTTATAGCTGAACTTAAGTCGTGTTTGAGTCCAGTAGGTTCAAGCATCCGTGGAATCTCAGCAACAGTTGTTCTGGAACAGGCTTGTAAGGTGAGGGGCCGGTTGCCTTGTATTCTAATTGCTCAGCTAATAACAGAACAATAGAATAGGAGAAGAAAAATGAGAGGTAATCGGGGAAAAGGCAGTAAATCACTAGATAGTTCAAATAAGGGCGTTGTCAAAAAGACATCGACAAAAAAAGGACGTAAAGAGAAAAAGCTCGCTAAGCTAGAAAAGCGCGCAAAAAAAACGTACTAAACAAATTGGGCGATAGTTCACAAACAGGTAGACTCGTATATCAGTAGGGGATAATAATTACCCCTATAACGAGCGACCAAACAGGATTGCATCCTATGTCATGGTCTTCTGTTTGTGCTATCGCTCTTTTTTTAGGAGTTGTCACATCGTGCAATTCACACAAAACCAGAAGAAAGCACATGACCTCAATCGTCACATTAGTGTGACTGCTGGCGCGGGATCTGGGAAAACAGCTGTATTGGTTCACCGCTACATAAAGATTCTGCTTGAAACAGATCTGCATCCGAGTCAGGTCGTTGCAATCACGTTTACAAGGAAAGCAGCAGCAGAACTTAAACAGCGCATCGTTAAAGAGCTTGAGGAACGCTTACAACAAGAACCCGGCAACGCAAAATTGGAAAGCATCAAAACAGGCATGCTCTCCGCACAGATTTCGACAATTCACGCGTTTTGTGCACGGATTTTAAGAGAGTATCCCGTTGAAGCAGGGGTTGACGCAGGCTTCAGCGAGTTACAAGGGATACGACAGCGGTTGACTCTCCGTGACACCATTGAATCCACGCTCAGGGAGATTGCTGATCGTCCTGATGAGGACGAGATTCGCGTAAAACTAGTAGAATTACTCCGAATCTTTGGCAAGTCCAAGCTTGAACAGCACTTAAGTGAACTGGTTAATCAGCGCGAAACGGTGGATTGTCTAGTGCACGGCTTATACAACGGCACAGATTCAGAGGTTTTGGAGCATTGGCGCGATTATGTACAGTCGGAATTAGGGCAGAGCTTAGAAAACCTGTTCTCCATCAAAGACTGGTTAAGTTGCCTGAATAAGGTCCTAAAAGTTGCGACAGGAACCAATGCCTCAATAATCCTAGAATTACTGGGGTGTATTTTTCCACAACTGGCAATACTAACCGTTATTTCGATTTTCCTCGAACTTGCTCCACTGATTCTATCGGAAGACGAAAAGATACAGAAAAAAGACTCCCTTGAAGCAGGTGTAGAGATTGACACGATTAAGGAGGAGGTCGGTTTTCTGTTTCGTGTAGCGAACCATTTCCAATCCGTTCCCTCAATTACCAATGCTTCGATAGCCCTAGAATTGGTGGGGTATATTTTTCCACAATTAGCAATGCTAACCGTTATTCCAACTGTCCTCGAAGTTGCTCCACTGATTCTAACAAAAGGCGGAAAGATTAGCAAAAGAGATTTCCTTGGCCCAAATACCGATATTGATTCAATCAAGGAGGAAATTGATTTCCTTGTCCCTGCCGCGAACCACTTTCACTCCTTCGCGTCAATTACCGATGATGATGAATTACTTATTCGTGTGACCCGTTCTTTGCTAGCTGTTTATGACGAGGTCCAACGTGCATACGAAGACCATAAAATCCACGCGGGACAACTCGATTTCGATGATCTTCAGATTAAGGTCAGAGACCTATTAAAGCAAGAACCAATCCACGCGCAAATTGCCCAAAGATATCCTTATATCATGGTTGATGAATACCAAGATACAGATCAGCTACAATATGAAATTCTCGACTTACTCGCTGTTATCAACGAAAATACTCGCAAGCAGAGGCCATCATATTCTAAATTGGAGAATCTGTTCATCGTTGGCGATCAGAAACAGAGCATCTATGGTTTTCGCGGGGCGGATGTGCGGGTATTTGATCGAACACGGGAGGATATAATCGACTACCAGTCAATATTGATCGAACAGTCAGTATTAGTCGAAGAGTTTGCTTGGCAGGAAGAAACTCTTGAGGCAAGCGATGCGGAGAAACATGGCATACTCGATCTCCCTGACAATTTCCGTTTATTGCGAAACCTAGTGGGCTTCGTCAACTTGGTTTTTGAACCGCTCATGAAAAGACGAAATGAGTTTGAGGTCACATACCAACCACTGGTTCAAGGAAGAACTACCAATTACCCCGGCGACGTAGAGCTGCTCATCGGTTCGGAGGGACAGGCGGATGCTGAGTTACAATATCCCGCTGATGAGTATAAGTTGATTGCGGCACGCATCCGTCACTTGGTTGAAACAGGTGAAACAATCTGGATAGACGAGGGAGGCGGTGAAACGCCGCGTCCGATCCGATATGGTGACATCGCCATCCTTATTCGCACCCGGACGCGCCTTCCGGAGATTGAATCTGCTCTGCTTAATGCAAAGCTTCCGTACAAAATCACAGGAGGAATTGGTTTTTATCAGCATCAAGAAATCTACGACATCGGTAACTACCTGCAATTTCTCGCCGATCCAACCAACGATGTGGCACTCGCTGGAATTCTCCGCGCGCCATTCTTCGGAGTTTCAGATGTAGAGCTGTACGAGGTAATACAACCATCTTCCACTACATCGTTTTGGCAGAAAGTCCAAGATTATGTTGACCGGGCGGATAAAGCCTCAGCTTCCCCGATAGATTCCGCAGTTCGGATACTGCAGAGCCACCTTGAAATCTGTCATCGTATTCCGCCAAGCGAACTTATCCGAGAAATTGTCAATGATACTGGGATGGTTGGGGTACTAGCTGTTGGACCGAACGGGGCGCAGCGATGGGCAAATTACGAAAAGCTGCTAGGAATTGCGAGGGAGTTTGAAAGATTGGGGTTCGTAGATCTATTTGATTTCTTGGAACAACTAGATACACTCATTGAAGAGGAAGAAAGCGAAGGACAAGCGACCACAGAATTGACAGCGGAGGCCGTCGAGATAATGACCATCCATGCGGCAAAAGGACTTGAGTTTCCCGTTGTCATCCTTCCTAACCTAGATCGAGGGTTCAGATATGACCGGGAACCGTTCATAGACGATCGATTAGGTATCGGTTTTAGACCTGCGAATCCGCAAAAGAACTACAATCAGAGCGATCCAGGGGCTACGCAGCTAATGCAAGAACGTGCAAAAAGCAAAACAGAGGCAGAGGAGCAGCGTCTCTTTTACGTGGCAACAACCCGCGCTCGCGATCGCTTAATTCTATCGGGGACAGCCGATAAGTGGAACAATAAGACATGTTGGTTGAACTGGGTATTCGCTGCTTTAGAGATTTCAAAGATGCCACCGGAAGGCGAACTTTTACGTCCGACGAAGATTGACGTTTCATCAGGAGAGAAACCGAAACAGATTTCTTTTGATTTGCCGATCCGAATCATTAAATCCCTTGATACACTCGATTATGTTGAAGAAGAGGCACCCTCCCCATCACCGTCAACCGAATTTCCAGCGGTCCGTATTGAGCCGCTGATTGCTTCCGCTGCCGGTAAAATCTTCTCGGTGGCAGAACTTACGACGTATGCCCACTGTCCGACCCGGTTCTATTTGCATCGTCAGATTCAAGTGCCGGTATTAGAGCCAGATTCCGAAGGGACCATTGAAACAGCTCGAAAGGATATCAATCAATTCCTAGACTCGAAAGTTAGAGAGATGGTATCAAACGCAGCAGAAGTTTATCGTGAACGGCACATTCAGGCCGAGATTGGTCCTTATATAGTCGATGGAACAGTGGATCGGCTTTTCAAGGATTCGAGGGCGGGTTGGCAGGTTATCAGCTACGAAACGGAGAACATTAATCAGGAGGAAATAGGTGACCCAGCGGATTACTATAAGCCCCAGATTGAACTATACTCCCTGCTAGTTCATAGGCTTCATCCTGAACAACAAGTCATACCGGTGACGGTCTGTTCCGCAGATTTCGCTAACGCATATTCGGTGGATATAACGAGGGAAAAATTACAGATTATTGAAGATACGTGGATAGAACGGATTGAGGAAATACAGGATGCTTTGAGTTCCGATGTACTTGGAAGAGGAAAGTTTGAAAAGAATAGCACACATTGTCCATTGTGTCCGTACTTTGTTGACGGGGAGTGTATGGTAACAGAGTAATACTGAATCCTTATTTGTCCTCCCCGTGCTATGCTTGCTGATTTTTTTCTTACTGCACTACATCCCCTTCAATCGGCTCAACTTCCACCTTCACGTTCTTGAGATGTTCAACAACCTGCTCAAGCTCGTCGGGCTCACCCCTAATTTCCAAAACAACCCATCCCCGGTCGGCCGTGACGTCAGCGCGTCGAATGCTTGTGACCACATTGTACTGCTGTCCGATGTTGTGGATGATGGGTTCAGTGATCAGATTCGGCGGGAAAGTCAAACGCAGTCTCAAAAATGCCATATCCATCACTCCTTTCTGAATTAACAAATGCTCTTACACATGAGGTTTGGCGTATATGTGCACTTCCACAAAGTCGGTATTAGCTTCACTCCAAGCGAAAGCCTTTACAGTTTTGACCTCCCGGTCATAAACAGAAACTACAATATAAGCTGCGCCGGGGTACACCGGTTCATCCCACGCCATTGCATCCGCTTTATCTTTCTCCGAAAAGTAGGCATCATGGTTTGGGTGTGAATGATAGAATGCCTTGATTGGTCGATTTTGGGTTTCAGCCTCTTTATGCACACGGATTAGGTCGTTTGGGTCTATGAGGTACGCGGTGCGTGCATCACGGGGATATGTATCAGGGTCTTCGGCATGTCTTTCATTTTGTATATTTCGGCACTCTCGGACGAATTCCCGGGCACCGTCGCTCAAAATGATGCCACAGCACTCATCGGGAAATTCGACCATTGCGTGCGTGTAGATTTGGTCCAAAGTCTCGCTTTGTAGTTCTAATACCTTAGTTTGTTTCATCATCCGATGAACCGCCTGCGATTGCAGGGATGACCGAGATTTCGTCGCCATCCTTAACCGCCGTTGCATTTCCATCTAGGAAACGAATATCTTCGTCATTAAGGTAAATATTAACGAAACGACGAATATTACCGGATTCATCACAGATACGTTCTTTGATTCCCGGATAGTTCGCCTCAAGGTTTTCGATGAGACTCTCAATCGTGTCTCCCTCCACGTCAACTTCCGGCTGATTTTGCGTGAGTCTTCTGAGAGGGGTTGGAATACGTACGGTAACAGCCATTGCATAGCTCCCTTCTTTGTAAAGTTAGATAATATGAAACCAAAAACTTTCGGTCTTAATCGTGATAGTTTCTATCATTTAGTATGTAAAACCCGGTTGCCTTACATTTTCAGTTCTATATTGCGTAGTGAATTCCGCATTCTTTCTTATTCTCTTCCTCGGCAGACGGCGCGTTTTGCCAGCGCCACCGTCCCGCCCTTTTTGGCTCACCGGGTAGAATCGGCGTCGTACATATGACGCAGCCAAGCGATTCATAATATTGCCCGTGCTGCTGCGGCTCCATTAGCGGATTCACAGGTATATCGTGTTTGTGGATGAACTCCCAAATTCGTGCTTCGGGCCAATCTGCTAGTGGGTTGACTTTCAATATAGGACGACCGTTGTGCTCAATGATTTCCGCTTTGGGGGTACGTTGCCGATTATTAGATTGGTCTCGTCGAAGCCCGGAAAACCAGACATCAAGTGTATCTAACAATCGTTGCATAGGTCTCACTTTCCTGATGTTGCAGCAATATTCCTGTTTCTGTTTGCTGTCAAAGAACAGGTACTCTCCATGGTTCGCTACCATACGATCAACCGCTTCTTTCTCCGGCTTAATTCTCTCAATGCTAATGTTGTAATGCGCCTCAACACGGTCAAGGAATTGATAAGTTTCGGGGAACAGACGTAGGGTGTCAATTGTACAAGCTCTAAATGGCAGCTTATTTTCGTAAGCCATATGGAGCAGAATCATTCCCGACAGCTGGCCACTCGTAACAATCGCGGCTCGCCCCTTAAAACGTTTAATGAGGTTGAATAAAATTTCCTGTGGTTCTTCGAGTAACCGAATTTCGTAGCAGAGCTCTGTATTTATCAGATCTGGATTTGTTAATTCATTCAAGGGATACCCAATCCTTCCTGTGTAGATACAACGTGATAGGTGAGGAAAAAGTGAATTGATAGATTAAGTGACTCCCGAACTAATTTCCGATTCACTCAAAACCGGCTTCCGAACTAATTTCCGATTCAAAATAGCGAGAGAGACTAAAATATCGGTCTCCTGTATCCGGCAAAATTGTGACAACAGTTTTATCCTTCCCAAGTCCTCGCGCCACTTCTAGCGCGGCATAGACGTTCGCCCCCGACGACATACCTACAAGCAGCCCTTCGGCTTTTGAAATCCGCCGCATCATTCGATAAGCCTCTCCGTCGGCCACAGTGATCACCCGATCGATGACATTAACGTTCAACACATCTGGAATTCTACCGGCTCCAATGCCGTCAATCCGAGTTGGTCCTGGCTGCCCACCAGACAAAACAGGAGCAATGCTTGGCTCCACTGCAACCACTCGGGTTTTCGAGCGATGGGTTTTGAGGACTTCCCCGACTCCTGTTAGGGTTCCGCCGGTCCCGACGCCAGCGACAAAAAAGTCAATTTCACGATCCATATCGTCTAGAATTTCACGCGCTGTGGTTTTTCGGTGAATCTCAGGATTCACAGGATTTTCAAATTGATTGGGCATAAAGCTGTGTGGGTTTCGTGCGATGATTTCTTCGGCTTCCCAGATTGCGCCACCCATTCCAGCATTCTCAGGTGTCAGTATAATTTCTGCGCCAAAAGAGGCAAGCAGCGTATACTTTTCCTGACTGACGTTCTCCGGCATCGTCAAAATAACATGGTATCCTTTTGCAATCGCAACAATCGAAAGTCCAATTCCTGTATTCCCCGCAGTCGGTTCAACAATTGTACATCCCGGCTTGAGCACACCCCGCTCTTCGGCGTCAGCAATCATAGCATAGCCAATTCGATCTTTGATGCTGCCCCCTGGATTATATGACTCTAGCTTCGCCAAGATTGTCGCGTCGTCTGGACCGGGTAGGTAGTTTAAGTGAACTAGCGGGGTATTGCCAATGAGGCCGATGAGGTTTTCAGCAATCTTCATTTTTCCCTTTGCTTAACGCCCAAAAAGAACAGAACGGACGATTCAGCCCTGTAACTTTACAGACTAGTAGTAACAGAAAATTCTAGACATTCCATAACTGTAGCACACTTAGTCTCCGTGCGTCAAGTTTATTTGATTTCCCACAAATCCCAAAGATTCACGCTCACATTCACAGTCAAATTTTTCAGATTAAATGCGTAGCACCACCATCAAGAGAATGGGTTTTTATATGTAAGAAATATTTGACCTTAAACCTTACCTTCCTCCTTTCCCTCCTCTTTCGACTTCGCGGCGTAGGACTCGCGAATCCAAAGTTCAAGCACAGTATCGGGGGCTTCGACCACCTCCTCAGTAAACATGAACATAGATTGTCCAGTATTTTGCTTGATAAGGTTTAGACCGTGCTGGTAGCTCTGCAGCAGTTCCTGACAGATCTCCTTTGGCCCTCGTCCTTGGTCAACCGCTTTCTGGCATAAGAGTTCCGTAGCTTCATCATCAAACTGAATTTGCATCTGATGTTCACGCCGGAAATCCGCTTCAAACCGGCGGACCCGCTCACGCATTACAGTTTGACGATTGTAGTCCATATTTTCTAGAATCTTTTGCAGTTCACCCCTTGAATCTTCAACAACTTTTTCCGTCACAACAAACTCCCGGATATTGGAGGAAGGTAGCTCAAATTTATACTCACGTAGCGTTTTTTCACAAACGGTCATCAGCGCTCGCGCTCCTGTTTCCTGGACATGTGCAGCCTCAGCAATTCGATAGAGCCCCTCATCCGAAAACAATACTTCAATGCCATACGCCCCGAACGCCCGTTCATATTGACGAATGATTGATCCCTCGGAGTGTTTCAGGATATGGTAAAGGTCAGCGGCGGAAAGATTTCGGCACACGACATGGACAGGAAGACGGCCGATTAATTCGGGTTCAAATCCGAATTCAATGAAATCTTGGGGGGTTACTAGCTGAAACGGATCCGCCAAGGCCGTCTGACTTTTCACTGTAGCGTTAAAGCCAATACTGTTCTGATTTATACGCTTATTGATAATATCTTTCAAACCGTTGAATGCACCGCTAATAATGAATAGGATATGGCGGGTATTGATGATATGTTTTTCAACCACTCCTTTCTGCTGGAACTCCATCATGGCTTGCATCTGAGACGCCGCATCGTAACCGGCGCGGAGATCGACCTCCGTTTCCTCCATCAGTTTGAGGAGACCAATCTGCACCCCCCGTCCGCTGACATCGCGTCCAATGATGTTTGGCGGGGTCGCAATTTTGTCTACCTCATCAAGGTAAATGATACCGTACTGTGCAAGCTCAATATCCTTGTCAGCTTGTGTTACTAGGTCACGAATCATATCATCAACATTCGCGCCAACGTAGCCGGTTTCGCTAAACCGGGTCGCGTCCGCTTTAACGAAGGGCACACCAATCAATTTGGCAATATGACGAATTAGGTAAGTTTTACCAACTCCCGTCGGTCCAAGCATGACGATATTTTGCTTCGAGTAATCGATATCAGCGATTTTTGGATTTTCGTGTACCTCGCGCACATGATTGTAGTGATCACACACAGCAATCGCCAAGGCTTTCTTTGCATCATCCTGTTTGATGACATAGCGGTCAAGGTACTGCTTGACCGCTTTCGGCTTGAGGTCAAATTTCAGATCGAATGCCTTTTTTTCAGGTGTAGCGGCACTTGTATCATCAGTTGTCGTTGTGTTCGGCTTTGCCTGTGACATTGTAAAGTTGACCGTACCACCGTATTTTCGTTTAACGAAATCCTCAAACTCTTTTTGGATTTCATCAATGGTCGGTATTTTTTTATTTAACCTTTGGTTGGACATATTTCACCTCTATACTGATTGTGGGTAAGTCGTTTCTGAACGGTGAGGTGATTAGGTGACAACCCACAATACTCCCATGACCTCCAATTAGCTCACCGACTTTACTTAACATTGACATAAAGAAACGGTGGCATCGTCAGAGCGACAACATCATCCTCGCCGGAAATCTCTTTCGCTACTCCCAGGGCGTGCTCTAAATTTCTTGCCCAATCTACGCCTAACCGTTTGGCAACACGGTCATCTTTGGGGCCCACTAAAATAACTTTAGACAAATATTTTAGTGCATAGGTCGCCCAATACCAGACAGTGAATGGATGAAATCCGTGATACGCAAACCTATTGCGATAGCAGTCGATAAGATATGGGTCATAAGCGTATTGCTCCTGAAATTGCTCTCGCATCTCAAAAGGTTCGGTGGTTTTGGTAAGCACTTCATCGAAAAACCGCTTGTAAGAAACGTGATATTCCTCGTGGAAGACTTCAAAGGTCGGATTTAAGATAATCGCGACGCCCCCCTCTTTGATTAAGGGTTTGTTATAGAACCAATTGAAAACGTAACCTAATATATCGCTGACAACCAAAACCGGATTAATTCGGGCTCCGATGGCATACGGACTCATATCCGGCAATCCAAAGACCAAAGTACTGAACTGTTTCGGGACGTCTATCATCAACTGATTTTTCATCGCTGCAAGGGTTTTAAGATGGACATCATCAATAGCACCGGCGTTAATCTCAATCGGCTCATAGTCAGTTCGGATACTTTTGAAGATTTTGTATCGTAGCGCTTCCGGCAGCAGTGACAGTGCAGGTGGTGTCAACGTTTTTAGCATCTTTTCAAAGCCGTTGCATTGAGCGTCTGGCTTACCTAACTGCCGAAAGCCTGTGGGATAAATCTGGTTATTCATGGCGGCTTCAATGACCATAATCTGGCTATGCTTCTGAATAACTCGACTCATCCGCTCGATACAATCGTGCATATTTGATCCCCCAGGTTGCATGACGTGGGGACACTCTGCAGTCATGTGTGGAGAATGGTGTGGCGCAATTGATTTATATGTCCCCATCCCAACAGCAACCGACTTATGTCCACCATTGAGAGGAATCTGAATTGTGTCAACATAGATGACCAAATCGCTTTCCACAACAGCACGCTCGACTTCAACGATTTCGTCGTGCTCTGTTTTACCTAAATCAACAATACTATCGTAATCTTCTGCATCAAAGTTTCTCAGCCGATCCGGATAGAACTCACTCATAATCTTACTGCCTAACATGTATTCTAATTCGTGGGTTTTCATTTTGCGGTGAAGTCCGCCGGCACAAATTAGCTGTATGTTCTGCTTTTCAACTCCGTAAGTGTAGAGCATGGGCAGCAAGGTTTCAAGGATAACCTGGCGCATGTCAGGCTTTTTCGTCATTGGAAAAGGCTGACAATTATTATCAAAAGCAATCAAAATCTTACTGTTTCCGTTGACAAGTTCTTTTAGCGGCGGCATCCCCAACGGATTTTCCACAGCTTTTTTGACGTGGTCTGGAATTTCGGAGCGTGCTACTCCAGGTTTTGCCGGCTGCGGATAGTAAATCTCTGAATTATCGGGTAGTCTTGCGTTAATGAGATGGTTGCCGGAGTAAGTCAGATATTTCACGGGCGATTTTCCTTTGCGTGATACGGTCAGTTAATCTTTAGCAGATGTGTATTTTTAATCAATTTAGGGTTGACTTTAGCAAGATTATATAGTATTATATCGTATGCGATAGAATTATATCTGTTATGCGACATAATTCTGATAACCCGAAAGAGATCCTGAGAAAATGTCCAAGTATGCTGAAAATGCGATGCTGATTATGCGCGTGATGCGACATGCACAGGCTGCAGTGAAATCACGATTTATGCAGCAGGTTGTACCGAAAAAGCTGACGATTGTGCAATTTAACGCTTTACTACATCTCCATTGGTACGGTGGTGAATCCGGCATGACTATCGGCGAACTTGGCGAACATCTTGGACTCGCCCACAGCACCGTTTCTGGCCTAGTAGACCGATTAGAGCGGGACGCATGGACTATCCGTCGTAAATGCGATACCGATCGTCGGCAAAAGCGTATACAGCTGACAGAAAAATCACAGCAGCTCTTTCAGGACAGAGCAGAAAGCGCGACCGACTTCTGGCACCAGACAATAGGACAGCTGACTTCTGAAGAACAAGCTGACCTGATTGAAAGTTTAACGCGCTTGAAACAGGTAATGGACAAGCCGATTTGGCCAAGCTATGACCAGCTCCACCCGCGCGATCCTAGACATGTGAAAGAACGTCTAGAAGCCGAGCTGGATGAATTAGTACATGCAAAGTTGACTTCAATTGGCACACGATTTATCTTGGCACAAATGGCAGAACAGCAAAACCAGCATGAGCTTGCCGCCTACTTAAAGCAGGTCGCTTCGGAAGAGATTAGCCATGCCAATCAAATCTTCAAATTGCTTGGACATGAACAAAGTCTCAAAGCAGCATTGTCCGATCTAATTCGTCGAGATCGGGTCGCGCTTGAAGCCGTATTAGACCTTGTGGAGGCTGCACAAGTTGCAGGTCACAAGAAAAGTTTAGAACTTTTGCAACAGATAACCCAAGATAATAAGAGATATAAACGCTGGTTTTCCAACATGTTCAAACAGATGGATTAATGCGAAACTATACTATCTCTTCAGTCAACTAGTTATCAATTAGTCGCTCATAGCTGATGGCTAAACACGCCAAATTTGTCACAATTTCCGAAGGGAAATGTGTCGACCGCGGCATTTTTTGCGAGAGACAAAATGGAAAAAGAAGACCATAAAAAAATATTACCACAATGTGTGGACGCGTTTCCCGATGACGCCCAGCTGGTCGAGCAGTTTCAACAGGGGGATAAGTCGGTTTTCGATAAATTGGTGGTACGTTACCACGATCGCACCTACCGACTCGCTCAACGCTTCGTTCCAAATTCTGAAGATGCCCTCGATATTACCCAAGATGCTTTTATCAGAGCTTATCAGGGGCTCTCAGATTTCAAGCGGAAGTCTCAGTTTTATAGTTGGCTTTACCGCATTACTGTCAATCTTTGCATCGATTTCTTGCGTAAGAATGCACGACGCGAAACGGTGAATTACGCGCTGGAATCTGATGACCTGCCTATGATGAACATCGCAGATCTCAAACTGAGACCTCCAACACAAGCAGTTGAAGACAAAGAATTATTAGTCTATCTCCGGAGAGCTATCACGCAACTGGCTCCCAAACAGCGTGAGATTTTTATCCTCCGCCACTGGGAAGGTCTTTCGCTCAAAGAGATTGCGAGTACTTTGGGACGTTCAAGTGGTACTGTGAAAGCCCATCTCTTCCATGCCCACCGGAATCTGAGAAAAATGCTTCGCCACTATCTTCAAGCATAATTTATTCAGTAGTGGTTGAAACATCAAATTCGATTGACAAAGGCGCTTTAGCGCTCCCCCTCAACCAAACGCAGTCGTTCTCTGGCTTAATCGGTGCTTTAATTTAATTCAATTATTTGTTTGTTACGTCCGATTTCGTACCCCTGCCCTCCTTTTTAAGCTGTCCTACCTACAGAGACATCAATCTTATTCTGCCAAGGGTTCCATTTCTTCTCAATTTTGCCACACGTTTCTAACACAGCCCCAACAAATCACAGCATATTTCCAGATTGTATTGGTTACGTTTGTATCTAGCCACCACAATCAATTGGGATTATTATGCTTTCACGCCGACAAATTTCCCTTCTACCACTTCGTCCAACGGGACCTCTCTAATGTGCTTGTTAGTACAAATCTATCAGATTCAATCCAAGGGTCTGAGGCCTAGTCAGCACATATTGGATTTGGAATATGTAAAGGTGATGCAAGCATATCAGAAAGGAGCATATGTGTCAAGGTGAAAGATCTCTTTTATCTCCTGGGTCTCGCGCACAATTTTTCAGTTGACCACCTTTTCGGGGTAATGTATCATATCCAAATCATTTAATGTTGTTTAGCTACAGGAGGCGCCACAAATGGCAAAAGCTGACATTGGGCTCATTGGATTAGCCGTGATGGGAGAAAATTTGACCCTCAATATTGAGAGTCAAGGATTTCGCGTCTCGGTATTCAATCGTACTGTCTCAAAGGTAGATGATTTCATTGCAGGACAGGCAGAAGGCAAGAACGTTGTAGGCACACACTCAATCAGGGAATTTATTGGTTCTCTCAGTTCGCCGCGGAAAATGATTTTAATGGTGCAGGCTGGTGCTGCCGTTGACGCATGCATCAACGAATTAACACCCCATCTCTCAGAAGGCGATCTGATTATCGATGGCGGAAACTCAAACTTCAAAGATACTATTCGCCGGAATAACGACCTCGCAGCGAAGGGGATACGATTTATGGGGACAGGAATATCGGGCGGTGAGGAAGGGGCTCGATATGGACCAGCGATGATGCCGGGCGGTGATCCTGAGGCTTACGCACTTGTCGAGCCAATCTTCACAAAGATTGCGGCGCAAGTAGATGGAACTCCGTGCGTATCACATATCGGCCCCGATGGTGCCGGACACTACGTTAAAATGGTGCATAACGGCATCGAATATGGAGACATGCAAATCATCTGTGAGGCGTACGCCCTGATGAAACAGGCACTCGGCATGAGCGTCGAAGAAATGCACAGGACCTTCAAAAAATGGAATGAAGGCGAGTTAGATTCGTATCTGATTGAGATTACAGCTGATATTTTTACACAGATGGATAAATCAGGGGTGCCCCTTGTAGAGGTTATCCTCGATGCTGCGGGTCAGAAGGGAACAGGGAAATGGACAAGCATCTCTGCTCTTGATACCGGCATCGCTGCGCCGACGATCGCCGAGGCGGTCTTCGCACGATGTATTTCGGCGGTTAAGGAGGAACGAGTTAAAGCCTCAACAATTATCCGTGGTCCCAGTGGAAAATATGACGGGGACAAAGCGGAGTTGCTAGAGGCTATCCATGATGCTATGTACGCTTCCAAGATTTGCTCTTACGCCCAAGGATTTGCATTGATGCGGGAAGCAAGCAGGGAATATAACTGGGACCTCGATCTGGGAGCAATCGCCCTCGGTTGGCGTGGTGGTTGTATCATTCGCGCCCGTTTCCTGCATCGAATCGCTGATGCTTATGAGAAAGAGTCCAACTTGCCGAATCTGTTACTTGACCCTTACTTCCTTGAAGTTATTGAACGGGCCCAGGACAATTGGCGGTATGTGGTTGCAATCGCTACGCAGCTCGGCATTCCAATGCCGGCGTGTAGTTCAGCTCTCGCTTATTTTGATAGCTACCGTAGCGCTCGGGTATCCGCCAACCTAATCCAAGCACAACGGGATTACTTTGGTGCACATACCTACAACCGGATTGATGCTGATGGTAAGACAATCGTGGGGGCGGATGGGAAACCGACTGTTTTCCATACAGAGTGGATGGTGGACGGAAGACCAGAAATCATTGTTGAGTAAAAAATAAAATGATAAACCGATGCATGTTGGAATTGGTCCCGTACGATAGTTTGAATTGAAGGGAGGAAATTGAATGGATCAAGATGCAGCGGCAGCGTTAAAAAACTTCCAACCGAAACACGAATATTTCGTCGGAATTGATTCGGATGGTTGTGCGTTCAATTCGATGGAAGTCAAGCATAACGACTGTTTTAGCGTTAACCTGATCAAGCACTTCGGGCTACCTGCCGTTTCTCGACAAGTGCATCAAGCGTGGGATTTTGTGAATTTGTACTCCAAAACGCGCGGCTGTAATCGTTTCAAAGCTATTTTGCTGGTTTGCAATCTTCTTCGGGAAATGCCGAAAGTTCAAAAAGCTGGTGTTTCCATTCCAGATTTTCCGTATCTTCGGGAATGGACAGAAACGGAAACCCAGCTCGGCAATCCTACACTCGAAGCAGTGATTGAAGGGGCAGAAGAGGCAGAACAAAAGGAGTTAAGCCAAGTGCTGGAATGGAGCCTTGCCGTCAATGAAACTATCGCTGAAATTGTCCACAACCTGCCACCCTTTCCCGGAGTCCGCGAGACACTGCAAAACCTTCAAGGACGCGCCGATGCGATTGTGGTTTCAGCAACCCCCAACGAGGCACTCAGACGGGAATGGACTGAACACAAGATTGACCAGTATGTTGCAGTGATTGCAGGACAGGAAATGGGGTCAAAGACAGAACATCTCACATTAACGGCAAAAGGAAAGTATCCGTCCAACCATATTCTGATGATTGGCGACGCGCCTGGCGATCTGAAAGCTGCTAGAGACGTTGGCGCACTATTTTTTCCCGTTAATCCCGGCTACGAAGAGGAATCGTGGGAACATTTAGTGGATGTGGGAATGGATAAGTTTTTCAACAACGAATATGCCGGGGCTTATGAAACACAGCTAATAGCGGAATTTGAAGCACTATTGCCTGAAATACCACTGTGGAAATGAAGTAGCAACAAAATGGGAAAGGAACTTCGGAAGTTAGAAAGGGGCCCTTTTCTCTGTTTTTTTAATTTTTTACATTTTGAATGGAGATATTACATGAAAATTTTGGTGCAAAGACCAAATTCAGACGAAGAATTAAATCAAATTATCCGAGATGCTGCCGGTGAGGAAGATACTGTTGTATTTGCAAGCTCGCGGGAAGAGTACATCAGAGAAGCCGCGGATGCGGAGGTCCTTTTTGGAAGCTGCAGTGAAGAACTGTTTAAACAGATGCCTAAACTGAAGTGGATTCAGTCCTCTAGCGCTGGGATGGATAGCACACTGCATCCCGCTCTGATAAAAAGCGATGTCATTTTGACGAATGCCGCCGGATTGTATGGCACGCACGTCGCGGATCAAGGTTTCGCCCTGCTACTTGCTCTCGCACGCGGTATTGATCAGTTCGCCCGTAATCAAGATCAGCGTAAATGGGGTGGCGGAAGACCTATGATCGAGATTGGCGGTTTCACGATTGGTATTGTCGGCATGGGTGGGATTGGTCAGCACATGGCGAGACGTGCAAAAGGCTTTGAGATGTATGTAATCTCCGTCGATGCTTACCGGACAGATAAGCCCGATGTGGTTGACGAACTGATGCCAATCGATCAACTCCCCGAACTCATGAGGCGCGCAGATGTGGTGATGATTGCATGTCCGCTTACAGATGAGACACGTGGTCTGATTAATGCTGAAAACCTCGCACTGATGAAGCCAACTGCTTATTTTATTAATGTTGCCCGTGGTCCAATTGTTGACGAGCCCGCTCTCATTGAGGTACTCAAGGGGAGAAAGATTGCCGGTGCAGGTTTAGATGTCACCGAAATTGAACCACTTCCCCAAGATAGCCCTTTGTGGGATATGGAGAATGTGATACTCACACCTCATGCTGCTGGCGGGTCACAGCACCGTCCACGTCGCACTATCGAGTTTTTCTGCGATAATATCAGACGGTATAAAGCAGGTGAACCACTGCAGAATATAGTTAGGAAAACGCTCGGATTTTAGAAAAGATGAAGGGATTAGGATAGACACAAAAACGGCACCGTTTATCCATTAAATTCAACTAGTAGAGATATATTCATGCCCCACGCGAAAAATGAATATGACGACATTGCTGAAGCCTATAGAGACTCCAAACAGTTATCATTTCGGAAATATCTTGAGGAATATTCTCTTTTTGAGATGTTGAGGGAGGTCCAAGGGAAAAGGGTCCTAGATCTGGCTTGTGGCGAGGGGTTTTACACCCGGAAGATCAAGCAGGCAGGTGCTGCTGGAGTCACGGGCGTCGACATTTCATCCGAAATGATTCGATTGGCGAACGCGAAAGAAAAGGATTGGCCTTTAGGATGCCAATACATAAATCGAGATGTAGCAGAACTCGAGACAGTTGAATCGGTTGATGTCGTTGTAGCCATGTACCTTTTGAATTACGCCAAAACTAAAGAAGAACTCTTTCGCTATTGTCAAGTCAGCTATAATGTACTGCGCTCAGGAGGGCGATTTGTTGGGGTCAATGACAACGTCCGGAATCCCCCTAAAGGTACAGTCTCTTTTGCCAAATATGGGTTTGAAAAAGAGTGTGCTAGTTCCCCCAAGGAAGGCGATGTAATCTTATATAAATTTGTCAATCAAGACGGGAAACTGTTTGAGTTCAAAAATTTTTACCTCACACCAGAAACCTATCAGTGGGCTTTTCAAAAGGCAGGCTTTGCCGATTTTGAATGGGTAGATCTCGTATTGGCACCCGTTCAGCAGGGCAACTCGTTTTGGGATGAGTTCCTGTCTAATCCTCCGTTAACCAGCTTTATGGCATCTAAGTGCTAAATCCTTTCTCATGGTAAGGGATGGAGCCCAACGGTTTGGACTTCTACCGGTGAATCTCTGATGGGAAACAAGAACCGTCTGAGCCATGGAAAACAGTCCATCCAATATCATCGAATATTGGCAAGTTGTAGGAAAGGAGTTGCGTGCCGTGGCATTGACATCAGCGCAATGCGAATTTTTTGACTTGTTTGGGTATCTCTATCTTCCCAACCTGTTAATAGAAGAGATAAAGTGGATGACAGAAGAACATCGAGTAGTCTTTGAGAAGAAAGGGCTGGTACATGATGGGACAAAACGCTCTCAGATCGTTCCTTTCATTGACCAGACCGAACGACTTTGCACCCTTCTAGACCACCCGAAGGTGTTTGAGGTGATTGGATCGCTGCTCGGAGATGACTTCAACTACGTGGGCGGAGATGGGAACTATTACAGCGGAGATACCGGCTGGCATTCCGATGGAGCGCACAGCGTTGGGCTTTATGCCAAATTTCATCTCTACCTAGATCCACTTACGCGCGATACGGGGTGTATTCGCGTGATACCGGGTAGTCATCTGTTTGGGAAATGGCGAGAATGTATTGAACAGGTAAACCGTTCAGATGAAGTTTTAGGGATTGATGGGCGCGATGTTCCGTGCGTCGCAGTTGAAACCGAACCCGGTGATGTTGTGGTTTTTAACCATAATATTTATCACGCTTCTTTCGGCGGAGGACGCAGCCGTCGCCATTTTGACCTCAACGTGGGAAGTCGGGCAAAAACAGAGGCAGAGATCGCTGAACTCGACAATTATCTGCACCGAAATGGCAAACCACGGTATTATCCGAGGTCACAGAGCGTTCACTCGGAGGTTATGCGCCAGACCGCTTCGCCTGAACGGATGTATCACCTAGAGCAGGTCATCGAACGCGAAACATATCTGTGGAAGTCATCACAGGCTTAGGAGTAGATGTGTTGAAACTATTTAATACAAGGGAGGCAGTAGTGAGATTCACTTTAGCTTCGATAACACTCATATACATTAGCTTTATCCTATGTTTTTCCGGTTGTGGTGGGGATGATGAAGTCGAAAATGAAGCGGTAGCGATTATCCCAATCAACGTCTCAAACCTGACGGAATCAGGAGAATACACGGTACGAATTACAATCACGGGCGCCAATGTGCCCACAATCACAACAGAGCAAAATCTTTCCATCGATCCGACAAGCCAACCGGTTGAAGAGATAGAGCTCAGTGAAATCCATTTTGGTGGAACTCAGGTAGTTACCATCGAGGTGTCAAGGGGCGGAACAGTTTTGTATCAAGGAGAAGGAGAGGCCGGCTTTACTCGTAACTCCTCAAACAGGACGGTAGAAATCACGGTAAATCCGCTAGGGCATAAACTTATCGCAGAATTTGAGATTATGACTGAGGATGTAGGAGAGCTTTTGGGCGGGCAAGTAACTGTTAATGCCAATCAATCCAGCGATACACATTATGAAATTTCCGAAGCAAAATGGGATTGGGGAGATGGACAACAAACACAGTTTAGTAAAGAGCTCACGGGATCACATCTCTACGAACGTATTGGAGAATATACCATTACTCTAACGGTATTAAACGGTGCTCCTACCCCCATCACAGCAGAACAGCAAAAAGTGGTAAGCGTCGCCGCTGAGCCAGAGATTGTAAGCGATAAGGATGGTCTAACAATGCTGCTGATTCCCTCCGGCACGTTTGAGATGGGAGATTCATTTGAGGAGGGCTTACCTCACGAACTACCGGTGCACACAGTCTCTATTCATGCTTTCTACATGGATGCGACCGAAGTAACTAATGCTGCGTACAAACAGTTTCTCGATGCCACGGGACACAGGACACCAGAATCTTGGGACGATCCTGCCTTCAATGCGCCCGACCAACCTGTTGTGGACGTGTCGTGGCTTGATGCTGCCGCCTACGCCCAATGGGCTGGCAAGCGACTCCCCTCTGAGGCCGAATGGGAATACGCCGCTCGGGGTGGACGGGTTGGTATGCGGTATCCATGGGGAGATGAAATTACCCACAATGACGCCAACTATAAAGGCAAAAATGACACAGATATATGGGATGGCCCCGCCCCTGTTGCAAGTTTTGCTGAAAATGGCTACGGCTTATATGATATGGGCGGCAACGTATGGGAGTGGTGCGCCGATGAATACGATGACAAATTTTATGCTGTGAGTCCGGAAGATAATCCACTCTCTGGTAAATTGATTACGTTTACGAACGATGATTTTACAGGTGTCACGACCCGCCGGTCGCTACGTGGCGGCTCGTGGAACAGTGCAGCTGACAAAATACGCGTCACGACTCGCAATTTTCTTGATCCCGAGAGCACGGGCCAAATTACCGGTTTTCGCTGTGCGAGAACACCAAAACCGTAGTTATCATCACGCCGAATTGGAATTATGTAGAAACACGATTATGTGTTGATTCAATCGCGCATCCGAATTCCAAACAATCTATAACTCTATAGGAGTTACGTACTTCAGTAAGGAACAACGATCGTTGTTCCCTACGCACTCTTGATGGCACCTCTATTGTAGTTGCCCGATTCATCGGGCGTTGGAAATTGTATACTGCGGCGATAAATCGCCGAACTACAGGGTTTTGAACGTTCAACTGCGTAAGTCCTAACTCTAGTACACTGTCAGATAAATGCTAATGTCCCTGCTCGTAGTGGATTGACAAATCCGCTACACAGATACCTAGCACATGGCGCGAGAGTCCGGGGATTTATGGCTCCGTTCCGAGAGTCCGAGACTTGGATATGTCTATCCAAGTCGAGCGATGAGCCACAACTCATTTGACGAAGTACTAGAGATCAGCAATGATAGCATAGTGCGTTTTCATAACGCCCGTTTTTATCAAAAACGTCTTAAATTAGGAAGGGTGAGTGCTATGGGGGACCGCTTAAAGGATAAAGTAGCGATTGTGACCGGCGCGGGGTCTGTCGGACCGGGTTGGGGTAACGGTAAAGCGACTACCGTCCTCTTTGCACGCGAGGGAGCAAAAGTTTTCGCCATTGATATTAATCTCGCCGCCGCCGAAGAAACAAAGGAAATCATCGACCAAGAAGGAGGAGATTGCACTGCGTATCAGACAGATGTTTCCAAGTCCGAAGCAGTCAAGGTGATGGTAGAACGTTGTCTCGAAACCTATGGCCGCATCGACATTCTTCACAATAACGTCGGCATTCTTGAACTCGGGGGTCCCGTCGAAGCCAGCGAAGAGAGCTGGGACCTCGTCAACAACGTCAATCTTAAAAGTATCTTCTTGACCTGTAAATATGTTCTCCCGCGAATGGAGCAGCAGGGGGGTGGTGCCATTGTGAATATCTCCTCCATTGCTGGCGTTCGCTGGCTGGGGGTGCCCTATATATCTTACAGTACGACGAAAGGGGCAATCAGGCAGTTCACTCAGAGTATTGCTCTCCAGTATGCGAAAAAGAACATCCGAGCCAACAGCATTCTGCCCGGTTTCATGAATACGCCGATGGTTGTTAAGTCGCTTGCCGATAGCTATGCGGATGGAGATGTAGAGAAGATGATTGAGGTGCGTAATGCGCTATGCCCAACCGGAAAGATGGGCGATGCTTGGGATGTGGCGTATGCCGCCCTGTTCCTCGCCTCGGATGAAGCGAAATACATCACCGGAACGGAACTCGTCGTCGATGGTGGAGCGAGTTGTAAATGCGTTTGATAAGGGAAGCGATATGGCAAAGTACCGCGCAGGGGTTATCGGCCTAGGCTGGATGGGACTGCTCTCCGACCTTGCCGGACGGATCTGGGACCCATACCATGTCGATGATATAGATCGTCCCACACCTGAGCTTGATGTCTACCGCAGATTTTACTTACATGAGTATCATAGCACCGGGAATGTACCTCATAGCTGGGCAGAAGTGATGTGGGACCGGCCTGAGATTGACCTAGTCGCCGGGGCAGACCGTGATCGTAAACGGCTGCAAGCATTTGGAAAACGTTACGGTAAAGTAGCACTTTACACCGACGCAGCTGAGATGCTGCACACGGAGACACTTGATATTGTTGCCCTTGCTACTAACACAAAAGGTCGGGCTGACTTAACCTGCTTGGCGGTTAATTACGGTGTGAAGGGAATTGCAACAGAAAAACCGATGGGGCATACCTTAGCGGAAGCTGACCGCATGGTTGAGGCATGTGCCGATGCAGGTGTACCTCTGTGCTGCGGTGCTATTCCGGTGAATCACCCCTCTTACGCCAAAGCGAAGGACCTCGTCAACAGTGGTGCTATCGGTGAGATCCTCTCCATTAGCAGCTGGTTTAGGTGCTACCATTGAATTATCCCACAGTAATGTGTTAGAATTAAATTTGACCGTAAGAAAGAAGATGACTCCCTACAGCGACGCATGAAAACTAGTATTAGGAGGAAATGCGTGAAGACAATAAAAGCCTTATATCAGACACGAAATAGCTTACCGAATAGTCTACTAATCCTCATTGGTATAGCCATCATGCTGTCGAATTTCATCTCTGGCGTTGAAGGGCGTATTTGGTCTAGTACGAAACACATAGACCGACATATCGATGCCCGGTTAAAAGAAGAAGAGATCAAACCATCGAAACAATCCAAGGATGCTGAATTTTTGAGGCGCGTGCACTTAGATCTGACGGGAAAAATTCCTACCGTCGAAGCGGTCGTTAGCTTCTTGGACGATGGATCGAAGAATAAGCGTGAAAAAAAGATTGATGAACTGATTGGCAGCGAGCTCTACCTCGACTACTGGACGCGGCTTTGGACAAATTGGCTCATCGGTCGAGACGACAATAACAGAGAACAACGTTTAGGACTAGAGGCGTGGGTACGCGAGAGCCTCGCGCAAAACATGCCTTATAATCAATTCGTCACAGCCTTAATCACCGCGGAAGGCAATGTCGAGGAAAATGGTGCCGCGAACTATCTGTTACGCTACGATCTCTCGCCGGTCGATCTCGCTGCTCAAACCTCCCGGTTGTTTCTTGGGTTGCCGATGCAGTGTGCCCAATGTCATGACCACAAAACCGAGGCATGGTATCAGGAGGACTTCTACGGGTTGGCAGCGTTTTTTGCCAACACCCGCCTTGAGAGAATCTACGAAGAGAATGAGGAGGGCGAAAGGCGCGTTGTAGAACGTATCTTGAAAAATGTTGCCAAGGGCTCGGTCTATATGCCGGAGACTCATGAACCCGTTCCGCCAAGCTTTCTCGACGGTAAACGGCCCACGACGCCAACGGTTAGGCAAAGACAAGCCTTGAGCAGATGGATGACCGGTAAGGATAACCCATATTTCTGCCACGCCATAGTCAACCGGATCTGGGCGCACTTCATGGGCAGGGGATTTGTAGAACCGCTAGATGGCTTCGGGGAGGAGTATCCACCGTCGCATCCGAGATTGCTCAATTGGCTGGCAGAGGATTTTATGATTCACGGATATGACCTCCGATACTTGATGCGAACCATCCTTAATACCAAAGCTTACCAACGCACCTCTGAGACGAACAAAAGCAATCAATATGACGACCTCTATTATTCTCACGCCTACGTTAAACCGTTGACGGCGGAACAGTTTTTCTATTCAATGCTAGAGTCAACTGGGTTTGAACGACTTCAAAAGCGGCGCGACCGTGGTCAACTCGACAATATGAAACGCCGCTATCTGGAACGATTTCTCTTTCTGATTGATAACGGTGAAATGGAGGAAGTCGAGGCGTTTAACGGTACGGTGCCACAGGCATTGATGATGATTAATGGGTCGCTGGTCAATGATAGTGGATCTCACAAAGAGCGGGGCGCTCTCCTGCACTATATTCTTAAAACGAACCGCACGAAGCGGGATAGACTCGATCAGATTTATCTCACGACCCTCTCGCGTTACCCCCGGACTTCGGAACGGACCTATTTCGATCGATATCTGCGGTCAAGTCTGTATCGTAACGATGCGCTTGCATACGAAGACCTCTACTGGGCATTGCTCAACTCCGCTGAATTTGCGCTGAATCATTAGGTGTGTAAGATAATATATCGCTTGATCAATGGAATAGAGGTAAAAGGGGAATAATTTATCGTGGAAACTAATCCGGAAACAACTGAACTGAAGAATATGGTTCAGAACCTCAGTGATCTGGTGATACAAGTCTCCAAAGATGTTAGTCGAGAGATGGGCCAGATACGTGGCGAGTTGAACCAGATTAACGAGCGTCTCGGTTCGTTAGAAGGACGCATGGGTGCACTAGAAGGATGGCTGAGTGAGATGGAAATACGAGTCGAACAACGCATGAGTGCAATGGAAACACGACTCGACAGACGAATTACAGATGTTTTCAAGTGGATGGTCGGCATGACGGTGCCGGTCTGGATCGCTCTCTTCGTCCTCATTATCACTCAGTTTATCAAGGGATAGAAAGATGAAAACACAAGTTAGAATACCTGAAAGTGAAATACTCGATTCCCGGCAGCAAGGTGTTTCAAGACGTGATTTTGTCAAATTTGGGGTGAGCGGTTTTTTGGGGCTCATTGCGATGCAGCATCTGCAATCATTGGCGTGGACGCCGCTAGAGGGGATAGCCGCTCGCGCTAAACACTGCATTGTCCTGTTCATGAACGGTGGTGCAAGTCAATTGGATACCTTTGACCCGAAACCAGATACGCTTAACGCCGGACCTTTCGCAGCGATCCCGACCAGCGTGGCAGGTGTCCAATTTTCCGAACATCTGCCTCAACTCGCGGAACAAGCACACCATCTGTCAATCATTCGGTCAGTGGTTTCGCGTGAAGGGAATCATGAACGAGCGCGCTATCTGCTTCATACCGGCTACGCGCCAACAGGCTCCGTAAAGCACCCGACTTTGGGTTCAATCGCTTCGCACTATCTGAACAATGAAGATTTTGAACTGCCCAACTGCGTCAACATCAATGCCCCCGCTTTTACGAGTGGGTTTCTCAGTGCGGAACACGATCCCTTTGTCGTCAGCGATCCGATGAAACCGATTGAGGACCTCCAATATCCGCCACAGATGGATGCGCGTCGATTTGAGCAGCGCCTGCGAATGCTAACAGATTTGCAGAAGGATTTTCTTAAGAAGCATGCAAATAGGAGTACCGAAGCACACAAAGCTATCTACAAAAAGGCGGACAAGTTGATTAATTCGCCACAGGTGGAGGCGTTCGATCTCTCAGATGAGCCCCTAGCGGTAAGAGAAGCCTACGGTATGAATCGATTTGGGGATGGCTGCTTGATGGCGCGCAGGTTGGTTGAAGCTGGCGTGAAATTTGTCGAAGTCTCGCTCGACGGGTGGGATACTCATAACAATAACTTTGAGCAACACAAAAGCCTACTCGAAACGCTTGACCCTGCTTTCTCAATGCTTGTGAAAGATCTCGCCGATCGGGACCTGTTGGAGGAAACCATCGTCCTATGGCTAGGTGAGTTCGGACGCACTCCCAGAATTAACGAGAATGACGGACGCGACCATTTCCCCAACGGTTGGTCGGTGGTGCTTGCGGGAGGTGGGATTCGCGGTGGGCAGGTGATTGGTGCCACTAGTGAAGATGGGATGGAGGTGGTAGATCGACCTGTCTCCGTTCCTGACCTGTTTGCGTCGCTCTGCTATTCACTGGGCATTGATACAGAGGATCAAAACTATTCCAGAGGTGGGCGACCGATTCGGGTGGTGAACGATGGGAGCGTCATTGAGGAGTTGTTTGCTTAGTTAGTCAGTGTTTGGGAGTTTCATGTAATACCCTAAAAATACGGAGCCTCAATGCAAAAGATGGTGATGTTAAAGTCAAAGGAGAAATTTAATTGAGAAGTTTGCCAATGATATTGCTGGCGGGTTGTTTGTGTTTGGTTATGAGAGCAGCCGCTGCCGATGCACAGGTTGTAAAGATTCTTGATTCGGGGCTTCGACAAACAATCGAGGAAGCTCTTGGTAAGGCACCGGGAGCACCAATTACGGCAAATGATATGCTAACCTTAAAATCTCTTGACCGATGGAAATGGGGTGGCAGTTCTGGACCCGAGACCCGGGATTTAACAGGGCTTGAATTTGCAAGTAATTTAGAACGTTTGAGAATCGCCCACAATTCCGTATCAGATCTATCACCACTTGCAGGATTGACACGCCTCTATCACCTGGGTCTTGGGGCTAACTCGATATCAGATTTAGCGCCACTTACAGGATTAACCAACCTCAGAGACCTGTCTATTTACAGCAATGAAATACCAGATATTTCACTGCTCGCAGGATTAACTAACCTAGAATCTCTGAATATTGAAGATAACTCCATTCCGGACGTCTCGCCACTTGCAGAATTAACCAACTTAGACTATCTGAAGCTTGGCCATAACCCCATCTCCGATCTGTCACCACTTGCCGGATTAACCAAACTCGAAACATTGCATCTTGTCCGTACACCTATCTCCGATCTGTCACCGCTTGCCGGATTAACCAACCTAGAAACAGTGTATCTTAGCAATAACTCCATCTCTGATTTATCGCCGCTTGCCAGATTAACCAACCTAGAAACAGTGTATCTTAGCAATAACTCCATTTCTGATCTATCACCTCTTGTAGCGAACACGGGGTTGGGGACTGGAGATACGATTTCCCTGTTTGGAAATCCTTTGAGTGACATCTCAATCAACACACACATTCCCACCCTCCGAAGCAGAGGTGTCACGGTGCATAACACACAACTCTCTATTCCCGCAGTTAAGAGAACGAATGTTGGGGATACGTTCACACTCGATCTCATCGTCGAAGATGTGACCGATTTAGCGGGTTGGCAAATCGACATTGCATTTAATCCGCAGGTGCTAGAAGCCGTATCTGTCACTGAAGGAGATTTTCTTTCAAAGGAGGGCGGAAATACTCTTTTTCTGCAAGGAACCATTGACAACGCCTCTGGAACCATCACTGGCGTCAATCAGGTGTTTCTTGGTGATGGCGGTGTCAGTGGAGCTGGGAAGCTGCTCTCAATAACTTTTGAAGCAAAAGCAACCGGACGGGAAAGGCTACGATTACAAGATCTTACACTCGGTCAGTCTACCGGCGACAATATCCCCTACGCACTTGTCACCAATCCAATTATTACTGTGGGTGCTTCGCGGGATATCAATGGGGATGGGAGTGTAAATATCTCTGATTTGATTTTGGTGAGCCAAAACTTAGGGTCATCCAATCCGCAAGCGGATATTAATGACGACGGAAAAGTTAATATTTTTGATCTCATTGCCGTCGCCCAGTACTTAGGCGAATCAACGACTGGCTTAGCACCCGGAGTTCTTATGCAGAACTTAGCAGAGTTCAATACCACGATGATTCAGAAATGGATAGATATGGCGTACGCAGTTGATGACGGCTCCCTGATGTTTCAGCAAGCTATCGCCAACCTGAAACGTCTTTTGAATACAGTACGCCCCGCCGAAACTGTACTGCTCACTAACTATCCCAACCCGTTCAACCCGGATACATGGATACCCTACCATCTATCCAACGATGCCGATGTAACGCTTACCATCTACGATATCAAAGGCTCAGTGATACGTCAATTTCCTTTAGGCTATCAGCTGGCAGGTTATTATACAGATAGGACAGAAGCTGTCTATTGGGATGGACGCAATAACTTAGGCGAGTCTGTGGGAAGTGGCATCTATTTCTATCAGTTGCAGGTAGAGGATTATTCTGCAATGCGAAAAATGGTGATACTCAAGTAAGAAATGGGAGCTTGGATTTCCGATTTGGAACATCACCAAAGCAAATGTTCTTGATTACCTCGCACTCCTACGCAACCGATGGAGGTCCCGTATAGCCAATACTCTCCCAGCCAGCCACATCGCCGCCCTTTAAGCGGTACGGATGGGGATATATCTTGAGAGAACGATCTTCCAATGGCAGGGAGATCCGTTGATGCCCGTGGTGGGCGGACTGTTTCAGGGCAATGGCGATTTCGAGTGCTTGACGGTAGTCGTGCCCGCTGCACAAGGCATCTTCGCCGGTATCCACCGCCCGCATGAGCCGTTCAATGGCGGAGGTAAATCCATCTTTTCGAGGGCTATCCAGAAATTCAGGATGGACTGGCGCTGAGGCAGCACCTTGACCTTGGACAAAAATTGGCTTGGGAGAGGTAATCCAAACCCGTCCATTCTCTCCGGTAACCGAAGCGGGGCAGAACCCTTTCTGCTCTGTTTGGGGCTTGACAATTTCGCAGACGATTCCACCTGATAATCCCAAGCGACCGTAAGCGGGAGAATCTGTCTCCACCGCTTCAAATTCTACCGGAGGCATCCAGCCGGCTTGCGGCGGTAACGCCCATCCCTCCGCCCATTCGACCTCCATACCGGTGAGTAGGCGTGTCATGGTTAGCTGAACGCAGCCTCCCCCTGATACCTCTGTTGGTAATCCACCGGGGATTGCTGCACCGGTCAGTTGACCGATATTGCCCGCACGAATCCAATCGGCGGTTTCCAGTAGATAGGGCGCGTCCCAGTAACCGGTCCCGCATCCGAAAGCAGTCCCCCGTTCACGGCAGATACGTACCATCTCATCCGCCTGCGATAGTTCAACAGCTATCGGTTTTTCGCATGACACCGCTTTGACACCGGCTTCGGCACATGTGATTACTGTTTCAGGATTATGTCCGACCGGTAGAATGATTGAGACAATGTCAGGCACCTCTACCGCAAAGAGTTCGTCCACTGTATCAAAAACGGTCTCAACACCATAACGGTCAGCGAAGGCATCCCGTCGGTCTCGGGCGCGGTCTACTAGCGCGATAATCTCGCAGTCAGGATGGTTAGCGTAAGCGCGTAGATAGAAACGTCCCCAGGTTCCTGCGCCCCCGACGACTGCAACTCTATATTTTTTCGTTGGCAAGATGGAACTCCTTATGAGTGAAACGTGATGCGTAAATGTTCATTGGTCTATTATTTCACGAATGAATTTCTGAACCAACGAACTCTTGAACAATAAGGTTATCAGGGTGAAGACTGAGATAGACAAGTAAACCGTCCTCATCAAAATCGGTCGGGCCACCAAACGTGTGGATATCCAATTGGAAAGAGGAGGTCCAAGATAGGAATGATTCCGCCAGTTACCGAAACATCGGGGTCAACGGCGAGGTCTTCGATGCTTCGCCGCCCCATCATCAGTTGGATTAGCTTATCCTGCGGAATCTCCAGACTGAAGGCATTCGCAGGATTATTGAGGTGTGTAACGCGTCCCCGATCAATTCCCAAACAATCCTTACCCAAATCTGTTGCGATTAGAATCTTTCCACTCCACTGTGAGAGATGAGTAGAGCGACGCAGGCGTCTTTCCAACTCACCGGTAATTCCTTTTAGGGTGCTTGATTGGTTGATGATCCGCATCATGCCCCCGCGGTCCTTCGGGTTGTGGGTATTTATCTGGCAGCCGTAGCGTCGGCAGAAGATAGTAAATGGGTGATCTGCGGGTATTGAGCACCTAATATTCTCCGCCCCAATGCGGTTCGCACGATCTCCAAGGAAGCGTACAATGGTCTCAAAAACAGCTCTATTCTGAAACCCAATATCAGAGAGGGTACAATTTTCTTCCGAATCATCGCACACAAAATAGCCTATAACCTCACCAGCTCTGTTTGAAACAACAAAGGGATCAGCCTCAGCCCAAAAGCTGCTTCCCATCTTGAATCCCTTCCACCGGCTCTTGTCCCTCAAAGGCGTACCGGTTCTCTCGGCGTTGTTCGCCGCGTAGAGAGCGAGTATTTTCGGTGCATCCCCCATGTCAAATTTTCGGACATGATAGGTGGCTGTAGCCGTTTGTGCCTCCTCCGTATCGAGCTCCATCCATGTTTCCGGCAGCACGGTTGCGTAGCCGAATTTGGGGTAGAAGTTCGGGATGCCAAACAGCATGGCGACATCGAAGCCGTTCTCAGTCATGAACGCCGTGGAGTCCTCCATGACACGTCGAGAATATCCCTTGTTGCGATGTTCCTCATTCGTACCGACGCCGGCGATGCCGCCCATTTTGAGTTGTGCTGTCCCGAATCGCATTTGGTATTCATGGATCCAGAGACGGCTTATATCTTGCTCATTTTCGGTCGAAAGCGAGATCTTCCAAATACCATCAGTTTGTAATAATTGATCAATTTTCATCGAACCCTCTATATTGCTATTCTTACAAAGGTTACGGCATACAGCGTATGCCCACTACCATATTAAGTTTCACGCATTGCGCCATTGCTCCAACGGGTGTCGGCGATCAGCGAGTGGCAATTCAACACGGCGCCCACCCTCGCGGTGAGATTGATAAATTGCCATCATCATCTCAAACGCCCAACGTCCCTCCTCACCGCTACTCGGCGGTTGCACCCCCGTTTCGATGGCATGAATCAGTTCTTGATACATAGTAACGACTGGCTCCTCAAGTCCCAACCCTGACAGATCTACCTGTCTCCACTCCGAGAGCTGCGTCGGTGTGCCTTCCATCGGTCGCGGCAGATGCCACAGGTTGCCAGTTACACTTGCCGACGCACGCACCGCTAGCTGTCCTTCCGTTCCGAGAACGTCCACACCGTAATTCTCACTCATTGTCTTGGCGTAATTGATAAAGTGTGTTTCACCCCAGATACCGCCTTGGAAACCGTAGTGCGCCATCGCGCGCGTCCCCATCACCAATCCCGAATCCCGGTCTCCCGGCGACATCTCCTTCGCCTCCATAATGTCCGTCGGTCCCGCAGGTTGGTTCTCATTGTAAACGGTTCCCGAACACCACTCTGGCGTTCCCCCGAAGCAGAGCATCATATCCGCGACGTGCGTCCCCATCTCCATGAACTCGTTCCCACTCTTGCGGCCAGCTTTGTTTCTGCCTCGCACCAAGATAACATCACCGATAATACCCTCCTCGACCATTGCTTGCGCTTTCCGGATGCCGGGGTTAACGTGGTTCTGTTGATGGATAGCGAACTTCGCACCGGACCTTTCTGCGGCGGCAACCATGTCATCCGCTTCGATAAGATCAATGGCAATCGGTTTTTCACATAACACGGAGATTCCCCGTCGTAACGCCGCGACCGTTGGTCCATGATGCCCTCGCGTTTGCGTAGCGACGGTAACAAGGTCTAAATTCGCCTCGTCGTACATCTGATTAAAATCAAGGTAACGCGCTTCGACACCATATTCATCTCCCGACTGATTGACGGCGTCGGAAAAAATATCGCAAAGTGCGACAAGTTCAAATTCGGGTAAGTCGTTGAGGACTCGGAGATGGTGGCGTCCCATGCCGCCGCATCCAACAAGTCCTGCTCGATAGGTCTTGGACATGATTGTGTCTCCTATTGTGTGAAACGTAATCCGTGATGTGCTCCGATACGCCTGCTACAAATTACTATTTTTTAAGTCCAGACTTTTTCAATGCTCTTCTGAGCATCTTCATCTCGGCAGCTTCTCCTCGTTTCCCACGGTAACGCCGATTCTTTAGGACGTTTCCCAAGTTCCGTCCAGCGGGGTGCACCAAAGCAACAACGGTTGTAGGCTTGGACCCATTGAAACGAACTTTCTTCACTACAGGACCCAAATCCGAATCGTCCAATTCCAGGAAAGTTTTGCATTCTTTCCATTTAGCCAAGTCAGACGATAGCTGTGCGATGAACTTTCGAGCCTCGGCACCTAATACTATGATGAGACGCGGTTTCTGCACTGGAAGCTGCTTGTCAAGGAAGAATGATTCACAGCGTTCTACGAACTTTGGATCAGCCATTCCCGGAGATGGCCCCGTGCTCTTACCTATGCTTCTCAACCCCATATAAGCGTTCGTAAAGAAGCAATTCTTTGGCTTGATGCCAGTGTCCTGCAAGAGTAGACGGAGATGCATCCATGTTTTACTCTTCCAGTCACGGGCATTCTCACGCAAACACTTCTCGTGCCACCCTTTCTGACCGAAGTCGTTCCCAAGTACCATCACCTTTTTTTTCGGCATGGGAGGCCAATTTGCAGATGCACCCAATGAACTGGATTCACCTAGCCATAAACCGGAGCCCCCAGGAAAAAAAGCGGTTTGACAAATCATCTCCGGTACTGGAATGACATTTTCATATCGATCTGGTGCAACTTCTTTTCTTTCATTGAATAGGTATTCGATTGGGTGTTGTTTCTGAGTAGACATATCTGCAAATCTCCTTTAATAGTAGGACTTACATAAGGGTTTCGGATAAACGCTTTATTCAAAACCTTGCTTCTCATTACTTGGACGCAAGCTAGAGACTTTTTCCGTTATTAAAATTAGTGATTTATTGAACCCCCAAAGCCCCGTAATTCAGTGATTCATCAACGGAGAACACAGTCCCTGATACCCGATAAATTGAGCAACTACAGCAGAAACTCTATCAAAAACCCTATAGGCAAGACCGATCTTCCAATCTACGACCAAGAGTCGGAGAGTCATTCTCTATTTTACTCGCAGCGACTCACATTCTCAATGCACCAGAGCTGGCACGATCCGCCATGTTGTAATTTGCACAAGGGTTACGGCATACGGAGTATGCCTACTACTGTTACACTACCCTACACGCAATAAATTGCGCTACTACAAACTCAAGTGTATAAGTCCTGAGTTCAAGGAATGAAAAAAGCCGTTTTCCCATGTCACGCGGAGGAAAACGGCTTTTCAATAAGTGGGAGCAAACGACTGCTTGTCCCTCTGATTTCTCTAGTCCGCAGCAGAGGAGTATACTTCTGAGCCCGCCTGCTTGAATTCATCGCTCTTCTCGGCCATGCCCAGTCGGAGTGCATCCTCCTCGGTGACTCCCTTTTCCCGCGCATACTGACGGACATCTTCCGTGATTTTCATGGAGCAGAAATGGGGGCCACACATTGAACAGAAGTGTGCTTGTTTCGCCCCTTCTTGCGGGAGCGTTTCATCGTGGAATTCACGAGCAGTTTCCGGATCGAGGCTCAAATTGAACTGATCCTCCCACCGGAACTCAAAACGCGCCTTTGAGATAACATTATCGCGTTCTTGGGCACCGGGATGTCCCTTAGCGAGGTCCGCAGCATGCGCTGCAATCTTGTAGGCTATAACGCCATCTTTGACATCCTTTTTGTTCGGCAGTCCCAAGTGCTCCTTCGGCGTAACGTAACAGAGCATTGCACAACCAAACCAGCCAATCATCGCTGCGCCGATTGCACTAGTAATGTGGTCATAGCCGGGGGCTATATCGGTTGTCAATGGACCGAGGGTGTAGAACGGTGCATCATAACAGTGCTTGAGTTCCAGATCCATGTTCTCCTTGATTAACTGCATCGGTACATGTCCGGGACCTTCAATCATCACCTGACAATCTGATTCCCAAGCGATTTTCGTAAGTTCACCCAACGTTTCCAATTCCGCGATTTGAGCGGCATCGTTTGCGTCAGCAAGGGCACCGGGTCGCAACCCATCGCCGAGCGAGAAGGAGACATCGTAAGTCTTCATGATGTCGCAAATTTCACGGAAATTGGTGTAGAGGAAGCTCTCTTGATGATGCGAGAGGCACCACTTCGCCATGATGCTCCCGCCCCGCGATACAATTCCGCAGGAACGGTTCGCTGTAAGCGGAACATACGGCAGGCGCACACCGGCATGAATGGTAAAGTAGTCAACGCCTTGCTCAGCTTGCTCAATCAGAGTATCCCGATAAATATCCCAAGTCAGTTCTTCCGCCTTACCGCCTACTTTCTCAAGGGCTTGGTAGATTGGGACTGTGCCAATTGGGACGGGAGAATTACGAAGTATCCATTCACGGGTCTCATGAATATTTTTCCCCGTTGATAAATCCATGACCGTATCAGCGCCCCATTTCGTCGCCCAGCGCATCTTTTCTACCTCTTCCTCAATCGAGGACGCGACTGCAGAATTGCCGATATTCGCATTAATTTTGACAAGGAAGTTTCGACCGATAATCATCGGCTCGCTTTCAGGGTGGTTGATATTGGCCGGAATGATTGCCCGCCCGCGTGCGACCTCATCCCGAACAAATTCAGGTGTAATAAAATCGGGAATAAAGGCACCAAAAGACTCGCCGGGGTGTTGATGGTTCAAGTGATTCCGGGGAGCTGACTCACTCATGAGCGCCTCATACGCCTCAGCCCTCCCTAAATTCTCCCGAATGGCGATAAACTCCATCTCTGGTGTAACAATCCCCCGTCTGGCATAGTGCATCTGGGTGACGCATCCACCCGCTTTCGCGCGAAGCGGTTTTTTGTCTAGACCCGGAAAGTATTCCAAACGACCTTTCTGTTTTTCACGGCGGCTGGCATACTGTTCGTGTCCGCGGGTGAGATAACCGTTGTCCTGCGGTTGGACTGCACGCCCCTCGTATTCTTCAGTATCTCCGCGCGTTTGAATCCAATCTACTCGTAATGGGTGCAATCCCTGCTGGCTATCGCACGACTGCGAATCATCTCCCCACGGTCCACTTGTGTCGTATACACGCAGCGGTTGATTAGTTTCCATCTCACCGTTAAATGCCTGTGTGGGATGGAGCGAAATCTCACGGAAAGGGACACGCAAATCCTTATGTTGGCTACTAGAAACATAGACTCTTTTGCTATTTGGAAAAAATTCGCTTGATTTTTCAGTTGCCATCGTCTCAACCTCCTATGCGTTACACAAATGTCGATCGAAAAAAAACCGCTTTCCTGCATAAGGAAAACGGCTCGACAATACGAGTTAGGAACAGCAAGCACTGCTCTATACTCTGAAACTCATATTTCCCTACGCTGGTATTATCCAGATCAGGTCCAAAGGGTATATTCTCAGTGCTCCGCATCCAATCGGAGCGCACCCCAACAAAGATTATATTTATACAACTCTCAGATAGCGTTTATTCTCTCTTTAGAATTATTACAAAATTTCTAGTTCAATGTTACAACGATTGCACAAGAAAGTCAAGAGAAAAATTCAATATACCGTCCCGGCTGCAATGAATTTGCTGTTATAGCACGACCCCTTGTTTCCACTTCCATAGCTTTCTGTTTTCGGAACCTCTAACTACAACCTGAATCAGCTTTATTACCTCGGCAGCCAGAAACCGCCATCTACCCGCAAACAGGCACCGGTGATATAATCCGCCGCATCGGAGCAAAGAAACGCCGCCGCTTTTCCGATGTCCTCAATCGTTCCCAGTCTGCCCCACGGCAGTTTTTTGCCGCCTTCCCTTAGTTCCTCCTCCGTTGCAAAGTTCCGTTCACCCGGTGTGTCAGTCCACCCCGGCTCAATGACGTTGACGTTGATACGATGCTCGGTCAGTTCTGTCGCCATTGTGTATCCCATGTGGTTGATGCCCGCCTTGGCAGTATTGTAGGCAACAGAACGCGCAAAGGGAATAAACGCATGGACGGAGCTGATAATTAAGATCTTTCCACCTTCGCCGCGCTCTGCCATATGGCGCGCGGCAACCTGACTGCAATGAAACACGCCCCACATGCAGACATCAATCGTTCGTGAAACATCGGCGACGGGAATCTCCAGAAACGGCTTGCGAATGCTCATCGCCGCGTTATTCACAAGGATGTCTATTTTTCCAAGCTGATCGATCCCCTCCTGCACCATCGCCTCAACAGCATCTCGATCCGCGATATCTGCGCCGACCGTGACAGCGTTGCGCCCAAGTCCGCGGACTATTTCTGCGACCTCTTCCGCTTCATCGGGATGGGTTCGGTAGTTAATGACAATATCGGCACCGCACGTCGCCATCTCAATTGCACACCCACGCCCTATCCCGCGCGATGAGCCGGTGATCAAAGCAACCTTGCCATGTAAGTCAACCATATTTCCTCCTTTCTCAAAGAGGGTAGCAAATCAGAAAATTGAGAGGTTGAACGAGCTGCCTTGCTCTTCTTATCACATTTTACGTTTCACGCCTACAATTTCCACTCATCACCAAGAATAATCTCTAGTTGGTCATGTGGTTTGAAGTAATCGGTCGGGTGGTAATCTTCGCCCATGTATCCGAACAACCGTTTCCGGCGAGGCGTCATCCGTTCTAGCACATGTGGCGGAAGCGTTTCGTAATCGTAGGGACGGCTCCACATCTGACCGTAACGGAAGGTGACGCTTTTCCGAATCCGATCGGTTCTGTTCGGTCCGACAGAGTGCCATTGCGCCCACGGAAAGATAACAGCATCGCCTGGATCAGCAAGCACTTGGATAGCACCGTCCGGGATAAAGCCGGGTTCTGGGTGTTCAGGGAAAGACTCTCGCTGACTGCCCGGCACCAACATAAAATTGGCGCTGTCCGGCTGTGATACATCAGTCAGGAAGAACTGAACCTTGAATTGCAGTGGGAGGCTTTGGGGATGTGGGTGGATCTGTTGTAGCGAAGGTCCAGCATCCGTATGGAAACCTAGTAAAGGATCATCGCTGGGGTGTCGAGTGTAGATCTGCGTTCCCATAATCTGGAGGTAGGGGCCCATCAAGGCAAGGATCGTACCAAAGATGTTGGGGTGATCTGTTAAAACATCCAGCGCATCTGTTCTTTCGATCGCTCGAATGATAGTAAAAGCACCTCGTCCAAACCGTGGCGCATCTGTGCCATGCTGTTCTCGAACATAGCCTTCAATAACCGTATCAACAGACTCCAAAAGCGTGTGCACCTCTTTGGCGGAAAGCACCTCTTTGATAATGAGATAGCCTTGCTCGTCCCAGTGTTTACGTTGTTCCTCTGTCAAGTATCCGTTTACCATTGCGATTCCTCCTATTATCGGTGGTAAATGAAGCTCAAGATCCGTAATAACATTATAGACGATTTCATGAGCGAGATCCAGTGGAAAGTGACTCGGCACGATGTTGGCACTATTTTTTAATTGACGAGGATGTATATATCTGTATAATGAGTTTTATGCTGGCTTTTGGATGCAGGTTTACGTGGGAAAATCTTAACCAAGGAGATACCGTATGAGCAACGTACTGTCTGTAGGAGTCATCGGTGCAGGAGGCATAGCCCGATCGCATATGAACGCAATCGAAGCAAACGATAACATTCAGATGGTTGCGGTTATGGATGTGGATGCCGACCGAGCGGGAGCAGCAGCGGAAAGATTTGATGCTACTGTCTATACGAGTCTAGAGCCGCTTTTAGATGATGCACGGGTGGAAGCGGTGCACGTCTGTACACCACACTATTTACACGCCGATCAGGTGGTTGCTGCTGCGGAAGCGGGAAAGCATGTCTTGGTGGAAAAGCCGATGGCGTTGACGCTTGCCGATTGCGACCGGATGATTGATGCTTGCGACTGTGCCGGAAAGATTTTGATGGTGGGTCAAGTAATGCGGTACTATCCAGTGAGCCGCACAATACGGAAAATGATTGCTGACGGAGAGATTGGACAGGTAGGACATCTGATTCGACGCCGGTACAGTTTTTTTAATCCAACGCCAGGTGGGAACGACTCTAGACACTGGTATCTTGATCTGGAGATGGGTGGCATCTGCGTTCTTTACTGTTTTGGACCACACGAATATGACATCTTGCACTGGTATCTCAATTCACCTGTAACGCAGGTCTACGCTCAAGGGTCAGCGAGCACCGACCTGTACCGAGGGCAAAAGGACTCCTACACCGCTATGATGACCCATGAAAATGGCGCAGTGAGTGTGTTGTCGCAGACGGTCGTCTGTCATACTAGCGCGCACGATCAGTACATTATCGGAAGCAAAGGTTCAATGATGCTGGCGGGTGGAAATTTGACCCTCAACGGAGAAGAGGTATCGGTAGAGGGAGCAACTCGAGACGGTATGTCCAATCAGATTCGGGAGTTTGCGACCTGCTGCCTTGAGGGTAGCGAGCCCGATGCCAGTGGGCATTCTGTGCGCCATTCAATGGCGGTGATTGAAGCAGCGAAAATAAGTGCGGAACGGAATGCGCCGGTCCTGATGTCTGAATTCGATAGAGATTGATAAACCAACGTCGCACTCCTCGCAAAGCGAGTTTGAATGAGATGAAAGGAAATCCTGCATGAAACCACGTCAACGAAAGTATGGTACCATAGTTGGACCGCATCCGAGGACCGCCAACGCTGGCATGAAAATCCTTCAATCGGGTGGTAATGCGGTGGATGCTGCTGTCGCAGCTGCCTTCACAGAGGGAGTCGTTGAGCCAAGCCATAACGGTATAGCAGGTTATGGCGGATGTATGGTTATCTACCTAGCAGATCAACAGAGAGCTGTCGCCATTGACTACAATACCGTGGCTCCGGCGGCTGCGTCGGATCAGATGTTTACTATCGAAAAAACTGATACTCCGGCAGGCTATCGAGTGCCGGGCAGAGTCAATCTGCACGGTCCTTTGGCGGTTGGCGTTCCCGGTGTGGTAGCAGGACTATGCTTAGCACTTCAACAATTTGGAAGCATGCCGCTCACCGAAGTACTAAAGCCGTCTATCCGCTCTGCGCGTTATGGGTATGTCCCCAACACTGCTAATCGAAACGGTATGGCTGGCAACGCCAAACGATGGCTTGAAGAATTTCCGGAGACAGCGCGTGTTTTCTTGAAAAACGGTCGGGCGCCGCAGCCGGGTGAACGGCTGACCAATCCCGATCTCGCCCGGACATTGGAGGCTGTGGCAGAAGGTGGATCCTCCGCTTTCTATCAGGGCACTATCGCTCAAAAGATCGCCGATTACATTCAGGAAAATGGTGGCTGTTTGAGCGTGGAGGATTTTCAGCGTTATACACCGAGAGTGCTTGAGCCGTACAAAATCAGTTACCGGGGCTATCGACTCTATACAGCTCCGCTTGGTGCGGGTGGACTAACCACCTTGCAGATGCTGCGATTAATTGAGTCGCACGATATTGGGAGCACCTCTCTCGCTGAACGGATACATCTCCTCGCCGAAGCCATGAAAATTGGCTGGTATGAGCGTCTCAGTCGGTTTGGCGATCCTGAATTTGTGGAGATTGATATATCAGCGGAACTTTCGGATGCATTCGTCACCAAATTCACGCCACAGCTGGAAGCAGGACTGAAATCACCGAAGCCGGGGGAAATTGTGTATTATGAACCGCTCAATTGCACTAGTCACATCTCCACCGCGGATAGCCGCGGGAACATGGTGAGCCTCACGCAAACGCACGGCGGCGGTTTCGGATCGATGGTCACTGTGCCGGGGACGGGGCTGCTGTTTGGTCATGGAGTCGGTCGTTTTGATCCACGACCGGGATTCGCTAACTCCATCGCTTCTGGCAAACGTCCGTTGCATAATATGGCACCGATGCTCGCGCTGCGGAATAATGCTCCTTTCGCTACCTATGGCATTCCCGGCGGTCGTACCATTCCGAATAATCAACTCAGTATCTCGGTGAATCTTATAGATCGACACATGACTGCTCAAGAAGCACTAGATGCGCCGCGGGTGCACAACGAAGGGGCAGAACCAGTTCGTGTCGAAGCGCGTGCCGGTGCAGAGGTCCTTGAAGAGCTACAAAAACGGGGACATCAGATTGAGCCCCAGCAAGGTATCGGTGGGCCCGGTCACGCTATTGTGCTTGCGGACGATCCGGACTTTCAATCTGGAGGGACTGATCCACGAGGCGAAGGTCGGGTGGCCTCCTTGTAACAACACTTACTTCTAGGTTCGCCTTAGAAAGCGCATTGGAAATTTTCCGGGGGTTAGTGAACAAAATTACCCTCAAAGCGAAAAACTATGACTGCTTATCAAACTAATCTTTTTATTAACCCACACGCTCAACCACTCTCGGAGTACGGTCCGGAACAGCGGGCACTATTGAATCAAGAAGCCTTTGCCGATGTGGAAGCAGAGGTGACGAATTTCCCCGGCTATCAACAGACACCGCTGATTGCGTTGAAAGGTTGTGCCGCTGCGAGTGGTATCGACGCCCTATGGTGCAAACATGAGGGATATCGATTTGAAGTGGGGAGTTTCAAACCGACCGGTCCCGTCTACGCAATGCTATCAGTATTAAAGAGTGAAATAAAAAAAGTTACCTGCGTCGAAACAGTTACGACACAGGATCTGATAGATCGGAAATACCAATCGGTGACACAAGAGATAGTTGTCTCGGCGGCAACGTCAGGCAACCACGGACGAGCATTGGCGTGGGGTGCCCGTATGTTCGGCTGTCGGTGCGTCATTTATATGAATGATAGCGTCAGTGCTGGCAGGGAGGAAGCAATTGCTGGCTACGGCGCAGAGGTAGTGCGGGTTCCAGGGAACTACGATCGAGCAGTACAACGTTGTTATACAGATGCTAAAACCTTCGGTTATTTTGTTGTCTCGGATGACAAATCTGCCCAATACCCCCACATTGCCGGTGCGATTATGCAAGGCTATACAATGGTCGCAGACGAAATTTTTCACCAGCTCCTCAATGTTCAACTACCCACCCATGTCTTTGTCCCCGGCGGAGGAGGTCGATTTGCCGGCGCGACCTGCGGGCACCTGTGGGATCGATATGGGAGTAATCATCCACGGATAGTCGTTGTTGAACCCACTACGTCTGCCTGCCTATACCAAAGCATGATCGAAAACAGGGCAGCAATTGTCAGTGGGGATAGTCAGTCAATTATGAATGGGTTGGTCGTTGAATCGGCTTCCTCCCAAGCGTGGGATATTTTAAGAGAGGGTGCATTTGCTTTTCTTACTATCCCTGACGAAGCAGCTATTGATGCTATACGGCAGGCAGCAGCAGGCATTGGTGGCGATTCTCCTATCGTCATCGGTGAAACGGGGATTGCAGCATGGGCAGGATTTCTGGCGGCAACGCGCGATACAGATCTGCGTCAGCAGCTTGGGCTCGACTGTCACAGTCGAGTCGTTATCATTGCAACTGAAGGCGCAACGGATCCAGAAGTTTATTGCAAGCTTGTCGGCACAAGCCCGGAAGCGGTTTTAGCTGGAATCAACACCCAATCGACAGAATGAGGAGATTAAGAATGGCAGATTGTGTGCTCCAAACCCTGATACCGGACATTGAACGTTTGGCAGCAACGAAGGTTGCGAAATACAAGCTTCCCGGCATGGCGCTTGGCATTATCCGTGACCAAGAACTTGCATGGTTCGGTGGGTTCGGCACAGCGGATCTTGATACGGGCAAAAAGCCTACCGAGAACACGATTGCCCGCGTCGCTTCGGTGACCAAGACATTTACAACAACAGCGATTATGCAGCTTCGGGATGAGGGAAAGCTTAAGTTGGAAGATTCATTAGCACAGCACATCCCTGAATTCGCGTCGGCTCGTGCGGTCCGGGGAGATGTTGACGGTGTAACGCTCCGACGGTTGCTGACGCATCGCTCCGGATTGGTCACTGAGTCGCCGACACACGGTTGGAACGCTCTCGATTTTCCAAGCCGTGAAGAGATGCTCGCCAAACTGCCAGAAACAGGGATTGTCATCCCACAGGATTCCGCTTTCAAATACTCAAACCTTGCGTTTGGGTTACTCGGTGAGGTGGTGAACCGACTCACTGACACACCATATACCGAATACGTCCACACTAACATTATCGAACCGCTAGGTCTAACGTCTACTGTATTCGACCTTACGGACGAATTGCGTCCTCACTTCTTTGTCGGTTATAATCCAACACCCTATCAGGACCGTCCCGAACGTGCCCCTTACGCCCACCTGAAAGGAATTTCATCGGCGGGCCAACTACATTCCACCGTCGGTGACTTAGCAAAATGGGTCGCATTTCAATTCCAAACCGATGGCGGAAATCGCTGTGGTGCACAGATACTCAAAGGGCAAACACTTACGGAGATTCAACAGCCACAATATATCGAGCCGGACTGGTCGGCGGGGCAGTGCTTAGGCTGGCGAGCGACCCGAATTGGCGATCATATCTATCACAACCATGGTGGCGGGATTCACGGCTTTGGAACACAGGTGTGGTTTAACGTCCCGAGTAAGACAGGGGTAGTTGTTCTCATCAACATGTGGCCCCCACATGGGGGGCTTGAGATAGCGCAGGAAGTGATTGAAATAGTACTGAATGCTGATGAAACGGTGGCTTCTGTGCCTGAGCAGCCAACGCTTGAACCAACGCCGGAGGCACTGCGCCGTTTCATCGGTTACTATCGCGCAGAACCGGGCATTGATGTAGACATTGAGGTCTGTGACGGCAGCTTACGGCTTGCAGGTCACGGTCGCTCTCCCTATTCCTTACACGCCCCAGCGGTCCTTGAACCGACCGACAAAGAGAATGAATGGTTGGTCCACGGCGGACGCGCGGCCGGGGAGATTGCCCTCTTTACCTTCGACGATGAGAATCGTGTGATAAGCTACGAGTTGGGTGCTTTTGTGTTCAAAAAGCTAATCTGACGGCAAGGAACAACCTCGCCCCAACAGTTTTCGCTGCACAATTTTAGTATGAGTCTGCGGAATTGCTCATAGATTGTGCTACCGTATCCTTGAAAATTTGGAGACTCGCGCGTTGGGACTATACGCAAAGGGATACCACTCATAATAGGCAGCATAAGAGTAGTACGGATTTTTGTTCTTATGCCACGCTGTATCAGTGCGAATCCCTTCAAAATACTCGATATCCAATTGCCCCCCTTTGACGATTCCTGAAACTGTGACTGGACGATTGTCTCTTCGGGCGGAGGCTGCCATTTGCAGCATCGATCGGATACGAGGCTGATTCTCGAAATTGACCGTCTCCATACAGATAACACCGTTGACAACAATCCGCCATCGGCCTTCATTGTAAGGCATCGAGGGCAAGAAATCAGCGTGGTGAGGCGCTTCGGGAATGCCAAGTATTGATATGCGCCGTCCTTCATAACTGTTTAGCCGTGGTCCTAGGTTATCGGTGGTAATGGATTGATATGCTTTTCCACATCCTAGCCAAGTAATGCAACCCCAGCACAGAAGCAGAATAACCTTTACCGGTTTCACCTTTAATCCCTCCTCAATTGGCAAACAAACTCCCTACGTAGGATGATATAGATTGTACCGCTGGTCAAGTCATAAATCATATCCAATTTCCTAGTGAGAGGTAAGGTTGATAAGGATAGTACATCATCGCTACTATCCACGCTCCTCACATTTTCTTAACCCCTAGTTTAGTAGGCGGAAGAGTCCAGCTACTTTTGCCGAACAAACTTCTGCAAGCGATGATCCGCCTGTACTTCGCTAACATAGAGATCGCCGTGCGAATCCATCCAGATACCGTGTGGACAGGCGAAGAATTCGCCGGGAACCGTGCTACCGCGCTCACTGCCCCATTGGGTAATAATCTCACCGTCAAGCGTTAGAATAGTGATACGCTGCTGTAATTCCGCAATGTAGACAATGTCATCGTCATCAATAAAGATGGTATCTGGCTCTAGGAATCCACCCCACTCCTCAATATATTCACCGTCAAGTGTGAAGAGCTGGATGCGGTTATTGCTCCGGTCTGCGACCAGCACACGGTTATGTCGGTCCACCCGGACGCAATGCGGCAAATCGAACTCACCGGGCCCCGTCCCTGGTGATCCCCAAGACGTAATGTACTCGCCATCTGGGGAATATTTGTGGACCCGCGCGTTTCCATATCCGTCGCTGATGAACATTTCACCATCGGGACCGAGCGCAAGATCTGTCGGCAAATTGAACGGTTCACCTTCTGCACCGGGCTGGCCAGGGCTCCCTAATGTCATTAGGAGTTCGCCGTCCGAGGTGAATTTGTGCATGACATGCTCTTCTCGCTCAACACAATAGATGTAATCTTCGGTATCAATGAAAATACCGTGCGAGTCCTTGAGGATGTCCTCTCCCCACGACGCGAGGAAATTGCCTTCACGATCGAATACAACCATCGGACGTTCGCTTCGACTGTAAACATAAATTCTGTCTTGTGAATCCACCGCGACGGCCGGAATCCAACCGAATTTCCAACCTTCGGGGAGCTGTCCCCAACCTTCTTGCACCTCATAGGTGTGGCTACCTGAACCATATATCATAACAGTGTACCTCCGGGATTTAGAATTTGAACAATTCGTGAGTTAAATTACGAATACTGCCCAACGATGTGGTATACTTTTCTGAGTAAAATCAATTTTGAAACCGTTTCTATCTGCCTTGGGGGTTCTTTTAGACAGTTTACCTGTATTCAAAGTTAAAAGAGGAAAAAATGAAAAAGAATCTAACTCTCCTGCTGATAACATCAGCTTTCATACTGTTCGGCTGCGCCCAGAATTCGGGAGTCGTTAATGCCGTAGCATTGGCAAACGATTATTCAGATGACCGCATCCTCACGGCTCTTCCGTATGATGCGATTCCCGCAATCTTAACCCCTGAATTTGTCTCTGCCAATAAGGCAAAAATAGCAGACGATTCGCCAGTTATTGGTGTTAGTTTCAATGGCGAAAGTCACGCCTACTCGATCTATCTGCTTAACGGACACGAAATTGTCAACGATGAGGTCGGAGGCGTCAAGATTGCGACAACGTGGTGACCACTCTGCAAAACGGCTATCGTGTATAGTCGCGAACTTGATGGAGAGACCTACACGTTTGGTGTATCCGGTAAACTCTTACGCGATGCGCTGCTTATGTATGACCACCAAACCCGGACCCTTTGGTCACACATCACCGGCGAAGCGGTGGAAGGTGAGCTTAAGGGGAAACGTCTAAAAATGTTAGCTGGCATGCCACGAATAACGTGGACGGATTGGAAACGTAACCAGCCATTGACAAAAGTGCTCTCCGTGCGACGCGATCCTCGCCGCCCAGAGAGGCAAACCGAAGATCCAATAGTGGATAACTACGCCCAATACCATAACAGCCCCAACGCGGGTATAAGTGGCACACGGTATATTGACGATCGCCTGATGGATAAAGAACTCGTTGTTGGCGTACGCATCGATGAAAGCTATCGCGCCTATCCTTTTAGGTCCTTTAGGAGAAAATCAACCATCAACGATGAAGTAGGCGATGTTCCGGTGCTAGCCTTCCATGATTTGAAGTCAAATGCAACCGCCGTTTTTCTCCGCACTGTGAAAGGGCAAGCACTGACATTTGAACCGGCGCGAAGTTATACTGTTAAAGACGTCACGACGGGGACAACGTGGAACCTTGTTACAGGGGTGGCAACGGAAGGTACACTCAAAGGACACACGCTAGTGCGATTACCGGCGATGAATATCTATTGGTTTGCCTGGGCACGTTACTATCCTGAGACAACCGTTTATCAATAAGGCTTTATTGCTCCCCTACAACGCGCATGTTTAATAAAAATCCCTCCGAGCAAAAACCAACCGGCAGGAGGGAAGCGTAATCCACTCTTCCCTCCCTCTAACTACATTTCCCACTATCTCAACGACACCGTACGCTTATATATTATATCACAATCATTGATCTTGATGGGAAGATTTGTTTTCTCATAGATTTGTAATTTTAACTTGAATACTCCATGTTTGTGTGGTATAATTCACAACAAGGAAAATAAAGTTTTCCTTGTTGTGATATTTCGATGCAGGAACCTTCCCAAGATAAAGATACTTTGAAGAAAATTGGCGATAGGGAGTTAGTTAGGGATTGGTAATTCAATCAGTAATTCACCAACTCCCTTGTTTCCTCTTGAAACAGGGAAACACACTTGCAAGGAATAAATTGTGGGAAGGATAGGTGGGAAGAAATTGGTTAAAATGTATGAGTGTCATTTCTTGACGGTAAATCACTAGATGATTTTAACGTCTACCGGAACAGGAGGATGAATCATGAGATGTTGTAGAATTAGTTTGATTTTTTTAGGAATTATCAGTGCGATAGCTATTGGGATTGCAGCTGAAGGACAGGAGATAGGTTCTTTTATCGCACAGTTACAGAACAAAGAGGAGATAGCTGAGGTTCGGCGCAAAGCCGCTTATGCGTTAGGGCAGATTGGCGATCCAGCCTCTGTCACAGTCTTAATCCAAGCATTGAAGGATGATCGCGGCGAAATTCGAGCTGCGGCTGCCGCCGCTTTAGTGCGGATAGGTTCCCCCGCCGTTCCTGAACTAATACGATCACTAAAGAGTAAAGATCCTGTTGTTCGCTCTACTGCGGCTTATGCCTTGGGGCGGATTGGTGAATCTGATGCGATCCCCGCCTTGATGCCGGTATTGAGTGACCAACGATGGGAAGTCCGTCAAAATGCTGTTGCGGCGTTAGGCAAGATCGACCAAGCGTCTCAAACAGTTGTGTTCGCCTTAATTCAAGCATTGAGCGACAAGCACATCAATGTTCGCATCTGGGCGGCTTCAATGCTAGGACAAATTGGTGCACCGGCTGAAGCAGCTATTCCTGGGTTAGCACACGCCTTCAACCATCAACAAGTGACCCTTCGTGGCACCGCAGCGAAGGCATTGGGTCAGATTGGCGTACCGACGCAAACGGCTGTTGCTACATTGATAAACGCATTAAGTGATGAGTCGCCGTGGGTACGTGCCAATGCCGCTTATGCGTTGGTTCAAATTGATAGTTCCAAACAGGACACGGCTATCCGCGTCTTGACAGAGGTGCTAAGTTGTAAAGTAGCTGGAGTTCGTCTGTACGCAGCGCGAGTGTTAGCTGCGATGGATGACATTTCTCAAGCTACGGTGGTCAAACTAGCAAGAAAAGAGTAGTGCTTGCTCAAACTTACAAACAAGGTCTCGCTTCATGGGACCGAAGAGCTCTGCCTCCTGATATAGCGTCAGGAGGCAGAGCTAATTAGCGTATTAAACAGCCCGGCTCTAAAACTATACGATTGCACAATTGCCAAAAATCGAGTAAAATATCTTCGTGTGATGTGCCAAAGTACTTGGTCATAAATACTCTCAACATAAAAAGGGAGCTGCAGATGAAGGATCGATTAAGAGTTGGCATTGTTGGAGCACGTAGAGGCGCCGGGCATATCCGTCCTTTCACAACTATAACAGAAACAGAGGTAACCGCAGTCTGTGATTTGAATGAAGAGACCCTTCATGAAATTGGGGATCGATTTAGTATACCAAAACGGTTCACAGATTATGAAGAGATGCTCGCGGATGATATTGATATAGTCGTGCTAGGAACGCCTGAAAACCTACATGTACCACAGTCCATTTCGGCGCTGGAGGCAGGAAAGCATGTAGTCAGCGAGGTAACTGCAGCGACCTCCATCGAACAGTGTTACGAATTGGTCAAAGCAGTGAGGCAGAGCACAACAAAGTATATGATGGCAGAGAATAAGTGCTATTCGCGATCGAGCATGTTAATCGGAAACATGGTGCGCCACGGACTGTTCGGAGATATCTACTTTGGCGAGGGTGAATATCTCCATGATATCAAAGTGCTGCATCACGACAGCAGTGGCAATCCAACTTGGCGATACTATTGGCAGGTTGGTATAAACCGGTGCAACTATGCAACACATAGCCTCGGTCCGGTGATGGACTGGTTCAATGAAAGAGTCGTTTCGGTGTGTTGTCTTGGGACTGGCGCCCATACCGATCCGGAACATGCTATGGAAGATACAGTGATGATGTTGTGCAAGACCGAAAGCGGTGCACTGATTAAGATCCGGATTGATATGCTTTCCAACCGTCCTGCTAATTCATACCTGAGCTTGCAGGGGACGAAAGGTTGTTATGAAGGTACACGCGGGTTAGGGGATATAGAAAAAGTTTGGCTGGCAGATTACCATCAACCGGGTGAATGGCATCCGCTTGCAGATTTTGAGGAGGAGTTTCTACCAGAGAGTTGGAAAAATCCGCCGGAGGAAGCGGTGAAGGCTGGAGATGTGACCGAGGAGTATTTTGAGATGCGCGGTTTTGTCGATAGCATTGTTAACGATACCAAGCCGCCAATTGATGTCTATGACGCTCTGGATTTGACAGTACCAGGATTGGTCTCTGAGGAATCAATCACAAATGGCGGAAAGCCGGTTACGGTGCCTGATTTTCGGGAGATTGACTAGCCGGCGTCATGCGACGGATTAGATAGGTCGGAAGAAGGCGAATGCTTTAGAGATTTTTTGGACATTAAAAATTAAGCCTGAAACCAGCTTCAACCGATGTCTTCTGGATCGGCTCAAAGCGCGTCTCACCTAGAGCATTTTCTACCCGCTGGAAACGGTATTCCCGGAGAACAGCGACCTCAAACCTCGGAAAGATTTCATATCCGATTCGCATAATGAACATCGATTTATTATCAAGACGGAAGAGGTCTTGGAAAAAGTTTGGGTCCTGACTACCTTCTTCCGCTGGGAAGCCTGGATCCGGCTCGCCGATGTTACGCTTGACATAGAATGCTCGGAATGATGTCCGTCTAGATATGCCAGACTCCGTGATCCCGACGTATAACTTCGGCTCCGTGTTGGTATAATCTTCAAAAGACGTTATAAGATTAACCTGTGGAATCGGTCTCACAGCCATCATTGAGAAGTAACCCCGTCTCGCCTGAGCTTCGCCAGCCTCCTCACCCATCCCCAAAAAGTCAGGGGCGACACCTTTGGCAGCATCGTAGGTATAATCAAAGATAGTTGGATAAAATTGCTCCCCAAAAATACGATATTCTACCTTAAAAAGAGCTTGGGAAAGCGTTACACCGATTCCAATAGCGTTTCCTATCGCAACATCACTTATCTCAATCTCCTCTGCTTGCGGAATGGGTTTTGTGTTTAAGACAGCAACATCATCATATATATCCAAGCGGAGTGTCTTATTGTGAATAAGTGGAAAACCAATATCGACACCCAATGCGATAAGCGGATCCCCGTCTGGAATCAGACTGGGGTCGGGCTCAATGTCCGTTAGATAGGTCCCACCCAATTCAAGATTATTGAGAAGTGGTATCCCACCTTCCTCTTTTTGCAAAGGACGAACAAACATTCGTCCACCGAAGACAGTTGGCGCAGCAACGTTGTTAATGATTGTTTCAACCCCAGCCTTTTTTGTCTCTGTACTCAGGTTTAGGCGTAAACCCCGTCGGTCATAGTTTGAATAGCCGGACATTATGAACCCGTGACCGATGGTCGCGTAATCTAGCGCACCGAAACGGGTGTAAAATGACTCACTGAGATGACCATAACGTACATAGCGCACAACCCGCAAGATGGTGCTTATATCATCCCATGTTTCGCCATCCTCGGCAAGGATTGTGTGTTCCCCATCGGCAGCGGAGCTGTAAAGTAGGACAATGCCAAGGCCAAATCCGACCTTACCAAGATCTATCTCTGGCTGTAATTGAATCCGCAAGAACGGCTCACCGTTAATGAAGGTGAATCCAAGCCCCGAAAGCTCGCCCGTTCTCAGAGCCATTTGTTCCGGATCCGGTGGTCCGCCGTATGACAGCGCTGCTATGTCATTTTGCTGGCTATAGGTTGCCACCACAAAAACTAAGGATAAAACTCCTACCCAGATGGCAAGACATTTGTGCCAATTCATAAATTGGTCCTTACACCCTATTGTCAATAAGTTTTTGTGCAAAGTTTTCTTGGCTAATGTGCACTAGCATCAATCTGGTTCAAATACGCGGAACAGGATATCAAAAGCAGCGTGATCATCAACACGATGGCTAAATTTGGCCCGGCACAGTGTTATCTTTCCATGTCTGTTTTGGACCTTCAGGCGGATATTGATTGTGGCACTTGGAATCAGTGTATCAAGTGCAAAGATCTCATAGAAGTCTTGTCGTTCTTCCGGTTTGAGGAGGATAGGAAGACTATTCCGGAGTAAACTTGGGAAGAATACTGCGTGAGGTGCTTGGTATAGCTCGGTATCTTGCCATCTGTGTCCAATTTTCGCTTGGAACTGGTACCTTTGAACTGTAACGGGAATCTGATCGCCTTCGTTATAGAGGCGACACGAAAGGAGAAACAGCAGCTGCCCACCTCGCGTGATAAAACAGTTTGTCTGTTCCGTTAGTAGTTCGACTCTAAGACGGTTTCCTCGTCGTCTGTGACTGTGGTCCCGCCTACCAGAATGATCTGCATGAAAGTCATAAATCCATTTAGCGGCAGCAAGTATTACAGCGATGGCACTAAGAATGAGGGCAATTGTCGCGCGATCCATTGGTGATTCAAAGCCCCCCTCACATACAACGGGCGTTTCCGTTCCGCATTTTATACATCAGATCTGTGTTTCAAGGAGGGCAACGCTTTTGGGGTCTAGTCGATGATAGTTGACAATTTCGTACCGATTACCATCAATATCTCTAATCAGTACGCGTCCGCCATCAAGGGCGGTGATGTCGTTCCGAGAACGCAGATCGAAAGAAACGGAGCCCACTTCGGTTTCAGCTTCCCACTCAGTCACACCGAACTGCCCCGCAACGTTGTGAATCTTCGTAATTTTAGGCATAAAATAACATTTTTTCAACTCTTCCGCAAGAATAGACCGATCCGCTTTTTTTAATAGCTTAATGTCTTCAATCACGCCGAGCTCGTTTTTCTGCGCGTCAAGTAAAGTGATATACTGGTTCGGTTGGGTCAATGGAAACGCGCGTATCGGCTCCACAGGGGCGTGAACTGAACCGTCCGGCAGTTCCGCTTCTAGCTCGGCAAACTGGTTACGGTTAATTTTCAGGCGTTGGGGATCAAGAAATTGGACTTCATCTTCAATCTGAATGGGCTGTTCCACTACATCTACTCCTTCTATATTTGGCTGATAAAAAACCACGCAACAGAAACATTAGGGAACACCAGTTGTTGTTCCCTAATGCGAAAAACTCGTTTCCCTTCGTTTCTACCACGCCCGAATCTTCGAGAGCTCGGTCTGCTTTTCGCACAAGTTAGCATAGGTGCCACCTTTGGCGATGAGCTCTTCGTGCGTACCAATTTCATCAATTTCCCCCTCTTTGAGGACAACTAACCGATTGGAATGCTTGAGGGTCGACAGACGGTGCGCAATCGCGAAGACTGTTCGCCCCTGAATAAGGCGCCCTAGCGCCTCTTGGATTCTCGACTCGGTCTCCGTATCAACTGATGAAGTTGCCTCATCAAGGATGAGAATACGCGGATTTTTAAGGATAGCACGAGCGATGGAGATTCGCTGACGTTCACCGCCAGAAACGCGTACCCCTCTTTCGCCGACCATCGTGTCGTAGGCATCGGGAAATTTAACGATAAAATCGTGAGCGTTTGCAGCTTTGGCTGCTGCGATAATCTCCTGACGAGTTGCCCCCGGTTTTCCGTAGCCAATATTGTCGGCAACTGAACCTTCAAATAGGAATGGGTCTTGCAACACCACCCCAATTTGTCCTCGCAAGGAGCTGAGTGCAATATCACGGCTATCATGCCCGTCAATGAGAATTTCACCGTCGTTGGGATCGTAGAATCGGGTAACTAAATTGATGAGCGTGCTCTTACCCGCGCCGCTATGTCCGACGAGGCCAATCATCTCCCCAGGGTTGACGGTAAAGCTAATACCGTTGAGGGCATTTTTCTCACTATCATAAGAGAAGAAAACATCACGAAATTCGACCTGACCTCGCATATTCGGAAGCTCAATAGCATCTCCACGACTTGCCACACTCGGAGGTGTATCAAGCACCTCAAAAACCCTTTCAGCAGAAGTCGCCGCTCTAAGGAATCGACGGTTCATTTGAGCAAGTGTTCTTACGGGCTGCAAAAATCGGGTCATATAGGTCATAAAGAGTGTAATCTCACCAAGCGTTAAATCTCCATTAAGGATTTGGTTCCCCCCAACGAACCAGATAAGCACCGTGCCAATATAGGTCATGAAAGTCATGATTGGCTGATAAAGCGTCCACAGCTTAGCGGCATTCATTTCCCCTTCAAAAACCATATGCGTCTGTTCTTGAAAACGGTCAACTTCGTACTTCTCACGGGTAAACGCCTTAACAACGCGTATTCCCGGAATCGTACTCGCCAAAATTGTGCTAATCCCAGCATACCGTTTCCACAAGATGTGGAACACCTTGTGCATCTTATGTCCAAAGTAGAATGAAAAGAGGATAATTAAGGGAATCGGAAGCAATACCCAAAGTGCCAGCTGCCAGTTAATGACAAACATGATAATACACATATAGACCAGCGCCATTGAGTCGCCGATAATATCCTGCAACCCCTCGGCGATAAAGTCTCGGAGCCGTCCGACATCCTGAGTGATGCGTGACATCAGATTGCCCGTATCCCGTTGTTGGTAGAAATCGAGCGACAGGATACTCATGTGCCGAAAGGCATCATTCCGTAATGTTAGGGTGATGCGCTGACCGACCCACGTCATCATGTATCCACGGACAGCTGAGAAAACTGCCGTGAAAACGTGTGCGCCAACCATCATTAGCACAATCATCACTAGTTGTCCAAATGCGCCCGGGTCAACCGATTGTCCCCCTGTTATTGCCATCGTTGCCGGAACAAGGATGTCATCAATGAGCGACTTACTCAAAATAGGAGGATAGAGGTCTACAAGCCGTATGACCAGCATGATGAGTAGTGCCGGAACAGAAACCTTCCAGAATGGAATTGCGTATTTTAGCAGACGGAAGATAAGTTTCCCTTTTTCGACACAATTCGGACAGACATCAGACCAGCGAGGGATCGGACGTCCACAGCTTTCACATCGAACCTTCTTTCTTCTGGGATCGACATATCTCCGAGGCCGCTTCGATGTGTCTACCTCCTCCGGCTTGACTTTGTCAATCAACAATTCGATTTCTGGTGCTGCCTCGGCAAATTTAGGAACGAACCGCTTGGAGTAGCGCGCGACTTCAAATGCGCCCTCTGCGGTTCGCACTTTCATAAAGTTATTGCCGTGTAACTCTCGTATTTCAATCCTGTCAATAGTTTCAAGTGCGATGTTTTGAATGTCGGGTGTAGGTGCACCATTTTGGTTAAAAGCGAGTAGGCGTTTATCGGTCGCTAACACCCAATCTTTTCCGTAAGTGCCATCAAATCGTAGGTCCGTTGAGATTGCAACTTTAATCTCTTCTTCGCCCTCCAGTAAATCCTCAAGCTGATTCTGGAGTGTTTCCGGCACTGCTTCTAAAGTTGTCATTTCTACATCGGGTCGTCTAGTAGTGGTCCTGCTACCGGCAGAACGAGCCATTCGATGTATGTCGCGTCTAGAAAACCCTCTACTACGCATAAAAACCTCCTTGCTGAAACACAAAAACGAAAACCGTACCAACGGAATTTCGGCACGGTTCTTTTAGGACGACGAAGTATAGAAAATGTTGAAGGAAAATTCAGAAGGGACGATGTAGAGTATCAGGGAAACAGAGAGGGCGGTTCAGAAAAGGGAAAAACCGAGTTAGCTTACGTAAAAGACTCGCAAACGCGAAGGACAGAAAACCCTTTGCCCCCTGATAAATCGGTTCCGACTTCGCCGAGAATCCTCGACGAGTTGAGCGCGGCACGTTGAAAGCTCTTACAATGGAAAACCTACGACCTCTACTACACGATTTCTAAAGATGAGCCACGAGATTTATCAGGGGGTGTACGCTAGCAGCTGATGGCGACAAATAGTGCAACCTGTTGGACTAAATTACCATCCTTAGCCATTGACGACAGGAATAACATGGGGGCAGAATATACAGTGTAATGTGGAGTTGCGTCAATGAGTAGATCTAACTGACCGTCACCATCCAGATCGCCCGCCCAAAGTAGACTGGGTACAGCACCATTTGTTGAGTCATATGCAAGAAGTTCTTGAGAGACTTGACCGTTTGATAATTCAATGCTATAGTTTTTTAGTGAAATAAATCCACTAGGACCTATATCTCCTTCCCCATAAGCGCTCAAATGATATCCGTTTTTGCTGTTCATTCCAAGATCTAGGAACTTACCCGGACTCAAAACTGTCTGTTCAGCGGATAGCGTCTTGATAGATTCTCTTTTAGGTGCATCCAAACCTTTTATTAAAAAAAGCGGGCGCGCTCGTTCTTCAACCGATACTACCTTTCCGGTCCTCTCCCCTTCGCTATCCACAAGCGGGTCATAAACAGTTTCCACTGTAATCCTTGAAGGGATAAGCGTGTACCCATCGGACGTTGAATACAATCCGAGCCAGGTTTCACCTGATTCGGCCGAAACCTCATCACCGTGAAATGCACCCACTTGTAAAAGTTGAATTTCAGGTTCCACAGGCGATGCGGTTGATTGGTCATTACCGGCAAACATAACGCAACAAATCCATACTGCCGCAAAAATAGACATCGTTATTGTGAATGACATACGAATTAACATGGTCTTATTTCTCCTTACCTTAAATTATGCTTCAGCTTACCAACTTTGCAGGGGTTTCAAAACTGTGTCATACTCCAAGCAATACGTGTGCCAAACTATCAATC
>JAJEAL010000090.1 GCA_022822785.1 Candidatus Poribacteria bacterium
GGATAAAATCAATCGTGATGTAATAGACGCTGAACGTCAGCTACGTGCGGGACAGGAAGCGTTGTAAACGTCTTTTTCGGAATTTTTCCTTGCCCTCTTGTTTATGTAGTGTTACAATAGTTAACATGTATTTATGATTATGTGTAAACAGCTTGCACACTTAACGAATGGAGAGATAACATGGCAGACCAAGAATTTGAACTTACTACAACATTACGAATTCGAGCGGCTGCTGCAAGCGATGCGAAAGCGTTAGAACTATACTGCTTTGCCGGCAAAACTGCAGCAGAAATCGCCGAAGAATTAGAGGACGACCTCGCACGCACCGAGAATGGCGAGGTGTATCGCATCGTGGCTGAAGCAAGCGGACATGCGATTGGGAACATCCGGCTTGAACGTCACCCGCGCAACCCCGAAGTTGGTGATGTCAGCCAGCTAGCGGTATCTGCTCCCTTCCGTCAGTTCGCGGTTGCGGATAGGTTGATGGAGTATTCTGAACAAGTTGCACAAGAAAACGGTATCACAATGCTTCAGATTGAACTCTCCCGGTCGGAGGAGGCGATCATAAACGCCTACAAAGGGTGGGGATTTGATGAACGTCCTGTTGTTACCCTGCAAAAAACGGTGGGTGATGCTGACACAGTCAGGGCTCCCGAGCAAGAAGCTTCCACAGATGAAGATCCGCCGCCGGAGGAATCTACGGAACTGGAGGAATCCTCCGCAGATTCTGATAACGAAGGACAGCAACAAAATTTATTGTAAAGTATGTGCAAAATCTTGAGTTTTACCCTTTACATCTCGTGCCACACTAATTGGAGTAAATAATGAAAAATTGTTTTAAGTTACCGATTGGTATCATCTGCATTGCCGCTTTTCTTATCGGTTGCGGGAGTCAAAATCCGTACCTCTCCAAGGGTAAAGAATTAATCAAATCCGACAAACGACGGAAAGAGGAACGCGCCGCACAACAATTTAAGCTGGCAATCCAACATGAGCAGAATAATGCAGAAGCACACTACCTTCTCGGCTACTACAATTCTGAGAAGTTTTATGCGGAAGGCGCTCCGGAAAGAGCGCAGGCATCGATCGAAGAACGGGGTAAGCACATGTTCCAAGCTTACCAAAACGACAAGCGAAAATATCTGGAAATCCTTGTCTTTGAGACACTCAGGGATCGCGATGTTGATGTGCAGAACGCGGCGCTAAATGCCCTCAAGCGCATCTACCAACAAGCGGATCGAAAAAAACTACTCAATTCTTTGAAAAAAGCAATCAAGTCCAACGATAATCGGGATCGGCACGATGCGCAGTGGGTATTGGCTGCCCTCGGCAGAGAGCATCCCGAAACAATCGTTCCACTTCTTGTAGACCTACTAGAAGATAAACGCAGGGAAACTCGTTTGAACGTTGTCCGGGCACTAGGCGCGATCGGCAATGAAAGCGCAATTCCGGTATTAGTAGAGGTGGTTAACTCCGGTTCAGCCAAACGAGAAAAAGATAGGGAGGATGCAGAGATACGTGGACTTGCTGTCGAAGCGTTAGGTAAAATCGGAGGCACAGCTGTAGAAAAATTGGTTGAAATTGTCGAGAACAAAGGCTCCTCTATGCGTGTTGATGCAATGCAGGCTTTGGAACAACTTGGTGACGAACGAGCGGTTAAACCACTGTTAGACGTGTTAAACGAACAGGGCAACCGTGAGGTTGTTGTCAACTTCTAATCTGAAATTCAGAAATTAGAAGCTCTTGATAAGATATCTTTGGACGAAACGGTGCTTCCTGCTAGCGACTAGACCTTGAATTTGTAAGATTGTGCAGCGGAAACCGGATTTTTGCCGAAAACTTGGTTTCCGCTGCACTGTATGTTGCCTTTTTACGTGGGCCACTAGGATAGCACGATAAGCCTTCTATAGTTATTTTGTTGGGAATCTCTAATCGAAAATTAGTATGAAAGGAATCTCATGATTTGGAAAATAAAGCTCAGTTTTCTTTTAATCGTTGCAGTGCTCTGTGCTATCGGGTGCAGCGATAATCGCTATTACGACGAACAACTTCAAATGGAGCTTCAGCAGTTAGATAGTGATCTCGACAACCGTTGGTCAACGACCGGTGTAGTCATCATAGATGTTAAACCAAACGGTCCTGCGGGCCAAGGAGACCTTGAGAAAGGCGAACTGGTTTCCTATGTAATTGGTGAACGCCCAATCCGCAGTACAGGTGACTATAAACAAGCTGCCAAAAAAGCACTGGAGGATGACAATAATTTTATCGTCAAGCTGACAGATGGTCGAGAAATCCGTTTGGCAGTCCGAAAACGGGGCGATAAAGTCGGTTTAGAGGTTGATGAATCGCGTGTTAGCAAAGTAACTCCGGGAAGTCCCGCTGACACTGGTAACATCAAGGTGGGCGACACAATCGAAAGCATAATTGATGAGCGGAACGTCCGCACTCTTAAAGACTATAAAGAAGCGCTCAAAGAATTTACAAAATATGATTCTAAGGTGACATTCCGCACAATCGAATTAATTGGTATTAAGATTGCCTCCGTCAATGCCCTCGGCAACTTGGGCGATGTCCGCTCCGTCCAGCCGTTGACCATGATTTTAGACAGCGAAGGAAGCACCTTGCGCCAACCGGCTGCAGAGGCTTTAGACCGCCTTGTCGCCTTAAGCCAATTAAATACGCTCTTCCAGCAATTCCAACAAGCCAACGTTGATGAACTCCCTGCGGATCAGCTGGACTCTCGGCAGCGTCAGTCTGCTGAAATTTTAGGGCTACTCACCAGCGACCTTGAGAACAACCTTGTTACTCTCAACGACCCATTCGGCACACAATTCCGGCACCGGTCCGAAGCCTTATACGAAAAGATAACCGATGGACAGATGGTCGAATTGGCACGCAAATATATCAAACGTGACGTTGAGCCAAATCAGGAAATTCGACGGGCTTGTATCTCCATTTTGGGTCATCTTAGACCGACTTCCGCCATTGAAGATTTGGTTGCCGTGATGGAAGACAGTATGGAAGTTCCGGGTATCCGTTTCAAGGCTGGACTCGCGCTCAGTCAAATCGGTAAGGACTCTGTTGATGCGCTCATTGCTGCTTTCGACCGCGGCGATGCAAGTATTAAAGATATCGCTGCCTCTGCACTTGGAAATATCGGCGGGAATAAGGCACGGAATACATTGATTAACGCTCTCAATACGATTGACAATCCAACAATTAAGCTGACCCTCGCCGATGCGGTTGCTAAAGTTGGTCGCGCGCCTTCGATTGAGGCGCTTCGCCGTCAAAAAGAGGCACTCCCGGAGGGCAGTGGTTTAAGGACATTCCTCGACGAGCTACAGGTGTTACTGTTTAATGTTGAATCAAAGTACCAAGCCCATCTGAACAGTGAAAATATCTCAGTGGAATTACGACAGGAATTTAGAGATAATAAAATCTCGCTTTCCCAAAGTGCTATCATTTCAGTTCAGAAGAAAGATAGCGAGTGGTGGATAGATGATAAGGACAATCAACGAGTGTACATTGTCCGTAAAGAATCACGTAAGGTAGAGGGTAAACTCAACATCTATGAACCACTTGAAACGCAATCGATTTCATATTCAGCGGCAAATTAGTAAGCTGAAGTTCGAGCAGCACCAGCCCCAAGGAAATGGATGCCTGACCTAAGCGGTGGACTCGGGGGCGTTTTGAGGTCCAACGGATGCTAAATACTAGCCCGCAAACTAACACCCAACCAGATGAAAATTGGCGTTACCTCCGATCTGCATACCGATGTCACTCCGCTGAATAAACAGATTCTTCCACATATCATCGAAGCGGCGGAGAACGCAGCTTTGGATGTCTTCATCCTTGCTGGCGATCTCTCGCCCAATCTGTTTGAACTCGCCCAGATCCTCATTGCATTCACCGAATCCGACCTGAACTGCCCAAAATTATTTGTGCCCGGTAACCACGACATCTGGGTTAGCGAACATCCCGATATCACGAGTGAACAGAAATACGATACTATCACGATGGTCTGTCGTGAGTCCGGCTTCCATCCGTTAGACGCTGCCCCCTTTGTGAAGAATGGGGTGGGGTTCTGTGGAACCATAGGGTGGTATGACTACTCATTTCGACACGACAGGTATAACTTCTCGGAGGAGACATACGCCTCGAAAAAGCTGATGGGATCTGTTTGGAATGACTCGAATTACGCAAAGTGGGATGGGACAGATTCGGAAATCGCTCGCCGATTTGAGAATAAACTACGGCAACAGATCTGTTCCATCAAAGATGCCGTTTCTCAGATTATTGTGACAACACACCATGTTCCCTTCCAAGAGTGTGTCCATTTCCGCGGGAAATTGCCGTGGGACTTTTTTAGTGCGTACATGGGGAGTCAGGGACTCGGTAAGCTCTGCCTTGAAGAACACCTTGTCACGCATACTCTCTTTGGGCATACACATGTTCCAATTCGGCAGCAAGTTGGAGCTATCACCGCAATCTGTTCTCCGATTGGCTACCTACATGAGTCTCCCGCGTGTGATTTATCCGTCTATGCACAGGAAAGACTGACCTGTTTCGAGATCTGACTGTGAATAGCGAACAGACCGTTTGTGAGCTAAATTACGGAAACATGGAACAGGTATCCATACCATCCAAACAGCGTGAAGAATCAAATCGTAGCAATCTACTAAAGTGTGATGGATAATACGCAGTTTGCCACGACAATCTGCAGTCATAACGGGGGGACAACGGCCGCATGAAACGTTTGAACCGACAAATCAGTGCCACAGTGCTGAGCCTATGGGACGTTTACGGTTTGCGCGTTGCGTTTTGCACGCTATGCTGCTTCCATCTGCTTGACATCTGGGCTTTCAACGTTTACGCCAGCACAAACGCTAGAACCGATCAGAGCGGCATTACTGTAGAGTTTAATCTGCCCAAGCTTGAGATTTCGACAGTTAAACGAGATGGGGTTCGGTATCAGGCTGTCAGCTTCGACGGAAGTGGTTTCACCAATGAAGCGGGAAACCCGCGGCTTCCTGTGTCGCGCGTTATGCTTGGGGTGCCACCAGATGTCGGGTTTCACGTCGAAATTCTGCATGCAACCACGGAAACACGATCTGGCTACCGGATCCCACCTGTGCCGCACAATGTTCCCAAGCCGCGCGGTGACAACTTTTCTTCCCCTTCCCATCCCGAAAACTTCCAAACGCTCAAAGAGGAATGGCGCGAAGATGGCCCCGCTTACCAATCCACTAGCAACTATCCGAAGGTTTTAGCGCAAGCTGTTTACGACGGTTACATCCGTTCCCAACGGGTGCTGTATCTAGAACTCTGTCCGGTTCAGTATCAGCCGAAATCAAAACTGTTACGGGTTCATTCTCGTATGACGGTTCGCGTTCACTTTGTGCCACAGGGGACAGCTAACAAATTTCAGAGCCTGAGCACTTCATCTTCCCAATCAGCGATCGCCGAACCTGGGTCATTCGAGCGGATGTACCAAAGTTTCCTGCTAAACTACGTTGATGCTAAACATTGGCGTGTTCCGACGAACCTGCCAGAAGCATCGCGCCATCTTCTTAATTCAATTAACCAGAAACCAACGCGCAATCAGCCGGGCATTCAGGGCACTGTACCAGCGGGACCCGCAGTACGAGAACAAACGATTGGAGAACGGTATAAGATTCTCGTTGATAAAACCGGAATCTACCGTCTAACCAACGAAGACTTACGGCGGAAATGGGGGATTGATTTGAATGGAATCGATCCGCGACGCTTACACCTTAGAACAAATAACAGGGAGGTGCCAATATACGTTTACGGTGAGGAGGATGGACGTTTCGACCCCGGTGATTTCGTCGAATTTCTCGGCATAGATGCAAAGAACCGGTATACGAGATGGAATGTATATTGGCTCGGTGCTGAAGCTACACGCGGTGTCCGCATTTCCGAAATCCATGCTAGTCCTGATGATCCAGCGGCAAAACTGATTCCGAGCTTCCGCTCGAAACTTTACTTTGAAGAGAACCATCTCCACAGTAACTTGCGACATGTCGAACCTAATGATGTTTCGCCAGATGATAAGCACGGTTGGTTTGCAGCGCTTGACTTTTGGTACTGGACCGGTGTCAAAAACCTCGCCGATGCGAATGAAGTTGATTTGGAATTTCCACTTTACGACCTCACCCAGAGTTTCGATCAACCGAATATCCGCGTCACACTCCAAGGCGGAACACCAACCGACCATGAGGCGCTGGTTTCCATTAACAATATTCGAATTGATGAAGTCAAATGGCGAGACCAAGATGTTGCCACGGTTGGTAGAACACTACGAGTCTGGAACAACCTACGGGACGCAACCAAGGGCGAGAAAAATGTGATTACCCTTGCTCGGGTTGATACCACGGAAGAAGAAAATACCCTTGCGTTTCCTTATCACGTTTATATCAACTCTTTTGAGGTCGAATATACGCGCTTACTAAAAGCGGTCAACGACGCTCTTGAATTCACTACCCCTGCCGGCACCGATCCGCACAGTGTCCGAAAACGGCGCCGATTGGAATATACTATCCAAACCTTCCTTTCCCCGGATGTGGCGATTTTTGAACACGATGGCACGGTGTTGGTCTCAAAGCTTCAAAACTTGAAGATTGAGCGCGTAGATTTAGATCGAACTGAACGCAACCGTCTCCGCGAAATATACCGTGTCAATGCTGAAGCCGACGATGTGGATCAACCATCGCTACAGGATATTCCGCGTGTCGCCTACAACGCAACGTTCCAGGTGCGTGACGCGCACGATGCCAAGTATATTGCGGTTTCTGCCGCCAGTGTCCGTCAACCGGTTCGGGTTGAGGCGGCAACTTCGAGCGATCTACTCTCGCCGGCTAACGGTGCAGATTATGTAATCATTACTCATCCGGTATTTTTGGAGGCATCGAAAAGGTTGGCACAGTGGCGATCGACGCAGAAAGGCGGGGGATACCGAACGAAAGTCGTTGATGTAACACAGATTTATGACATCTTCAGTAATGGTATGGTGAATCCACAAGCTATCAAGGATTTCCTAACGTACGCCTATAAAAATTGGGCACCGCCCGCGCTCTCCTATGTCGCGATTATGGGGGACGGCACCTACGACCATCGTGGAATTGATGAGGAACTTTATCCAGAGCCCCCCGAATTGGCGGGGTATATCCCAACTCACTATATCTGGACCACCTCCTTTGGAAAGACCTCTGTCGATCACTGGTATACAACAGTGAACGGTATTGATGAGCTGCCCGATTTTTACATTGGACGGTTGAGCGTGGAAACCCTGGAAGAAGCTGAAAATGTTGTCGACAAGCTCATCAGCTATGACGACAAACGTCCCAACGGAGATTGGCGCCGCCGAATCCTCTCCGTAGCAGATGACGAAATTAATAACTCCGGCGATCAAATTTTCCAAAGGAGCTTGACCGCCCTATCAGAGAGCCAGGCGCTGCTCGGCTACGAAACCGTTCCCATCTATCTTGAAGATGTGATCAACACGGTGGAAGCGAACCGAGCGGCTTATCCTGAGCTGCCGCAACGGGTGGCCAAGGATATGATTATTGATGCAATGAGTGATGGCGCAGTAATCGCACAATATGCGGGGCACGGTGGCCGCATAGTCTGGGCACATGAGGCAATTTTTGACAACCGCGCAATTGATCAGGTAAGTGAGACCGACCATCTACCGTTTATGCTAGTATTGAGCTGTTATAATGGCTATTTTGATGCACCCGGCGAACCGAGCATGGCGGAGAAACTGCTCCGTAAGGATAGAAGTGGTATTATCGCCATGCTGAGTGCCACACGTCTGACCTACGGCAGCGGTAACGATACCCTCAACACTATTATTTTCGATATGATTTTTCAGCGAAATATAAGGCAGCTTGGCCCAATTAGCTTCGATTCCAAAATCGAACAGTTAATAGAGGATGGTCGCGGACAACTCAATGTGATGCTCGAATATACTCTCTTCGGTGATCCAGCGATGAACCTCGCTATGGCAGATTATGAGGTGCAGGCAGATATTGAAACGGACACTGTTACAGCCGGGCAGCTCCTCAAAATCGCGCCAGGGCAAATTGTGGAAGTTAGCTACGATCCCACAATTACAGGGAAACGATTTACACCGATTTCAAATTTCAACGGAAAAATCTATGCAAAAGCCGTTTTCCCCGGCACCTATTCAACCGTTGAGGGAGAAGAAGGCCCCTTGAGGGTATACTCCGGGGATGTTCCTGTTGCCCAAGAGGCAGCCGTTGTAAATGGCCAATTTCCCGGACTTTCCCTTCCTGTGCCTAAAGGAATCAGCGCAGGTCAAGGTCATGTTGAATTTTATGCTGAGAGTACGACACATATCGCTGCTAGCGGAAGTGCATTTACCGTGCGCGTACCGAAGATTCTCGATATTCAGCCGGAACTCGTTGCCGCCAACCCGGGCAGCGAACCCTCGCAATTCCGTATATCTGTACAGGTTTCTGATGAACTGAATGAAGCTGGCATCAGGTCAGTCCTCCTAGAGTGGCGAGATCCTGTACAGAACGAATGGTTGAAAGAAGCGATGATTCGGGATACATCACGCGGCAACGGTTGGTATACAACTCCCAAACCGTTACCGTTATCAGATGACCGATCAAGCGTTCGATATGAGATTACGGTCGTTGACATTGACAATCGACAGGTTAGTTCCGGACGGCAGACATACCGCCCGTTTGTATTCCCTGACGTGCGAGTTACCGCTGGGCTAAGATTTGCAGAACCGCTAATCTACTACGGTTACTCCCGGGAAGATAGTGCCTGGACGATTAACGCAGATATTGAGCAGATTGTAGACATTGAGCTTAAAGAGAGGCTAGAGGTCGCTTTTTTTGAAGGAAACCCTGACCGCGATAGAGACGGTGTAGTTGATACCGGTGCGAAGCTGCTTGGAAAAACGCAGATTCCACCTAGCGCGTGGCAGCGCAGAAACCCGGTAGCGCCGCACAAAAATGTAATCAAAGACAATGGTGAAACCGATAGTCTACGCCGTCCTCGGGCTTTCAGAGATAGACCGCTCAACACCAACTGGATTGCAACAGCGACCCTTAAACATGAATTGCCAATCGGTAATCACGAGATTTTTGTATTCGTTGATCCCGCTTTCGATGAAACTGAATTGCCCTATGCCAAACTGCGCGAAGGCGATGAGCGGGACAATATTGAATCGCGTCTTATCCATGTGCAGAGCGTCCTCATTGGTCAAAATAGTCAGCGTGTCTTCAGCCAAGACACGACTATCGATTTCCGCATACCCGCTCGTGCTGTTCCGGAACTCGCTGTTTTGACAATCACGCCATTGAATAATCAACAGCGTCCACAGCCGGTGAATCCATCAAGCCTCATCCCAGTTGCACTGCCAAATGGAGATGATACAGTCGCCTACAGTGCAATGCTGGACACAACCGCTCCCGATCAGATCGGGACGCCGCTACAGCAGCCAATAACGGCGGAACTGCGATTTGACCGTTTGGCATTACAAGAAGCGATTAAGGCTGAACTCGGCTTAGAGGAAATCTCAAATCCTGCTCCCGATCAAATCGTAACAATTGACGAAGGGGTAGAATCGGTCGCAAAGGGGATTGGTATGTACCTGTGGATAGATGCGCTGAAAAACTGGGCTCGTCTCGATTCGGAGTTAGTCACATCGTCTGACGGATTGATGGACACCCAATCTACGATTGCAAACATCAGTGCATCGAATCACGGCGACGGTGAGCTTCAGACTGTTAGGGTTGACCCGGCTAGTGGACGGGTCGGCAAGTGGGTGTTGCTGTTTACATCGTCCGAGACTTATCGTGTGCTGATTAGCGAAGAGGAGCGACCTCTTGAACTCATTGACCCTGATCGGTTCGTGGATCCATCTATCCAAGCTCCGGGCGTGTTCAGTGACGGTGTTGCCCTCGGGATAGACTTAGGCGAAAAGGATTTCCAGTTTGGGGATGTTCTCACTTTTCACATATTTGATACTTCCTCCGGCAGTTCCGATCCAACGTTCTATCCCTCCTCCTTTCGCGAGCAAAATTTTGGGAGAGGCAGCATCCAATATATCCATCTTGAGGAAAATTCATCAATGCCACTGGATCGATGGGTAATTCTATTCATCGATTCGGAGCACTTTCAGGTCGAAGGGGAAACACACGGTCCCCTGTCACGGAACGGTCAACCTCTACTTGGAAAACTGGGTAACGAGCTCGTCTATCCCGAATTTGGGCTGCGTCTTAAAATATCAGCCAGTGATCGGGCATTTGAGGCGGGGGATAGCTTCCGGTTTAGTACAAAGGAGACCGGACGTATCCGCGCTGAAGTGCCGATGTTTGGTACACTGACATTGATGCAAAGTAACGATACCATTCCCCCCGATCTTCAGCTGACAATTGGCAAACAGAATTTTATTGATGGCGATCCGGTTTCCTCAGAACCGTTCATCCAAGCCACACTTACGGATGACAACGGAATCGATTACGTTACCCGCCCTGTCCATCTTGAAATCAGCCGGGATAATCAGTCATTCACATTAATCTCAGAAACGGAGTATCGACTGAGCAATGTGTCAGGCTCCAATCAGGTCAATCTAAATTATCAGTCGTCCAAGCTGGAGCCGGGAATATATCGAGCCCGCCTGAGCGCTAGTGATTTGGACGGGAACGCTTCCGAGGAAGAAATTGAGTTTCGTGTCCATAAAATCCTCCAGCTGCTCAGAGCAATGAATTATCCCAATCCATTTGATCGAGAGACCGAAATTACCTGTGAACTAACGGGAGCCGCCGATGAACTAATCGTTAAAATTTATAGCTTGTCAGGACGGTTAGTCCATGAGTTTACCGAGCCAGCGCGGGCGGGATTCACGATGATATCCTGGGATGGGCGTGACCGAGAGGGCGATGAGGTGGCGAACGGCGTGTACTACTGCAAGATTCGAGTAAAGATGGCCGGAGAGAAAGATCTGACGGAATACATCAAGATGATGAAACTAAAATAGTGTAGGGCTTAACGATGACTAGCAAACGAACGGAATTGAACGCAAAGACGCGAAGACGCAAGGATACGACAATTTCTGGTTTTTTTTATATCAGCCTAGCGGTGTGGTGTCCTAGCGTTCGGTTTTCTTTCCTCGCTTTCTGCGTTATCATCGGCCTCTGTTGCTGCACTGCTGCCGGCGCTGCGGAAAAGTATGCAGGTGATTTCTTGACGCTTGGTGTAGGCGCGAGACCGCTGGGCTTAGGTGGAAGCTTCGCAGCCATCGCCGACGATTCCACTGCGGCTTATTGGAATCCAGCAGGACTTGGGCGTTTGCGTCATTCCGAAGCGGCTTTTATGCACTCAAGCCTCGGCGACTTGGACAGTTACGATTTTGTCAACTATGTTCACCCAATCGGTAGGACGGCGTCGCTCGGGTTGAGTTGGCTCCGGGTTGGGATTGATGACATCCCGATTACGGCACTTCCACGTCCCGCGAGCCCCGTCAGTCCCGCCAATCGTCCCGAACAAGTCGGTTCTTTTAGCAGCACCGACAACGCCTTCTTCCTCTCCTACGGTAAACAGGTCGGACTCAATTTGGGGCGCAAGCGTCTGGACCTATTTCTTGGTGGAAGCGCCAAATTAATTTACATTACCGCGCTAGGCAATACTAATGCGCTTGGCGTCGGTGGAGACCTCGGTGTCCTGTGGACGACACGCCCCGGATTGTCGATTGGGTTAGTCGCCCAAGATTTTTTTAACACCAAATTGTACTGGAACACACCACCTAGAAATCCGGGTGAAGCCTCCAATACAGACACGATTGAACCTAACCTGAAAATCGGACTCTCTTACGGGCGTTCAATTAAGCCGTTGAAAAGCCAGTTACTGTTGACCGTCGATACAGACAGCTTGTACTCCTTTGAAATGCACTACGGTGCCGAGTACGTCTTTGCAGAACTCCTGTCGTTAAGAATTGGGATCCAAGAGCGGAAAGGTATCAATACCATCCGTTTAATGACAGCTGGTGCAGGCTTACGGCTCTCCTTTCTAACCGGCGCTGCATTCTCCGTTGATTACGCTTTTACCAACAACAATGAGTTGGGCAATAGCAATCGCCTTTCGTTGATGACGCGGTTCTGATTTGGTCCCTAGAACGTATTTTGTTGAGTTTTTTGGCAAAGGTGATATAATTGTATTGGCGGACTGGTTCAGCATGGAGCAGCATCGAGAGGAAAACACCCGGATAGCGCACAATCGTATTCGATTTCTTGAGGTGTTTTCAGCTTGGAATAACACAATTCCAAAGTGCCGTGTTTCCTCTTGGGGATAGAGGCAGCAGGGAAATACGCCCTTCCTCACATATCTGTTCCTGCGTTTCGATTAACCCATGAACCTCTGAACGAATGAACCAATGAACCAACAAAGTTCCCTCAGTTTCTTCTTACTTTTCGTCCTTACCCTCGGTATGGCTATATTCTGTCCAAGTCACGCCAATGGGGAGGATGATAGTGACCTTTTCACGTTTGTAAGGTTAAGATATACAGGGAACGGTTGGTTCGGTAATGGTTGGGATGTCGACTTACCTGCCTCAGACCGGAATTTTATTCGGAAACTCACACAAGCAACCAACATTCCCGTTGCCCGCCGCGAAAAGATTATCTCTGTCGGCTCCCCCACACTTTTCAACTACCCTTTCGCTTATATGCTAGAAGTTGGCACGCTCAACTTGAGCAGTTCGGAAGCCACAAATCTCCGTGAATATCTGCTACGCGGCGGTTTTATTATGATCGATGATTTTCACGGTGGACACGAGTGGGATAGTTTCTACCGCCAATTAAAGAAAATTTTCCCGCAGCGTGAGCCTGAGGAAATCCCGATTACCCACCCCTTATTCCACTGTTTTTTTGATATCGACACCCTCGTTCAGATTCCCGGCTTAAGGTCCCTGTTTAACGGACGCACTTACGAGCGGCGTGACGGCTATCCTGCCTACTGCCGCGGCGTTTACGATGATAATGGTCGCTTAATGATGATGATCAATTTCAATACTGATATTGGGGATGCGTGGGAACATGCAGCGGAAGGCTTCTATCCACGAGAGCTTTCTGATATGGCTTATCGTATGGGAATCAACGCTGTGGTCTATGCGCTGACACATTAGCGTAAAATGTGAGACGAAATGAGAAGAGGAAGACAATCTTTCTGCCTTCCCAAGTTACTGTAGGCAAGATGGGTAGGTCGCTCCCTCGCTTTGGCGGGATTTCTAATTTTTATGATGTGTATTGGATAAAAAAATGGACACAGACAAATAGGAAAAAGATTCGCGCCCCACTACGCATCACGCGGCTAGAACTTTCCAAAAACGCGGACAAAGGTCTCCATGAAGTTATCGTCGTTCACGTCCGCATTGGCGCGTTGATCGATGTATTGCGCGCCGATGTGTAGAAACAACTCTTTTTCGTAGGCGACAAAACTCTTTTCCATCTCCGCTAGCAGGGCTTGGCGAGTAAAATCGTTGCCGTCATCACGCATATCGTTAAAAAGCATAACCTGCCCACCGCCGGTGATTTTGATTGTTTTGGTGAACTGATAAACAACTTTGAGGATAAATGCCGCCGCTGCGTCGCGCACAGTCGCGGCTTCAATCACACGAAGTCGGATATTACGTATAGCATCTTCACCATTAATCTCTCCGACTAACGAGAGATGTTCTAGACGGTCCTCCGCCATCTGAAAACCGTTACGAAGCGTATATTTGAACATAGGTGTAATTTCCAGCGATTTGGATGGACGTATGCGATAGTTTGTTTTCAGGATGCCGACCTCGTAATGTTTATTATCTTGGGCGAAATCGATATTGTATCGTAGTTTGAGTCGTGCCGTTGTAACCATCTGCCGAATCCCCGAATATTCCCACGTAACCTTGGCGGTATTGATTAGGTCATCCTGCATTAATAGCGGATCTTTGCGTCGCTTCTCGACCTCAAGCCCTCCATCTATATCAAAAAACGTTACATCTCCCCTTGCTTCCATTCTCCGCACCTCAGGTTGAGCCCGGTAAAGTTGTCCTTCCTCCCTACTCAAGAAACCGGCAAAATACCACGCTTCATCGGGTATTCGGTCTTTTACCCATTTCAGTTCGTTCTCAACAACCAAGGCAGCATCCGACGAAAGGTCTTTCTTGTAAATCAGGTTGGAGAACGCTTTTGTTGCTGTCGACGAGCTACGGAACGCTGTATCTCTGAGGTCCTTTTCAAATTGTAAGCCGATATCAAGGTCTGTGGCACTTCCGCTACGATTTGTCTTCCGTTTCATCAACAGTCGCAGCCCACGCAGTCCAACATCAAACTCGTAATTTGGGTCTTTATCGTTTTCTTCTTCGTCCCGGAGCCCATTATTATTCTGATCTCCTTCGTCAAGGAAATCTTCATCGACATCAAATAACAGTATATCATCCTCATAATCGAAGGTGCCGTTGTTGTTCTTATCGAGGTCACCGGGGATAATCAGGGAAGGCGGGTCAAGCCATGTGTTATCGGTGTATCGGTCCTGATCATCGTTATCCCCGACAGACCGAGAAGCATCGAAGCGGGGCCCGACGCGGAAGGCTTCGCCCTGAAAGATTGTGTCCCCAACAGTTCGGAACGCCTTAAACACGGTTGTCGTAGCGTCAAAACGCGAACGGAGGTCCTTTCTCAACGTACCTTTCGGCGTTGTCGCAAACTCCGCCTTGAGCCCGTAGTTTGCAAAGTTGGTCTCCATATCCAACGCCCATACCGGCGTATCGCGGAAGTACCAAGAGACGCCCAGCTTGGACTTTCCGAACTTCGTTACTTCGCGTATGCCGACTCCAGATCCTTGGACATCTGCTTGGCCAATCACCGGATTAAGCAGGCCGGGAACCATTAAAATCATCCAATCGGTGCGCTCGGAACGCACATCCCAACGCACACCGGAGAGGTCAATCTGATCGAAGGTGAATTTTGTAAAAGTGGTGGGGACCTCGCCCAAGCTCAAAATGTTCTTAACATTGCCGGCGGTTTCTTCGATAACCATAACGCTGTGGAAACCACGCCGAAATACGCGGTCGAAATCAAACTCGTTCTGCCGGACGGCATCCTCCTCTGTATCCGCGAGAAAATCGCGTCTATTGGTGAAATCATATTCTACCCGCCCTGATAGAAAGAGCTTGCCGAATAGACTATAAACATCCTCTGCTTCGGTCGGAACGGTCAAAAGTCCGAAGAGGCAGAAAACCACAAAGGCGAAGATTGAAAACTTCGCCTTTACCTTCCAATTACTCATATGTGAGATTTCCTTTTATGTTTTGCATTGCCTATTTTATTCCTTACTTTGTTTGAATTCATGATAAAATAATTTAATGCTCACTAATTTTGGCATTATACCACAGGCAGATAACGCCTTCAAGCGGAGCACAATAACCTTAGGGTCATTTATGGTAAAGTTTAGAATTAACTGGACACTCTGTACCGGCGCAGTTGAAAACAGCACCTACCAAACATGGGGATCGAAAGTGTCTACATATTTTGATAATTCACCATAGTTTTCCGCTCGTAGTCACAGATTGCCTAATCTGTAATCCCCGTGGCGTAGACACGTTCAATTTGATGCAGATATTGACTTCAGAAACCTTTGTAAGCGTTGATTAACGATTTCCGGGCTGAAACTCCGAGAAGATCTCATTTCTTCAGTATGTTTTGGTCAACCATAGATAACCCGCTATCCACAGAACCGTAAACACCTAACTCAGAAAATATCCAAATCAGAGGAAAGTTCACAATGATTCAAGCAGGATTCGGTCAACGTGTAATTACACCAGAAATCGGTGCGGAAATGCCCGGAGGTATCAACAAACGCTTGTCTCAAAGCGTGCATGATGACCTTCTGGTAAATGCGATGGTAATTGACGATGGCGATACACAGCTCGTTCTAGCAGGACTTGATGCCCTATCAATCAAACGATCGACAACACTGAATGCACGGCGACAAATTGCCGATGCCACCGGCATTCCCGCTGACAATGTGTTGATTGCGGCAAGCCACACGCACAACGGCGGACCGGTCGCAGATGTCTTTATGAGCGAATCGGATGCGGCTTACTGTGACTTCGTTGCTACGCGGATCGCGCAGGCGGCAATTGAGGGGTACGAGAATCGCGAACCGGTCTCATTAGTTATTGGCGCGGGGCATGAGGGAAGTGTGGCTTTCAATCGGCGTTTTCGCATGAAAGATGGCTCAGAACGCACCCATCCGGGGGTGGGTAATCCCGACATCGTTCAGGTTGCAGGCCCCATCGATCCAATGGTTGGCGTCATCGGTGCGATCAATCAATCGTGTAAATTTCTCGGATGCTGGGTTAGCTACTGTTGCCACGCTACACTCGGCGTTGGTGGCGGTGGCTTTTCCGCTGACTACATCTACTATCTAAGAAAGACCGTTCAGCAGGCAATGAGAGCTGACCATGCTACCGTCGTTTTTGGGAACGGTGCATCAGGCGATGTGACGCAAGTTGATAATCTCAGAGATCGAGGGCGGCAGTCCGGCGAATGCTGGGGTTGGCATATCGGCACAACAGTTGGGGCGGAAGTCATCAAGGTGTTGGCACGTATGAATTATACAGATGAGGTGACGTTGGCGTGCACAACTGAAACACTTGAATTTCCTTTACGCGACCTCGGTGATCCGTCGCTTAATCAAGCACAGTCTTGGGGAGATCAAGCAGTTTGGGCGCGGGAACTTGAATTGCTCAAAGAAATCAGAGAAATTGAGCCGACGGTCACGGCAGAGGTACAGATGATGCGGATTGGGTCAACAGGACTGGTTGCTGTGCCTGCGGAATACTTCTGTCAGTATGGGCTAGATATTCAGAGCTGTTCCCCCTTCGATCCGACGTTCATTGTTTCCCTCGCTAACGGTTGCGTGGGGTATGTTCCAACATCACAGGCGTTTGTCGGTGGGGGTTATGAACCGCGAACTGCACGGTCTAGTAAGCTGTGTCCAGACGCCGGCGATCGAATTGCAGCAACGGCAGTTCGGCTACTTCAGGGCGCGCCTAGATAGATAGCGGAACGGTTATCTCTTCGTCCAAAATCATTTGTATCTGTGCCGACTGTAGCTAAGCCTGCCCCATTTGTGTTTCGCTAATCGCTTTGGTTAGCAAGACTCTCTTCATAGGGAGGATAGGCGATGCCTTTCTCTGTGATGATTGCGGTGATGAGATGGGCGGGGGTGACATCAAAGGCGGGACTATAGACTTTGACCCCGTCGGGTGCTGTTCTGTTGCCGAAGCCTTGTGTCACTTCTTCAGCGGTACGCTGCTCAATCGGAATTAGGTCGCCCGTTTTAAGGGAGAAGTCAAGGGTTGAGGTCGGCGCGGCAACATAGAAGGGGATGTCGTGAGCATTTGCCAATATCGCAACGTTATATGTTCCAATTTTGTTGGCGGTGTCGCCGTTTGCAGCAATCCGGTCAGCCCCAACAATGACGCATTGAATTTTACCTTCCTTCATGACCTGTGCCGCCATATTGTCGCAAATCAACGTCACATCAATTCCCGCTTGCATAAGCTCCCACGCTGTCAATCGTGAGCCTTGTAACAATGGACGGGTCTCATCGGCATAGACACTAATATTCTTTCCGGATTCGTGGGCAGAGAACATCACCGCCAGTGCTGTGCCGTAATCAGAAGTTGCGAGTCCTCCTGCGTTGCAGTGTGTCAAGATAGTATCATCATTATGGAGGAGGTTTAATCCGTGTTGACCGATGGCACGACATTTTGCTCGGTCTTCCTCAATAATGTGCTGTGCTTCCTCAAGCAGGATTTCCTTGAGTTGCGGGATTTCAAGGTTTTTATGTTTTTCCGCTGTTTGCTCAATCCGGTCTAGGGCCCAAAAGAGGTTTACTGCTGTTGGGCGTGAAGTTGCCAGATAATCCGTTACCCTTTTGAGTTCAGTTGCGAAATCGGGGTAATTGGTCGCTTTTGACTTCCATATCCCAAGCACCGCTCCCAACGCACCCGCAATCCCGATTGCAGGCGCACCACGAACCCGAAGCGATTTAATCGCCTCCCAAACGCTTTCTACATCGTCACAATAAATCTGTTTGAACTCATTCGGCAGCAGGGTTTGATCGATTAAGTGGACTCTTCCGTTGACCCATTCAATTGTCGGAATCGGCATCTTCCTCCTCCCCTTGGTTGTCAAGGTCAGCCGCTTCAGCTGTCTCTTCAACCGTGTTAGTTGCGTCAACCTTGTCATCGGTTCCCTCAGAAATCTCGCCATCTTCGAGATCTGTATCTCTGGGGGGGGCGGCGCTACGAGACTTGGGGGTCGCAATATATGTTTCGTGTGCAGCTCTAATCATCTCGACTGTCTCGCTGTGATTTAGCCAACCGGATAATTCAAAGTAGGGTTCAAAAAACTGCACGATTCTTTTGAGCAGCTTAGTGTCCAAATCAGAAATAGTCTTGACCGAAGCGTAACGCTCATCGCCCAACATCACACAGATAACGTGATGGTCTCGGTCTCTACGTTTGAGCACACCAATAGGGCGTGCCTCACAAACATAGCCAGGGTGACTTGCATTGGTGGCAATTACCATTGCATTCAGAAAGTGTCCGTCTTCAGCAATAGTTTCCGGAATCCAGCCGTATTCCGTTGGCACTGGCATACTAAATTCATACGCCAACCGAAACTTTCGACTTTTCGCGTGGTAACGATATTTTTTTCGACTGCCTTTTGGTGCTTCGATCACAACATTGATAATTGAGGGTGCATGGCGTCCAACTGAGATGTCTCGCAAGTTCATTCTTCTTCCCTACCTTTGAGCGCGTCCCCATAAAAGTGGGGAAGGTTAACGATACTCGGTAACCTTATCAGACCGAAAATTCAAAGGAGGTAATGCAGCCCCTCCATAACCGATGAGGAAGGGAGAATGAACCAACCCGTTCCTCAACTCTTATTAAACAGGATAAATCCTAAATAATTCATCAATTCAATCCTGAGAATCCAGTAAAATTTGTGCAAGGAAATTCAAGCGGTTACTTGCTTAACCCATAGTTTCCACATTATAGCACACCTCACATAACCTTGCAATGGAAAAACTAGTCCACTGTTATTTCTCATTTAACTAACATCCACAGGTTCATATCCAAAGGTTTGTTTTCAAATTGATGTTGGTGTATAATATCCTGGCGGTTTCATAGATTGTCTCCACCTTTATATCGTTTCTAAATCCAAAGCGACTCAGATAAAATGCCCCGACTTCGTGCGTCCTTATTGATTTTTACGTTTAGTTTCCTAGTTGTTGTGAATCCGAGTGTGATCGGGGCAGTGGTGAATATCCCCGATACAAATCTGGAAGGCGTGCTTCGAGCGCAGTTGGGCATCTCCTCCGATCCGCTCACCGATACCGATTTGGCGACGCTTACACATCTGTCGGTAATACACGTAGCAGTCACCAATCTAGCGGGATTGGAGCACTGTAAAAACTTGGCGCATCTTAGCCTGATTGCCGTAAAAGTTAGCGATATCCGTCCGATCGGTGCGTTAGAAAACCTGCGGTGGCTCGACTTGGGCAATAATCAGGTCAGTGATATTCGTTCCATAGCGACGTTAGAAAACCTGCGGTGGCTCGACTTGAACAGTAATCGGATTAGTGATATTAAGCCGCTCTCAGGTCTGAAAAATCTGGAACGGCTCGACTTGAATAATAATCGGATTAGTGATATTCAACCGCTGGCTGGGTTGATAAACCTAGAGCGACTTTATCTGAATAACAACCAGATTCACGATATTCGCCCACTGGCGGAATTGATAAACCTGGAGAGTCTTGACCTACCTAAGAACCAGATCTGTGACATTGGACCGCTGGAAGGCTTGGCAAACTTGAGGTGGCTTTATCTGGGCGAGAATCATATTCATGACGTTCGTCCCATCGCAAAACTAGTGCATTTAGAACGGCTTTACCTAGAAACAAATCAGATTCGGGATTTAACCCCGCTCGCCGGGCTAAAAAAGCTGTTTCGTCTTAGTCTGAATGAGAATCAGATTGACGATATTCGTCCACTTGCAGAGTCAGACAACCTAGAGCGGCTTGAGTTGGTGGACAACCAGATCTCCGAGGTGCATCCTCTGGCTAGATTAAAAAATCTGAAGTGGCTCTATCTGGCAAGGAATCGGATCCACGATGTGGGCCCCCTTGCAGCATTGGTAAACTTATATGAACTTGATCTGAAAGAGAATCAGATTCACGATATTCATCCATTGGTCAACAACCCTGGAATCGGACAAGGTGATGTCATCTCTGTGGGATCCAATCCCTTGAGTAATGCCTCTATCAAACATTACATTCATGGGTTACGAGCACGGGGTGTACATCTTTCTATAGATTAACCTAGCGTAATATTAAACTGTCGAAAACAGCTTGGAGGTTACAACATGGCTTACGATTTACTAATCAAAGGTGGGACACTGATTGATCCCGCACAAAATATTCACGCAAACAGAGACGTTGCATTTTCAAACGGTGTTGTCGCCGAAGTCGGTGACGATTTGCCGAAGACGGATGCGCTTGAGGTCTTGGACGCTAGTGGCTGCCTTGTGACGCCGGGCATGATTGATCTCCATGTCCATGTGTTCTACGGCGTTAGTCATTTCGGTATAGAACCGGATCCGACCTGCTTGGCAAAGGGGGCGACGACGGTAGTTGACGCCGGTTCGGCGGGTGCCGATATTTTTCCCGGATTTCGCAAATATGTGATTGACGTCAGCGAAACGCGCATCTTGGCACAGATCAACATCTCGTCGCAAGGGATGCTAACCCAAGAAATTGGCGAATTCGAGATTCCTGAGTATGCCGATGTGGACAAAGCCTGTGCAATGATTGAAAAGCACCGTGATATTATTCTGGGAGTGAAGGTGCGGTTGACAAGGCACAGCATTGTCAGTGAACGGTCGGGGATGATTCCGCTGCATAATGCACGTGAAGCCGCGGATGCAGCAGGGCTACCCATTATGGTACACCCCCAAGACGCTTGGTGTGATTCGATAGATGACATCTTGGCGGTTATGGGTGAGCGCGACATCGTAACGCACTGTTTTCATGGGAGTAGATGCGGTATCTTAGACGATGACCGAAAGGTTCGTAAGTCGGTACACGAGGCGATGGAACGTGGTGTCATCTTTGATGTAGGTCACGGTGCCGGCTCCTTCTCGTGGGATACCGTTGAAACTGCGATGAGCCAAGGCGTGTCACCACAAACAATCTCGTCGGATCTGCACATCTACAATGTCAACGGTCCCGTCTTTGACTTGGCGAATGTTGTGACAAAATTCCTCCATATCGGTATGCCGCTCGATGATGCAATCGCGAAGGTGACATCAGTGCCGGCAGAGGTAATTCTGATGTCGGACAAAATCGGTACGCTGACACCCGGTGCTTGGGGAGACGCCATTATCTCTGAGCTGCGCGAAGGTGAATTCCAACTCGTGGATTCGCGTGGCGAGATCCGTACCAGTAGGCAAAACTTTGTGCCGATTACCGTTGTCAAAGGTGGACAGGTGTATCGGCAACGAGCCAGTTAAGCTAGAGAACGCTTGCGGCGACAACTTTAACCATTTTTCCTAACTTCCGGAAATTTATCCAACGATGAAGGGAATTAATGATGGATATGACACACGCTAAACCGGGTGATCTGATCCTAACGCCCTTCCTTCTTGAAACAGAAGAGGGCAAGCCGGTTGCGGTGGAATGGGGGCGCCTGACCGCCCCGGAAAACCGAAGGCAGAAATAATATGGCATATTCCAGTCTGAGCCATTTTGTCAAAGATTTAGAACAAGCCGGGGAATTAAAGCGGATCAAAACCGAGGTCTCCCCAGACCTTGAGATCACACAGATTACAGATCGGGTGAGTAAAGCTGAGGGCCCCGCGCTGCTGTTTGAAAAAGTCAAAGGCAGCGACATGCCACTGCTAATCAACGCCTTTGGGTCCTATAAGCGGATGGCGATGGCACTCGGTGTCGAAGATATGAACGAAATCGCTGATGAAATTGAAGGCATGATCCAACTCGGTCCTCCGGAATCGCTGCTCGACAAGGTGAAACTCCTCGGCATTCTGAACAAACTGACGAAGTTCCCACCGAGAACGGTCAGGCGAGGGGCATGTCAGGAGGTGGTTTTGACCGGGGACCAAATTTCATTAGATCGCCTCCCACTCATTAAATGCTGGCCCCTTGATGCGGATAAATATATTACCCTACCGCAGGTCTTCACGCATAGCCTGAAAACGGGTCAGCGTAACGTCGGCACGTATCGACTGCAGAAACTCGATGAACGCACCTTGGCGATGCACTGGCAGATACACCATGATGGTGCCGGGCATCACCGCGAATACCGTGAAGCGGGTGAACGGATGCCGGTTGCTGTCGCTATTGGCGGCGACCCTGTCATGTCCTATATCGGCACTGCACCGCTGCCGAGTGGTATTGATGAGCTCCTATTCGCAGGCTTTCTCCGGAAAGCCAATGTGCCGATGGTCGTGTGCAAAACAATCGATATGTTGGTTCCCGCAGATGCCGACATCGTGATTGAAGGGTATATCGAGCCGGACGAAACCTGTATTGAAGGTCCGTTCGGTGATCATACCGGCTACTACTCCCTTGCGGACGAATATCCTGTGTTTCACATCACCGCTATCACGCATCGTAAGCACCCCATCTACCAGACAATTATCGTTGGCAAACCGCCGATGGAGGACTGTTATATGGGCAAGGCGACAGAGCGAATCTTCATGCCACTAATCAAGACACAGCTGCCGGAGTTGGTCGATATGAACCTGCCACTGTTCGGTGTATTCCATAACTTTGCTCTGATTTCTATCGACAAACGTTACCCCTTCCACGCGAAGAAGATGATGCACAGTCTGTGGGGATTGGGTCAGCTGATGTTTAGCAAGATTATCATTGTCGTAGACAAAGATGTTGATGTGCAGAATGTCGACGAAGTCCTTTTCCGCGTCGGTAGTAACGTCGATCCCAAACGAGATGTGACCATCGTCGAGGGACCCGTTGATGTGCTTGATCACGCTGCACCGCTCATGGGTGCAGGGTCAAAGATGGGAATTGATGCAACGACTAAATGGCGTGAGGAGGGTTATCAACGCGAGTGGCCCGACGAAATCACCATGTCTCAGGAGGTCATTGATCTGGTGGATAAGCGGTGGAAGGAGTACAAAATTGAGTGAATCGCCAAGCAGGTCGGCTTTTGTAACCGTTCGCAAGACGAAAGTCTTGTCGTGAGGGGATACCTTTTACAGGAGGAGAAGCGATGAAGACTTACCGTGCTGCTGTCATCGGTTGTAGCCGGATGGGCGCATTTATTGACAGTGAAGTGCCGGATTATCAGGCAATCCGGCTGCCGTATTCACACGCGGCGGGCTTTTACGCCGAAGAACGGACAGATCTCGTCGCCTGTTCGGATCTGCGTCCAGAGGTGATGGAGGTTTTCGGAGAGCGGTACAATGTGCCCAAAGAGCGGCAATACACCGACTACCGGGAGCTCATTGACAAAGAGAATCTAGACATCGTGAGTGTGGCGACACAGCCGGAGCATCGCGCCGACGTTGTCATCTACGCTGTAGAGCACGGTGTCAAGGCAATCTACGCGGAAAAGGCGATGGCAGCCTCAATGGATGAGGCGGACGCGATGGTTGAAGCGGTGGAGCGTAACGGTGCCTTCTTCAACTTGGGAACAAACCGGCGCTGGCATACCGGTTTCGACAAGATGAAAGAGGTCATCGACAGCGGCGAATTGGGAGCACTCAAGACACTCATCATCTACGGAAACCACTCCCTTTTTAACGGCTCTAGTCATCAATTCGACCTAATTTTACGGCTGAATAGTGACCGACGCGCTTTGTGGGCATCTGCACATATCACCGATGATGATAGTATTTTCGACGGTGATATTGTGCGGGAAGATCCCAATGGTCAAGGGCTGATTCAGTTTGAAAACGGTGTCACGGCGCATGCGCTGCTCTCACCACGTGGTGCTGAGTGGGAGGCGATCTGTGACCGGGGAACCGTGACTTGCTGGAATAACGGTTGGCAGTGGCACATCCGACGCCAAGCCGACGTGCCGGGCTGGCGAAATTGCTTCGTACCGGAGGCTTTCCCTGAGTTTGAACGGGCAAGTAGCACGGCAAATCTCATCAAAGATTTGGTTCATTCACTCGACACCGGCGAGCCGTCACGCTGCGGCGTCCGCGTCGCACACGCAAGCACGGAATTAATCTTTGCGTTTATGGAGTCGCACCTGCAAAGCGGGGCGAGAGTCCAGTTGCCATTGAAGGGGTCGAAGCTGCGACTCGAAAGAGACCGGGCTCCGAGACAACCGAGGTTTCAGTAGAGGCGCAAGAAAAACGTCAATGAAATAGTGCCGGTCAATTGGATAATGTGCTTGAGTTTGCTGTCAGGCAATGCTATAATGACGATGGGTTTTAGTGAAGTCAACCCCATGGGAACCTCGTTTGATGTGGACCCTCCCTTTAACCGGTTCAGAGAGGTGATTAATCGCTGGATCGGGCACAGAAGCAGATATTTTCAGTCATTTTGGTGATTTCCCGTGTGAGTCTTATGAACATACTTGCGGAAACATGTACCGATCGGATTTTTCAAGGCGATTGTCTCGAACTGTTTCGCCAAATTCCCGATAACAGTATTGATATGACCTTCGCTGACCCACCTTTTAATCTAAAGAAGAAATATCATAGCACGAGAGATAGCCTTGAATTGGAGGAATATCTACACTGGTGTGAAGAGTGGATTTCGGAGATGGTGCGTGTGACAAAGGAGACGGGGTCAATCTTTGTGCATAACATCCCCAAATGGCTAACGTACTATGCGGGGTTCCTAAATCAGTTAGCGGATTTTAGGCATTGGATTTCGTGGGAGGCCCCCACAGCACCGATGGGGAAAACACTTCAACCTGCACATTACGGCATCTTATTTTACGCCAAAGACGCAAAACAAAATAAATTTTACGAAATTCGCTATCCACATAAGCGTTGTCGCAAATGCGATTATCTACATAAAGACTATGGCGGGAAAAAGGGACTGTTGCATCCTTTTGGCCCGCTTGTTCCAGATACATGGACAGATATTCATCGGATAAGGCACAACAAATATCGCGATCCACATCCTTGTCAATTGCCAATCCATTTATTAGAACGCCTTATCTTAATGTCTACAGATGAAGGTGATACAGTGCTTGACCCGTTTTTGGGGACAGGAACAACAGCAATAGCTGCGAAGCGACTTGGCCGACACTACATTGGTTTTGAACTCGATCAAACTTACGCAACAATCGCACGTGACAAAGTAAAACAACAGGTATTGGATTCCCGGGTTGGAGATGTATGGGTCAGTGTTTACTTAAACGAAATTATCACACTTCGTGACCAAGATTGGGAAACGCTGCAGCCAGAATTTTACCGCCCTAAATCCCCCAAAGCAATTGACCACACCAAGATATTACTAAAAAGGAAAATACCGCTCATATCAACGGTTAATCAACAGGAAACACATCAAGAAGCACAATCGCGATTTCTAGAGAAGCGCAAAAACAATCAATAGGGAGGGCTTTTATGCCTACAGTTGATCATAATGTTTTAAGGAAATTTGTTTATGATATGTATATCGGTGCCGGTGGTGTTGAAGAGGATGCACGTATTGTCAGCGATCACGTTGTAGATTCTAATCTGATGGGGCACGATTCGCACGGCGTAATCAACGCGCCCAACTATGCAGGCGGTATGAGTGGCGGTCCCTCAACGGATAAGATGGAAGTTGTTCGTGAGACCCCTGCAACGGCGGTGATAAACGCCAACGGTGGGCTCGGGATGGTAATCGGTCAAAAGGCGATGGAGTTGGCGGTCGAAAAAGCGAAAACGTGCACATTCGGCGGGGTTGGGCTCCACCGTTGTGGGCACGCCGGACGGATGGGGACGTATCCTCCAATAGCGGCAAGGGAGGGGATGATCGGGATTGTTCTCCTAAATGGTGGTGGACGATTTATGCACCCCTTTGGCGGTACATCCCGAAGACTTCCACCCAACCCGATTGCAATTGCAGTCCCGCGCAAACATGGTGAACCGTTGATGCTTGATATGACGTTGAGTGTTGTTGCCGGCGGAAAGATACTGGTCAAATCTGCGCGCAATGAAGAGATGCCAGAAGGGTGGATGATTGATTCAGAAGGGAATCCCGTCACCGATCCGGACGCTTTCCGAGATCGGCATGACGATACAGCGGTGATGCCGGTAGGCGGTTTTCAATTCGGGCACAAGGGGTTTGGCTTAGGGTTCATGATCGATGCTATCGCGGGCGGACTCTCGTGGGCGGGGTGCAGCCGTCAAGAACCCACGCGTGGGGCGAGCGGGATTGTGATGCTCGCTATCAAGATTGAGGATTTCATCGATCTTGATGTGTATCAACAGGAGATTGAATATCTCACGGAATGGATAAAGTCCTCCGAGAAACTGCCCGGTGTAGATGAGGTGTTCGCTCCCGGCGAGTTTGAAGAACGAAGCCGTGAACAGCGTCTAAAAGAGGGCATCCCAATCGAAGAGGCAACGTGGAATCGACTGGTTGAAACCGCTGAGTCCTACGGCGTTTCAGCACCCGAAGCCTAAAGAAACAGGTCTCATATACAATTAACCTTGCGAGAGCTGAGTGCTTTCGCAAGATTTACCGGCGGAATCGGGATAAACCGATCTAAAAAAATGATTACGAAGTTTGGTTCACTATTCGCAGGACATGTTGACCTGAAAGATGTAGGACTGGATGGTGCCCCTGTCAACGACCGTTGGCTCTCTGATGAGCATCTGGCGACCGTGTTTGATAAAACCCAAGCCATTGCTCAACTCATGGACCGCACCGGCTATGAAACCCTCTGGCTTGCTGAACACCACTTTCAGCGTGAGGGGTACGAGTGCATCCCTAACATTCTAATGCTCGGTGTTCATCTCGCTCATCTGACACAACAGCTAAAAATTGGGTGTGCTTTTAACGTTACACCGATGTGGCACCCACTACGATTGGCAGAGGATTTTGCGACCGCAGACATCCTCACAGGTGGGCGCATTGTCTTTGGCGTGGGAAGAGGTTATCATACGCGCGAGGTCGAGGTTTTTGGTGCACCGTTACTTGATGGCGACGCCAATCGCGAGATGTTCGAGGAACAGGTTGATATCATCTTCAAGGCGTTCAATGAATCTGCTTTCTCGCACCACGGTACGTACTACGACCTCCCGCCCAAGGTGCCATATCGTGGGTACGAATTGGAGGAGGTCACGTTAGTACCCCGTCCGCTCAATCTACCTGTCGAGTGCTGGCAGCCTATCGTCAGTGCTAGTGAACGTGGGCTTAACTTTATGGCGAAACACGGTATCAAGGGTATGATCGGCGGCGGTGCTGCTGTGGGAGGCGCTGCGGAGCAGGTTATACATGCGTGGCAGCAGGTACAGGCGAACCACGGCAGGGACATGGAACTCGGTGGCGACCTCATTATCGGTTTCTCTTTCCATATTGCCGACACAGAAGAGAAGGCAATCGAGGAGGCGCGGGGCTACTTTGAAGAGCACATGAAGATGTTCGCGCCGCTGGGGTTCGTGCGCGGCCTGACAGATGATCAGATTACAGCGACAGCAGATCCACAGCGGGCGCGTACCGCCGGTCTACCGACACTGCAGGACGCTGTGGCTGCAGGCTCGTGGCTGTGTGGACCGCCGGAACTGATTGTTGAAAAATTGATGGACGTTCAGAAACGTTATCCTGGACTTGAGCAAGTGAGCGTCAACACTACCGTTGGCACACCAGAGCGTGTGATGTTGGAGCAGCTCGGCCGGTTTGCCAAAGAAGTCATGCCTGCGTTCAAAAACTAGTATGTTGGACTGTCCTGCTTCTCTAGGACCATCCCTTCTCGCTCGATTCGCGCAAGCATCTCCCTGTACCTTGGAGTTCCGTCGTCATCCCAATACTCAGTCTCAATGGGCGCGTTATAGCTCATGGGGACTAACCCGCCCCGCCAATCTGGTCTCACCATGAAGTGGCGGGTATTGCTGGGATCATAGCAGTTATACATCATTGAACCGTTGGCAAAACGTGACTTGATAATCCAGGGCGCTTGCGCTGGTAACTCCAGATTTGCTAACCGCTCCAGTTCATCACGATTCAATGTGAGCCCCAATCCAGGAGCTTCTGGCACTCGCACAAACCCGTTAACGGGATCCAACCGTTCCTTCACGACATCGCTCTTATAAATTTCTGTGGTGGTAACGAAGTGGAAAGTGGCTGTGGGAAAAACCGACATCATATGTGCTGTCATCGCGCGGGTGATAGTGCCGCCAACGTTCTGTAGCATGAAGGGGATGTTACCTGCACCGAAGAGACCGGCACAACGTATGGCTGCGCCAATCTTCTGATGACCTCGCATATACACATCTCCAGCACCCATTAGCACCTCGTAGGTGGCATCTAACGGTGCTTGGTGACGCACGATGGGCAGCGATATTCTCTGGCGCAAGTCAATCGAAGCCAGCGTATCTCCGGCGTCGATGCAGTCTTCAAAACAACCAGCAATGGGAGACCGTGCTAATTTGCCTAGCAATTCTGGCATGTAATCGTTCGTTCCGCCGCCGGTGAAGTCGTAGTGAATTTTGAAGCCTTTGGGAGCTACCGCTTCCATTGCCTCCGTCTGATCAAAGACATTCTCAAAGGGGGAGAGGTGGTACTTCATCCAGGTATAACCCTGTGCTGCATACCGTTCCACAGCCTCTGCCATACGCCGGGGCTCTGTTGATACCGTCCAACTGCTCACAGGTACCCATGAACGTGTCTGCTGGCCAAAGAGTTGGTAGACGGGCACACCGGCAGCTTGCCCCATTAGGTCATACATAGCTGTCCCCAGAGCCAGGGAGGTCTCATCCCCGATCCATTTGAAGGGATTAGTGCCGATATACTGATCGATGACCTCCTGTGGTTCGGGCCTGCCGCTCTCCCCAAGCCCCACCCGTCCGTCGTCTGTATGCACTACATACACCGTGCGGCTAGCGGGACCCGAGTAGTGATAGAGTTGATAAGCAATCCAGTCTTGATATTCAGGGGTAATCTGATGGGCTTCGATTTCAGTGATTTTCATCTGATCTTCCTTTCAGGATGGGGGGTAATCTCTGTTGACAGATTGTGGGGTTTGCATACAGCTGCAGCAGCGGGAGTTCAGGTGCTAAAGCATAGCATTTTATCGCTGCTGTGTCACTAGCAAGCGGAGAATTGTCTATTCTTTGCTTGACGCTCAGAAAAAATTCTGCGAAAATGAGGTAAAATATACAGGGGTAAATGCTACAAAGAAAGATGGTTTGGTAGTGACCACTTCAGTCGCTACCTGTTTGTAATCGGTAATGTAATGCTCGAAATCCGCACTAGAAAAATAGAGGTGATTTACTATGAAATACGATGCGAAGAGTTGGACTTTTGATTGCGAGCCTACTCTCACTGACACACAGGTTCTGCAATTTTGTCGCGATGGCTTCCTGACTTTGGAAGGGGTTGTCCCCGATGAAATCAACCAACGCGCATGCGATTACTTGAGAGGCAAAATACCGGCTAACCCCAGCTACATTCCTGAAGGGCTTACCGAAGCGGATTTAGAACGAATCCGTAGCTCGCACGAACCGAGCACAATCCTGCTTGAGGATTGGTACATTGAACATGTGCTTCTCAATGAGCAGCTCGCCGGTGCGCTGCGATCACTGCTCGGTAAGAATGTGGGCTTACCTGTGCTCGTGAGCGATCACAGTACTGAATGTCCTGCCCCCGCTCAGGGATGGCATCAGGATGCCGACCACATCTTCGGACCGGAGGTTAATTTTATTGAGGTCTTTTATTTTCCACAAGATACGCCACTGGAGATGGGACCCACTGAGATTGTCCCCGGTACACATTTCGGTCCCGCCCAACGTGATCCATCGGAACCAGGGGTGCCAACCAGTGGGCCTGCTGGAACGTTTGCCCTCCACTCTCAAAGCGTTCTACATCGTAGAGGCGAATCGACAGGTAAAGGGCTGCGGCACATGCTAAAATACAATTACTGGCGGACTGTACCGCCAGAACGGGATTGGATTATTGAACCCGACTTTGATTTCCACCGTGCCTATTACGGAGGCCATCGCGTCGCCAGATACGTTGCTCATATGCTTTACTGGTTATGCGGAAAAGGCGACGAATTTCGGGTTGTCGGCGGACAGGGCTGGCCCTGGCGGACCGAAAATCAAATCGGGCCATCTTATGGATTTGGGGTAGGCAGAGGATACCTGCCGGATTGGCGTCAAAATAATGGGGACGGTTATGCAAATTAGAGCAGTTTGCCTATAAGGAGAAGAAAGCATGTATGTTATAGTTGCACCAATTCAGATTAAGGAAGGACACAGGGAGGCGTTCATCGAAGCTATGCTCGACGATGCTAAAGGATCGGTGAAGGATGAACCCGGCTGCCTCAGGTTTGATGTCATTCAGGACGGTGCGGATCCCAACCGGATTTGGCTCTATGAGGTTTACGTCGACGAGGCGGCTTTCCAAGCCCATCTGCAAACGCCTCATTTCATAAAGTGGCGAGATACGGTAAAGGACTGGTTCGCTGAAGGGCCCAAAGGCGCAGGCGGAGGCAGTTATAACATCTGGCCCCCCGATGATGAATGGAAGTAGTGTAGTCTCAATAGGCTTGGGGTGTTTTCAAGCGTTCAGGCTTGGAAGCGCCTCAAGCTGCAGATACCCCCAGCGCTTTTGCCGCCCTGTACTACCCTAATACCTTTCAAAGTTCCTTTTTCAGTTCCTCAATTCCATCCCGCAAAGTCGCCGCTTTTTCAAACTCTAGGTTCGCCGCCGCCTCCTGCATCTGATTTGTAAGATCCGTGATTAACGCCTGGATTTCTTCCTCAGATGTCGTCTCCGAAATTTCGACGCCCAGAGAATCTGTAGGCTTTTCGTCTTCATCGGCAAGTTCACGAATTAGGTCGCGAATTTCTTTGTCAATCGTTGCTGGGGTGATGCCGTGTTCGTCGTTATACGCCATCTGAATTTCGCGACGCCGTTCCGTTTCATCGATTGCACTGCGGATAGCATCGGTGATTTCATCTGCGTACAGGAGGACCTCGCCATCAATGTTCCGAGCAGCGCGCCCCGCAGTCTGAATTAATGATGTTTCCGATCGAAGAAAGCCCGCCCGGTCCGCATCAAGAATGGCGACCAGCGAGACCTCTGGCAAATCCAAACCTTCCCGGAGTAGGTTAATTCCGACCAGAACATCAAAGTTGCCCTGCCGGAGCTCTTTTAAGATTTGCGCTCGATCCAAGGTGTCGATGTCTGAATGGAGGTATTCCGCTTTTATACCTGCTTCGGTGAGATAATCGGTCAGGTCTTCAGCCATGCGCTTGGTGAGGGTCGTAACAAGTACGCGCTGCCTTTGGTCAACCCGCTCGTTGATAACCCCGATAAGATGGTCGATCTGTCCGTCCACGGGGTAGACCGTAATTTTTGGATCGATTAAACCTGTAGGACGAATGATTTGTTCGACAACTTCCGTACTTTGTTCCAGCTCATACGCTCCCGGTGTCGCGGAAACAAACGCAGCGCGCCGGAGATACGATTCAAACTCCTCAAACTGAAGGGGACGGTTATCCAATGCCGAAGGCAGACGAAAACCGTAGTCCACCAATGTCTGCTTGCGGGCGCGGTCTCCCCGATACATCCCACGAATCTGCGGTAGGGTCACATGGGATTCGTCAATAATCATAAGATAATCGTCGGGGAAGTAGTTCAGTAAACAGTACGGTGGTTCGCCGGGGGCTAGCCCTGAGAAATGGCGCGAATAGTTTTCAATCCCTTGACAGTAGCCGACCTCTCGCATCATTTCAAGATCGAACCGGGTGCGCTGTTCAATCCGTTGCGCTTCCAACAGTTTGTTATTGGCAATAAAATAGTCAATCCGATCATGCAGCTCGGCTTCAATGTCTAACAGTGCTTGTTCAAGCTGCTCAGCGTCCGTCATGAAGTGCCTAGCAGGGAAGAGTGTAATGGTCTCGTGTTCTTCCAAAATTTCGCCCGTCAGTGTATCAATTTCGGTAATCCGTTCAACCTCATCGCCGAAAAGCTCAATCCGGTAGGCGGTATCCGCATACGCAGGGAAAACCTCTATTACATCACCGCGTGCGCGGAAACTCCCACGTGAAAAATCGATGTCATTCCGCTCGTATCGAATATCCACAAACGCGCGTAGGAGCTTATTTCTTTTAATAATGTCTCCACAGCTTATCTCAACGCGCTGGACATCGTACTCCTTAGGGGATCCAATGCCGTAGATGCATGAAACACTCGCAACGATGATAACGTCACGGCGCGTCAGCAGGGAGGCCGTTGAAGCGAGCCGCAACCGATCGATCTCTTCGTTAATCTGTATATCCTTTTCGATGTATGTGTCTGTGGTCGGCAGATATGCTTCAGGCTGATAGTAATCGTAATAGCTGACGAAGTAGTGGACAGCGTTGTTCGGAAAGAATTCCCGGAATTCGCTGTATAACTGTGCGGCCAGGGTTTTGTTGTGGGAAACGACTAACGTGGGACACTGCAAATCTGCGATGACGTGTGCCATCGTGAAGGTTTTTCCCGAACCGGTAACGCCCAACAACGTTTGAAGCCCCTCTCCCGTTCGCAGTGGCCCTTCTGTAAGTGCTTGGATTGCCTGCGGTTGATCTCCTTGCGGTGTATACTCCGAAATCAGCTCAAACTTTTCCATATTGTCACTTCCTAGCAGCGTCGCCTATACCTTGAGATAAAGAACAACGATTATTATTTCCTACGAGTATCGACTGGATTTTCGCGCCAAGCGTCTTTCTTTGTTGTAAAGGACTCGGTTGCCGGTTCCGCTTCACGTTTTATGTTTTATAGGTTACTGATGTGCATTACACAGCATCTTCGGTTCATATCCGACGAGGAAGGCTTCCTTAATAACATCCTCCTCCGGACATTTCCCCTGATATCTCAGCATTCCCGTATTTTTATCAATCGATCGAAAAACGATGTTGGGGGGTTGCTCGAAATCCTTGACTGGCCCGCGTGCCCCTTCAATCATAAATCGAGCCCAAATGGGTAAGGCGCCCCGAGCGCCGGGGAACGTTGTCTTTCGCTTCGGGTCATTATATCCGATCCATACACCAGCGGCGAGATTTTCAATATAACCGACAAACCATGCATCGGTAAAATTGTCTGTTGTGCCGGTTTTGCCTGCAGCCGGGCGTGTTAACCCCATCAGACGTGCCCGCGCCCCGGTGCCGTGATTTATCACACCTTTCATAAGATGTGTCATGAGATAAGCGACCCCTGGATCAATGACTTGTTTCACCGGTGATTGATTTTCAATCAAGACGTCCCCATACTGATCTTCCACATAATGGATCCCTATCGGTTTCCTGTGCTTTCCGCCATTGGCAAAGACCCCGTAGGCGCTCGTGAGTTCGATTGGCGGCAATCCCCCTGCCCCTAACGCGACTGACGGATATGCGGGTAGCTCCGTATCAATGCCTAGCCGTTTTGCCATCGCGAGCGTCCGATTCAGCCCGGCAGGTTTTCCGTTCTCGTCTATCGGAGTTTCCCACATCATTCTTGCTGTGGCGATGTTAATCGATTTTTCCAATACCAATCGCACCGGAATATCTCCGTAGTAACGTCGTCCATAGTTTCGAGGTCTCCATCTCCTCCGTGTGCCGACGTCGATAGACCACGCTTCGTCACGGATAATTGTTGCGGGTGTTATTAAGGGGTGGGGGATATCTAGTAGCGCTGCAAAAACAATCGGCTTGAACGCTGAACCGGGTTGACGATATGCATGGACAGATCTGTTAAAAAAGTTAATCTTCTGCTGTGTGATATAGAAATCGCGTCCACCAACCATCGCTTTGATATGCCCCGTTTGCGGTTCAAGTGCGATTAGTGCTGCTTGCAGGTAATTGCTGATTGGATTAATGCCGTTCGGATTATTTTTATTTTCATCGTAATCGGGCAGGCTTCTGCCACGACTCCTCAGCTGCTTATCCAATTCCCGTAGATGGTCAGCAACAGCCTTTTCCGCCACCTCTTGCATGGACAGATCTATTGTCGTGTACACCCGTAATCCTTGGTTGTACAAATGTCCCTTTAATTCAGGTATCCCTATCAGTTGTTCATGAATATATTCTAAAAAATGTGAGCCGCCGTGTCCTTCTGCACTTCTAGGCACCTCAACAGTAACGGGTACTGCCACACTTGCGTCGTATTCCTCCCTATTGATGTAACCTGCCCGCAGCATCAAGTCAAGCACCAAATCGCGCCGTTCTTTTGAACGCTCCGGATGACGTATGGGTGAATAACGCGTCGGAGATTTCGGGATTCCCGCCAGGGTCGCGCACTCGTGAAGCTCCAACTCCCATACGTGTTTCCCAAAGTAATTTTGTGCCGCTTCTTGAACGCCGAGTACATCCTGTGCACCATATCTGCCTAAATTAATTAGATTCAGATACCTTTCGAGAATCTCGTCCTTAGAAAATTGATGCTCAATCCGAACGGCGAGCAGTGCTTCCCTCACCTTTCGCAGCAGCTGCCGCTCGCGGGTCAGATAGATATTCCGTGTGAGTTGCTGCGTAATGGTACTCGCGCCTTGTAATGTGCCCTCCACTTGTCCCAAGTATAACTGCGTATTGTGAATGGCTGCCCGAAGAATCCCCAGAAAGTCCACACCCCAATGCTCATAAAATCGCTTGTCCTCAACCGCAAGGAACGCCTGCAGCAGATGGTCTGGCATCTGCACGAGTTTTACTATTTCTCGGGCTTCGGCATCAGTCTCTCTCTCGTAAAGTGCGTTCAGCAACTCCGGTCTGAGATCGAAGCTATCAATTCTGTCGCCATCTTCATTTTGGATCCGCTCAATCTTCCCGTCAACCACAGAAAGTTCGACCTGATATGCCTCTCGATCCTCATTTGGAAAATGGAAACCTTCGAGATAAATCCATAGCCGTTCGGGTTGTCCGTCGGCATCACGCCCGACTGAATAGTGACCCACGACGCTCGGTTTGATAAACTCTCCAGTTTCTTCATATTCCAACCGTTTTAGTTTATTCAGCAGGAAATCAACTGAATCTCCCGGCTGAACTGTGCACAGAGAGGAATAGACCTCAAGATGCTGTTTCCACGTGTCTACCTCTCGATATTCAAGTTGGCCCAAGTCAACATCTTTGATGGTGCCCCACGAATCGAGAGCAACGCCGCCTACAAATCCGATCCCGACAAAAATCAGCATTATTACACAGACAATAGCAAGGAGAAATAGTGTGAGTGTGGCTCGAAGAATTTTTTTAATCATCCAGTTTTTCCTCATCCCAATTTTAATTCTATTAATCTTCCTAAAAAATCAGAAAAGCTTAAGTTAACATTTACGGTGTGCGGCTCTGACTTCGCTGTTTTCTAACACGCTTAATCGTACAGCCAAACGCCTTCGTTTTTTTGAGATTTTCGGGAACGGGTTTTCCTGCGACCACGAGGTCGAGAACTTCGCGCAGATAGTGCGTTTCAGGGTTGTCTTGGCTATTATCAATAGCACCATGATACCGAAGGTTCCGCTTTTCGTCCAGCAAATAGATCTCAGGTGTGCGTCTTGCTCCAAAGTTATTTGCGATTTCATTCTTCAAATCTTTCAGGACTAAGAATTGGAACTTGCTTGCCTTGTTATGTTCAGCTATCTCTTCGACAGTCTCAGTCCTGTTGGAGTTGATCCCGATAAATTCTACATCCCGATCCTTGTAGTCGTTATGTAGCGCAATAATTCTTTCGTTGTAAGCGTTAGAAACGGGACATTCGGTCGAAATGAACATCACAACGGTCGCCTTTTTATCCGTGCTCAAATCTTTGAGCGAATGCGTTTTGTCCATTACGTCTTTGAGTGTGAAGTCAGGGACTTCTTTATCCATCTCGACGGTCTCGGCGTGGATGATTACACTAGAAGCTAGCGTAAAAATGAAGGTCAAGGCAAGGATTTGGGCAAAGAATTTCATCTGATTCCTCCTAAGGCTACAATCGGTCCTCTAGCTCTCTCAAATCGAAATAACCTTGTATTTAAGACGTTTGATATGTCCTTCCGTTTAAGACTGCTTACATATTTGGCTAAATTTAGCTTTCCGCTGCTTAAATTACACCTAGCTTACAATTATAACCTTTAATATTCAAACGTTCAAATTGAAATGAAGGTAACAGTTGCAGAAGAAAAATATAATAATTCACGCCTAATAACAGACGTTAACCCCTCGGTTTGTCCTAAACTGTGACTTCAGATGGCTATTTGAAAGGAAAAGCGGAAATTCAACAGGAATTGAGTATTGGGCGAACAGGTCCCGGAGGAGTTCAGGGTTTGGCATAGACTTGAATCTCTTGGATGCTTGGACGCGGGTTTTTGGAACCGATATAACCTTTAATCGCAATGACACGTATCATGTTTGTCACAACCGGTGTGGTTACTACAATACGCTTCCGGCGGTTGTTGCGGAACCGCTGTAATTCTCTCCACTCCTCATCCGCCTTTGCCAAGACATTAAAATCTACCAAATCTTTTGCATAGATGATAATCATCCCCACTTCAGATTGCTTGGGTAATTGGACAGTTGTTGGCGTAATCAGATGTGCTACCGGAGAATTCAATTGCAGCGTGTTGATTCCTTTATTTTTTCTTCCGACCCCCATAGTCCCTTCAATGTAAACGAGGTCGCTGGTGTCCATGTCCCCATCCACCATCTCCGGGGAACTACAAACCAGTCCAGCAATTGGGACATAGTCACGGGGCAGCTGCGAATTGCTAAATACCGCGCAGCCTGCGAATACACAAGCAAAAAAAGCAAATTTCCAAAGTTGTCGAAACATGATGTGCACCTCCTTTTACTAGTGTTTGATACGTTTGGAAATGGCGAGTTGAAAGATAGTTTCATCGGACAACGGTCATCCGGCGCGTTCTCCGATAATCCCCCGCCTCCAGCGTGTAGAAATACACTCCGCTACTGACAGACTCTCCCATATCATTCCGCCCATCCCAGTACGCGGCCCTCTCTCGTGAAACATAACTACCCGCAGGTTTGGTGCCCAAATCTAACTCCTGTACCAGATGCCCAGCCACATCATAAATACGAATCCGCACATGAGCAGTTTCCGCGAGTTGGTAGGGAATCCACGTTTCTGGATTGAAGGGGTTGGGGAAATTTGGTAAGAGCGCATTACCTCGTATCCGTCCCCATAGAGTCGGCTGCTTATCCTGATGATTCACTACACTCAAAGCATCAATAGTCTGTGTTAGGTTAAGGGCGATAAAACGTCCACCGTTGACCCCGGTGACGAAATCTTCAGCGCCTGTACCGTTAAGATTAGCACGATGGATCCTGCCCGGATTCAAGTCCGTCCAGTAGATTTTCTCTCCATATGGATCGACCGCAATACCCCATGGATAATTCAATCTTGTCTTTCCAAGATCTATATTTGCTGGCTTTAGCACTGTTTGGGGTTTTGTTCCATCAAAGTTCAGACGGCGGATTATTCCCGCGCCCGTAGTAAAGTTTATCTCTGTTGAGTAGATTTTACCCCTTTTAACATCCAAAGCGATACCTTGTGGCACCCTGCGCGACTCGACGACATCTTCAATGTCTGTCCCGTCAAGGTTGGCTCGCTGGATTTTTTCTGCTTCGGAATTCGTCCAGTATATCTTACCGTTATTTATATCCATAGCGACATCGGCCGGTCCGGCAACTTCTCTGGCAATTAGCGTTTCAATATCTGTACCATTGAGGTTGGATCGCTGAATGCCCGCACACCCATCCGCCCAGTACATCTTTCCCCTATTCGTGTCCAAGGCAATACCGGCGGGCCAACACAATCCATCAATGACGAGATTCTCAATATTGGTGCCATCGAAGTTCGCTCGCTGGATTTTCCCTCCTTCGGAATTCGTCCAGTATATTTTTTGCTCATCTGTATCCAGAGCGATGCCGCTTGGACTCAATTCCGTTGTTATAATCATTTCGATGTTGGTCCCGTCAAGGTTTGAACGTTGGATTTTTGGGGGAAATTTATAGTCTGTCCAATATAGCTTTCGACCATCTGCACCTACGGCCATCCCAAGTATCCGTTTCACCCCGGTTGTGAAGACATCTTCGATATTTGTGCCATCGAGATCTGACCGATGGATTTTTCCTGTCTTCCACTCTGTCCAGTATAGTTTTTCAGCCACTGAATCGACAACTATGGCTGATGGAAAGTCCAAACCAACCGCCGTTTCTTCGACATTTTTCCCATCAAGATCTGCCCGAAAGATCGTTCCTATATCGGTCCAGTAGATTTTTCCAGCAATTGGAGCGACTGCTACCTTCAGTGGGTTCCGCAATCCTTCTGTGACGAGATCTTCAACCTCTGTGCCGTTGAGGTTTGAACGCTGAATTTTTCGCGTATCAGAATCCGCCCAGTAAATTTTCCCCTCCTTTTTGTCAACAGCGATGCCTCGTGGCCACTGTACTCTGTCTTTCCACGTGACAATTTCCTCAACCTCTGTGCCATCGAGATTTGAGCGTTGGATGATATGTGTATCTGTCCAGTATAGTTTGCCTCCACTTGTATCCACATCAAGGTAGTAGGGCAAACCCGATTTCGCTATGATAATATCTTCTACGTTTGTCCCATCAAGGTTCGCTCGTTGAATTTTCCTCGTTTTACTGTCCGCCCAGTAAATTTTTTGGTTCTTTTCATCGACGGCGATACCGATAGGAGATCTCAGCAGAACCGGAACAGGGGTTTCCATATTCCCACCGTCAAGGTCCACGCGGTGAATCCCTTTGTTGTCCGTCCAATATAGCTTGTCTGCTTCTGCGGTTGTGTAACCGGACAACAGTACGAATGAGATCATCAAACCGAACCACCGGATATAAGCGACACTCCAGTTCGTCTGTCCCCTTTCTTTTTTCAGCGTTTCACTCCTTTCGGACCCTCTTGTGCAGTAACCCGGCCCAGCAAAACCTACTTTTGGACAACCATTTTCCGGGTTGCGCTAAAACTGCCGGTGTGAAGTTCGTACCAGTAAATGCCGCTGGAAACCATTTCTCCAGCATCATTCCGTCCATCCCAATACGCAGCACTCTCTCGTGAAAGATAACCGCCCGTAGGTTTGGTGCCTAGATCTAACTCCCGCACCAGATGCCCAGCGACATCGTAAATACGGATTTGTACATGGGCAGCCTCTGATAGTTGGTAGGGTATCCATGTTTCGGGGTTGAAGGGGTTGGGGTAGTTGGGCAGCAATTTGGTTTCTGTGACCGGCAATTCGAGGTGAGATAACCACGCTTTGAGCAGGTTGTGGGCAATGTGTGCACCACGCGAGGGCGGGTCCAGCGATTCTAACGCTGTGAGGGCTTGGAATTGACGTTTGACGCTTGATGTCTGATAACTGATAGTTGGGTTTAAATCGTCAATGGGGAACGCAGGGGCTGCAGCATTTTCGCCCAAATGTGAGCCGATGTGTCCCAAATCAGACACATCCACCTTTCCATCGCCGTTAACATCTCCGGTGAGATCTGAGCCAACTTGTCCGAATTGAGAAGCAGCCGCTACCAAATCCAAGATATTCACTGCTCCATCCCGATTGATGTCATAAGACACAACCGGTGCTGGAGGGAGCAGAGACCTACCATCCCATATCAGCATTTTGCCGGTTTCATAATTCATGGTAAGGAGTACCGAAGCATCTCGACTGACACCAAGATATTCAGGAAGGGGAGGGTGTTGTATCCGCTTTTGCTCGCGCCAATCCCATATCCGCAGCCCCGCCTCACCGTTAGCGAAGAGATATCGACCATCGCCGCTAAAGTGGATGGGCCACGTTACATATAGGTCGAGTGTTAGCAGATGTTGTGGTTGTTCTCGGAGTTCCCATACTGCCATTCGGCTAGAATTGACGACAGCAAGAAGAGGGGGGCTATCAGGCGAGGGGATAAATGTCGGTACGCCCTCCACCGGTGAGTGCAACGGATAGCGATAGATGTATTTGCCATCTTGTTGTTCCCACAGATGGATAAGGTCATCCCTATCCCTGGCGGCTAAGTAGATATCCCCAGCACTGAAAGCGGCGGAAGCGTATCCTCGTCTCTCCAACACTTCTCGATTTTCGGGATCATTGATGTCAATGAGGAAACGCTCAGTAGCAATGCGCTGTCCGGTTTGACTGAAAGCAATAGTGCTATGCCCAGAGTAGCGAAACTGCCCGGTGACCTCACCGGTGTAAATGTCCCGTAGTTCAATCCACGGATCCTGTCCCACCGCGATGGTTCGGCTATCCGGGGAAATGGCAAACTCACGAAACGTTTCGTTGTGCGAGACGATAACTTTTCGGAGGGAACGGGAGGGGACATCCCAAATCTTCAGCATCGCGGGGTTTACCATTACCAAGGAGCGTCCATCCGGGCTCAATTTCCAATCATATCCCGAAAGATAGTCCGCCCATAACGCCAAGCGACGGTCATGTTCGATATCCCAGAGCACAACTTCGCTAATATGGTACCGGAACAGACCGACCTTTTCATCGGGCGACAGAGAGAAATCCTTCAAAATGAAGAGCTCATCTCCAAATTGGTTGAGTTGTGCGCCGGTGTGCACATCAAAAACACGAACATAGTCGTTTCGTCTGTTAGGTTCTACCGCCCAATTCCATGTCTGCGTTGTGACATATAGCCGTTGACTGTCTGAACTAAAAAACAGTTTTCGGACTTCGCCTTCATCGTCATTCCGCCACGTCCGAATTAATTGGCGCGTTTGGACGTCCCACAGATATACCCGTGTGGAGTCTGGTCTTGCTGTTGCGATATAGCGACCATCCGGACTATAGGAGACGTGGGTAACCCAATCGATGTGTCCTTCGAGATGTCCGACCAGTTTGCGTGTGGATACATCCCAAATCTCCACGTCCGGGCGTTGAGATCCGACGACAAGAGAATTACCATCCGGACTGAAAACCAGCGAGAGAACCATCGGCGGTGACAAGCAGCTCTGTCCATAGCCCCCAGAATCATTATAGCTATAACAATTCTTCGTGGGTCGGCGTTCCCCTGTCATCTGGCCGAGATAATCGTTATCCTTCCAATTCCACAGATGGATCTGATCACGATAAGTTACAGCAAGCAGAGGCGCAGCCGTACTGAATGCAACCAAATGTATCCTCTCCAATGTTGATTCCAACCGGCGAATCCGTTTTCGCGTTGCGATTTCCCATATTTCAATGGAAGGTTTCGCCGTGCCGTCCAGATCGACAATGATTGCCAACCACGCCCCATCTGGACTTAGCGTTACTCTTCCCCAGTGTAATACCCCTTCGGCAAACTTGTCGATGATTGTATTCGTGTCCGGATTGACAATTTCGATGCGGTCTGCCATCACCCGTAAAACTGCGCCATCCGGCAGGAAGTGGGCTTGGTGAAGAACGCCTTCTCCAAGCGAACCGATTGGTTCAACTGCGCTAGCCATGGTAGCAGTGAACAGGGCGAGGCATAGAGAGAATGCAAATCGCTTTTTCATGGGTGCCTCCTCCTTTATTTTACCGGTGTAAATTGAAACTGGAAAATTGCACGACTGTTAATGTTACACGGCAATCATAACATCTCACAAGGAAGATGCAAATAGTGTGCCAAACTTGGCAAAAGTTGGATTTAGCCTTTGTAAGCGAATGTCTTACGGTTTATGGCGAGACGAGCCCTTGGTATTGTTCATTTTTTGAACAATTCTGTTCAGAGGATTGATAATCTTTGTTCCTTTCCGGACAAACTTTGTTCTTCCGCTTCACACGTCAATGCGTTTCGTTACTGAGTGGGTCGGACCGCCCCATCGAGGAATTGCAACGGTCCATTGACCCGCGGGGCCTCCAGCGACAAGAATAATGACATCTTCGGGGAGTCGCGTTGTCTGTTGGTGGATATATGCCTGTATATCGCTCCTGCCAAAGCCATCTCTGGCGATTGTTTTCATGTGTTCAAGGCTAAACACAAGGACAATCTCGGAGGACGGCGGTCCCAGCGCCGAAATGCTCTCGCAGATGGTATCCAAGATATTTTCTGCTGTGCTTCCACTGGAACCGATGTGATACGGAGAGGAACCTGCGTGGACAGTCACGGTGCTGTCGGAAGGTTTGAATCCGCGCTCGACGTGCAAGGGCTGCCACAAACTCTCCTCCTCTCGCTCAGCGATGCAGAAGGTGTACTTACCGGCATGACCCAGAGTTGAGCGGTCTAATTCGCCGGGCAGCGCGCCACCGATATTCGTGCCGATTAGGCGGATAGCCCGACCAATGGTTGCATTTGCCCGCCATCCCTGCCCAAAAACGTTGAAACCATCGTTGATGTCCAGCTGCTTTCGGATGGGACCATTGATAATGAGCAACGGGGTAGAGTCAGCGGTCGTCACCTGAACGCCGTGCAGATTGAACGGTTCCTCAGTAATTGCCTCGACTGCTGCGATAACGACCGGCATATATTCCGGTTTGCAACCCGCCATCACTGCGTTAATGGCGATACGTTCGATTGTTGCGTGTCCCCACTTGGGTGGGATCGATGCGAGCAGTTCAGCCGGCTGCCTGTCCGTACCGGCTAACATTTTTTCGACCCGATCTGGTGTCGGTGGAACGACCGGCAAGCCATCTGTCCAACCGTTTTGGTAGCAGCGCTCGATGAGGTCTGCATCTTCAGCTGCTTCAATCTGATCTGACTGCCATTGGATTTGTGTCATCATAAATTTCCTTTCCATTTCTGAGTTTTTGTGCTATTATGCGTAAAATATAGGAAGAGATAACATCTTACGCAGTACGCTATACTAACGGAGATATACTTATGCGTATCGCAACGGGTTGCATCGGTCATGAGACAAATACATTTTCATCTGTGCCAACCACTATTGACGACTTTAAGCGGAGTTACCGCATCGGCGATGAGATAATTTCGGCATTCAGACAGACGAGCACCATCACCGGCGGGTTTATTGAGAACTCAGAGAAGCTAGGTATCCAGATTATTCCCCTCCTATGGACATTTGCGACTCCTTCTGGCGCCGTTGAGCAGGAGGCGTACGACACGCTTAAAGGCGAGTTCCTCGACCACCTACGAAACGCTGGACAAATTGACGGGGTGTTCCTTGATTTGCACGGTGCAATGGCAACAGAGGAGATCGAAGATGCCGAAGGGGATCTAATCCGATCGGTACGTGAAATTGTTGGCTCCCTCCCAATCGTTGTGACGCTAGACCTTCACGCAAACATCACTGCTGAGATGGCGAAACACAGTGACACGATTATTGGGTTCGACACCTACCCCCATGTCGATTGTTATGACCGAGGTGTTGAGGCAGCACAGGTGGTATCCGATATTGTTCGGGGAAATATCCGTCCGACAATGGCGTATCGGCAACTACCGTTCCTAACCTCGCCGCCGGCACAGTGTACGATGAAACCTTTGATGAGCGGGATAGTGGAACGCTTGCACGCTCTCGAAGCGGAGCCGGGGGTGGTAACGGCGACCCTATCCATGGGTTTTCCCTTCGCGGATATACGTGATGCCGGGGTCTCGGTGCTCGTGACGACCGACGATGATCAGCAGCTGGCTGAAACTCATGCAAACGAGTTTGCACACTACATCTGGGATATACGGGACGCATTTAACCTGAACCTCGTTTCTGTTGAAGAGGCAATCGAGATTGCGAATCAGTCGGAAGGACAGCCCATTGTTCTCGCGGAGGGTTCGGATAACCCCGGTGGCGGCGGTCCGTGCGATGGAACGATTATTCTTCGGAAGTTTATTGATGCCGATGTCCAGAATGCCGTTATCGCCATAATCGCTGACCCGGAGTCCGTATCACTTGCGATCGATGCAGGTGTTGGCAATACAGTGGCGCTCAATGTTGGTGGAAAGACGATTCCGCTGCACGGCGAGCCGGTTGCGTTAACAGGTTATGTGAAAACAATCTCCGATGGCGCATATATTAATAAAGGACCTATGGCACGCGGTGTCAGAAATAGTTTGGGACGAGCAGCCGTCGTCAAAGTCGGCGGCGTCGAGATTATCCTGACAGAGCGACGTGTCCAACCCATTGACGCTGAAGTGCTTCGCAGTGTCGGAATTGAACCTAGAGATCGGAAACTGATTGTCCTCAAATCGGCTGTTCATTTCCGCGCGGATTACACACCAATCGCGCATGAGATTTTGGAGGTAGATACCCCCGGCGTGCATAGCCCGGACCTCTTCTCCTACGATTATCAGAAGGTCCGACGCCCCATTTATCCGCTGGATACAGCCGTTGAGTTTTAGTGCACTGAACCTATGGTTATTCCGTCTTTCACAACAAACTCATTTTAGGTGTTAGAGGATTACTATGAGAACAACTTTACACATCGCGTTCATCTGGAACGTAGTCCTGCTTTTGCTCATTTCAGGAGTTGGTGCAGCACACGCCTCGTCCATCGCAATACTCGGCGCATTTGATGAGGAGGTCACAATCCTTGAGGCACAACTTGTCGCCCCAAGCGCACACACAATTGAAGGGATACAATTCCTCACAGGGACACTCAACGGACAAAACGTCGTTATCGCAAGGACGGGGGTCGGCAAAGTCAACGCGGCGATGACAGCCACGCTGCTCATTGAGCACTTTCGTCCCAATCGGGTCATCTTCACAGGGGTCGCCGGTGGACTGAATCCGGGCCTGCAAATCGGCGATATTGTCATCGCAGAAAAGACGGCACAACACGATTTGGGGAGAATGGAGTCAACCGAAATCGAAAACACAGGCGTTAGGAATCCCATCAATGGACAGCGCAATCCCGTCTTCTTTCCCGCTGATCCTGATCTCATGCAGATAGTAGACACTGCTCTGGAGGGTATCGAACTCACCCCATTCCAAACCGCTCAGGGTCAACGGCATCCGAGAATCACCAAAGGAACGGTCGTAACTGGGGATGTGTTTGTCGCTTCCGATGCGAAAAAAACGGCCTTGCACAAGAACCTTGATGGAGACGCTGTCGAGATGGAGGGCGCAGCAGTTGCCCAAATCTGCTGGCAACACAATATCCCTTGCTTAGTCATACGCAGCCTAAGCGATAATGCCAATGCATATGCTTCGGAAGATTTTCAGAAATACTATGAAATCGCTGCGCGCAACTCCGCCGCCCTCGTTACCCATATCGTCAGTCAATTCCATTCCGCGCAGTCAGTGCAGCCGGACACGACAATCAATCAGGAGCAACAGAATCTTCCTCTATCACCACAGCAAAAGGGGCTTACCCCTGATGAACAGCGATTTCAAGAGATGCTTTCAGATGTTACGCTCGTCGGTCACTTTACAGTCATAGGGATAGAAGATTCCGGGACACTCAGAGAAGAAAAGTATACCATCAAGAAGGTCACCAAAATGAGCAACAACTATTGGCTCTTCTTTGCGCGAGTCCAGTACGGTAGGAGAGATGTAACAGTGCCACTGCAGCTTGAGGTCAAATGGGCTGGTGACACCCCCATCATTACATTGACCGATTTGGAACTGCCAAACCTAGGAACCTACACTGCAAGGGTGTTAATCTATCGCGGGCAGTATGCTGGTACCTGGAGCAACAACAGAGTCGGAGGACACCTGTTCGGAACAATAACCAAGAATACCGATGAATCAGAGAATCCGAACTCTCAGCAGGAGTAGCAGATGCGGCTCCATTGAGTGGACGACACCATCGCATAACAGGTTGAAGGCACACTTGGCGAAACGTATGATTTAGATGGCCTCCTCTGTTTGCCATTTGGCTGCCATTTCACATAACAACAATATAAGGAAATTTGACAGTGCAAATCAAAGGCGATTACACAATTTCCGCCCCGCGTGAACGGGTGTGGGAATTTTTCACGACCCCTGAACTGTTGCAACAATGCATTCCCGGCTGCGAGGAGCTAAAACCACTTGACGACGATAGCTTTGAGGCTACAATTAAGGTTGGTGTTGCTATGATCAAGGGAGTATATAAAGGCTCCGTCAAGATAGAAAATAAGCAGCCACCTTCCGCTTATCGCTTGGGTGTTCAGGGCAACAGTAAGATTGGATTTGTCAATGGTGCGTGCGATTTCACGCTAGAAGAAGCCGGCGAGAACCAAACGGCAGTCAACTTGACCGGGGAACTAACAGTCGGTGGCAGACTTGCCCGTGTCGGGCAGCGGGTCATGGGTGGGGCATCTAGGATGATGATCGGCAAATTCTTCGACGAGGTTGAGCGGTTAGCGCAATCTGAGTCCGGCATCTAAGGAATGTGATGGATGTATATGTCAGCATCTTTGCCCCGGTAATCGCTCCACACGATAAACGCGCCACCTCTATCGTTACTAAGTGCCTGCGGTGTAATCTGATCGCCGTCGGCTGTGCATACAGGCACCCCATTGAACGTCCAGATAGATTTACCATCCCCATTAACCTGTTGGGCATAGATTGCATCTGCGGTAACGTTCCCGTAATCCTCGCGAAAATCTTTCCAGTAGATGATTGCTCCTTGTGAGCCGTTGGAAACTAGGTGAGGTTCACGCTGGACACCTGCTGCGACACAGATAGGAATGCCGTTCTCCTGCCACGTTGGTGTGCCGTCCGAAGTGATGCGTTGCGCGTAAATATCGGCGAAAATATCGCGGTCATCCCACCAAGTGACAATCAACCCGCCCATACCGTCGCTGATCCCCTCCGGCTGCTGTTGATTTGATGGATTATTACAGAAATTGATGCCATCCTTTTCCCAGAGTGCATTTCCATCTGAGTCGAGCCGCTGGGCGTAGAGGTCCGCGCTACTAAAAATATTTGGATCGTTGCGGTAGTCTGACCAGACAACAAACGCTCCGCCCGAACCATCGGCGACGACAAACGGACCTCCCTGATTGCCGGGCGCTACACATACCGGGACTCCGCTATCGCCCCAGATCTGTGCTCCGGTGGCACCGATCCGTTGCGCGAAGACATTCCAATCCGGCGTGCTGATGTCCCACCATGCGACGATTGCACCGCCAGCGCCGTCCGTGGCGAAAAATGGATCGTACTGATCACCCTCTCCTTTATAGACTGGTACACCATTGAGCTCCCAAACCGGTTGTCCGTCCCCGTCAATCCGTTGGGCATAGATGTCCAAATTACCGTGTCGTGAATCTTCCCAGATAATAATAGCCCCGCCGTGCCCATCAGAGATTGCCTTGACATCCTCTTTTAGGAAGGGGGTGATGCTAACGGGCACCCCATCTTCACCCCAAAGCAAATTGCCGTTTATATCAACCCGTTGGGCATAGATATCGCGGTTGCGATGGCGAGAATCGCCAAACACAAGGATTGCACCATCTTCGGTATCGGGAATAAGGAGGGGCCAACTTTGTGCGCTGGACTGTACGCAGATCGGAGCGCCATCATTTTCCCATAGCATTTCACCTGCTGCGCTAACCCGTTGTGCGAATATATCTCGATTTCCGTTCCTCACATCGCGCCATGCAACAATGATGCCGCCGTGGTTATCGGAAATCAGATTGGGGAAATGCTGATCCTCTGACGCAGTGCAGATTGGTAAGTTTTGACTGGGATCCTCTATCCATTCGGCGGGGAGCCACTGAAGCCATACATTCATGACGAAAACAGAAAAAACGAGTAGACGATATCGCCGGCTACGCTTCCATTTTTCCATCTCTTCCTCCTATACGGCGAAAAAGTGTAGATCCTTCGGTTGCGCTTCAATATGCACACATAATTCGGAGGGTGTCAGCTATAAATAGAGACAGGTGTCGAAATGTTATGGGGAGGGTGCAAGAGCGAGTCTTTTCTGATTCGTTCTTACTTTGAGGGTTGGATATTTGGTGATGGTACACGCCTAGTTTGAGGGGTCATCAAGGATAATATAGTGTCTCGGATTCTGCCATTTGCCGTCATCATGGACACCGTAGTGCAAATGGGTGCCGGTACTTCTACCGCTATTCCCCACATAACCGATGATTTCTTCACGCTCGACTCGTTTTCCGACTTCGAGGCCATCAGCGTAGGCTTTTAGGTGTCCGTATAGCGTCATCATCCCTGTGGACCTATGTTCAATCTGAACCATATTGCCGAAATGTGGATCCCGCTCGACCAAACTAACAATACCATCGGCAGCAGCAATCACTGGCGTTCCCGACGGTGCCGCAATATCTATTCCGTTATGAAATTGAGGTTTTCTCGTAAACGGGTGTGGCCGACGACCGAATTCAGACGAGAACCAATAATCGGGAATGTCATCTTCCGTTGATGCCTCAATTGGTAGAATAAAAGGTGTTTCACGGTACTCGATAACCCGGTCTTGTACGTGTTGATAGACCTGTGAAAGATCCCTTTTCATTACGCTGACCTGGGTGACTAAGGAGGTATCTGTGAAATCGGTGCGAATTGGTGCCGGAGCCGGTGGCGTTTCGATAATTGAACTTGTTGGTTCTTCCTCACTTGCCTCTTCGATATTGGAACCGCCGCCCCCCTGTCCGAGGAGCCCATCTTTTGAGTCAATGCCTAAAACCTTACGTACTGTTCGCTCCATTCTGCGAACCTCTTGGAGGTCTTTCTCAATTGTCTGTAGCTGTGATTTATACAGTTCAATTGTTCTCTCAAGTTCTTCTCTGCCGGCAACTTCGCCGCGCAACTCAGCTTGGTATTGAATCCCGTGTTTCACCCCTGAAACAGCAAAAGCGAGCAGTAGCGAGGATGCCAGAAATGTAAAAACACCTGTAAGCAGGACAAGCCAGCGTTTAATTGAGAATTGCCGTACTGAGTCTTGATTGGACGACATAAATAAAATGGTATACGTGTTTTTCAATGAACTCCCCCTTTATCGCACATAGAATCGGTAGTATAAATAAATTGCTATAGTATAATTCCCGTAGTATAGCACATATAGCAAGTTAAGGCAAGCATATTGTCCTATGTTTTTGCTGTGTTTGCGTTTTTTTTGTCAAAATGGCAACTCGGATTAAATTATGGTCCTATATTCAAATACAGCGCCTTGGGGTTGATAGGATTAAAAGTTATTTGGGACTTACGCAGTTGAACGCTCAAAAGCATGCCCCTCTATCCCCCCGCAAGTTGAGCACGGTGAAAGCCCGCCTGTCCCTCTGGTCTTGCCCCTAGTCACGGGACAGACTATCTCGCCTGTCCCGATGTATCGGAGATTCTCTCGGACTTGCCCCACGCCAATTGTGCTGAAATGCGTAAGTCCTATATGGGCAATCTCAAAACTTTCTTGTTTTTTGATGAATGTATGTTAAATTAGACCAATCTCAGACTGATATGTCAGTCTGAGATGCTGTGCTTATCTCGCTAAACCCATTTACATCTTAAATCCAACTGCGTAACTCCTGAAGTTATTGTCTAAACATTAAAATAACGAGATATACAAAGAAAAGGTTTCGTAAATTTTAATCTTCGCACGGCATATTAATAGCTTTTTTATCAGTTTTTAAGGACGTAAGGTTCTGAGCTGTCCACGAATATCCGCTTCTACCTTCCAATCCTCCCACCGGGGTAACCTCCACGGACTGAGCTGCGGCTGCCGGACGCCTCCCCTCCACTTCAGCGTGATTCGCCGTTCCTTCGGTTTATATTCAACGTCGAATTTCGCCCCATTCATTGAAAACGCTTGGGGATAACTGTTGCTGATTTGTGTGAACGTCGCCTCATCAATGCGCGTAAATGAGAAATCATCTGGTGACAATAGCAGCCAATCTTGTGCGGCTTCAACACCCAAATCAGTGAGGCGTGATAACAGCCACGCGTGGGGCTCCACGATGTCGGTGTTCCCTTTCATGGCTATATGGAGATTATAAGCGTTGATGCGTTGGATGAGGCGTCCACCGACCTCTGGAAATAAATGCTCTGAAAGGATGAGGGTCGCCATGGCTTCTCTAAGTAGGGCACCGGCTAGCGGTTGACGTTCTCGTCCAATCTCTCGCCCTGCGTATACGAGGCGGACCTGCCCGATGATATCGTTCTCAACTAAGGTAGGTGCCTCTACGTGTGGGGTCCCTAACCCGGCCTCCTGTAGATCTGCAAAGGTACAGGGAAGAGCGGTGCGGCCCAACAATTGAACGCGCGTGCCTTTCGCAAGCCCTTCCTTTTCGAGAATAAGTGCTGATTGAACCTCTGAACGAATTAGTGAATTAGAATCTAATAAAACTTCATCCTGACCATTTCCCCATGCGTCTCCTTTACGCCGCCGAACATAGGCGCGGTCAGGTGATTCGCTCAATAGGTAACGCATGAGCCCCAGTCGATCCGGTTGGGTAGCTCCCTTGTCTTCATCTAAGGTTGATATACCAAAAAACGAGCGAAGCTGGGAAGCGATTCGGCGACATTCCGTAATAGCAGCACTATGGAGGTAATGCCGTTTAGGCTTGCCGTGCCGCAGGATCAGAATCAGCGCAGTGACGTCGCAATGACTCCGGGTTAAATCTTTGCGTCGGGCTTCGGAGATAGCATGAATATCTTCGGGTGAAAGTCGATCTAGTCTCCGCCACAACGGTGCAGGCCGTTCCAGCGTTGCAATTAGGTCGATGAGATCTCGACGGACGGCAGCCGGTGCTTTGACTAGTAGCCGTGCATAAGAAACATCAACAGGGAGGGTAGATAGTTTGCGTCCAAAATCGGTCAGCAGCCCGTTATGAGAAAGAATGCCCCATTGCGCCAACTGTTCTTGGGCACGCTCAAGGGCAAAAGCTGGCGGCGCATCAAGAAATTCTAAATCCTGCGGACGAAATCCTGTTGCGGCAACCGCAAGCACAAACTGCGCTAAGTCTTCTCGTACGATTTCAGGGGGTGTCTCCCCTTCAAGTTGTCCACGCTCTTCCCACAGGCGGTAGCATCTCCCTGGCATGAGTCTCCCTGCCCGTCCACGTCGCTGTTCAGCGGAAACCTGCGATATGGGACGCAACGCTAGAACAACCCGTTGTGCCTGATGGACACGCTGACGTACCAAGCCTGTATCTACTACTGCTGTTATGCCGGGGAGTGTAACCGAGGTTTCAGCAACATTCGTTGACAGAATCACACGGCGCTGAGTTGTTTCGTCGAAAATCTTGTCCTGTGCTGTCACCGGCAGATCGCCGTGTAACGGCAAAACCTCAACCCCCTTGAGGGAGCGCAATAGATCAAGGCAGGCGGAAATCTCCCCTTTGCCCGGTAGGAAGACCAGTATGTTACCATCTGTTTCTTTTAGCGCACGGCGCACCCCTCGCGCCACCCGTTCCTCTAATCGCAACGCTGTCGGCACCGTGACACCACCGAGGTAACGGACATCAACCGGGTAGGCTTTCCCCTCTGCTGTCAACGATTTTCCACTGACAAACCGAGCGTATTTCTGTGCATCTATCGTTGCGGACATCAGGATGAGCCGGGCATCCGGGTGTTTCTTCCGGCAAATCGCTAGAAAGAGATCCGATTCTAGCCCGCGCTCATGGAATTCGTCAAGTATGATTGTCTCATACCTATTGAGTTCTCCATCGGCTGCATAACGTAGGGCAACACCTGGGGTAACAAACCGAATCTGTGTCCTTTCGGATCCAACATCTTCAAATCTCACGGTGTAGCCCACTGAATTACCTAATGGCTCGCGGCGGAGTTTTGACAGCCAGCGTGCGAGTGAGCGACAGGCAACGCGGCGCGGTTCCAAGACTAGGGTCGGCCGATCAGACAGTTCTGCACACCAGAGTGGAATCATTGTGGATTTCCCGCTCCCGGTGGGGGCTGTAATGATGAGCGGTTGGGTTGCAAAGACGGTTTGAAATACTGTGTACAGGCGTGTAATCGGAAAGTCGGTGTTGTTGAACGATTCTGTTTGTTGTGTCTTACCTAGTGCGTTATCCATCAGTTTATCAATTGATTCCTCTGTGTCTAAGGATTGACATCTCTGCTCATTTGTTGTATCATTAGCCCATTGATTATCTTTTATATTTTTGTTTGATAGGGGGTTCGGGGGTTACCTCGAAACCGTGAACACTTCTACTACAGACACCTCTGCTCAGACGAAATCCGGGATGAACTTCTGCCCTAAATGTGCAGGTACGCTTGAAGAGCGGATCCTTGAAGGGAAAACGCGTCAGGCGTGCACAGTGTGCGATTTTGTGTTCTATCGCGATCCAAAACCGGTTGCCGGCGTCCTCGCATTCAAGGGCGAAAAACTGTTGCTGATACAGCGGGGCAATGAGCCAAAACTGGGGCAATGGAGCTTTCCAACCGGTTATGTCGATATTGGCGATACGCCGATGGAGACTGCTGTGCGAGAGGCGAAGGAAGAAGCGGATGTTGATGTCGAATTGGATAGGCTGCTAGGGGTCTATTCCAATGAGAACCGGACGGTTGTTCTAATTATCTATGTTGGTAGAGTTGTTGCGGGCACGCCAGCGGGTCGTGCTGAAGCGTTGGATGCACGTCTCTTTACCCTTGATACGCTGCCCGAATTGGCGTTCGACCACGATTATCACATTTTAGAGGACCTATTTCATCAAAATACGGATTCATAAAAGCCAAAATTCCCAATCAAGAAATGAGTATAATAATTAGTCACATCTTCCATTATGCACGAGGAGAGAAACCATGTCAACCCACACGATTATAGAAAAGTACCAAACAACTTTCTCAAAACACAGGGAACTCGCTCAACAGGCAAACGCTATCTTTCCCGATGGTGTGACGCATGATAACCGGCACACAGAACCGTTTCCCATTTACATCGATCGGGCACAGGGATCAAAAAAATGGACCGTTGACGAGATAGAATTAATTGATTACTGGTCAGGGCATGGGGCGTTGCTGCTCGGTCACAGTCCGCCCGAAATTGTTGCAGCTGTCACGCAGCAGATGCCGCACGGAACGCATTACGGTGCCTGCCATGCGCTTGAGGTGGAGTGGGGAAGCCGTGTCAAGGAGCTCATCCCTTCCGCGGAGCGGATACGATTCGTCAATTCCGGCACAGAAGCGACCTTAATGGCGATTCGGTTGGCTCGGATGCATACCGGAAAAAGCAAATTCTTGAAATTTGCCGGGCATTTTCACGGTTGGCACGATGCCGTTATCTTAGGCGTGAACCCGCCTTTCGAGACACCCGTCTCCGGTATTCCGGAAGGCGTAATTGACACAACGGTTATCTGTCCGCCCAATGATATTGAAGCGGTCGAGAAGGCGCTGAAATCCGACCCGGAGATCGCTTGTGTTATTTTAGAGCCGACAGGTGCTAGTTTCGGGACCATCCCCACAAATGGCGAATTTCTTCGACAGCTACGGCAGGTGACCCAGGACCACGGGGTTGTGCTCATTTTCGACGAAGTCATCTCCGGTTTTCGTGCTTCGCCGGGCGGTGCTCAAGGATACTATAACATCACGCCCGACCTCACGACACTCGCCAAAATCTTGGCAGGTGGGCTCCCCGGCGGAGCAGTTGCTGGGAAAGAGGAGCTGGTGAATCTTATCTCGATTAAGGCTGAGAAATCGAACGCACGTGGGAAAAAGATGCCGCATCCCGGAACCTTTAACGCCAACCCATTATCTGCTGCCGCTGGCATTGCAATGCTAAAACAGGTCAAAACGGGAATCCCGCATGAAAGGGTCAACCGTAGCGCGAAGATGTTACGGGAAGGGCTCATTGAGGTTATCGATCAGCACAAACTTGATTGGGCGGTCTATGGCGAGTTTTCTGGGGTGAAGATTCTCATCGGGCACGGAGTCGATGGGCTGCGTGCCGCTGATTTCGACCCTTACAGCTGTGACTATCGTCAATTGAAAGGCAGTAGCGACGCAATGCTCTCAATGAACCTGCGGTGTGGAATGCTGCTGAACGGAATCGACATCGCTAGCAACGGTGGGATGACCATGGCAGCGCATACCGACGATGATGTGCAACAGACGGTTGCCGCGTTCGATCAGACAATTGGCTGGATGAAAGCGGATGGGCTTTTGAGCTAGAGCCGTTCGTGGGCTAAGGAGATGTACGGGGCGGTCAATTTCCGAATCTCTCCTTAGCCTATGTTTGTTCTGCAAGCTGCTGCGCCGTATGTCTTTTAGCCCCTTTCAGACCGTTTATCCACAATTTGGGCGCCCTTCTTCAAGGTAGCTAACCAATTTCTGTAAATCTCAGTCTGTTTCGCCTGTAGCAGCGATTTGTAAATCTTGGCACGTTCTGCTGGGTCATTCGCGAACTTTTCCATATCTGCTGCTTCGCGCTCAACTAGCTGGATGATATAGGCGGCGCTATTCCCCTGAATTGCGCCTTGCACTTCGTTTAATTCCATTCCAAAAGCGGCAAACATGGCGTCGCGGCATGTTCCCATTCCTGAGATAAATCCGCTGTTCGGTGAGAGTGCGAACAGGTTGCTCTCCTTAACTTCCCGCTCTTTATTGGTAATCTCTGCCGGTGCCTCATACCTGCTCACTAAATCTTCGAGCGATTCATCGGCGGCACGCATCCCTATCAGTTTCTGAGCGTCTTCTAGGGCGAGCTGCTTCGCCCTCTCTCCTTTGATTTCGTCAATAATTTGCGCTTTGACGGTTTCAAATTCAGGCACGGTAGCAGGTTTCTTTTCAAGGACTTTCATCACAAAATAAGCGTCAATATCCCCATTCTGTTTCCTATTCGGGCTAATCGCACTAACATTTACCTCCATGTTGAACGCTTGATCAATCACACCTTGATATGTCCACACCCTTCCAATGTTAGGGATATCGCTATCATCCGTTGTAAAGAGCCCTGTATTTTCCACCGTAAGTAGGAGGTCTTTGTATCTGTCTAGTTGGGCAGCCTCTTCATAATCGAGAATCTCAACGTCGAATAGGAGATTTTCGGCGACGGTTTTCGCTTGATCTACGCCTACGATTTGAACTAGTTTATCATGGATCGCGCTTCTGGCTTGGCTAAAGGGTTGAACCTCTTCGGGCCTCTTCTCTTCCAGCTTGATGATGTGGTATCCGAATTGCGATTCGACCAGATCGCTCACTTCACCGGGCGATAGTTCATCAAACGCTGCTTTCTCAAAGGGCTGCACCATCTCGCCGCGCGCAAAATAATCGCCCGGCGGTAGGTCCGGATTTCTTCCTCGCAACGCTCCACCTTGTGGAGCCGAGCCTATGTCTTCGGAATGTTCCTTCGCGAGTTCAGCAAAATCCGTTCCTTCGGCGATTGCAGCCTTGATCGTTTCAAGCAATTTTTCCGCTTCTGCTTTGACTTCTGCTTTCTGCTCATCGGTTGCGCTATCCGGGAACTTCTTCAGGATATGGCGTGCTTTCACCACTTCTGGCGTCTTAAATTCTTGGTTGTGTTCATTGTAGTAGGCTTCTATATCTTCACCCGTAATAAAATTTGCCGGGTCGAGTTTGATGAACCTTAGATTGATCTCCGCTCCCTTTTCATATCTGTCTTTGTGCTCCTCAAAATAGGCTTGCGCTTCGGCATCGTCCACTTCCGCGGCGCTATTGTACACAAAGTGCTGGAATTGAATGTACTTGAGTTTGGCTTTTGTGTTTTGGCGGCGATATTCGTTCTCCACCTCCGCAGCCGTAACGAGTTCAAGTCCTTGAATCTGGTTAAGCAAAATCTGATTAATCAGGAGAGAACGGACATATTCACGGAAGCTGTTCGCGTCCCCGCCTTCCTGTACTATATTATAGTTGGCGAGCAGGCTTTCATCACTACGGATATACTGTTCAACCTCCGCATTGCTAATCTGGACGCTGCCGAGCACCACCTGACGAGCAATCAACAGATCAAGGACCTCTTCTTCCACTTGCTCACGTTCAACCTGAGAACGACCTTGGCTCTGTTGTTGCTGCCGGGTGACTTCACTAGAGACAAGGCTTTCAAATTCGCGTTGCTGTATTTTGACACCGTTAATTTCAAAAGCGACCGGATCGTTCTGTCCTCCACTCAAGACACCGCCCCCGCCAACAATGTCGAAGAGCAGAAACGAACCGACAATAAAAACGAAGCCAACAACGATTAAGAAAAGCTGGGCGATAAATTTCTCCCTTAGAAAAACAATCATGAAAATCTCTCCTGTTTATATGTATATAGTCATCTCAACGTAAAACGGTTAGTATGATACTTGATTGCCCTCGGTTTTGCAACTTGATTTTTTTTACTTTCGTGAGTGAAAGAATCGAGTTCGACAGATAGTCAGATTTCACACCAGTCAATTTTCCACTCTTGATACCTGTTGTGCTGAGCGATTTCGAGATTAATTTGGCGTATTGAACGAGAAAAGAAAACGGGGTGAAAATAGCTATAGCGCCATCCCCACCCCGTCATTTTCTTGCGACAGCCGTCAGCATTAACCACGTTTACGATGCCCCCGACTGGACTCGAACCAGCATGCCAATTAAGGCACAGGCCCTCAACCTGCCGTGTATACCAAATTCCACCACAGGGGCGTATGAGTAACCTAATTATACCTATCAGGAAATAAGATTGTCAAGCGAAATCTCTGGCTCGAATCATCGCTTGGAAAATATGAGAGCCGGCGATATCGTGCAATCTAGATGCAATAATAGAGCGATCAGTGCCCGACCATCAGTAGTCTGAATTATATCCGTTCCAACACTACCCACAATCAAAACGGCAGATAGATGGATATTGAATATTGGCGGGTCACGAACAGTACTACTCCGGCAAAAACGACTGACTGAATAGCGCAGCCTTTTCAATGCGGTCCAAGACCGGCTGATACCCCGTCCCCGCTGACTGTGACGGCGTAAAGGTACAATCCGCATTCAGCACCAGCTCTATTTCTGTCAAATCTTGTCGATAGAAGAAACTACTGGGGAACAGATCTCCCGGATAGGTAAAGTTGTCCAACGTTGCGAGCTCGACCAATACCCCGGCACCGACCCCGCTTTCTAACATGCTGCCTACCCAACACGGGATGCCGGCATCACGCGCCATATTGTGCAGCTTCACTGCGACGGACAGACCGCCGACACGACCCGTTTTGAGATTTAGAATCTGACACGATTTTAGCTTCAACGCCCATTCAAAAGCGTGTACTGATGTAATTGACTCATCGAGGCAGACCGGTGTCTCAATCTGGCGCTGCAGCTCAGCGTGTTCCAAGAGGTCGTTGTGATACAGCGGCTGCTCAATCATCGCTAGCCCTAGCTTATCGACCTTCTTGAACAGATCGAGGTCGTGGAGTGTATATCCTGAGTTGCAATCGATGTGGAACGTTTGATGTGGAAACGCTGCACAGACCGCTTGCAACATCTCCAAATCCCAGCCCGGTCGCACCTTGAGCTTAACCCGCTTGAAACCGTCGTCAACGGCGTCTTGAATCTTCTCCAACAGCATATCAATCGAATCCTGCACGCCAAAGTCTGCGCCGGCATCCACCTTCCTGAAACTGCCGCCGAGTAATTGGTGCAGCGGTACCCCTTCCATATTTGCTTTGAGTACCCACCATGCGACCTCTGGACCTGCTTTGGCGAACGGATTCCCTTTGATCCACTTGGACGCAGCGAGTAATTCATCAGCGGTATCAAACGCTTTCCCGACTAGCAGCGGTGCGATAAACTCGGTTATCGTATGGTATGCCGACATCGTGGATTCGGGCGAGTAGGCGGGTGCTTTCAGCGGCGTGGTCTCCCCCCAACCTTCCTGCCCTCCCGACTCCATTCGGACAAGGACGGAATCGACGGCGTAATCCTCGCCGTAAGCGGTGCGCCAAGGATAAATGAGTGGTAGGCTGACATAATAAACATCAATACAATCTATCTGCATGGGTAGTTCCTCCCTATCGGGTAAGTTCCATTTTGTTGTTGACGCCGGTTTGAAAATATCTATAATAGCAGTAAGTAACTGGTTAGGTTCAACGCGATGGCAAACACCACAAGACTCCAGAATAGAGAGCTGAAGGTATATTGGAAATGCACTCTAATTTTACCATATTGAAGGAGATTAAAGAAACAGAGAAATGAGTGTGGGAGTGCCCCTAAACTTACGGACACTACCTCGCCATTTTACCCACTTGTTTGAAAGGATAATTTGATGAAAGTTGTAGATGTCGAACGCATAATCGTTGATGTGCCATTTACCCCACGCCAGCAAAAAATCACGGCGCGGGAGGTATATAACTGGGCGGTTCTGGAATTGTGCAAGGTGACTACAGATACCGGACATGTCGGTTGGGGCGAAACGGTGATCCACTACACGTGGGCACGGGTGACAGACGGTGCCGTTGAAAGAGTCAAAGGGCAGAGCCCCGCAAAATTGCTGAATGACGACTCGCTCGGAGCGGGCTTACAGATGGCGTTGTTCGACGTGGTCGGTAAGATAATGGAGGTGCCGGCTTACGAGTTGATGGGCAGACAGGTGCGCGATTGGGTCCCCATCTCTTGGTGGTGTATTGATGCCTCACCTGAAGACTGGGCAGCTGAAGCTGCGGATGCCGTGGCAAAGGGGTACACTAGTATCAAACTCAAACCACGACCGTGGTGGGATATTGTCGCGCAGGTTGATGCTATCGCTCAGGTCGTGCCACCGCACTTTAAGCTTGATCTTGACGCCAACGGAACGTGGCAGAACGCGGCGGCGGCGATCCCCGTCATCAAAAAGCTGGAAAAATATACGAATGTGGCGATGTTTGAGACGCCCATCCCACAGGGCGATGTGCTTGGGAATATGCAGATCCGTCAGGCGATTAATCGACCAATTGCGATGCACTTCGGATCGCCTCCCTACATCACGAATATCCGCGAAGGGGTTTGTGACGGGTATGTTATCTGCACAGGGAAGTCGGGCGTCATGCAACAGGGGATTTTAAGTGCTGAGGCGCAGATGCCGTTCTGGCTGCAATTGGTGGGCAACGGGTTGACAACAACTTGGGCTGCGCATCTCGGTTCGGTTTTGACCCACGCCACTTGGCCCGCGATTACCTGCATTAACCTCTATAGCCATCAGCTACTGAGAAACGAGATTGAGGTTATTGGTGGATACCACAAGGTGCCTGATGGTCCTGGACTGGGTGTTGAGGTTGACGAAGAAGCTGTGGAGAAGTATAGGGTCTCCGAAGATATACTGCAAGACCTGAGAGCGACCGGCGCAATCTACGACCGTCCAAGACCACGTATCATCAACACCATTGTGTACCCGGATGGCAGCTGCATTCACATGGGCTATAGCACTCAGGGATACGGCTACTTCAATGCGGGAGACGGTCCCGCGTATGTAGAGGGTGTGCGTCTGGAAGCGCAGCCGGACGATGGATCCGAAGCGTGGCAAGATCTGTTTGAGCGTGCGCAGCAGGCGCCGGTGCGGGGTCGATGGGAAGGGAATTAAAACATGCAGATCAGATGGTTAGGAGGCAATTATAAAAATGAGCTATGAAGTGATTGAATCGAAATTTGTCGCAACCGAAGAGCAGGGCGAAGTGTCGTCGCTGCTGATTCAGCCTAACGATGCGCGTTGGCTGTTGGTGCTAGGGCACGGTGCTGGCACCAATATGCGGCACACAACTCTTCAGACTATCGCTGAACGGTTGGCAGATGTCGGGATCGCTACATTTCGGTATAACTTCCCTTATGCGGAACAGGGGCGCGGTCGAAATTCAAACGCTGTCTGTCAGGAGACAGTTCGTTCCGCGGTCGCAGCGGCGCGCACAGCGGCGAGCGATCTGTCGATTCTGGTCGGTGGGCACTCCTTCAGCGGACGGATGTCGTCCATGGCTGCGGCAGAAACACCGTTGGAGCATGTGCGTGGCTTGGTGTTCTTTGCCTTTCCTCTGCATCCGTCTGGAAAGCCTTCGACGGAACGTGCAGTGCACTTGAGCGATGTTACGATACCGATGCTTTTCCTGTCTGGTACGCGTGACAAATTGGGTGAACTCGACCTACTACAACCGACCTGTGCGGAGATTGGTGACAAGGCGACGCTGCACCTTCTGGATACCGCCGACCACGGATTCAAGATTCTCAAACGTTCTCGCAACACCGACGAAGATGTGTTCGTGGAGATGGCGCAGGTCATCAACGAATGGGTATCGGGGCTAGATTGAACGGGCAGGAATGGCACATCTGCCCATTCTACCGTCCGTGAACTGTGCGTAAATCTAACCGCTGGTCAACATTGTCCGAGACTGCGTTAGTCCACTCCACGTCATCGAGGCTTTGCAAGCTCATCAGCGCGACATCAACGAGCGAATTGGAGAGGACATAATTCAGTAGAAAGTTGTCCAGATCGACCCCTTCCATCTGCGTTGGGAAACACTGCTGCATCAGGTTCTGGAAGGCATTGCTTGTCGTGGAGCGCATCAACACAACCCCCATGTCTTGGGCGACCGCCTCCGGTATCGTCCCACGGTTGCCGAAGATGTCGCAGGTGCTCTGGTACATCAGGTTATAGTGAACCTGAATCATGTCGAATTCACCCGATGCGATCATCCGCTCAACGCCGCCTGACGGTCCATCTGCTGAGAATCCAATAAAGCGGATTTTCCCCTCATCTCGTAGTTTCTGATAAGTTTCTAACCCGCCTTGATCTAAGATTTGATCGGCATCGTCCCCTTGATGCCATCCGCCGTGAAATTGCAAAACATCAATCACATCTGTCCCCAACCGCGTTAAACTTCCTTCCACATCGGCGAGGATGCCTTGCGGATCAAAGGCTTCCGTTTTGGTTGCAAGGATAAGTCCATCCCTACGTCCCTGAATCGCCTTCCCGATAACGGTTTCGCTAAGACCGTTCCCGTAGGTCGGTGCGGTGTCGATGTAGTTGAGACCAACCTCAAAGGAGCGGTGGAGCATGTGGATAAGCGCGCCTTCATCTTGATCGGCGCGCACGCGTCCACCGCCGTATCCGATTTCCGAAACGCGCAGCTGGGTGCGACCTAATGTTCGATACTGCATAGTGAAATCCTTTCGCCCTTGATATAGCTATGGTAGTCTGACTAAAAGTCAAACTCAATCTCCACCAATCGGTTCTCACGTGCAGCGGTCTCGCACCCTTCAATACACTGGATGGTTCCCTTCGCCCATTCCGGCGTAATAAGCAAGGGTGTCCCGGAGAGCAGATGGTCTGAGACGTTCTTGTAATATGTCTGCCAACCGCGGTTAGTCACCGTCGGATAATCGGAAACCATTTTGCGTCCGTCCTCCATGATGGAGGTGACAGTTGTTTCGCCTTGGAAGTTCCCCACCACAATAGAGCCGTGTGTGCCGAGCACCGTCCAGAGCGGTTTTTCAGCTGCGTGCAGATTCGACTGGATGAGCTGTGCCTCCAAGCCGCTGTCGAACCGCGCATACGCCCGGCAGAAATCTTCAACCGAACTGGCTTGCCAATGCCGTTTGAGGAAATTACCGTACAGCGTCGCACGTTGATTGATTCGGTTGCCGTTACGGTCATGTTGAGGAACCAGTTGCAGGATCTTCTCGAACTGGTGTGCTCCCATATCGTACAACAACCCGCCCGAAATCTCCTTATGGTCTCGCCACATCTGTCCGGGCGCACCGTAACCGACCATGTTACACTCAATCGAGTACACCTCGCCAATGATGCCTGATTGGACAGCGTCGCAGAGGGTGAGGATATCTGGATCCCAGTGGCGATTATGATAGACCGAGAGCATGACGCCCTTTTCGCGTGCGAGCGCAATCAGTTCGTCCGCTTCGGAGACGTGGACGACAAACGGCTTTTCGGTGATGGTATGTAACCCCGCTTCTAGCATGATCTTCGCGACCGGTGCGTGATAGACGTGCGGCACAATCACAATAGCCAGATCAATTTGACCGCTTTCTGCCATCTCCTGTGCATCGGTGAAGGTGGTAATCCCATCCCCCTGTTCCTCTTTCGCAGCGCGGAGGCGTTCGGGATCCCTGTCGCATACCGCTGCCAACTCAAACCCGTGGGTCTGTGCGATCATACCGGCGTGATGGCTGCCCATATTAAACAGCGGACCGTAGCCGACCAAACCGATACGGATTGGTGGGTTGTCCTTCAGGTTGGTCACATAGCGGAGCCCCTTGAGCAGTTGGTCTTGAAAGTCCGGATTACCGAAAGCGCGGTTGTCGTGTCCAAGTGCTGTGTAAAATACCTTTCCGGCGCCGTAGTCGCGCACATAACCGAGCGGATATTTTTGGAGGCGCCAGGCACCGTATTGGAAGTAACGCAACGGCGCGTCCGTGCGAACCTTCATCTGATAACACTCATCTACGATGCGGAACTGCTTGTTGAGACGCGGGAGGATATCGTCAATCCCATCTTCTACTGTCACTTCAAACGGTGCTAACGGATCGTGTTGGATAAATTCCGTGCCGATGAGCTCGATATAGTCATCATACTGACCGAGTCCGGCGTTGGCGCCGTGCACCGCAAGCAATCCGCCCCCACCTCTGACATAGCCGGTCAACCCACGCTCAACTTCAGGTGTAATTTCTCCACCACCGATGTATAGCGTGACCGCATCGAACGCGGAGGGATCCGTCAGTCGGTTGCGGTCATCGCTGACTTCCACTTCAAAATGGCCGGAATCTTCAACCAGTGGCTTGAACATCTCCTCAAACTCACTAAAAGGGGGCTGCGGGCCGTTAATGATCAATAAGACTTTCTTCATTTGTCCTCCAAAAAAAAGACTGCGATTGCCAAGATTGGAGAAACCGAGTTTTGAAGAAAAAACTCGGTTTCTTTGCACGACTTCTTAACATGAACGATCTTGTTAATAGCTCCAAGCGTCCTCTGTGAGCTCACCTGAATAGATGATTCGGGCATCCCCCTCTAGATAGACGTTTGTTGCTTCGTCGTTCGCGAGATCGAAGTGGATGGTCAGCACTGAACCGCTGGTGGTCTTCACAGCGACCGGGGACTGAACCTTCCCCAGCGCAGCAGAGACAACCGCAGCGGCAATAGAGCCTGTACCACAGGCGAGGGTCTCATCTTCGACGCCGCGTTCGTAGGTGCGGATGTCGATCGCCTGAGAATCTTTGACGCGGACGAAATTGGCGTTTGTCCCCGCTGGTTTGAAGTCGTCGTGATAGCGGGTCTGCCTGCCAAGCCCGAATACATCGGTTCCCTCCAAATCTTCTGCGAAAAAGAGGACGTGCGGAACGCCGCTATTGGCGAAAGAGATATTGTGGACACCATCTTCCAGCTGCAGCGGAAAATTCAATCGGAGGTCGGTTGGATCGCTCATCCGGACCTTGACATCGGTCCCAACAATTTCGGATTCGTAGATCCCGGCTTGCGTCTCAAAGGACATCCGCTCCGAAACGATGCCGTTAATATAGGCGAACCTTGAGATACAACGTGCGCCGTTTCCGCAGGTCTCCGCCTCGCCGCCGTCCGCGTTGAAGTAGCGCATCCGGAAATCCGCTTTATCTGTATTTTCGACGAGCAATACGCCGTCTGCGCCGGCAGACATTCGGCGTTGGCACACCTTTTCGACAAAATCGGTATTTTCGTATTGGACAACGCCCTCGCGGTTATCAATGATAACGAAGTCGTTGCCCGCACCGCTCAGTTTCATGAAGGGTATTTTTTGGGGCATATCAGTACTCCTTTTCTTAATGTTGAATTATTGTATCATATTTGCTATCTGTTCACCACAACGGTTCTATTTATTTTAACCCAAGTTGCTAATGCATGATAACATTTGACAGTACGTAGGTCGGAGACTCTCAATACGGAGTTGGGTTGTGGGGCTGAAGTCCACTATAAGACCGGGTTATCGACAGGCAAAAATAAAGCCCCAGCGGGGCGGAATGTTTATAGAAAAACAGGATCCCTACACACTTCAAAGCCCCAGCGGGGCGACAGGTGTCTTTGGAATGATATACGATATATCGAGAAAACCGCCGCACGTCGTTCAGTAACCCCCGATAAATCGGGGTGAATTCGGTTATTTCTAGGAGGCGTCGAGTATGGAAACTCGACCTACAGATTATCCAGCAACTTGCGCTATTATTCACTGAAGTGGCTAGCGACAAAAACCAAGTCCAGAATGTTGACAGTACCATCGCCGTTGGGGTCCGGGGCGGATTTACCGAGACTGTTGGCAACTTGAATTAAATCCAAGATGCTCACCCTCCCATCACCGTTGACATCGGCGAAGCTTTTGGTCTTGAGATAGATTTCCCCGTCGAGGTCGGGGAGAATGTGGGTTTGGGACGCAGCGTTGTTTCCCCTATCGGAGACCGGAGTAGCAGATGCAGGCAGCGTGATGGTTTGGGCTTGCTCACTGCGGTTGTAGATCGCCCAACCGTTGGTGAACTCGCGAATGAACAAACCCTCAGCGTTCTCATACTGTTGGGCTTTCGGACCGACGGGGCGACCTAAGTTCGCATCCCAAAAATCGTACCAGTAGTGGTCGTGGTCGTGCCCCGGGGTACCCACACCAGTATTGTAAACAACATATCCATCGGAATGGGTGAGACTCATCGTTATAAATACTCGCATCCACCTGCGATTTATAGTACTATCAGGGGATTGGGCAGGAACACCCCAACCTTCTAAGCAAGTTATCTGTGGTTTTTGAAGGTGTTTTTCCGCCCAAAGTACTGTGCTTTCTATCTGCATTAATCCTTGATGCGTATAACCACCTTCATAGTCCCGAAGTGTCTCCATGAAGAAACCGTTAATGTAGGGGGCTGCATGCGGCGTTTTACGACGATTGGGATTGACCATTATCAAAAAATCATTGCCAACTCTGTCTCGTATGCGCTGGAGAATTGATTTTCTTGCACCCAGTTCAACTTCCAAAGTTCGGTATGTCTCTCCAGTCTGTGGATTTACAAGCGAGGGATAATTCTCGCTCCACCAATCTATAAAAATCCCATCATATAACCCACATTTTGAGACGGCAAGCGCATGTTGAATAATCCACTCCTGTGCGTCAGGGAGTGTAAAATCTATCAAAAACGACTTCCACCTCTCATCTGGCACTCGATTTCCCGCAGCATCTCTTAGCCAATATGGCCATTCTTCAGGAAACCTCTCCTGTCCCGCATCTCTCATAGGAATTCCCCTAATAAAAATCATATTAGGGTTTAAGGAAAGCAATGCATCGCGATGCTGAAGTGCTCCGTTGAGATAGCCCGCCAACTGAATCCCTTGGTCTGTGTCTAACCAATGCAGCCCAAACCCAGGACTCCAATGCAAATCGTGCTGCGCGACTCGGGCTTCATCCGATAGTGTCGGGCGGTTTATAATACCGTGCCATGCTTGAAAAAAAGAAGGGAATCTCCGATTTTGAAGCCGTTCCTGAATTGGAATTCTTGGTAATTCACAGATTTCGTCAAAGAAAAAACGGTTAATGGACAGTGCACTGAGCGGACTGTGGTTTGTAATCCGATTATTGTCAATCCGCAGTTCTTCTAGCATGATTAAATTTGCAAGCGGGCTAACATCCACAATCCTATTGCTCTGCAACCACAAATCCGCCAGCCGTGTCAGTTTCGCCAGCGGTGTGATGTCTTCAATCCGATTGTTATGAAGGTGTAGCCACTCCAACCACGTCAAGTTGGCGAGTGAAGCAATGTCCGAAATCTGACACACCCCTAAGTCAAGACCTCTTAATTGGGTTAGGTTTACCAATGGAGAAAGATCCGATATTGGATTGCCCCAGAGCGATAAGCGTTTTAACTGAACTAATTCCTTCAATGGATTGAGATTGCTTATGTTATTTCGATGCAAACTGATCCACGTCAAATTAGTGGCGTGTTCTAATCCGGTTAAGCCTTCTATTTGCTTATCACCCGCCTCTAGCCCTGTTAATTGTTTCATTGCTAGCTGCGTGAGGGGTGTGTTATCAGGCAGCGCAAGTCTCTCTCGGATAGCACGCTCCAAATTAGGGTCGGGTATTTCCACCTCTACGGCGGCAAGTTCTTGCAACATGTGAATATCTATATCGACACTCTCTAAGTTGAGCCCAAAGAGTGGACTGAAATCTCTGATTGGATTGCCAGCGAGTTTCAGATCTATCAGATTTTCTAAGTTTGCAAGTGGACTAACATCCACAATACGATTGTTATCAATCCGTAACTCTTGCAATTGTGTTAAACTGGCAAGCGGACTGACATCAATAATCTGATTTGAATTTAAACCCAAAATGGTCAACCGTGTCAGATTCGACAGCGGACTGATATCGACAATAAAATCGTTCCAACCGAGGTTTAACCGCGTCAACGCTGTTAGATTCGCAAGCGGCGAGGTATCCGAAACCTGATTGCCAGCTAAGTCCAGATACGTTAATTTGATGAGATTCACCAACGGAGAAACATCCGAGATGCGATTCCCCCAAAGCGAGAGAAGCCCCAAATTAACCGCATGCTCCAGGCCATCAAGACGCTCAATCTCACGCTGACTCGCCCCCAGCCGTGTAAGTCGTAACATCTCTTGCTGGGTGAGGGGAATTTCGTCGGGGAGATTGAGTTCTTCTCGGAGGGCACTCTCAAGGTTCGGGTCGGGGATGTCTACAACTTGGGCGGGGGTAGTGCTGCACCAATAAATGAGTATAATCAAACTGAACATACAACAACGCGCTAAGGTCGTCATTTACCCTCCTGCCGATAAATGCCTGCCGCCATGTATCCAACCACCTGGTCCCGCCCCCCGATGGGGACGTCGCCGGAGTTTGCTGCTTTCAGGACCTCAATCCGGTTTCCGCCTAAGGCTTTCGCAACTCGCATTGTTGTATAGGTTGCGCCGGTGCTGCACATCATGCAGTGAAAATTTTGGGACGGGTGGACCTGCATGTATTCGTCCATCTGCTCGCGCAAGTCATCGGGGTCAAAGCTCTCAATCGCCTCAATGACAACCCGATCCGATCTTCGCGCTTCTTGGTAGGTAGGATAGTGACAGAGATCCGTGCTGCCAATCAATAGGCAGGATCGATTGCTCATAGCCTTTGCAATCGTTTGACCCAAGGGAATGACATTTTCCGGGGAATCATCCTGCAACAAGATAGGAACGATACGAAAATCGGAGAGGAGATGCTGGAGGAAGGGGAGCTGTACTTCGAGGCTATGCTCGTTTGCATGAGCGAGTGGTAGGTCAACGATGTTGCTGTTCAGACGCATCATCTGAGATGCGAGATCTTCACCGATTGGGATATCCCCGAGCGGTGTGCGGAACGCGCCACGCGCATAAATAGCTGCGCCATTAATTCGGTAGCGGTGGCTTAACCCGACGAGCACCACCGTGTCGAAGGAGTGCTCCACCAACTGTTTGTAGGCGTATCCCGCAACATGACCAGAATAGACGTAGCCGGCATGGGGCGCGATGAGTCCGACGAGTTCCCCATCCGTTTCCCTCAACTCCGCGTCATCGATGAATTTTTCCACCTGTGCGGATAGGATTTGCGGCGAGTCCGGATAGAAACTGCCAGCGGCTGCGGGGGAGCGAACGGTTTCAGTCTGTGTAATCTTCCGTTTCCAACCGATCCCCATTCTGCCCCCCTACTATTCTATTCACTTTCCGGCTTCGCTTTTTCCGGTGGTGTTTTGCTCCCGGATTCGGAGGTTTCCGACGTCGGAGGAGGCGGCGGATTGTTCACCAGCCGTATGTAGGCCATCCGGAGGTTATACAAGGTATTGTCCAACAGGTTGCTTTCGGGCACTGTTAGGTTACCTGTTGTCTTCTCCTTGAGGAGCTCGATGGTGTCGATTGTCCGCTTCGCCATTTCGAGATCGAGAAAAACCTCGTTTGTCTCCGGATTCTGAAGTCCACCGAGATAAGCAAACGCGGTCGTCCCAAGCTCTGCAATGAAGGCAGAAAAATCGACGGGTGGCAATTTGGGTCTTTCTTGTTCGGTGGATTGGGAGCTGTCTGAAGTGGATTCCTTTGATTCTTCTGCCATCCGTGCACCTCCTTATCACTACCCTAGGACTTACGCATTTGCTTCTTAATCGGCACGTTTTGGACAGAAGGATGGGAGCCTCCAGTCTTCCACCCTTCCAATTGCACCGGCAAAGGGAGGAATTTTGCGTCAGTCATGTACTCTATGAATATAGTGCTTACTCATCAAAGATAATGATCTGTGCGGGCAGCGATCCGGCTTGATTGTTGTGTTCTGGGTTTTCATTCATTGCGAGAAAGATTACGCCCTCAGCCGGTGCAGCGTTGTCGTAGCGTGAACCGACAGCGAACACCATATCGTCGATTTTTGCGATTAATGCGCCGACGTTGGCACCGGGCATCAGGAAACCTTCTTCGGCGGGCAGATTAGCGATGCCGTCGGCACCACACCAGCAGATACGGTTCTGCGTATCGGGCGACCATGCACCCTGTACGTCAATGACCATGCGTTGTCCCTTTTTAACGCGCACATAAGTTTCCTGCCAGACCGGACTCGGACGGGCGGTATGAATAATCGTTAATGCCATAAAAAATCCTTTCTTCTACTCAATATAGGTTTCAGGAAAATCTATAAAAATGCAAATGAGCAGGAAAAACAGGCGGTGCGCCGTTTTCACTGCCCATTCGCGCCACAGATTGTTAGCCTTTTTCACGAAGCGTGATGGACATGATCTGGTCGCCTATTGCGATGTTATCGATCACATCTAGCCCTTTCGTGACCTGCCCAAATAGGGTGTAGTCGCTATCTAAGATAAGCGTATCAAGGCAGATGAAGAATTGGGCGGCATCGGCTACAGTCGCTCCTTCTGCTTTTGCCATAGCGAGGATTCCGCGGACCGGGGCGCGCTCGCTTGTCTCAATTTCTATCGTTGCATCAATGGGAAAGCGCGACCCAGCTTGGATCAGCTGTCCGGGTTCAACACGATGGAACTCCCCACGGTTATAATATTCCAACCGCGCATTCTTTAGAAAGTTTTCTACGGTCTTGGGTGCATCGTCCGCAAAAAACTCGACCTCAATTGCTCCTTTGGCTGTCTCGATGACAGCGACCGTGTTGTGGATGTCAATTGCTGGTTTAGTAGGTTGCGGCGTACTGGCCGTTACTGTCGGACGTGCCTTCGGTTTTGGTGGACCGGTCTGTTCCTGCGAACAGCTGACAAGGTATACGGTGAAGAGTGCTGCGAGGAACATCACGGTGAAACGTTCAATGTAGCTTCGTCGATTCCTGTTCTGGGATAACATATTTTGACTTCGCCTCCAATCGAACTTTTTTCATTTCGTCGCCGACCCTCAACAGATCAACAACTTCCATCCCCTGAATAACTTGACCAAACGTTGTGTACTGACCGTCTAAATGCGGCTGCACTTTTAGACAGATATAAAATTGACTGCCTGCGGAGTTGGGCTCGCCCGTATGTGCCATAGCAATTGTTCCTCGCTGATGAGGAACCTGATTCGGGTTGGTATGCTCATCGACGATGGTATACCCAGGACCACCCGTTCCGTCCCCTTTCGGATCGCCTCCCTGAATAATATTCAGGCCCGGTTGATCTACCCTACGATGAAAGGTATGCCAATCGTAGAATTTTTTCTTAACGAGAGTTTTAAAGTTGTCAACGGTAACAGGCGCTGCGTCCGAATAGAGTTCAATAACAATTTTTCCTTTATCCGTTGTTATCACAACAACCTGTTCTTCTTCCTCCATCAGGCTACTACCACCTTTTGAAGCGGCACAGCCAATCCAAGTGGATAGCGCGATTAATATAGCGAAGACGGAAGTGGTTAGCAGAATACGTTTTCGCATCACTACCTCTTTCCTCGTTGTTAGGGGTATAAATACTATCTCAGCGTCCGCTGAAGCAAACGCTGATTAACGTTAGTAGATGTCAATCCGTACCCGGAACTTCACACGAATCAAATCACATTAAACACTAGCATAGCAAAAATTAACAGAAAAGTCAAGATTTTCATGAAGTCAATAGGGATCTGCACAAGTTACCAATCATCTGCTCAAAGGGACCCTTCAAATCCGCTTGACACGATTGAAGCGCGGTGCTAACATTGGGCAAATGCCGTACCTAGGGTGAGGTATAGTATTTGGAGTACACACTATGATCGGAGGAGGCGTGCCACTATAATGGATTTCTTTCAACTGACTGAGGCGCAACGCCACGACTTTGATAGGGATGGCTTTCTGGTCATTCCGCAAGCGATTGATGCCGAGACGGTTATCCGCCTGACTGAAGCGGGGGACCGATTGATGGCATCGTTTATGGCTAATCCCGAAAGTACCTATCTACAACGGCGCGACGGTATCGTGCAGGACGCGGCCTTTGACTCGCTCGTCTCTAACTCGGCTACTGTCTCACGAGTCGTTCAGTTACTCAGCCCCAATATCCATCTCCACACGGCATCTCTAATCTACAAGAAACCCCAACCGTCTGACACAACGCCGCCCGACCGTGGTTGGCACCGTGATATCGGTATCGCAGAGGACCTTGGGCATAGTGGCTTGCCACGCGTCGGAATCAAGGTCTGTTACTGCCTGACAGATTTTCTTAAGCCTAACTCCGGTATGACGTTGATGGCACGTGGGAGCCATCTGAGCCCCGAGCCGTTGGCTATTCGCAAGGGCGAGCCCGACCCGCCGACGGTAGTCGATCCGTGTGTACGCGCCGGCGATGCGGTCTTTTTTGAAAATCGGACATTCCATACCGCGGCACCTAACTTGAGCGATTCCACCTCAAAGGTGATAATCTACGGCTACGCCTATCGGTGGATGAAAGTCGATTTCAACCTCGATCCACCCGATGAACGGGTTATAGCGCGGGTGAGTAGCGATATTGACAAACAGCTTCTCGGCGCATACCGGAACGTCGATACACCGCCTCAAGCCCTGATAGATTGGGCAGAACATCACGGAGTCAATCCGGAAGGTATATCTTGGGTTGTAGAGGCGTAGACAATTCGCACCGGCATCTGGCTTAAAGGTGGCTGTTTGCAATATACGCCTTCAGATGCGCTAGGGCGTGTCCGCTATCAATCGCTTCCTTCGTCCGCCCGATGGCGTCGTGCGGATCCGAGCAGATACCCAACAGGTAATCGGTCATCGCTGTATTGAGCACTAGCCGGTCGTATATCTGCCCCTCCCTACCGGACAACGCTTCCATCCCGGCTGATGCAAACGCTGCAGGACTCACCGTTTCGATACGTGGGTTCTTCTCGTAGTTGAATCCGAATGCTGACGGGTCTATGTCCACCGAAAAATCCTCACGCCTTTCGCCGAGGCGCCGAAACCCTTGGGAATAATTCACCGCTTGTCGCTCTGTCGTTGAGGGAGTGCTCAACCGCAAGGCGTAATGGCTCGTTCCCTCCTCACCTTTGATCGCAAGCCCTCCATCAAAACCGCGTTCCCATATCAATTGCAGCAACGGCGTCTCATAGCCGGGGTGGTAGTACCCAATCACCATGTAGTTCGCACCGGAAGCGGCGAACAGTTGCTGCGCTTTCTCCGTCGCTGCCCAAGGCGGACGCTTTTTGATATGGACCCGCAACTCTCGGACATCGTATGCACCGGGTGCATATTCGCGCTGGCTCACGTAGGCAAACCCAACCGCAGGATCCTCGATTAAACTTGCCGCTTCGTCAAGGGAGAGATCCGGGCGTGCACCGAGCACATTCAGAACCTGTTCCTCCGTGACCCCACTTTTCGGAGGCATCTCATCCACGCCGTGCAGCACCGATCGTTCACCCAACGCCGCTCGGACCGCTGCAACAAACAACGTCGGTCTAAAGTAACGTGTTGCACCGTCAAAGGGTTGGCCGAAGTGTGTGAGTGATTCGACGGAGACTTTGCGAACCCCCTCCGGACTGAAGGTTGCATCTAGATATCCACGCACCTCCTCGTAGCTTTCAAGGTTCATGCGCTGACCGATGAGCGCTGCCCCCTTGAGTGCCCCCTTCACCTCTCCGTTCAAGATAGCTGTTCCCATCCGGCGCGTCTCATCGTAGCTCAAATGACCGCCGTGCAAAATCCTTTCGAGCGCCTTTACGACGACAGCTTCATCCGCATTGGCACCGATATGCCCCAGCTCCGGTTGCATGAGAAATCTAATCTCTGGGGGCATACGCCATTCCAAATCCGGACGGTACTTGTCGAAAGCCGCAGTTTCTGCGTCGCTCCATTGCGTCTTTTTCGGGAAACCCTTCCGAATCGTCATGCCCGCGAAAAACGCCCCCATCTGTGCCTCTGAGGCTGCTTGATCATAAGGCAGTTCCCCTCTGACTGAGCGTAGAATCGTCTCAAGAATCGCTGATGGTTTGATTGGATCTCCCGCCTTTGCGCCCAAGGGACGGGTCTGGTGTGGACCGGTGCACACCCTCGCTAAGGCTTCTTCGACATCTGCATTGGGTCCTGGATACTGTTTTGTGTACATTCTGGCTTGTCCTCCTTCCGCATACCTATAAATCTCGGCCCCCAAATGTCGATTTTGGAAAATCGACCTACAGTAAAGGAACCGCAAGTGCCTTCATCCCGATACAGGGATCGACCAAGGGGTTACGGCATATTGCTTTGAATCCCGTGCCGTTCCTGTTCCGTGACCAGGTAGGCGGGATTCAAAAACTGGGCTATGGCGATCGATTCGTATATTGAGGCGTTGGATTCCCGTCCAAACCAGCTTCATTCCGATCATCTTCGACATACAGACTGTCATATGTCAGCACGCCATGGCAACTTATTATACTGAACATAGAGAATCGTGTCAAATCTACTGTGCGGACTTTTCTCTGTACTGGCTTTTGGGTTGACTGAAACCGCGTCTCCCTCTACAATATAAGCTGTTGGGATTCGTGTTCACTGATTTAGCAGCCGGTTTGTTATGAAAGGTGAGGTAGATTTAGACATGAAAATCACAGATGTAAAACTGTCTGACCCCGTGTATACCAACGTCAAGCAGAGCACCGACGCTACGGTGGTGAACCCTGCGGTTCGTGCGAATTCACTCGTGGAAATCTCGACTGACGAAGGCGTGACAGGATTCGCTTCGCTTGGCGAACCGCAAATCGGCCCCGAGGGTGTGTCATTGAACAAGCTGCTTATCGAGCACATGTTCAAACCGTTAGTTGTCGGTGAGGACCCACTCAACACCGAGCGGATCTGGGATAAGCTGTACTGGGGCAGCGTGCGGTGGGGCAGAAGGGGTGTTACCCTATCGGTAATTGGTGGGATAGACATCGCCCTATGGGATCTAAAAGGCAAGATTCTCAATCAACCGGTTCACAAACTGCTTGGTGCCCACAGGGACACGGTGGCGGCGTATGGAAGCAGCGTTAGCCTCCTCGCCAGCGAGGAAGAACTTGTCGACATCTATTCCGGATTCGTCGAAGCCGGATTCAAGATGGTGAAGATGAAGGTCGGGCGGAGAAATCAGAATGAAGATGTGGAGCGTGTTGGACTGGTGAGGGAGACCATTGGTCCCGATGTAGATTTAGCACTGGACGTCAACTCTGGCTGGGGGCTCAACACGGCGATACGAATGGCGAATAAGCTGGAAAAGTATAACATTTACTGGCTTGAAGAGCCGTTGCCTCCCGATGAGCTCGACAATCACGTCAAACTCGCTGCAGAGATAAGCATTCCGATAGCCCTCGGTGAAACGCACGCAACGAAATGGGAGTTCAGGGAGCTGATGGAACGGGGGGCAGTGCAGTTCGTTCAAGCAGACATTGTCCGGACCGGCGGGGTAACCGAGTGGGTGAAGATCGCCGCCATCGCCGATTCATACGGTTTGCCTATGTGCCCTCATGCGACCACCGAGATTGCGGCATCGCTGGTGGCGGCTGTGCCAAACGGTCTGTTCGTTGAATGCTTCAGGTTCGCGCCGCCTCCTAAAGGTTCGTCGGCTGTCATAGACCCGATTCTCCCGAAAAACGGCGAGATCTCGCCTCCGAAGAAACCCGGCTTCGGGATCGAATACGATGCAGATGTTCTCAGGGCGCTACGGGCAGCGCCGAAACCGGACCCGGAAGAACTCTGGTTCGCCACAAAACGGGGATGGCAGTGGCCGCCTTACCTCTAGGCAGCACTATCCGGTGCGGTTAGATGAAGATTAATTTATTAATTGGGTAATCTTCAAGCGATGTCCGGTGCGGTTTTCACCCGCACCCACCGGGTCTTAGGGGAAAATATAGAATTACCCGATTATTTTTTGAAACCTCATGAAACCGCACCTACCAGGGTGATAGCATGGCCGCCCTACCTGTAAGCAGCACCATTGGATATATAGGAGATAGATATGAATGTTATTTGCATTGTCAATGATTCGCTACGGGCAGATCACTGCGGCTGCTATCACGGCGTAGGGGGAATCAACGCTGTCCAATACCGTACGGACGAAGGGATAAAGAGGACTGCCACACCTAACCTTGATCGACTCGCGGCGGAGGGTGTGCTCTTTTCGCACTGCTATGCCGAGAGCTTGCCCACGATTCCGACCCGTACCACATGGTGGACGGGCCGCGTCGGCTTTCCGTTCAAACCGTGGCAACCTTTTCAGGACTCGGATTATCTGCTTGCCGAAGTCCTTTGGAGTCACGGATACGCGAGTGCCTTGGTCACCGATGTGTACCATGGGCATAAGCCGGTGTACAACGTAGGACGCGGTTTCGATACGACGGTCTTTGTGCGCGGGCAAGAGTATGACCCGTGGATTGTCGATGACCGGACCGTTGACACGGAAATCTGGCACCGTCTACGCGGAGATGATACCGACACACTCTGGGCGCCTCGATTTGAGCAGTACATGAAGAATCGTTCCACCTGTCAGACCGAGGAGGACTTTTTTGCCCCGCGTGTGACCCGTGAGGCGGTTCGGTGGCTCGATACAATGGTGAACCAAAAGGGCAGAAAAGATAAGCTCTTTCTCTGGGTGGATTACTTTGACCCACACGAGCCGTGGGATCCCCCCGAACCGTTCTGGTCGATGTACAAAGCCGCCGGCTACGCTGGGCAAGACATCATCGATCCGGTGGCGGGCACCTGTACGAATATCGGCAGTCCGTCGGCTAGGGAATCGCAAGCCGAAAGTGAACACGACTATCTCACGCCCGATGAAATCGTCCGTGTCCGCTCACTCTACGCTGGGGAAGTCACGTTTACTGACAAATGGGTCGGGGTGTTGCTGGATTATGTGCGGGATTTAGGATTGCTCGAAAATACGTTAATCGTCTGGCTAAGCGATCACGGCGAACCGTTTGGGGAGCACGGGATTATCCGTAAGGCGAGACCGTGGAACTATGAAGAGTTGGTGCGGATTCCGATGGTGTTTCGTCCTCCGGACGCCCTAGAGGTCCCCAATCAAAGTGTCGTTGATGGGCTCGTTCAGCCGACAGATCTGTTTCCCACCATTTTAGACCTTCTCGGCATCGGGGAGAATCTGACCTTGTCTCGCACAGGTCCGCGTCCGACTGAGGAACTCTTCCCACAGGATATGCAGCTGGGATCGGAGACGGTTAGATTGCACGGTCATAGCTTGCTGCCGTTGATACGAGGCGAGGTCAACCGTGTTCGCGACTATGCCTACACCGGTCACCATAGTCGCTCGTGGTCGATTCAGGATGCGGCGTGGCGATTGCACGTTCCCCTGACGGACGATGAACCCGTCGAACTGTACAATCGGGGATCAGACCCGTATGACCAGCGGGATGTGGTAGTAGATTATGGGGAGGTTGCTGACGATTTGGAACTGCAACTACGCCGCTGGGTGGCGCGCCTGTGATTCAACCAAACATGATATGGCGTGTGAAACGTGAAGCAAAAAAGAAGGAAGGGAGGCAAAGCCGCTAGGACGCAGAGAACAAAAGAAGAACCTTTGCGACTTCGCGCCTTTGCGTCACTGCGTTAAAATTTGGACAGGTTATAATGTTTTTATTACGTTTCACGTTTTACTATTGAGAGTGATTTCATCGGGGTACAGTTCGCCTCAACCTTTACCCTGTCAACGCGCTGGAAAGGGTGAATCCCGATTTTAAGAATTGACTTATTGATTTCCTGATGGAGGTATGATAGCCTAGCTCTTCAATTCAGTTGATTGTTGTTTTATGCAGGATAGGCTACAAAGAATCCAAAACAATAAGGAGTGTTTTAATGCTTGTTGACATTCACACAAATCTCGGTTGGTATCCCGATCACTATTCCGACGAATTTGTCGAATTCGCACTTGCCGCCAAGAAAGCGAAGATGCGGATTACGCCGGACGTCTACTTCGCCGGCGCGGAGGAAGAGGAGAAGAACGCCTTCGATTCTACGCCTGAAACCCTCCTTGAAGCGACGAAGGATTGCGATAAGGTGGTTGTGTTTGGGTTGAAAGCGCCCTTCTGTGGTATCAATATCCCGCAGGAGATGGTCGCAGACTTTGTCAATCAGCATTCGGACCGCTTTATCGGTTGGTGCTCGGTCGATCCAAACGATGAAGATTGTGTGGATCAACTGGTCTACAACGTCGAGGAGCTTGGGCTTCGCGGACTGAAGGTCGCCCCCATCTACCAGAACTTTGACCCGCAGGACACGAGACATCTGCCGCTTTTCAAAAAAGCTGAAGCGTTGGACATCCCGACGATCTGGCATCAGGGCACCTCTTTTGTTCGCCCCGGACCGTTGAAATACTCCAACCCCGTTATGTTGGAGGATATCGCAGTCGCCTGCCCGAATCTTCGCATGATTATCGCGCACATGGGGCATCCATGGGAGACCGATTGCGTGGTACTGATTCGCAAGCATCCCAATCTGTACGTCGACATCTCTGCACTCCATTATCGTCCGTGGCGACACTATCAAGCGTTTATCACAGCACTTGAGTACGGGGTGGAGCACAAGTTGATTTTCGGTTCCGATTTCCCCTCCGCTACCCCGGAGCAGGTTATCGCCGGACAGTATAAGGTGAACGATATTGTCGAGGGGACTAACTTCCCGAAGTTTCCCGAAGAAGCAATTCACAACATTATCTACGAAAATTGGGGACAACTCAACGTACTGTGAGACAATGACGGTTCCCATCCATCTATAGCAACCTGTTACTATAAGGCTCACTTCAACTGCGATATTGCCTCATGAATTTTGAACCTTCAAAACATGTTTGTAGTTATATCAAGGTCTATGATACAATTTACACCCAAATTCTGATCTAATTGGAGGTTACAGTGGTAACACCAATAATCCTTACAGTCATAGGGATCGCTGTTTCAGTAATAACCCTATTTTTGCTGATGATCAAGTTTGTTAAAGAACCCCTTGATAAGAGAATAGACGGAGTTGAAACAAATCTCTCAGCTCAAATAGATGGAGTTGATAAGAAGGTAGATAGAGTTGAGACAAATCTCTCAACTCGAATAGATGGAGTTGATAAGAAGGTGGATAGAGTTGAGACAAATCTCTCAGCTCAAATAGATGGAGTTGATAAGAAGGTAGACAAACTATATGAGATTCTCCTTACTCATTACATGGATAAGT
>JAJEAL010000065.1 GCA_022822785.1 Candidatus Poribacteria bacterium
TTCCTAGCAACTCGGTGGGGTTGTCCCGCAGTGTGTCATAGATACGCTTGGCTTCACTTATCGGGACAACATCGCGGATTAAGGGGGCAATTTTTACCAACCCTCGATCGACAAGGCGGCACAGGTTCTGCAAGTCGTTGCGGTCGAAGTGGCTGTTCTGTTTCAGCCGAATCTCGCGTCCCTGACCGAGGTTAAAGGTATAGGTCACTTTGTCCCGTCCAGCGATGAATATTACTCGACCGCGCTGGCGCACAACACTGATGAGTCTGTCCTCCATGCCCGGCACGCCCGCAAAATCAATCACCGCGTCAAACGTTCCATCACCGATCCCTTTTTGCCATCTATCTCCCGAAACGTCCAGAACCGTCTCAGCTGCACCGATTCCGGTAGCAATCTCCAAACGGTTGGGGTTGATATCGCAGAGCGCGGCGCGGGCACCCATAACAGCGGCAATTTGTGCAGCCACCTGACCGATGATACCAGCGCCAACGATTAGCACCTGTTCGCCCATTTTTAGCTCAGCGTTCCGACAGGTGCGCATGGCGACACTGGTCATCCCGAAAAGCGCAGCCTCCTTGCGGTCAACTGAGTCGGGCAGCTTGATGAGCAGGTCATCCTCTGCCATCACGACATACTCTGCATGGATAGCGCTCATGTACAGCACATCCCCGACCTGCAACTCGCTGACGTCGGGCCCCACTTCAATCACCCGTCCTACGTTCTGGTAGCCGTCCCCACCGGTGGGCAGCTGTTCATCCGTGGGAGCGTAGTTCCCGCCGATCAGTTGGTTGCGTTCGGTGCCGTTTGTTATCCCGGAATAGATGGTCTCGGTTCTGACTTCGTTACCGATAGGTCCCTCCGGTGGGGCCCAATCGTGGACAAGGGCCTTCTGACGTCTCCCATCAGGTAGACGCTGAATACTCAACGTACGCATTGATCGATTCCCCCTAAATCCGTCCCGCCAGCCACTGGATTCCTTGGGAAATTACTGTGCGGAAATTTGGGTCAGAAAACACCTGATTGTCGTGCCCTGACTGAAAACAGAGTACGCGTACATTTTTGTGCTGCCGGGTCCACGCTAATGTCTTCATACTTTCGGGATGGTCGGTGGTCAACAATAGGTCGCTGTCTTCCCCCGGGTCCGCCATAGTATAAATCTCGTCCACCATCTCCCACGGTGTTAAGCCGTGCATGGTCGGGTGCTGCGAATCTACAATATCAACATGCAGGTTTTGGTCAACCTTGTAACCGAAACGGCGATCTTGGATGCCGCATAAATCTGACCACAGTTGCCAGTCTGGAAACGCAAGGATGGCGTGGTGCAGCACCAATATCCCCGCTCCATTTTCGCCCAACGCTTCAATGGCTTCCCTGACTCTCCCCTCGTCGGGCGTCACCCGATGAAAATTATAGAACACAAGGACATCGTACTGTTCTCGGACCTTGCCGGCGTCTGCAGCGAAGTTCTCCAAATCTTGCATGTAAAAATCGATTTCAGGAATACCTCTAAACAACGTGTGAAACCCCGGCACATCGAAGGCGTGTTGCCCCGTGATCACCGCGGTCTTAATCTTGCTCATAATTCCTCCAATCACAACGGTCAAGTCGGCAACTTTGCGCCAACATAGATAAGGTCATGCCGATTATAGTCAAAAGCGAAATGGACATACGCCTCGGCTGCGTCGACAAAGCCGTCTGGATATTGCAGTTGTCCCGGAAAATCAATCAGGGTTCGCCGGCGTTGCCATGTCTCCATATCATCGTCGGAAGCCCACAACGCTAACGGATTTCGGACACCGGGCGTCGGATTCGGGTTATGGATCAGGACAATTCGTCCAGTGCTGAGGCGGTGCAGGCGGAACTTTGTGCCGGGGTTGGGGATATCAGTTGCTGTCGGTGACGACCATGTGCGTCCCCGGTCTGTCGACTCGCTCCGCTTCAGAGAGCCGGTGCGGTCAGCACGAATGAGCATCACAAGCCGACCATCCCGCAATTCGACGAGATTATTCTCCGCCCACCCAGCTGTGGGACCGGTTTCAGTGGATTTCTCCCATGTGTGTCCCTCATCGTTACTGATTAGTGCCCCGTTGACCGCACTTTTGAAAGATCCATCTGCTAGCGGAGAGGCAACCGGGTTAGCCACAGTGTCGTAGCTTTGGAACGGTAGAAACCACTCATCCCAACTGCTGATGTAGAGGTTGCGTATGAAAGCTCGCCTCGGCAGCGGTGTGAAAGGAACGGGTTCATCCCACGTCTCGCCGCTGTCTCTGCTCGTCAGGACAAAGACCTGCCAATCCTCGAAACGACCGAGATGGCTCTCTCCTATGATGCGAATTTCCTCACCGTGGACAATGACCTCGGAGAGCAAGCAGGCACGATTGTCGAAACGGAGGACAGTTTCCGGCGGGCTCCAAGTCGCTCCCTGATCACTGGATCGACATATCGCTATATGATTTGCTAGCTCCGGCTCGTGCGTCCCGCCGGTCATGAAGATAATGCCCCACTCGCCGTTGGGGAGTTGACGTAACGCCTGATCGCACACGCAGTGATTCGGTGGCGACCCTTTGTACACATGTACACGCTGATCCATGAAGTTTATCTCCCGCAACTCAAAAACTGGGATCACAGAAACATATGTCTGCCCATATAGTTCATCAGGACGGTACGACGTTGTGTATCGCTCTTCCACGGGTAAGCCCCGTGTGTTTGCGCTCCCGCCATGAACATAAGCACATCCCCCGCTTTCATCGACACATGCTGGACGAGTCCCATAGGCTCATCGCAGGATTGGACACCCGGCGGCATAGGATACCTCGCCTTATGGGTGCCCGGCAGGCAGACGAACCCACCATCTGCTTCGGTCACATCGTGCAGCTGCCACGCCACATTCACGGAGTCACAGTACGTTCGTCCATTCTGGAAAAAGTAGCTATTTCCGGGCCTCGCAGGATCGCTGCCACTGTGCAGCGCGTGCCCAGCAGTTCCCTTCACCGAGCATATTGCTGTGGCGTTACCACACCGGAACCCACTCCCTTCCATCCAGTTTAATCGCTGTATCACCGCCGGATGTGCAATCATCTCTCGGAACGGATCGCAATACGGTTTCGGTAGTTCAAACAGTCCCCCAAGATCGGGTCTGCCTGTTCCCGCAAGTGTCTTTGAGCCTTTATCAGGAGCACCGCCCACGACAATCCGATCTGCAAATTTGTCGATAGCCTCATTCGCGGCTTCAAGCCATGCTGCATCCATCACATTCCTAAGCACAAGATGTCCGCACAGATCCCAGAAGTAGAGTTCCTTTTCATCAATTGCCGATTCCGGATCGCGGGTATAGATTGACGGATGATGTACTTCAGGCGCCTCATCAATCCAACAGGTTTCTCCATCCGATTTCACCGCGGGTGGAGGGTAGGTGTGATAGAAATTCTGCCCCTGCATCACCGCCCGTTGCACCGGCGTCAACTCCGCGATCCACTCTGGGGCCGATTCCTTCTCGTTTGTGGCATCAGGGTCAATTGATCGGCGCGCAGTTTTAGCGATGTACCCGTATGCGAGCAGTCGCTGCGGACCTTTCCCTTTCCACGGTCTCATCCCGTGCAGCGTGGTTTCCGCGCAGAGCAGCAGGTCCCCCGCTTTAAGCGACGGCTGGACGGTCAATCCCATATCGTCCGCGCCGGTCAGTACATCTTTCGGTGTTTCGACATAGTTCTTGTGACTAGCTGGAATCAGGACAAAACCGCCATCGCCTTCTTCTACGTCCGCCAACGCCCAAACTGCAAGTACGCCCTGACAGAACCGGGCATCGTTCTGTTGATAATAACCACGAGCCATGTCCCGCGGTTCGTTGCCGCCGACCAGTGGTCCGCCTACGTCTTTCTCATCATCTCCAATGAGACGCGGTTCCCGGTCAAGTTGGAACTCTTCCCCACAGATCTGGTTGAGATACCATGCCAACACAGGATGGTCACGTAGTTTTCCCAAAGACTCCGATAGCGGGGTAGTTCCCTTCTGATCGAGATCGCGGTTACCCGCCGCAATCTCTTCCTTGGTCAGGACATCCCGAACGATTAGATAACCAGCAACATCGAAGCAGTAGTTCTCTTCGTTACTCATCTGTTCTCTGTCCATCACGTCTCCCTCGGCACTTTGCCCTTTATTTTAATGTATGTCGCGTATCACGCTAAGATTTCAACCAAACGGTTGGCGATAGCTTTCTCCTCGCCCGGTAGCAGCGTCATTGGATTGAACACCACACTATTCGTACCCCCGCCGTTCACGATGGATGGAGTGCCCTCTCTCAACTCAGCGTTCACCTGTTCTGCGGTTTTCCCGCACGAAGAGTCAAGAGTAATCTGCACTGATGGATGCTGCTTGGCATCGACCACCTGTGCCTGAACCCCATCAATCGATTCAGCGGCTTGAGCGATATACTCTGTTTGGGCACGCCATTCGGCATACTCCTCTTTCTCATCTTTCGCGAGGAAGATTTCAACAGCGGTGAGTAGTCCCATGACCTCCTCTTTCCCGACCTTCATACCACGCCCAATCGCGCTGTGGGGGTTAGAGTTGAGTCGTGCTGCTTCGACAAACTCCTGCTTCCCGATGACCAGTCCCGAATTTTGGGGCCCACGCATCCCTTTTCCGCCGCTGAAGTTGACCAACGATGCGCCCAGCCCAGCAATCTCTGTCAAATTTGAGCGTGGTGGCAACTGTGCTGCGGCATCGACGACCACGGGCACACCACGTGCGGTAGCCTCAGGAATAATCTCTGCAAGCTGCTCCTTCGGTTGGGCGCCGAAGAAGAAAACAATTGCCGCGGTATTTGGACCAATTGCATCAATCATATCTGCTGCCGAAACGGTTTCCCGGGTGCCAACCCTGACCAACGTTCCGCCGACCGCCTCGATTCCCTGATGGATGTAGAAATGCGAATCGACGAGGCTGATGATAAATTCGTTTTTTGCGCCGCTCGTGTCAGGTAATTTGCGAACGCGATCCATATCTGTACCTGTCAGACACGCTGCAGCAGAGACCTGTACACCACTCGCAGCTCCACAGGAGACAAATGCAGCTTCAACCCCAATCATCTCTGCTAATTTGTCGCCGACCTTTTCGTGGAGATCGTTGAGATGGATAAAGGAAGTTGACGCCTCGCGCATAGATTCGACCACTTCTGCCGGCATGATGCTGCCCCCAAGCGTTGTGATAGTTCCGCTTGCGTTAATAAAAGGTTTGATACCTATATCTTGATACGTTAGCATAGGAGCCTCCTAGATAAATTTTGGCTATAGATACAAATCCAACCAGTTTTTCGCATGGTTGTTGAAGTCAGTACATGATGAATGCCCCAGATCGGGGTAGATCATCAACGCTTTTTGACTGACAATCCGTTCAAACACCGGAACAATCGTATGGTACGGGCAAACGTCATCTTGCATTCCGATGTTGACGAGAATAGGACGGGTGATCCTTTCCACTAGATTGAGGGGGTCGAAATAGGCGAGTGTTTTGAGGACGGTTTCTTTCTGTTCTGGGTGTTGACTGAGATATTCGCCGAGTTCGACATACGGATTTGTCTTCACTTCAATCGAGAGTGGATAGTTGCACAGAAACGGCTCTTCGGCAACGCCGGCTTTTATTCGGCTATCCAAGGAGGTGGTTGCGAGCGTCAATCCACCGCCCTGACTGCGACTCCACATCCCGATCCGGTCCGCATCAATTTCGGAACGGCTCGCTAGGAAGTCGATACCGCGCACACAATCCATGTACGCCCCGCGATAAAAATACCTGTCCCGATCGGTAATATGATAGGTGAGGTATGTTCCCGATTCAATTTGCCATTCGGCTTTGCTTTCCCCTTGGCTTCGCGGAAACAACGTGAGGAGAGCGTATCCCTGAAGCACGAGCTGTGTGGGAATCTGTTTGCCCCCGCTATAACCGGGGACGGCTAGAATTGAGGGATATTTGCCGCGTGGGTTATCCTTCGGCACCGAGTACCATCCCCGGAGCCTGATTCCGCCGAAACTGGTTAGGGTTACGTTATAGGTGTCGAACTCCCTAGCGCTCTGATCCGGCGCGGGCGAGAGTTCTGGCTGTATGGGAATGTTGTCGAGTTTGGTGCGTGTTCCTTCCCAAAACTCCCGGATATCATGTGGTGAGTACATGCTTTGAATACCTCCGTTGAGCCTGAATCGTAGATCGACAGTAGGTAATCCCTTCTTATCTATATTCGTTAGTTTCTCATCATACTGTTTTGTGGAGGGACTGTCAATAAAAATTTCTGATTGATGCTCATCTAAGTGCGGAGCGGTTGAAACTGACTTGCCAAAAATCAGATGATAATCTCAGTTGCCTTAATCGAGGTATCCGTGTTATAATTATGACAGATTAGTCGTCTGTCTAAAAATTATCTTCCTTACGTCTTGATTTTTACCACTCATTCCAACTGAAAGGGTTCTTTAATTCAAAGGAGGGAGCGCGTTTTTAATGGCTTACTACATAACAGAAGAATGTGTCGGTTGTATGGCATGCCTGACAAATTGTCCCGTCGATGCCATCACCGGTGACCGCAAAATGCTTCATATCATAGACCCGGATATATGTATCGATTGCAGTGCATGTGGCATGGTCTGTCCGGTCGAAGCCATTCACGATCAGTATGGAGATGTCGCTAAATTCATTAAGCGTCCGAAAGATCGACCGATCGCTGTAATCTATGAGGAGCTCTGCTCCGGATGTGATTTTTGTGTTCACATCTGTCCGTGGGATTGTTTAGAACTAAAAGATCCTGCGACCGGCGAACACGCCGAGAGCTTCTTTGGTATCTGTGAGCTGGTGAAACCGAGAGATTGTGTCGGCTGTAAACTGTGCGAAGAGGTCTGTATCAAAGATGCAATCCGTGTTGAATCTCCAATTTTAGTTGAATTGCAGGAAGCGGCAGATTAATCATGATTAGAAGTATGACGGGCTACAGTCGGCATAAAGCGGAGACTACCTTCGGGCAGTTAATCATTGAGATGAAATCGTGGAATGCGCGCTACTGTAAAGTAACCGTCCGCACCCCGGAATTTCTCTCTAGGTTCGATCATCGGATCAACAGTGCCATACGGAATCGGGTCGCGAGAGGGCAGATTCAAGCCACCATCGAATGGGCTGAGGATATCTCAGTTTCAAATCAAGTGCCTGCGCTCAATTTTCGGCTGGCAGAGCAGTACCATCAAGCGCTTGTTAAGTTACAAAATCGGCTGCGATTAGGAAACGAAATCTCGTTACCGCTGCTGGTGCAACTCCCTGGCGTTTTAACCGCGCAGAAAGCCGATCTGGATGAAGAAGCGGTTTGGGAGGTACTAGCGTCTCACCTAGAAATCACTTTGGATGGATTGGAAGCAACCAAGCAGGCGGAAGGTGCTGCTATGCTTGAAGAGATTGAAGGAATTATCCGTTCTATCCAAGCGTTGAGCGGAAAGATAAAATCCGCTAGCGCAGATCTCGTCGAATCCACGCAGACAAGGCTTGAAGCGCGTTTGAACGAACTCCTTGAGGGTCGTGTTAAAATTGATCCACACCGCCTCACGATGGAAGCTGGTGTTATCGCCTCCCGTTCAGACATCACGGAAGAGCTGGTGCGGCTCGATAGCCACTGTTCTCAGTTTATAGAATATTTGCAAGCGATTCAACCCATCGGCAGACAGCTCGATTTTCTGCTCCAGGAGATGAATCGGGAGGTCAATACCATCTCCGCTAAAGCGTCTCGATCCTCCATCTCTTACGCCGCGGTTGCCCTGAAAACAGAGATCGAAAAAATTCGGGAATTGGTTCAGAATGTGGAATAAGCGTCCCGCCCACAAGGGGCTATTCATCCTTATATCGGGTCCCTCTGGAACCGGCAAAACGAGTGTAATCAAAGGGCTCTGCGAAAGCGATGCAACATTAGCGTTCTCGATCTCTGCGACGACCCGCCCCCCCCGTTCCGATGAGATCGACGGCGTTGACTACTATTTTTTAGACCAAACCGAATTTGAAGACCAGATTAGTTCTGGTGGATTCTTGGAATGGGTAAAATATGGCGGACACTACTACGGGACCTTAAAATCCACAGTCGAATCCACAATTGCAAAAGGTAAGGACCTCATTTTAGAAATTGATGTACAGGGCGCAATGAAGGTCAAGGACCTCGGCTTCCGGTGTATTAGTATCTTTCTCTTACCTCCCTCCCTCAACAGTTTAGAGAAACGGCTTCGCAACCGCAAGACAGAATCCGATTCAGAACTTGAACAACGTCTACTGACAGCGAAATCAGAGTTTGCTTCTGTTAAAGACTACAACTACTGTATCCTGAATCCGGACCACAATGTCGAAGAAGCTGTGACTCAAATCCGCCACATCATCTCTGCAGAACGCTGCCGAATTGATGAGCAGCTTCTCGATGCAATCTCTCAAGAGTTTTGCCGCTAGTACCTCTATCGGTAAAGCTATCCCCGCTCCCACAGTGTCTCCCGATACCAAGAGAAGGAGGATCGATATGAACGGAGATGACAGGGCAAAAACCCACAACACACCCCAAGTTGAAATCTCAGTTAGTAACTTCGGACCGATTGCAGAAGCGGATCTCGATCTGCGCCCACTGACAGTGTTTGTCGGACCGAGCAACACCGGCAAGACCTACCTCTCTGTGCTGATCTATGCGCTGCACCGGGTCTTTGAAGGATTTTTAGAATTTCTTCCACTGTATAACCTAGAGGTAGCTCCGCATTTAAGTGTGGTCATAACAGATAGCGTTGAATAAGTTCGTTGATTTTGGCAGCCGGTCTTCCTCGTCGTCGAGGTGGTTGCCAAGGTGGCCGGGGGACTCGATAACAGAGCAACTGTTGCACCGTCCAGACCTGCTCAGTGATGTTAGCAACCATCGCTGGCGTTCTTTCTACCCATCGCCGACGGTTGTTAGGCAGATAAAGTCCGAGTCGGAGACTCCGATGCGGTGTGCAAAAGTTGTAGACACAGCCCATCAGATACATCGCACGCTCAATCGTTTGGAGATGGCGTGCCAATCCCCGTCCCCGACGCACCAACACACTGATGCGCGCGCGAAATGTCCCATTAAGCCTTTCGATGTAATTCACATGTGCAGTCATTGTGTGTTGCGTTTGTTTTAGCAAGGTCTGCCCCTGCTGCGATGTACCACAGACAATGCGTCTGACGACCCCCATCACTCGCCTAGGTTGCTTTTGGGGGTGCTGCTTAATGAGCTGCACCATGCACAGATGATGCCACAAGCGAAGTCGAGGGCGTCCGGGCTTGCCAGTAAAGATGGGGTTGCCAAAGACCTGCTTAATCGTCGAAACATAGCTAGCCAAGCCGTCAACGCACAGCAACAACGGACGATACAACGCACACTGATGCACCTATTGGATAAGCCGCCGAATCAGTGCACCGTCACGGCAACTACTGACCATACCAGCAATCCACAAGCGAGTCGGGACGGCAATCGCCAGTGCCACCCACGCAATGCCACCTTGGTATTTGACACGTATCTCATCAGCTTGTACCTGACCCAGGTCACGCGGGTGATGCACCAGATGCTGATGAACCTGCTGGCAGTGCTCACCTGCGCGCTGCTGCCAACTCGCTACGGTTCTTTCATCTATGTCAAACGCGGCAACAATCGCTTGAAGCGGACACCCATAAGCCAAGAGCGTGACAACCTGCGTGACAATCTCACACGAATACCGAAGACGGTAGAATACAGTCCCTTTGCTTTGAGTAAACGTCCGCTTGCACTCATGACAGATGTAACGGTTCTGCTTGCGACTATGAACACCTATATTCCCCCGACCCACTTTTCCCCTTGCCGGGCAGGCGGGATTGTGACAAAATATCTGTTGGGGATCCATTCGCTGACTCCTTTATTGTTGGGATACATAAAGATAGTCAGTGGATCCCCTACTTGTCAAGGCATTACTCAACACTTTACTGGAGTGCTACCAACAGCAAAGAGAACGACTTTTAACCACAGATTATGTGATTGATGAAACGGTAACTCGGCTCAGATATGATTGGACTCACTTAGGAGCGGTTGAGTTTCTCAACTTTATTGAACGTGCTAAAAAAGCCACTGAAGAAGCAGTTGCTTTAACCGTCGCGGCAATCGACAGCGTTCTATTTCAAGAAGCAGAGGAGATCTTTCGTCAATACAACACTGCAAGGTTATCATTTACAGATTGCACCAGTTTTGCGGTTTGTCGGAGATGTAACATTTCAGAGGCGTTTGCTTTTGATCGACATTTTCCAATGATGGGAATAACGCTATGTGGGTAGTCGGTTTCACCCATATCGGTGTTTCTATTCGCTTATGTTAAGAAATCGTGCAACAGAAACCGAGTTTTGCCGAAAAAACTCGGTTTCTCTTCGCGTTTTTCACTTTCTTTTTAGCCCATCATAAGTACAAGAAAACAACACAATGATACAAGAAAACAAAACCATCCTCCTCGGCGTTACCGGCGGAATCGCCATCCATAAATCCATCGACTTAGCGAGCCAACTCGTGAAACAGGGGCATTCGGTGCACGTGGTCATGACAGAAAATGCTACCCGTCTGGTGCAGCCGACTCAATTTCAGGTCATCTCCCGAAACCCTGTATTGCTTGATCTCTTCGAGCTCGGCTCCGATTGGAAGCCGGTGCACATCGATCTCGCAGACAAAGCCGATCTGTTAGCAATCGTTCCCGCCACCGCAAACATCATCGGGAAGATGGCGAACGGCATCGCCGACAACGCGCTGTCTACCGTTGCGATCTCCGTCCACTGCCCGATCCTGATCGCACCGGCGATGGAACAACACATGTATGAGAACCCGTTTGTCGCGGCAAATATCCAAAAATTAAGGGACCACGGTGTGGAATTTGTCGATCCTGTCAGTGGTGATCTCGCCTCCGGCAAACAGGGGATGGGACGGTTGAACACGGTTGAGGAGATACTCGGACGCATCACCCAAACCCTGAATACGTCCCAAGACTTACGTGGGAAGCGGGTGATTGTCACAGCGGGCCCCACGCGGGAATATCTCGATCCAGTCCGCTTTATCAGCAACCGATCCAGCGGAAAGATGGGATACGCGGTCGCTGAAGCAGCACGGGATCGTGGGGCAGCGGTGATTCTCATCAGCGGGCCTGCGACAGCGGCACCGCCCCCAGGGGTCGAAACCCGATATATAGAAACCACACTGGAGCTGCAAGACGCGCTCCTCGAACGGTTTGATCAGACCGACATCGTCGTGATGGCGGCAGCGGTCGCCGACTACCGCCCACAAGCGTTCTCTCCGAACAAAATTAAGAAGAATACCGATCAATTGACCATCCCACTCGAACAAAACCCAGATATCGCACAAACGCTAGGGGAGCGCAAGCAGAAGGGGCAAATCACGGTCGGCTTCGCCGCCGAGACGAATGACCTCTTGCAGAATGCCCAAACGAAGTTGGTTAAAAAGAACTGCGACCTTATTGTAGCGAACGATGTATTGGCAGAAGGCGCGGGGTTTGAAGGTGACACCAACATCGTGACCTTGTTGGACCAAAGCGGGAACTGCGAACAGCTGCCCCTGCTCTCCAAACGCGAGGTCGCGGATCGGATCCTAGACCGCGTGATTGAACTGATTGGGGAGGGCGATTAGATGATCTTAATGAGTCCGAGCATACATCCGGGAAAAACTGCAGACGAGCGGGAGGCGTTCCTCCGCACAGTCGGCATCATGGGTGTGAGAACAGTCTCCATGAGCACGCCCGCCGATTGGAGCGATGCGGATGTCGAGGGGGTGCGGACGTTCCTCGAAGACAACGGTATCCGTCCGGGCGAGTTTAGCGGATTCCACACCGGGTTTGGCGCAGCGGATGAAGGCGAGTATCAAGCAGCCCTTGAACACTATCGCCGACAACTGCACCACGCTCGGATTTTAGGTGCACACTGCGTTGGATTCAGCGTCGGATTGACTTACAGATGTACGCCTCAAATGTGGTCTGACGAGGCGTGGAAGCGATGCCTCGACGCTGCGGTGGATTTGGCAGAAATGGCAGAGGCCGCGGAGATGGATGTTGCTGCACACCCTCACATTATGAGTCCGCTCTGCTCTGTGGAACGGCACAAAGAACTTTTTGAAGCGGTATCCTCACCTCGAATGAAAGCGCTGATGGACTGTGTCAACCTGACCTGGCCCCATCTGTTTTACAGGACCACAGAATTGGTTAATCAGATCTTCGATGAGTTGGGCGATAAAATCGTCGCGTTCCACGCAAAGGATGTGGCGATGTCGGCGGTGCAGCGGAACGAAAGTGGCTATCTATCCGTCGTGCGCGTAGATGAAGCAGTTCCTGGGGCAAAGAAAACAGATCTTTATTTAGAGTCGGGCGTTATGGATTATGCAACTATCCTTCGACGGTTGGACGAATTAAATCACGATGTCACGTTGTATGTGGAACATTTCGGATACGAAGATACCGTTGCAGGTCAGCAATACATCCGGCATGTGGCCCGCGAGGTCGGTGTGACGATACACTAAATCGACACAGATTGAGACCTACCAACTAACGATGCAATTGAACCCCCTGCTCCATCTATAAAGAATAATAATCGGTGTACCCGACGAAATCTAGGGTAACTGTCCTCCTTACCCGAAAAACGAGGTCTTCGGAAATGACGCTCTACCAACAGGTTCGTGAATTTCTCAAACGCACCGGCAGAAATCCCAACCAGAAACTCGGTCAACACTTCCTGATTGATCCGTATACCTTACAAGAGATAGCGTGGAACGCGGACTTGACCGAGACGGATCTTGTCTTGGAGATTGGGGCGGGGCTCGGGTTTCTGACATCGGAGCTGGCGGCTACTGCTAAGAGAGTTGTTGCGATTGAGATCGACGACTTTTTGTACGCCGAACTGCAGCTCAAATTCTCAACAATGCCGCACGTCTCTCTGATTCAAGGAGATGCTCTCAAGTTAGATTTGTCCCCTTTGCTGAATAACTTTCCCCCCAACCAGACCAAAATCGTTGCCAACCTACCCTACTATATCACTACGCCGGTTCTATGGGAGTTGCTGAAGCATCACCGAAAAATAGATGCTTGTGTCCTGACGATGCAGACGGAAGTCGCGGAGCGCATCATTTCGCCGCCCGGAAACAAACGCTACGGTGCCCTTACTATTGGTGTCTCCTACTATGCCAATGCTGAAATTGTGGGTAGAATTCCGCCGGATCGATTTTATCCTTCTCCACAGGTTGACTCCTCCGTGCTAAGGCTGCAGATGCGGGATACCCCCCACGTCAAAGTTGAAAATGAGCGGCTATTCTTTCGGATTGTCCGGGCTGCCTTTCAAGCTCGACGCAAAATGTTACGAAACGCCCTCTTGCAAAACGGCGTTTTTATCTCTGCGGACGCACTGAATACTATTTGCGCTCAACTCGATATCGATCCACGGCGGCGTGGAGAAACGCTTGATATCGCCGAGTTTGCCGCGCTCGCAAACGGTTTGCATCGACAACTGACCGAATCAGCAAACTAAGGTGTTTACGGGTTCCAACCAACGTGCCCCTAACGTAAGCACCTAGAAAAGACGGATCTTAGAGAACATCATGAAAATATATATATACACTCTCAGTCTGCTCTCATTACTGTTTCTTGCTTGCTCACAACGCCCGGTGCCCCCGGTGCCGGCACCGCCTGACGCATCAGCCCTTTATCGTGCCGCTTCGACCAAGCATCACCAGCTAGCGCAAGGGAAAATCCCTTCCACTGAGGCGGAGTGGGTATCCTTAATCCATGAATTTCAACGCGCTATCGATGCGGATGTAGAAGGGGAGTGGGCGGACGATGCCCAATATGCAGTTGCGTCTTGCTGGCTCTGGTTGGGACAGTCGAACGAACAGCCAGCGGTTGACAACGCAATTGACGCCCTCAATAAACTCCATCAAGATTACCCCGACTCACCTCATGCGGCGGATGCACATTACTGGCTAGGAGATAGTTATAGTCGGATTGGAGACCATAGCAAGGCGGTTGCTCAGTATCAGCTGGTGATTGGTCGCTACCCCAACCACTCGATCGCCGACAAAGCACAATTACGACTTGGCAGGGCGTACGAAGCACAAGGGTACTTCATACTAGCACGCATTACATACGAGGCACTCTCTCGTCGAAGCCAAAATCGTCAAATCGTTGCCCAAGCGGAGATGCGAGCGTCGCGCCTTGATTCTGAAGAAACGGAGGAGGCAATACTTGGTGATTCTCCACCTGAAACGACATTGCCAGAATCCCCTCAAGTGGTTCAACTGAACCGACCTAAAATACCGTTGGAAGCGACCAAGCTTCCTCCGCCTGCACCTCCAGAAGTGCCTCGACTTAGTGCTAACGTGCCGCCACCGAAAAAAGCTGACCCTAAACCCCAAACCGTAACGCTGCCAAGAGAGCCGACACCTCCGAAGCCTCTCGTTGAAGAGGAAGCCCCACCACCGCCGAAGGCTAGCAAACCTGCCCCTGAGCCACCAAAAGCGCCGGAACCTATTCCCGATCCGTCGCTGGCACAGCAGCTGGGCTTGAGCGTCAAAACTATTGTGATCGATCCGGGACACGGAGGTAAAGATCCCGGTGCTGTGAGTCAAGCGAGGCAAGAAAAACAGATTGTTCTCAGCCTATCAAAAACACTGCGCGACATCCTCGTTAAGAAAGGGTATAACGTCCGGCTGACGCGTGAAACCGATGTTTATATCCCGATCAGAAAACGGACGCAGTTTGCAACGGACCAGAAAGCCGACCTGTTCATCAGCATCCACGCCAACGGCAGCACCTCCCGTAAAGCCGCTGGCATCGAAACCTATTACCTCGCCCTCGCCTCCGACGAATCCGCCCGAATCACCGCTATGCGAGAAAACGCCGGGGCGGAATACAATATGAAGGAGCTAGATGCCCTGGTGGGAAGAATTTTCAAGGAAAGCAAAAGCACAGAGAGCCGTCGGTTAGCAGAGCTCATTCAAGCGCAGCTGGCATCAGGAAAACATGTGAAAAATCGGGGGGTCAAACACGCGCCTATGGTAATTCTAATTGGCGCAAAAGTGCCTGCGGTGCTTGTTGAGGTCGGTTTCATCTCAAATCCAACGGAAGGGAAGAAACTCACGACGAAGGCATACCAACGTCAACTAGCAACAGCGATTGCCGAAGGGATTGAGCAATACATCAAGAATATCCCGCCGGCAGCTGCAACCCAATCCTGAAGGTGGGTTGGATCACATCAAATTCGCTTACGCTTCATCACATTTCTGAAAGCACCTGACGGAATTCATCGACTCCCGTCTTTGCCGCTTCGATCAACCGTTCCGGCAGTGGGTTTTCATGTGTCCTCACGACCTCCAAGTTCGGCTGTAAGGGGTGCTCAGAGGGGAACGGTTCGCTTGCCTTAATTTTTCTTTCGTGTCGGTGTTTTTTTTGAAAAGGAGAATTCCTAGTAACTTGACTGCAATGGTGTGTAATGCTATAATCGACCGCATCTTAATCGGTGACGAACCAACGGTGTTGTGTTATCACAATAAAGGAGAAGGTTGATGGGAACAATACACGGGATAATTCGAGACAGTGTTTCAGGTGAGCCGGTTGAGGCAAAAGTACATGTCCTGACGAGCAGCGGAAATTTTGTGCATCCCGCTAACAGCATCTTGAAAGTGGGTCCCGGCGATCCATTTTTTTATAGTGCAGGCGAGTTCACGGTGCATGTCCCTCGCGGATCAACGGATATTATCGTTGAACGCGGCACAGAGTATGAACCGCTACGGAAAGTGGTCTCAGCCCCCTCAAAAGGGCACGTTGATGTCGAGTTGCAACTCAGACGGTGGACGGATCTTCCATCGCAAAACTGGTATCCGGGCAACACCCATCTTCACTACAGCGAGGATGAGATGCAGCCCGATGCTCGGTTGAATCTCGATCCAAAAGTCCATGATCTGAGTGTAACGGTGGTTAGTATCCTGCAGCGGCGTGAGTTGCCCTATGCCAGCAACAAGTACCCGATCGGGTTTATGACAGACTACTCAACCGCACATCATCTTGTGGACTGTGGAGAAGAAAATCGGCACAACTACCGACGGGGTGGAATGGCTTACGGACATATCATGCTGCTGCGTATCCGCAATGTAGTGGAGCCGGTCAGTCGTGGCGATCTCGTCAGCGATTTCGATCCGGATTATCCGCCGCTCTGCTACGCCTGCGACGACGCAAAACGACAAGGCGGCATCGTGCTATGGTGCCACAACGGGATTGGAATGGAGGCACCGGTCGCGGCGGCGTTGGGCAAGTTAGATGCTTTTAACCTCTTTGATCCATTCTGGGCGGATCCCGAGTATGACATCTGGTATCATCTGTTGAACTGTGGTATTTCGCTGCCGGCGTCAACCGGCACGGATTGGTTTATCTGCTCAAACAACCGCGTCTACGTCCACACAGATCGGGAATTTACCTACGATAACTGGTTGCGGGGGTTACAGGAGGGTAATACATTCATCACGAACGGCCCAGCCCTATTTCTAACTGTGGACGGCACCATGCCCGGCGGCCAGATCGATTCCCCAAATGGAACGCCCCGCAAACTATCAGGATTGATTTCGTGGAATTCACACTATCCGATTAACCGCGTGGAGCTAGTCCACAACGGTAGCGTCGTGCAACGCAAGGAATTCAATGAGGTGCCTGCACAGAACGGTGAGTGGGAGTTTGATCTGGAAATCGAGACTGATGGTTGGATTGCCGCACGTGCCTATGGCGATGCACGGGATAGCTTTTCACAGGCGATATACGCCCATACCAGCCCGGTGCAGATTGGCACGGGCCGTCCGCCTGTTATTGCACAGGAGTCCGCAGGGTTCTTTGTCCGTTCAATTGACGCTTCTATCGACTGGATCAGTCGGATCGGGAAGTTCACGCAGGATAAGCAGCGGGAAGAGATTTTGCACCTATTCCATGAAGGACGCGAAGTCTATGCGGGGTTGACAACGGGGGGATAGGGCATCTACTTCCCAAGGACGCTGTAGTAAATTGCATTGAACAGCATCTTAAATGTTCCGTGTGACTGTGCCCGATGCTGGGGTTTGAATCCGAACAGAATCACATGCCCCTGTCCCAGCTTAATATCCCAGAGTGCACCTTTCTGACGAATCCGTTTCTCCCCTTCAATCCAACCGCTCATAAGTGGGTTGAAGTTGGGGTAAGCCGCCACCCTTTTTCCGCTCCTCGCCTGAAACGCGGGCCCCGATTTGAAAAAGACTGCCATCTCACGCTCCAAACCGTAACCGATTGGATGAGCCGTTTCAACGAAAACACGCAGCAACGAGCCGGGGGAAAAAAACTCGTTATCAGCCGCGTTTTGTGGTCCCGATTGGTTTGACTTCAGAACGTTGGCAATCTCCAGTCCAAAGTACGCGATTGGCAGCTCAGTTGCCCAGTTCAAACAGATAAGCGTACCGCCCTGTTCAACAAAGGTACGAAGGTTCGCCGCGCCCTCCAATCCGATACCGCCCACATACTCCGGCGGGAGGCTTCCTTCCAGGTGTCCTTCAATCATCCTTGATGCTCTCATATCGGGCAGGATTATCGCGTCATACGATTCATCTAAATTTCCGGCGCGGATCTCGGCATCGGTCAAATTACGATAGGGAAACTCATGCTGCTCCAGCACCCACCGAGTCCACCCCTCATCCATATTTGCGACCCACGGTTTATAGAGCCCCAAGCGCGGCTGCCTCAACTCTGCTTTGAGATCTACATAGTGTTGATTGAGGGCATAGATTTCAATCCCAACGGACTCAGCAAAATCGCGCAATTCGGCGGAATCGCTCCCCGGTATTCGGTCTGATTTAAGGATAATCGTCCCACGGGGTAGGTGTAAATCTTTCCACGCGGTTTCTCTCTGCTGCTGATAGATTCTATATCGATCCTTTTCAAATAAGCGATTCAGTGCTACGGTTTCTAGGTTCGTTTGATTTTTGAAAACGTAGACGACCGCGTCTTGGAAATTAACCCCGTCAAGGTGGAGCTTGCCTTCCGCGGCAGGGATGCGCTCAACGAGCGTGAGATCTGCCTCAAATGCCTCGACTGCCTTGATGACTTTGACTCCCATCTGCAACGGCAACGTCCAGCCTGCGATGTCATAGGGTCGTTCCGGCGGTGCACCCGGTGCCGGGATACGACGGGGATAGTATTGGACTTCAAGCAGATCTTTGGCATGTGCTCGAAACGGTTGTGCCATTGAGACAACGTAGGTGCCTTCAGGATAATTGACACCATCAGCCGTGAAGCTTGTGTTTGCTCGATGGATTTTTACACCACCGCGCTGTAGAATCTGCAGCATCTTGAGGGCAGTATTCATATCCCGCTGGTCCATAGGCACAAGAAATGCACGCGGTGGTTCATGATGCCCCTTTTTGACGGCGTCCAGCCCCATCTTATAAAAATTGGTGAGAAACATCTCCTTCTGCTTGGCAACGATCGATAGAATTGAATATGCTGCCGCTTTCTCGTATTCGATAATATCGTGTAGCCGCCACCACCCACCGGGCCACGGTTCAGGAAAGTTGGTCTGCTGTGCATAATTGCTTAACCCCCGTCGATGCCCCCTCAAGCTCGATTTCGGCTGAAAAATTGGCGAGGCGATGTTGACACTGGCGGCCTCTGTCAAGATACCTACCATGTTGTGACGATACGGCACCGTACGAAACCCACCGTGCCACCACGTATCGTATACCGCGTTTGACAGTACACCGGTGAACCCCTGCGCTGTGAGGTCCAACGCCATCTGTGCGCCGATTAGGGCGAGTTCGCGTTGCAACAGGGGTGGGATATTTGGGTTGACGGGATGGAAATAGGGTGGAATCACGAACCGTGCCCCTCTGTTACCCATCTGATGCACGTCGTAGACCACTTCAGGAAACCATTCCTTATAAAGAATTTTCGTTATTAACTGTGTTTCGACCTGTGTTAGCATGAACCAATCGCGGTTATTGTCGTGTCCGGTGTATTTGTGGTAGAGCCAAGGCATCGGTGCGCCTTCATATGGTGTGTTGACGGTGCGCTCGTACCAATCAATTACCATATTCAGTCCGTCAGGGTTTGCGGACGGAATCAGCAAGAGGATGGTGTTTTCCAGAATCTCCGAAATCTCCGGGGTGTCCTCCGTAGCGAGTTCGTAAGCCAGCTCCATTGACATCTGAGACGAAGCGATTTCCGTTGAGTGGATGTTGCAGCTGATCATGACGACCGCTTTTCCTTCTCGTGCAAATTGCTTCAACTCTGTCAGGTTGTGTTCTTGTGGATTTGCCAGTTTCTGCTGGATGGTTTTGTAACGGTCAAGGTTTTCCAAATTTTCCGGCGAAGATATCAGGACCAACACAAAATCGAGTCCGTCAGTAGTTTTGCCGCGCTCCTCTAAAATTACCCGGTCCGAATTGGCAGCCAACGATTGTAAATAGCTGGTGATGGTTTCCCAGCGCGACAGTTTGTAATCCGCACCGACAGGGAAGCCGATTGCTTCCTCCGGGCTGATAATCTTCGCACTTACCGAACCGACTAGCAGTAAGCTAAAAATTCCGATGAAAATAGCACAATATTTTTCGCGCAAGACTCGCTCCTTATCCCAATTGTGTTAGACTATTTATGAAGAATCAGAGGAAGTATACCCCCAATCCCGGCTTGAAAGCAAGCAATTTCTAGGGATGATACAATGTGGTTGACAGTGCGTCTGTGTTCAACTACAATGGAAGCCAAGATTAACGCAAACCTGGACGAAGGAGATAAGCACTTATGCGCCACTTCACTCGAACACCCTACTATACTGGGCCGGACGATCCGGACCGCGGTCAGATCAGAGGCACCTTGGCGCTCGGCGAAACTGTTGTTATTGAAACAGTCGGTGGGCACGATCAGGACATCAGCATCACCGGAGAACTCAAGCCGGGTACTCCGTTACACATCACGACGCCGCGTGGGTCTCGTCCCGGCGGGCCATTTCAGATTGAAGGTATCGCCCCTGGCGATTGGGTTGCCATAGAGATTATTGACATGGAGGTGGGCCCTTACGGCTTCTACCGCAACGGTGGTCCCTTTTGGGGGAGCGTGCGTTTAATTGCGCCGGTACGAGACGGGTTGGTCCATTTCCCTCCGGACTTTGTAGTACCGATTAGACCGATGATTGGGGTCGTTCAGTTAGAAGAGGTTGCCCCGCATGCGGGTGCCCTGGATTTAGGCGGCAATATGGACTTTAATTCTGTTCAACCTGGCAGCACCCTCCACATTCGCGCCCAAAAACCCGGTGGCCTCCTCCATCTTGGTGATGTCCACGCCCGGATGGGGGATGGCGAGTTAACCGGCACTGGGGTCGAGATCGACTCTGCGATTACGCTAAAGGTGGACCGCTCGCCCGGCTTCCCGACCGGTAATCCGGTGGTAGAGACTACCACGGTGGTAGAGGCAACTGATGAAATCCTCACCTCTGGCAAGGGTGCGACTTGGGAGGAAGCCCTGAAAGTTGCTTGGGCAAATATGGTAGGATTGATTGCGGACCGTTACGACACGACAGCTGAGCACGCGAATCTTATCGTTGGGACGATCGCCGATGCCCGGCCGGGGTACGCTGCCGGTGCCTTGAATCACCGGGGGTATAGCCAAAGCGGTTATGTGACTTGCCAACTTGCTATCACCAAAGCGCTGCGTCGAACGGGAGAACCTTTTAAGCCGTGAGTGGCCTGACGGTTTTCACAAAACTGATACGCTTGCTGAATGGGGTTGGCTCACCACCATGGCCCATGCTACGCTTTTCTTGTGCTGACTTGTGGTTCGGCACATTTTTGCTGCGGTCGAACTGGGTGGGGTTCATTTTCAGCAGTTACAAGATAAACCGTACTTCCAAAAGCAGTAACCGCCCGCAAAACTCACCGATGAACACTGTCAACATAGCAATGTAAAGGAATCCGGTCGCAGCGCGGGTCGCGCCGACGACATCCCGCTGGATTGACTTATCACGTAGGCAGTCCCAAATAATGATGTATAGCAGCACTGATCCACCGAATCCAATGAGAATTCTCAACCAGAATGCGACCTGATGAAAAAAGTTCAGTGGACTCACATCCGCCGCTCCCCATCGCAGGTATACATTCGTTATAAAAAACAAAATTGACAATGCTAGCGATACCACGAAAATCTGATTGAACCGCTTCAGGTGGATGACGGGAAGGTTTGGGGTCACGAGATACCAGTGTCCAAACCACATACCGCTATTCACAGTGCCTAATAAAACGGCGGAGACAAGAAATTGTGCGGACAACAGCAATCGTCCGGCAGGTATATCAATTAGTTCTCCATAAGATTGTGCGCTGTAGACAATCCAAATTATACCACAGATTGTGCCGGCAATTAACAGGAAGCGGCTAATCAGGGCCTGCTTCAACCACAGACTAAGCGTATACAATAGGAGCAATGCACAAAAGGCAAGCACAAAAATAGATTCGTATCCTTGCCAGGCGAGGAAGAAATTGCCGAAGCTAACCGGATTGCCGCTAAGTGCTAGGTTCGCGCAACGCGCAAAAACCATAACGAGTAGGTAAATCAGTGCCATAAGTCGGTAAAATCCGCGTCCCACCAAATCTTTGGGTATGAGCAGCAAGAGCGCAAGACCGCCGACCGCTAATTGACTGAAAACGATATAAAAGATAAGAATCATGTCGGTTAGTACCCTACACTGAAAGCGTGATGCCCGAATTTGGTCGGGAGGTTCCCGAAACATAGCGCGATAGTGTCTAGTATCTTCGTAGCTCTTGGATGAATCGGAGCGAAGGATACCGGAACGTGAAAAATGGACCAATAAACTAAAGCGACTTCTAGCGCACGACTTCTTAACGTGAGTCAAAAAAGAAAAACCCATCGTAGTCATGTGACTACAATGGGTTTGTGTGGGTCAAGGAAAGTTGAGAGTTAGATAATTTCTACCTCTGCATTGACAGCTTCTAACTTACTCTTAATTTCCTCAGCCTCTTCTTTGCTAACACCTTCCTTAATGACGTTTGGTGCAGCCTCAACTGCTTCTTTGGCTTCTTTAAGTCCGAGTCCTGTGACAGCCCGCACCTCTTTAATGACGGGAATCTTGTTGGGTCCAATCTCTTTCAATTGGACATCAAACTCGGTCTTTTCCTCTTCTTCAGGGGCAGCATCATCGGCGGCGCCTTCTGCAACGCCTGGCACCATGCCGGCCCCCATTACCATTGGGGCGGCGGCGGCACTCACACCGAACTTATCCTCAAGTGCTTTTACCAATTCGGAAAGCTCTAAAACGGTCATTTCACTAATCTCATCGATTAGTTTTTCAACATCAGCCATTGTTTTGTTCCTTTCTTAAAAGATTGAGATACTCTCCGCCCTAAAGGACGGAGATTCTTTTGTTGATGAATCGCCGACCTTAGTTTGGAAATTGTGCTATCAATAGTTAAGCGGATTCAGCCGCTTTCTTCTGATCGACAATTGCCTGTAATACCGTCGTCACTTGACGAAGTGAACCGTTCAAAACATTAACAAGCCCGGTCAAGGGAGAACCTTGGTGCAGGACATTGACAAGCCCGGAGATGGGTGCTTTCAAGCCTCCCACAGCAGTCGCAATCAGTTGTTCCTTTGATGGCATATCGACTAGCTTTTCAGCTGCCGCAGCGTCAATGGTCTGATTACCAAGTATCCCAGCCTTAATTTTCAGGTTTTCATGTTCGTCGCTAAAACTTGCCAAAATCTTTGCCGATGCTGCCGGATCGTTACTCAGCGCAACGGCTGTTGTTCCTTGAAGGTACGGTTCTATCCCTTCAATCTCTAGCTCTTGAGCAACAACACTGATAAGGTTGTTCTTATAGACCTTATATCGGACTTCCGCCTCACGGCACTGATCGCGTAACTCGTTCATCTCTGCGACCGTCAATCCTTGATATTCTGTCAGGATAATGACCTCTGAGTTCTGGAAATCCTCTCGAATGCTTTCTACCTGTTGAATATTTTTTGGACTCGGCATCCGATACCCTCTCCCTTCAGTTCAATCGTTTGCGCTCTACGGTATGCAAAAAAAAGCCTCCTGTCGTATAGGAGGCTTTTTTCCATATCTATGGAACGCACCTACCAATCCCCTCAATTTCGGTCTGAAAGTAGAAATTGGTAAGATTTCGTCCGCCTCGGTAGGCTCGAATACGGGTTTAAGCAAATTTGCACCTACTGTCTACGACGACACCTAATGTTAATATAATATATTCAATTTAACTAAACTGCCCCGGCTCCAGACGGATTCCAACGCCCATCGTTGATGAGACTGCAACTGTCTTAAGATATCTTCCCTTGATAGAGGACGGACGTGCTTGCACGAGGGCGCCCATCACCGCCTGAATATTTTCTTTAATCTGATTCTCATCAAACGATGCCTTGCCGACAGGGGCATGAATCACGCCGGATTCCTTTTCAACTCGATACTCGATCTGCCCAGCTTTAATGGTGCGGATTGTCTCTGCCACATCCATGGTGACGGTTCCTGTTTTTGCGTTAGGCATTAAGCCTCTCGGTCCGAGAACCCGTCCTAACTTTGGCATGATGGTCCGCATCAGATCAGGGGTCGCGATTGTTGCATCGAACTCTAACCAGCCATCGACAATTTTATCAACGAGGTCATCGGTGCCAACCGCATCGGCGCCCGCTTCTTCTGCCTCGCGTGCTTTATCTCCTTGAGCGAAAACAACGACCCGTATCTCCTGACCGGTGCCGTGTGGTAAGGAAACAGTGCCTCGGATATTCTGATCCGCGTGACGGGGATCTACGCCAAGATGCACCGCCAAATCTATGGTCTCTGCAAATTTTGCTGACGCAGACTTTTTCAGCAGCTCGACCCCCTCATCGAGATCATACAGCTTTAAGCGGTCAACGAGTTGTGAGGCCTCGCGGTATCTCTTCCCTCTTTTGCCCATGCTTATCCTCCCTAGTGATTATCTACTGATGGTAATTCCCATGCTCCGTGCAGTACCCGCAACCATTCGCATTGCAGATTCCAAACTGGTTGTATTCAGATCGGGCAGCTTGGTTTGCGCTATTTCTTCAACCTGTGCCGACGTTACGGAAGCGACCTTATTTCGGTTGGGTTCGCCGGACCCTTTTGCGAGCTTTGCTGCATCTTTCAACAGCACCGCTGTCGGCGGCGATTTCACTTCAAAAGTGTATGAACGGTCTGCGTAACAGGTGACAATCGTCGTGACTACCAACCCCTGTTGATCTTGCGTTTGACCGTTAAAAGATTTAATAAACTCCGGGATGTTAATCATATACGGGGCAAGACTTGGGCCAACCGGTGGGTTTGGCGTTGCTTGTCCGGATATCAGCTGGAGTTTAACGACCCCGGCAACCTTTTTAGCCATCGATATCTCCTTAATTCTATATCTTTTCTACTTGGTAATGATCCAGTTCAATTGGGGTAGATCTGCCGAGGATAGAAATCGTCAAATGTAAGCGTTGTCTACCTTCGTCAATTGCATTTATCTCGGCAGGAAATTCTTTAAACGGCCCGTCAATTACCCGGACTTTATCGCCAACCGCGTGCTCGACCATCGGCGGCGCGGGCTGTTGCTCTTCGTCTGTCGACAGATTCAGAATATGTTGAACTTCTGCTTCAGTGAGCGGCGCGATGATATCCATGACGCTCGGGGTGTCCTGAATGAGATGCCAACTCTGTTGGCTTTCTTCATTTGGAGCGTCTGCACGAAGTTCGTGTGCTGTCTGGACGAGGAGGTATCCGGGGTAAGATGGACGTTCAAATGTCCGTTTTTTGCCGTTTTTGATTTCGACAACCTCTTTGGTTGGAACAATCACTTGGCAAACTTCCTGATCCAGCCCCAAGGCGCGTGCCCGTTGTTCAAGGTTCACTTTTACTTTTTTTTCATGTCCAGAGTAGATATGCAGAATATACCAAAAACCGTCCATAACGCACCTACATTTGAAATCAGTTAGACCTGTGTGCCGACTAACCCGTTTTAAGGAACAGGCTGCGTAACAAAGCGAGCCCGAAACCTTCGACGGAGTAGCCGAAGACAAAATAGGCAACAGCCACAACTACTAATGGAATCAACGAGACTAAGGACGCAATTTGCCATCTCGATGTGTAGCGTCTGGCAGCCACAGTCACCGCTACAATGATTCCTATTAGTAAAATGACGCCGTGTATAGAAATCCAGCCGGGATATCCCGTATTTCCATCAACCATCCAGAGGAAAAGTCCCAAGAGCGCACAGGCGACAATCACCACAAGTGTATTGCCTTGCACTTCCTGACGATCGGGTTTAGAGACTTTCCCCCATTCAGCCTGAATGTCTCGAATAAATCTCTTTATGCGTGTTATCATAGGTTATATAGCTAGAAAAAAGAGCAGGCCAGGAGGGATTCGAACCCCCAACATTCGGTTTTGGAGACCGACGCTCTAGCCGTTCGAGCTACTGGCCTGCAAGACAAAACGGATTGAAGACACTATCGAATCTCTCTGTGGGGTGTGTGCTTACGGCAATAGCGACAATACTTCTTGAACTCGAAACGTTCTTGCTGGGTTCTTTTGTTTCTCGTCGTAACATAATTTCGCTGTTTGCAATCATCACACGCCAGCGTGACTATATCTCTTGGCATAGTACTCACTCAATTTCGTTCGACTACCGTGAGTCAAAAAATAGGGTGGAGCCGACGACCGGGTTTGAACCGGTGACCTCGTCCTTACCAAGGACGCGCTCTACCTACTGAGCTACGTCGGCATAACTAGGAAACAGACGTCCGGCAGCAATATCTGAAAGCGGGAGACGGGACTTGAACCCGCGACAATTGGCTTGGAAGGCCAATGCTCTACCAACTGAGCTACTCCCGCGTTTTGCTTGGGACGTCACAGGTACACGTCTCCGACGCTTAGAAATGATGGGCGGAGAAGGATTTGAACCTCCGCAGGCTTAGCCAACAGATTTACAGTCTGCTCCCGTTGACCACTTGGGTATCCGCCCATTTGATAAGACAAAAAGGAAGCTGGCGAGAGGATTTGAACCCCCGACTAAGTGATTACAAATCACTCGCTCTACCAACTGAGCTACGCCAGCAAACGCAACGGTGAATTATACATGCCAGCTCTCAAATTGTCAAGTAGAAATTTATGCACCCGAAGGAATTATCGATTCACTCACCGGAAAAGATTGGATGTGGCCGGAATCTATCGAACACGGTGTCTTCCTTGGCAAGCGTGCGCATCCGTTCGTCGAGATTAATTGCTTGTTGGAGCGAATCAATAGATTGCTTGTCCTCGTTTTTAAGCGCGTAGGCACAAGCCAAATTGTAGTGCAGGTGTGCAACATCTGGCGCAAACTTTAGTGCTGTTTCACAAGAGTTGATTGCCGAATCCGGTAAGTTCTGCTTTAGATAAGCGGTCGCCAGATTGATATAAGCGCCCACCGCATTCGGTCGCATTTCCAGTGTTTTTTGGAAGGCAGCGATTGCCGAGGCGTATTCCTCTTTACGAAGATAGGCTTGACCGAGATTATTGTATGCCGACGGTTCTTCGGTGAAAAAGATTGTCCGTTCTTTATTCTTGATGGCTTTGGTATATACCTCGATTGCTTTATCTAATTCCCCGTTGCTGAGATGAAAAAAGCCTTTGCGCGAATGGTCGTTGAACTGGCTCTGATGGTGCCAGACCCAAATAAACAGAACGGTTACGATGAGGCAGAACGCCATACTTATTTTTCTAATCATTATTTACTCAAAGAGTGTAAGCCAATCCTCAAGGTTATTCGCCACGGATGCCGGGTGCGTCTTGCTTCTTGCGATAAAGCCTGGCACTGTGTCGCGTCCGGTAGGCATCCGTGGATCGCTGTAGCGTAGGTCTAGGCTCCAACGGATGTGGTCGGAATAGTTCGGCACCGAACGGTGAATAGTCTTGTGCTGGATAAGTAACACACTACCCAACGGGACAGGACATTCCACCTGTTCGCCATCGGGCAACGCCTCATTGACAATGCCTTTAAAATTCCGCCCCGGTCCAAGCCCTGTGACATGGTTAATCAGTGGTGCTTTATGGCTTCCCGCTATCACCTCCATGCAGCCGTTCTCCACGGTTGCGTCCACAAGCGGAATCCAAAAGTTGATCATGAACGTCTCTGAGGCGTCGGCTTCCAAATAGCCGAGATCTTGATGCCAAGGGACCACAGAGGTATCCTGATTCGGTAGTTTTGCGCGGATGTTGAACTGGGGATGTGCCAAAATCTCCGGGCCGATCAGCGATTCAACAATATCTAAGATGGCTGGGTGCGTCATCACGGCGAACATACCCTCCGTCTTCAGCTTGCCCTGCAATCCCTCAAACAGGGCATTCGAGAATGAGGTGTCAGATTGATCTGTGACGGCCTCCACAATCCGGGCGAGTCGGCGCTCGAAAGGTTCATCCTCAAAGAGCTCCGATAGCACTCCCTTTGCTTGCGCGTTTCGAGCGTTCCTGTCAACGGTTTCATTCAGCTCTGAAATCAGTAGTTCCAAGTTCTCAATGGGTAACACATCCTCCACCAAGAGGTAACCTTGGTCTTTGTAAAACGCAATCTGTTCAGCATCTAAGCCACGCATGGGGTATATCCTCCATTAAAGATTTAGCAGGTCACGTCTTTCCTTGTACACTACACATCACTCCGCCAGCCATGTCCGTTCAAATACAAGGACTCCTCCCGATCCAACCTTGACTCCCCGGAGCTTGGACTGACACAAAAAACTAGTAGGCAGCAGATAAAGCGGAATCAGGGAATTGGAACGGCCAATTCCTGGAGAGGTATCATTGCTGCCCGGCACAATCGGCATAGATAGCAGCGCAAGCGTCGGTGCATCTTTCTCGACTTCTTTCGCCAACGTATCAGAATCCGCTGCTTTGACATTTACTTGCAACCCAATCTGACTGAGCGAATCGCGTTCTAACCACGTTGCAATCGCACTACCTGTGTTGTCCGGTAGCTGTGCATAGATTAGGTTAAGCGGCCTATTCCAACCGGAATGTTTCAGTCGTCTGCGCGCCTTCACACGGTTATGAGGAAATGCAAAGGGGACGGCTATCATTTTGGACGGATTTTCTCCATATTGTAAATGTAAGAGTGCTTGCGGGTCAATCGCATATCTGAGCACATTGTGCCAAGTCGGTGTAGAGGAGGGCTGCGATAAATTGGACATCTGGTTCTCAACCGGGAGCCGCAGATATACAAGTGTCGCCGCGTCCGTCTGAATCAAGATGTCATCAAGCCGTTCACGCTGGCGACTTTCCGCTGCTGTGATGGAAAGTGGCAGCGCATCTAAAACCCCTGACTCAAATTCAAATAGGGCTTCGTCCAGGTTTGCATAATAGCGAAAAATTAGATTCTCCAGATAGGGACTGCCCCACAGGTAATCCGAATTCGCTGTCAATCGCACCTCTGTTCTGCTTAAAGATTGCAACCGAAATTGCCCTGTGCCGATGGGCTGCGAATCCCCTGGGGTCACGACCCATGCTGCCGGCGAGGTCAGCTTTTCTACAAATTCAGGATCTCCGGTCTGCAGCTTAATTTGGAGGTAGGAGTCAGTAAGGACGCGAATCCCTTCAACCTGCGGTGCTGTATCGGTTCGATAGGCGTCAGCTCCCCGAATCAAAAATAAGGGGTGCGGGGATACTCGCCATACCCCCTCGCGCACGATTCGCTCCCAAGCCAGTTTTACATCGGTCGCTGTTACCGGTTTGCCGTTGTGGAACGTCAATCCTTGTGCAATTACAAACCCCCACGTTCGATGGTCGTTGGAATGCGTCCAGCTCTGGGCAATCGCCGGGCTGATTCGTCCATAGCGATTCCGTTTGACCAATCCCTCGTAAAGGTTTGCCGCAACCTGTAGCTCTGCAAAGTTGAGATAGTTGAGCGCATCGAGGGTTGTAACTGGCTGAAAAATCGCTCCCTGTAAAGTGCCTCCGAATCTTGGGTGTGGCGCGGATTCAGCGGTGACTACTATCCAACAGAGAAGGGTAATTGAGAAAAAAAAGGTTAACAAAATCTTTCGGCTCATGTCAAAAGAAAGCCTAAAACGCAAGCAGCGTGAAACGTGATACGTAAAATTATGGTGAGCAGTTGGAAGTGTGTTTTTCTGAAGCATAGTCTGGTTGCTGCCTATCAGTGTCATGTTCCTAACAGATGACGGAAGTGAATCCCGTCCCCTACAGCCGATGAAACGTTCTGTTATGTCGTCTTCGACATCTCTTCGAGGCTACTCAACAGCGCATCCATTTCAATCTGTAAATCACGCAATGTTTTGGAAACATCATCACTTTCAAGCCTAGCGTTACTCAGCCCTGTAGTTCTGATTTGGATGATTTTGGCATGTGTGTTATCAAGCGACACGCGAATTGTCGTCAACCGGGCGTCAATCTGCTGCCTCAGCTCCTCAAGCCGCTCATGATTTTCGATACGTTCCTCAAGTGTATGTAGTGCTTCCTCATATTGGGCGTATATCGCTGTGTTGGGTGACTCTGCCAGCTTTCTGGTGATTTCCATTTTTTCAGTGTGCAGCGTTTGCATAGTCGTTGTTGCTAGGTAGTCGTCAATCTGTTGTAGACGGTGGGTTAGGTCGGCAGCTTTGGCAAAAACGTTATCTAGATGTTCGATCGAGCCCTCCAATAGCAGCTTAACACTGTCGTCAGCGGATTGAATTTGTTGAAAGATGCGGTTACGGACGTCACGAATTCGTGAGATAGGGCCGATATATTCGGCTTTGAGCGGGAAAGGGTATTCCTGCCACGGTTCAAGCATCTCCTGTTGGAAAGCTTCTTCCGGTTTGAAGATGTCGCGATAGGCTACTACTTGGATACAGACCGCAAGCGGGACCGTGATAAATAGACCGACAAAGAACCCCAAGGCACCGAGAGATGAGACGAGGGACACAACCAGCCCGTACAGCCAAAATCGTGCACAATTCTTCCATGTAAACACGGTCTTGAACGCGGCACCGAAAGCCGAGCCAACATCTTTACCCTCATCAATCAGCAGGGGAAGCGCTAGCATCGACATCGCCCAGAGCAGCGGCACGACCAAGATACCGATTGCCGTTGTACACAACACAATAAATGCAATCAGAAATAGCCACCATAGGAACAGGGCAGCCCAATATCGGCGGAATCCCTTGAAAATATCGCGAATCCGGGTTTTTTCTCGGCGCATCGCTTTCAACGCCATGTAATACAGACCCGCATAAAATGGGGCAGCGAAAAATAGAAACGCTGGCGGGAAGCACATTAACGCGCCAAGCAGACTCGCAAAGGAAAAGGTGACCGGATGCCGTTTATACAGTTTCCAGCCCTCTGTAAACCATTGCTCAATTGTGACCGTGGGTTGACTTGCCATCTATAAGTTCTCCTATCGTTTTGTGCGCCCGGAATTAAAGCTTAATTCAACAATGGAAACAGATTGCAAGATATTCGCCATTTTCCAATCGTCCCCCCGAATCCTTCCATCAAACACCAGTTTTTTCGTAGGGGGGGTCACCCCGCCCATCAATGGTAGATTTTAGAATTATGGTGAATTTTAGAATTACTTGGACACTCTATACCGGCGCAGTTGGAAACAGCGCCTACCATACGGGAGATTGGACGGCGCAGTTGGAAACAGCGCCTACCAAATGGGAGACTGGACGGCGCAGTTGGAAACAGCGCCTACCAAACATGTGGATCGAAAGTGTCTACATATTTATATCGTTCACCATAATTGGACACTGCCAATCGGCGCAGTTGGAAACAGCGCCTACAGGCCCCGATAAATCGGGATCGAAACCGAGGGGTGAAAGTGTCTATTTATTTTTAGAATTCACCAAAGTTGTAGGTTGGGTTGAGCGGGAACGGCGAAATCCAACACTCACAACCAGTCAACTAATGAATCCGTTGCCCTCCCTGAAACACCGCTACTACACGGCTAAGAGCAGAAATATCGAGCGTTGGATCGCCATCGAACGCAGCCAGATCAGCAATTCTGCCCGGTGCAATGACGCCAATCTCGCTTCCCATACCAATGGCTTCAGCGGAAATACTTGTCGCGGAAGCAAGTGCTTCGGCAGGGGTGAAGCCGACACGAACTAAGAGTTGCAGATCGTAATCTATATGTCCAAACGCGAGGTCCCCCACACCGGAGTCCGTCCCTGGCACGATTCGATCCTGCATACCGTAGTCTAGCATACGCCGCATGACATCCAAGCGCACCTCTGCGCGCTCTTCAAGTCGATTTAGTTCTGCTTCTCTTTCGGGAGAGAGGGTGCCTGCTTCCTGTTGCTCGGTGAGTCTGACAATCGCAGGATAGCCTGTCCATGCTTGAAGCGTTGGGCTGATCCAGATACCGGATTCGGCCATCATCTCGGCCAGCTTCGGATCGAAACGGAGTTGGTCGTCTGGGTCGAGAAACTCCGCGTGTTCCATCAGATCAATTCCGGCTTCAACCGCTCGCACCATTGATTCCTTCGCGCGACAGTGCGCTGCTGTCAAACGGTGAAAGTGATGCGCCTCGTGGACAATAGCGTGAAGCTCTTCAACCGTATAACTTGCGCGTCCGGGGATCGTGCCTGCGGTACCGCCGCCGGAAGCCATTATTTTGATGTAATCTGCGCCTTCGTGTACCAAGCGGCGGACCGAACGGCGCACCTCTGCCTCGCCGTCGGCGACCTCATTGCACATGTGAAAATGACCGCCGGTACAGGTGATAGGCCGTCCACTCACAAGCATCCGCGGTCCCGGAATGTAGCCGCGTCCAAGCCCTTCCTTAATCGTGAATCCGACTCGGTTCCGCGCGCCGTGTTCTCGGATGGTGGTGATGCCCGCAGCGAGGTGTTTCCGTAGGTTCATCGCCCCGGTGAGCACCATCATCTCATCGGTTTCGGAGAACATCTCAACATAGCTACGTCCATCACCCGCCAGACTCAGATGGGTATGTCCATCAATTAGACCGGGAGTAACACAAGCGCGACTCAAGTCGATCTGCTCGGCATCCCGCGGTGCCTGCCGCCGAATCTCCCGCCGTGGTCCCACCGCAGTGATACGATCGCCCGTCACCAGAATCGCCTGATCCGCTATGGATTCTCCACCGACACCATCGGCCAATAGACCGGCCAGAATAAGTTTTGAATTCGACTGCGCCATGATTTGCTCCGTTCTACGTATATTTTTGTATGCTCAATTCTCAATTTGTTACTTTAACCTAAGTTGCTAGGTTCTGTTGACATTTCATTGCAACCAGATAATAGAGAGACATAAATCGGTTCACTGACGTAACACCCCAGACAAGAAACCGAGTTTTGAAGAAAAAACTCGGTTTCTGGCATCTTTTCCAGTGATTTGAGGGTTTCT